>JAQBPO010000064.1 GCA_028287465.1 Fibrobacterota bacterium
CCCCCCTATGCAGGCCCTTCCACCGGATTTCATGCCGGCCGGGCGGGAGAGTACCCGGGGCCAGGTCTGCCAATTTCGTTCCGGTAAGGCTGAAGACCGCCACCTCGGCCTTCCGCCCTGCAGGCACATCCAGGATGTAGATGGGAATGTCTTCCGCGCCGCCATACCGGAATGCCGCGCCCGACAGGGTGAACCCCGCGAGCCGGTAACCGGCGGACCCCGTTTCCAAGGCGGTCGCCCCGTCCGCGGCGAAGCAGTAGAAGTACCCGTTCCCGCCCGTGGACACCAGGGCGCTTTGGCTGCATCCCGCAGAAGCATGGGCCTGGTTCCACGAGGCCGGATCGATATTGGAAACGACGCCCTGGCGATCATGGTGCCCGAGCATGGCGCTGCCCGTGGTCTCGCTGGTCCAGTTCGCGCAGGTCATGTCCGCCCCCGCGGGAAAGGCGGTGCCGTCCGCCTTCGACCCCGTCAGCATATCGTGTTGATTGGGGGAATCCCCCCGTCCCTTCACCACCTCGCCTTTCTCGGTGAGGGAGTTCTCCTTGCTGAGCTTGTTGTCCGCGCTGTGCAGATCCTCCACGCTCATGGCCACCCGCACCCCCTTGGCATTGTACCAGGGGCCGGCCCCGATCCGATCCCGGGCGTTCACGGCTGGAGTTCCGGTCACCGCCTGGGTGCTGAGATAGGCGCGCCAGGTGCGCTTTCCCGCTCCCGCGGCCGCGGCCAGTTTCTGGCACTGGGCGTCCGCACCCGCGAGGCCCCCCAGGTTGGCGCCCTTTCCCAGGCCGGCGCTGGTGATGAAAAAGCCCAAGCTCGTATCGCCCGCGCCCTGAGCCGCGGCCCTCGCGGCCAGAAGGGAGGCGGGAATCAGGATAGCCGCGGCAATAATGGTGCTAAGGGAAAGGGAGATTGTGCGAATCGACATGGGACCATCCTCTCGGCCGGAGTTAGGGGACCGGTATCCGAAAAACTAAACTCCCGGAACGGTCCCCGGTGCTATATTCTCCTTCCGGGTGGAGGGGGCATAGGAGATTTCCATGCGCCCATTGGTGTCAGACTTTTACCGGTTACCGGTCATTCCGTTCCGGACCCTATTGTTCCGGGTCCTTCCCGTTCTGCTCCCGCTGCTGGGGCCGACCTCCCCGCGCGCCCAGGATTACGGGTACGCCCAAGGCGATGTGCCCGCCTTCATCGCCGCCGCCGGGGCCAAGGTCCTGCCCGTCCTCATCAAGCATCCCGAAACCGGAAAGGCCTTGGGCCTCTGCGATGGCGTGGCCGCGGACGCGGAGGGCGATGTCTACGTATCCGAGCCGGGCGCCCACAGCATTTACAAGGTAAACCCCCAGGGCCAGGCCTCCGTGTTCTACTCCGGCCATGGCGACTCCCCCAACGGCCTGGAGTTCGACAACCAGGGCCGGCTCACCGCCTGCCTCAACGGCGCCATCGTGCGTTTCCGGCCGGACGGATCCCGGGATACGGTCGCCGCTTCCGGGGGCGGCATCGACTTCAAATCCCTGGACGACATCACCATCGGATCCGACGGCTCCATGTTCGTCTCCAACCTGGCCTCGGGCAAGACGGTCTTCCACGTGAGCGCGGACGGCAAGACCGTCAAGGCCGATGCCACCGTGGCCGCTCCCGATGGGGTGGAATGGCTGGAGGAGAAGAAGATCCTCTACGTCTCCGATCGGGAGGCCCATACCACCTGGCAGTTCGACGTGGCCGCGGACGGCTCCCTGGCCAACAAGCGCGGCTACGTGACCGACATCCCCGGCGCGGGCGGCATCACCATGGATGAAAGGGAGGACGTCTACCTTTCCGGCTACACCCAGGGCGCGGTCCACCTCTATTCCCCGGGCAAGAAGGATCCCTTCCTCGGCCATATCCTGGTCAAGGGCAGCCCCACCCCCAACGGCAACAATGCCAACCAATGCTTCGGCGGAACGGACGGCAAGACCCTCTACATCACCGGCAACGGCGGGCTCTTCCGGATCCAGCTGAACCTGAAGGGGCGCAAGCGGCCCGGATCCGTAGGCACGATCCGCTTCTCCCCGGTTATCTTTAACCGAGGAATCCATGCTTATGCCTATCCCTTTGCCGATCCGATCGATCCTTCCCTGCGCTACACCCTTTCCGGCCGCCGGCTGGAAGGCAGCGGGAAGCGGGCCATCCTTCCCGTCCCCTTGGCCCTCGCCCCCGCCCTCGGGTATCCGGCCCGGAAATGAGGCCTTCTGATACCCTACCGTCTCTGGGTGATGCTGGCCTTCTCGCGCATCCCCGGCAACGCCTTCTCGTTCTGGATCCGCCAGACCCTGCGCTGGTCGCGGGGCCGCCCCTCCCTGCCGCATGAACCCAAGGAGGATCTGTTCGCCTATCTGTCCGAAGGGCCGGAAGGCGGAGGGAACGAAGGCGGAGGAAACAAGGATGTTACGGCCCCCGGAGCGGCGGGCGCCGAAGCGGCGGCGGTGTCGCGGGAGGCTTACCTGCGGGCCCGCTATCGCCTGGACGACCTGGCCAATGCATCCACCCGGGCCCTGTACCGCAAGAACCTGTACCTGATCGATATCCTGGAAAAGGCCGCGGAGGGGCTACCCGTCCCGGCCATCGCCGAAGCCGGGAGCGGCGCGGACGGATCCGACGGCGCCGACCGGCTGGCCGCCATGGACGTGGGCTCCCAGGACTGGCACTACGTATTCGGATTGGAGCGATGGCTCCGCCATGGGGGCGATGCCCCGGCGCGGTCTCAACGAGTTGAAAGGACGGGACCGCCGGGTCCGACGGATCCAGGCCGCCAGGTCGCTCTGCGGGGCGTGGAGGTGGACGGCTACGGTATCTATCCGGATTTCCGTTCCCGCAAGGACTATGCCCTGGCCTATGCGGAGCAGACGGGTAACTCCCAGGTCACCTACGAGGTCGGGGATTTCCTGAAGGCGGAGGGCCGGGGCCTGGACGTCATGACCCTGTTCTATCCCTTCGTCACCCGGCATCATCTATTGCTTTGGGGCCTGCCCCTGCGCTTCTTCCGGCCGGAGCGCCTGTTGGCGAAGGCGGCGGCCCTCATCCGCCCGGGGGGATGGCTTCTGGTTTTCACCCATACCCTGAAGGAGCATGAAGCGTTCCTGGAACTCGGGCGCGCGGAACCGGGGTTCGCCTTGGCCAAGGAAGGGCGGGCCCTGAGCGATCTGGTCCATTTCCACGAGGACGTGGCGGACCGGCATTATTCGGTCTGGAGGCGGGTATGATCCCGCTCAGGCCTTGGCGGCTCTTTCAACCTTCGCCTTGACCCCCGCACGCTTACCGTCCAGGCGCCTATGCGCGCGTTTCCAGCAGACGGGACAAGGGCCCGCCCCGCGGAATTTATGGCCCCGGGCGCAGGTCTTCCATCCGTTTCGATTCGTTTCCATACTGACAAAATAAAATCCCGCCCCGTCCGGACCATGGCCGGGAGGCGGGACCTACCTGGCAGGGGCGCGGTCCCGATCGAAGAGGATGGGTCCGGAGCGATCCCAGCGCAAGGCCGCGGCCGGGATCTCCCGTCCCCGCGCATCGAAGCCGATCAGGGAGCCGGGCAGCCCCAGGGACTGGTTGGCCGTCTTGCGCTTGGCCTTGATCTCGATGCCCACGATGTTGAGCTTGTTGCCCAGGGAATCCCAGGCATTGTTCGCCGGAATCGCGAAAGATCCGTTCAGCGGCTGGATGAAGATGTTCTTGAAATTCACGGAGAAGTCGCCGGGAGCGTGGAGCTGCAATCCGATGTAGCCCTTGCCCACCACCTTGAAGGTCTTATAGTCGAAGCAGCTTTTGCCGGCCATGAGATGGGTGGCATGGGGGCCGTCCGCGATGATCTCCATCTTCTTGTACTCGGAAACGTTGCCCGAGGGATCCTTGCATCCGCCGGTGAAGCCCAGCTCGCTGCCGCGCTCGTGGTAGAAGGCTCCCGTGCCCCCGTCGGAGATTTCATATTGGTACCCGGCGGCGGCGTAGCCGGTCTTGTTGACTATGGTGCTGCGGTACATGATGCCGCTGTTCCGGTACCCGCCGGAGCCGGGCATGCGCCCTTCCAGCTTCAGGTGGAAATCGCTGAAGGTGCTGTCCGTGAAGAGGAAGGTGTTCTCGCCGTTCATGGCCGGCCCGCCGATATTGGTTCCCACGATGACGCCTGCGGTGTCCACCTTCCACATGGCCGGGATCCGTCCCTGCCAGCCGGTGAAATCCTTCCCGTCGAAGAGCTTCATCCAGACGTTGGAGGATTGGGAGAAGGCGGTCGAGGACGCCGCTGCGAACGAAAGCAATCCGATGAGCAAACGCGACGATCGTACCATGTTGATTACCCCTGTTGTCGTAAAGCACCGCCGTCGTTCCGATTGGGATCGGAACGCCCCCGGCGGGGCATGATCCCATAGTACCGGGACCCGGGGGAATGGCATGGCGGAGATGGCATGTCCGCCGGAATTCTTTTCACATCTGTGAACCGGGGGAAAACGGCCCTGCCGCCGCGACCCCGCGTTTTCCGGGCCGGAACGGGCATGTTACGGCCGCGCGGAACCCGGGGTTCCGATCCCGGGAAGGCCGGGCGGCGGTCCTGAAAAAGTCAACCTGCCCCAAGGAACGCCGGAATCCAAAAGAAAAGCCCCGCAGGAGCGGGGCTTTGAAGAGGACGGTGACCCCGGGGCCGGGGCTCCGGAGGTGAAGGGTTCAGAAGCCCGCGGCCCACTTCGCGGCATTGTCGAACAGGGTCCAGCCGGCGGCCGTGAGGCTGCCCCCGGTCCCGTCCGTCAGGAAGAGCTGAACGCGCCGGGCGGGCGCGGTGAGGCCCACCATGGCCGCGCCCTTTTCATACGCGTACACCGAGGTCTTGGTCGCATCGCCCGCTTGGTTGGCGACCTTCACGGCCCCGGTACCGGGCTGGCCCCAGGCGAAATCGCCCGCGACCGTGGTGACGGTCTGGGTTCCGGTCAGGCCGGCGCTGATGGGATGCGCGGAGGCGATCGCCACCTGGGTCTGGGTGACGGTGGTGCCGGCGGAACCGATGGTGGCGGCCGTCATGCCGAAGTCGTCCTGCAAGGCCTGTTCCCAATTGAGGACGGGCACGGTGAAGGCGCGGAACTTCGTGTTCACGTCCGCGGAGGTGACCGTGGAGGAGACCACGACCAGGTTCTTGCCGGTGGCGTCCGCCGCGGTGGAGGCAAGGCCGGACTTGACCGTCACGGTGAAGCCCAGGGCCTGGAGACGGTTCTGCACGGCCTGGTCGCCGGCGTTGAGGACGGTATTGCCCACGACCAGGAGCGCGTTGCGCGTGGTCGGCGGCACGCCGATATAGAAGTTGGCCGCGATGGGGGCGGTATTGTTGATGGTGCGGGCATTGTCGGCGGAATTGGCCTGGCCGTCCGGGATGCCGGTGGGCACGCCCAGGTACGTCACGTTGGGATTGGAATAGTAGGGAATGGACATGCCCGGGGAATAGGCCATGATGGTCCGGTACTGGGTGGTGCCGGCATTGAAACGGTAGCCGTAGGAATACGGGTAGGCGGCCTGGCTGCTGCTGTTCTGGCGATCATGCGCGCAGCCCAGGTTGTGCCCCACCTCGTGGGCCAGGGTATTGCCGCTGCCCGTATAGGCGCGGCCGATGGCGGTGAAAGCGTAGCTCTTGAATCCGGATCCCACCGAGGTCATCACGTAGCCGATGCCGGCGATGCCGCCGCCGGTATTCTCCACGATCAGGGAGACCAGGTCCGCCTTGTAGGCGTCCCGCACGGCGTGCACGTCGTCCATGTACCCGTCCGTTCTATTCTGCAACCGACCCAGGTCCGTGCCCATGTTCCCGGTTTCCGCGTAATTGATCTGCTGCGCCCGGACCAGGCTGAGACGTGCGTCGATCCTGCTGTTGGTGAAGGCCGTGTTCGCCTCGGCCACGGCCTTGTCGATGCGCGTGCGCATGGCCGCTTCGCCTCCCGCCCCGGTCACGGCCGCCGCGGTATACACGACGAGGATATCGATGACGGAAGTACCGGCGGCGGTCTTGCCCAGGCCCATGGTCATGTTGGGATCGTTCATGTCGTGGTTCATCATGGAACCGTCCGTGAAGATGGCTCCATGGGTCACCCGGGGCATTTTGGCGGGATCGAATTCCGAGACCTTCCCGATGCCGTCCCCGGCGGGGGTGATTTCGAAAACCCCCTTAGCGGGGTGATAAGCGGTCAGGGAAATGGATCCCTCGGAGTAGGTAAGGATGAAATAGCTCCCGTCCACGCCGTCCAGATGGCCGTTCAGGGTGAAGCGGCCGGCATCCTGGATGTCGGAGCGATCGACCAGGGCGGTGAACTTCACGTCGTCGAACAGGTTGAGGAGAAAGCCAGGGGTGGAACTGAGCAGGGTTCCGCCATCGGCGGCGAAGGCGGGATCGACCGCGACCAGGCGCATGCGCAGTTCCTCGGGGAAGCTGCGGGTGGCCTCGCCGGCGGGGCTGACCGAAGAGAAGAGGAGGGGCAGACCCCGATCGATGGGGGCGGACCTTTCTCCACTCTTGGTATCGGTCATGCAACCCGTGAAGGCGGACAAGGCCAGGAAGGCCGCGAAAGCCGCGGAAAGCCCCGCGCGCTTCGGGCTCCGGTTCGAAAAAAAGGCAATAAACGGTTTATCCCAAGCCATGGGCGTCCTTTCGATATGGATGTAGACGGGTACCCCCGAACCGGCCGTCCCGTAGCGCGAGGACCGGTGCAATTCCCGTGTCAGGATTATAGGATGAGGACGGTTTTCATGCCCGCCGCTTCCGCCCCGGAGGCCCGGAAAAAAGGCGCCTGAACGGGAGTTTCAGTCCCATTAGGGATATTACCGTTGTCCCCGGGACAACTTGCGAAGGTCTTCTTTTTTGCGCCTGAGGCGTTGAAATCCACTTCACCGGATAGTCGCCGAATAATCAGAATTGTTAAAAAAATCGTCGAATCGTCCAACCGTTGGCTTTTTGGGCGAAGTAGCTTGGTTAAGCGACCAAAAGCGAAGGGGTACCAGTGAAGGGCAATGCAGTCATCGGGCAGTCGGGCGGGCCCACCTCCGTCATCAATTCCAGCCTCGCCGGCATCATCGAGCAATGCCGCCGCCTGGGCCTGGCCGACGATATCTACGGCATGAATTTCGGGATCAAGGGCTTCATGGAGGAGCGCCTGATCGACCTCGGCCAGCAGCCCGCCCACGTCATCGAAGGCCTCCGCACCACGCCCTCCTCGGCCCTCGGCTCCTCGCGCCACAAGGTCAAGGAGGAGGACCTCCCCCGCATCCTCGAAGTGCTCCGCAAATACGATATCCGGTATTTCTTCCTCATCGGCGGCAACGACACCATGGACACGATCCATCGGGTCGAACAGTACTGCCGCGCCAACCATTACGAACTCCAGGGCATCGGCATCCCCAAGACCGTGGACAACGATCTGTTCGGCACCGACCATACGCCCGGGTTCGCCTCGGCGGGACGCTCCAATATGCTGAGCGTGCGCCAGTCCGGCTGGCTCTTCCGCGACATGCAGCGCGTCGACCAATTCGTCATCTACCAGACCATCGGCCGCGACGCGGGCTGGCTGGCCGCGGCCACCGCCCTCGCCAAGACCAACGAGGACGACGCCCCCCACCTCATCTACATGCCGGAACGCGTTTTCGACGCGGACCGGTTCCTCGTGGACGCCCAGGAGTGCATCAAGAAATACGGCTGGGTCTCCGTGGTCTGCGGCGAAGGCCTCAAGTACGCGGACGGATCGCCCGTGAGCGCCTCGATGACCAAGGACAATTTCCACAATACCGAGTTCGGCGCCATGGGCGGGGCCAGCGTCGGCCTCAACCTGCACAAGATGATGTCCAAGGTCACCGGCCTGCGCGGCGAATTCCAGATCACCGAGTCCCTCATCATGTGCGCCATGGACCGGGCCCTGAAGCAGGACCTGCAGGAGGCCTTCGACTGCGGCAGGCATGCCGTGGATCTCGCGGCCAAAGGCGAGACAGGTCATATGGTCACGATCGAGCGCGTATCCAACGACCCTTATTCCATCCGGTTCTCCAAAGCCTCCCTGGGCGACGTCGCGGTGCGGGCCAAGCCCATGCCGGACTCGTACATCAACGCCGCCGGGAACCATGTCACCGCGGAGGCCCTGGACTACCTGCGCCCCCTGCTGGGCGAAGTGCCCGAGTACGTGACCCTGGAAAAGAACTTCGTCAAGAAGCCCTCGAAACAGAAGGCGATCGCGTGAACCAGTTCCCCAAGAAAATCGTCGCCATCCACGCCCACCCGGACGATACGGAGATCTTCTCCGCCGGGACCATGGCCCTCATGCGGGCCAAGGGCTACGAGCTCGCCATCGTCACCATGACCCCCGGGGGCCTGGGCGGAATCGGTTCCACCGAGCAGGAAACCATCGAGACCCGCAAGCGGGAGGCCCGGAAGGCCGCCGAGCAGCTGGGCGCGAAATACTATTGCTGCGAGGGCCGGGACGGCTATCTCTACGATACCGAGGCCCTGCGCATCCGCATCACCGAGATCCTCCGCCTGGAAAAGGCCGGTATCGTGATGACCCACCTTCCCTGGGACTACCATAGCGATCACCGCACCACCTGCAATATCGTGGAAGCGGCGACCATGGTGGCGACCCTGCCCAACGTGCCCTGCAAGGCCAAGCCCCTGGACATCACGCCCCTGCTCTACCATACCGCGCCCCTGGGATCCTCCGATCCCCTCGGCGGCAAGTTGCAATCGCCCCATTTCTTCGTGGACATCACCTCGGTGATGGACGTCAAGATGGAAATGCTCGGGCACCACCAGAGCCAGATCGAACTCATGCGCGTGATGCACAAGATGGACGATTTCTTCGGCGAGATGAAGAAGCAGAACGAGTATTTCGGCAAGCAGGCGGGCTGCGGATACGCCGAAGCCATGTGGCAGCACCTGGGCGGCGGGTTCCAGAAGGATCCCGTCCTCCAGGAAACCATCGCCGAATTCGTATTGGACAATAAAAGGGCAAGCATCGGAGCGCGTTCGCTCCAGGGGAGCGCGTCGCTCCAGGGGAGCGTGGCATGAATCTGACGGACGATAAATACTCCAAATACGCCTTGGTCCGGGAAATGCTCGAGACGGCGGACGTGATCCGGAACTTCGATCCGGAATGCGCCGCCGCCTTCGCCGATTCCCTGTCCCAGGAGAACCGCCTGTTCTTCACGGGGGAAGGCAGCAGCCGCATCTTCCCCGCCAAGCGCGCCATGTACGAGGCCATGAAGACGGGCTTCCCCTTACCCATGGCCACCGATGGCGCCACCCAGGCCATGGAATACGATCTGTCGCGCCATGCCGTGCTGGCCGCGTCCAATTCCGGCAAGACCAAGGAAGTGGTCCGCCTCTTCAAGGGCCTCAACGCCAAGGGACATAAGCATACCTACGGCGTGATGGCCCATGCCGGCGCGCCCCTGGCGGAGATTTCCAAAAAGGCCCATGTGCTCACCTGCGGTCCCGAGAAGGCCGTGGCCGCCACCAAGAGCGTGGTGGAGCAGGCCCTGTTCTACCAGGCCGTGCTGGCCAAGCTCCGCAAGTCCGCCATGACGGAATTGCCCGCCGCGGCCGCCGCGGTCAAGGCGGCCCTGGAACTCAGCATCGACCCCGAATACACCAAGGCCGTCGCGAGCGCCCCGGTCATCTACTTCTCCGGCCGCAATAATGGCGTGGCCGAAGAGCTGACCCTCAAGACCAACGAGATCACGCGCAAGAAATCCGCCTTCCTCGAAGGCACCTACGCGGTCCACGGCATCGAAGAAGTCATGAACCCCGACGAGGTGGTGGTCCTGGTGGAACCCTTCCCGGACGAAGAAGAGAAGTTCAGCCAGGTCCTGAAAACGGGCGTGGGCATGCGGGTCATCGCCATCAGCACCCGCCAGACCTCCTTCCCCACCATCCTCATCCCTTCCGTGAAGGGCTACGATGAATACGTCCAGCTGGCGGCGGGGTGGAACCTGCTGGTGGAAGTGGGCATCAGGCTGGGCATCGACCCGGACAAGCCCGTGCGGGCGCGGAAGGTCGGTAACGAGTTCTTAGGGTAGTCCATTCAATCGAATATCCGGGGTAGGGCACAACGCTCTATTCCCGGCGAAGCGGCCGGGGGGTCCCCTCCTCCCCGGCCGTTATTATGTTTACCCTTCGGAAACATTATATTCCCGGAACATTTCCGCCGATGCCGTCGTCCCATCCCATAGGGGGGTACCATGCGAAACCGAATCCCGTCCTTGCTCTTGATCCTTTCCGCGGCGGGCGCCGCCTGGAGCCTGGATTCCACCCTTGTCTATAAGCAGGGCCATATGGAGGGCAGGATCCGCCTCTATGCCGGGGCCCGGCAGGTGGAAGCGTCCCTCACGGAGATCCAGGCGGTCCGTTTCGACCTGGGCCAGAACACCATCCTGACCTTGCGGAATATCGGCCTCCCCGACTTCAACGCCTCCTGCAATGCCACCGACTTCAGCGCCCTCATCGCCGAACAGGCCCAAGGCGTATCCGGGTTCAAAGGAGCGGCGGATACGGCCTGGGCCCAGGCCCTGGTCTTCCCCACCCGCCTGACGCCCCTCGACTCCGTGCCGGACCGTTATCCGGAGTACACCAAGCGGAATGCTTTCGCGGGGATGGGGTGGATCCATTCGGGGGACGTAAGCATCGGATGCAAGACCACCCAACAGTCGCCGCAGCAGGGATTCCGCAGGATCTTCTACTATCGCGCCAACCGCGGCGTATACATCAAGGCGCAGGTGGATGGATTCGAGACCGAGGATCTCAAATGCGAAATGGGCCCCGGCGTCCCCTGCACCCGGTTGAAATACCTTTCCTTGCGATATGCCGTTACGGATGCGGAAGGCGGCCTGTTTTCGGATCCCGCTTCAGTAGCGCGCCCGGCCAAGGACAGCGGTCGGTATCCGGCGCAGGGTCCGGGCCTGATCTTCCGGCAGGCCTTTCCCCGGCCCATTTGGGAATACGTCCTGGGCCGGACCCTCTAAGCGCCGTCCTCCCCTAAAAGGATTACCTTTCGGGCATGATCGATGTCCGCGGCCTTGGATATGCGTACCCGGGATCTCCTCATCAAGCCTTACGGGGCGTGGACTTCCACGTAGGCCCCGGCGTCGTTTTCGGCATCCTGGGCCCGGCGGGCGCGGGGAAGTCCACCCTGATGGGCATCCTCGCGGGCTCCCTCAGGGACTATGCCGGATCGGTCCGATACCTGGACAGGGAGTACCCGGACTGGAACCGGGAATTCTATGAGCGCGTCGGGATTTCCCGGGAGCGTCCCGGCCTGTTCGAAACCTTGACCGCGCGCACCAACCTGGCCTCCATAAGGCGACTGTACCGCGGCGGCAAAGGATCCGTTTCCGATCTGCTGGAGCGGATCGGCCTTTCCTCCCAAGCGGATTGGCCGGCGCGCAAACTGGACCCTGGCATGCGGAAACGTTTGAGCCTGGGGTTGGCCCTCGTCCACGATCCCGAATGCCTGATCGCGGACGAACCCACGGCCGGGCTCGATGCCGGGGAAATCGAAATCGTGAGGCGCCTCCTGCTGGACCGGAAACAAGCGGGCAAGAGCGTGGTGATGGCAACGGCGGACGCGAATCTGTTGGCGGGACTTTGCGATCGCTGGATCCCGCTGCGGGACGGCAGGGCCGGGACGGAGTCGATCCGGGGCGGCGCATGAAACGACTGGCCGCCAGCGTAGGCCGCGATCTCCTGATCCAGGCCAAACGCGGCTATCCGTTCCTCGCCGCCCTCGCCGCGTTCCTGACCGTGCTTGCCTTCGCGCATATCCCCCAGGGGAATTCGGATACGCTTGCCCCGTTCGCCTCCCTCGCCTTCTCGTTCTCCACCACGGTCCCCTTCCTGGTGCTGCAGGCCCTCGGCGAAAAACGCGAAGGCTCCCTGGATCTCCTGGACCATACCCCCCTGCGGCCCCATGAATACCTGGCCTCCAAGGCCATCAGCCTGGCCATCCCCTCCATCGCCTGCAATACGGCCATGGTCCTGGTGTCGCGCGGCCCCTACTTCAACCCGTTCCCCTTCTGGATCGGCCTCGCCGCGGCCGGCACCCTGTTCGCCTGCTTCGGCTTCCAGATCGCCGCATTGGGCGGATCGGTTCCCAAGGCGCTCGGGTCGTGCCTGGTGGCGGCGCTTCCGCTGTTGCTTCCCTTTTTTCCCATGGCGGGGCCTGGTCCTGCGGGGCTCTACCTTCTCCATCCCTTGGCCGGCGCTAGCCTGTTGATCCGCCGCTCTTATCAGGGGGATACCTGGACGGCCCTGATTCTCGGCGCGGGGATGTCGATCGTATGGATTGGAGCGGCCCTGGTACTATGCCGGAAGGCCTTTGCGCGGTTCCGCAGGCAGCCGGATCGTTAAAAGACCAATAACACTTTGACGAGGGGCTTGAAGTCGGCTTCCCGAAGGGGGATGCGGATCGCAGTACGATTCACATCAATCCTGGAGCGTCGGGCCCAGGGAGGGTTTCTCGTCCGGTACGATGAAGCTCCATTCCCGGGCGGGCAGGCGGACCAAGGACCACAGCCTTTCGATATCCGGATTGCCTGGATTGGATTGGGTCAGGTCCAATGCCCGTTTACGGAGGATGAGCCTCCGACCCATAGGATTCATTTGCCTGAAGAGGTTCAACTCCCTGGGAGTCAAGGCGACGCGCTGGCCGTTTTCATCGAGGTAAAAGACACCGGATTCGCTTATCAGCTTCATGATACTTAGGATAAAACCCGGCAGGATTCCGAGGACAGTCAAACCTTGCGAAAATCCCTCCTTTTGAGGCTGCATACGCTCATTTTGTACGCGGACACGCATCGGGATAGGCTAAAGTCCAATCGTCCGGATTCCGATATACGGGGTATACCTCACTGTTCCAACTTGAGGCGAATCCCGAAAGGGCATGAAGGCTCCGGAGCAATCCGGGGCCTTTTCATTTTCCAGGATCCTTGGGCAAAGCCGTCAAGGCTTGGTAAGGACGGGTGCGAAGATCATGGCCTTGCCCTGCTTCCGCCCCTGGGCGTTATAGGTTCCGGGCGCCGAGCGGGGTCGATGGGTCCCCTGCGTGTTACCTCCCCGGATGCCATCACGGACGGCGACCGCGGCCTTCACGTCCACGGCGAACTTCACGTCCCGCGCCGGTTCCGCCGTGAATGAGCCGCCTCCGTCCACGCTATAGCTTTCCGACCCTCCCATGTAGGGATTGCCGTCATTGTATTCGAATCCGTAGCAGCCCGCGGCGGTCGCGGAGCGCAGGCGCAGCAGGTAGGACCGGCCCGCCGATACCGGGATATCCGGGTTCACCGCAACGGCCTTGGGGGCCCAGGGAATGGAGGAAACGGGAATGGCGGTGGAGCGCAATAGCGCGCCTTGGGAGTCCAGCACGTCCAGGAACAACGGCGCATCGGGGGCGCCGGAGCGGAAGGTGGTCACGCTCACCGAGGTCAGGGTGCCGCTGCGGGAGGCGGTGAAGGCCTGTTGGCGCTGGACCGGGCCCTTGATATCGCAATAATGGCGGAAGCCCTCGAAGCCGCTCGTCTGATCCAGGTCCGCGGAAACCTTGTAGGCCCCCGGGGATCCCGTTTTAAGCGAAGCGGTGAAGGAGTCCACGCACCGGATGGAATCCAGGGTTCCCCGGGAGTCGAAGGCCAGGGGTCCTATGAACAGGTTGGCCAGGGATTCGTTGGGCGCGCGATTGTTCCAGCGATCCGAGATGAAGTAGTAGGCGGTCGATTCGTCCTCCTGGACCACGGGAAGGACCGCGAGGGGCTGCCCGCCGCAATTGTCCTTGTTGACGATGCGCGCCCGCATGCGCGGTTCCTTGCGGCCGCTCTGGTGCACGCCGTCCGGATCGGACCAGGCGCCTTTCCAGGGACCGAGCATCGCGGCGCTCGTCATCTCGCCCGTCCCTCCGGAGCAATAGGCGCAGCTGGGATCGGACATGAGCGCATGGTAGACGCCGTTCCTCTTGAAGACGGCGAAGCCTTCCACATCCCCCAGCCCGAGCTCCACCTTGGCCCCCGTGGTGTTCAGGTAATCGGGCGTGAGCTTTTCCACCACCATGTCGGCGGTGAGGCCGGCGGCCACCTGGGTGGTGTTATGGATGAGCCATCCGGTCCCGTCCTCGTCCTGGAAGAGGGCCTCGTCGACGGCGCCGCCCACGGCCAGGGTCGGATTGGGCCGCTGGGTGAAAGGCCCCTGGGGGTCCGCGCTGGTATAGACATGGTAGGCTCCGCCCGCGTCCGTCCACATGACGTAGGTCTTGGTGGCCTGGTTGTAGAGCACGTGGGGGCGGAAGCAATACGCGCAATCCCCGGGCGGCACGGCGAAACCCTCGTCGGTCCAATGGGCCAGGTCCGGGGAACTGTAGACCTTGAACCCGCAGAATTTCGAGTTGACCTGGTATTCATATCCGCAGGCATAGCTGGTCCCGTAAAGCCAATACTCGCTCCCGAAAAGCGCCAATGTGCCGTCATGGGCGTCCAGGGAATTCCCGTCCACGTCGAAACGGCTGGCCTGGTTGCCCGCGGCGTCCGCGTTGAGGATGAGGGGTTTGACGGCGGAGGAGGTTCCCGACTCCAGCAGGCCCAGGAGGCACACCAGGCGGGCGATTACGGGTGCGCGGAGATTCGGGAGATGCATGCCTGGGCCCACCTGGTTGGCGCGCAGGGAAGCCGCGCTCCCTCCAATCTATCCGGCCCAGCCTTTGAGGATGGGACGAAACCGCCCCTCGCCCCCATTTTCCGTTGTTAAAAACCGGACAACGCGCCCCGAAAACCGGGTTTACGGCACCGAATGCTTGCGGATGAATTCCAGGATCAGGGTCCGGGTCTCGTCGACGGCGTTCCCGATGGTGCTGACGATATGCTCATGGTCCCGGCCCGGCATCACCGAGAACTCCAGGTTGCTGCTTCCGGCCGCCGCCATGGCCTTGACGAAATCATTGTTGTCGGAAATCCGCTGGGTCTCCAGGCCACCCGCGAAGAGGTGGATGGGCATGTCCGTCTTGCGCACGAACTTCATCGCCGCCGCTTCCGTGATGCCGCGATCGGTAATGCCCTTCTCGATGGCGTACTCGCCGTAGGTGTAGGTCTGCGCGCTCAAGGGGATGTACCCGGAAACCGCCCTCGCGTCGAACCCGGCCTCGTGGTAATAGGTCGTATCCATGGCCATCATCAGGGCCAGCCAGGCGCCGGCGGAATACCCCATCACGAAGAAGTTCGCGGTATCCCCTCCGTAGGGTTCCACGTTGCGCTTGGCCCAGGCGATGGACGCGGCCGCGTCCCTGAGGTAATCCGGGAACTTGCCGCGCAGGCCGCCCTTGTCCGGGAGATCGGGATCGATGCCGAGGCGGTAATTGACGCAGACCAGGATGAACCCTTCATCGGATATCTTCCGCACGTAATCGTTCTTGTCCGACAGGGACCAACCCTCCTTGCTATCCCCTTCCTGCAGGCCGCCTCCGTGGAGATGGACGATGACCGGGTATTTCCGGACCGGGCCGGCGGGGACGTGGACGTCCAGGGTGCACATCTGCTTTTCGTAGGCCGAAAGGTTGGCGCCGGTCTTGTAAGGCACGCCGGTATAGGCCAGGAGCTTGAGACGGAAATCCTGGGTGCCGGTGAGGCTGGATACGATCCGCCCATCCCGCTGGTAGCCGATGGCGAGGACCACGATGGAGTCCTGGACGGATCCGGCTTTCGCGAGGGGTACCTTGGCTCCCCGGGGTCCCTGGGAACCAAGGGATCCGCGGGAACCATGGGTATCCTCCAGGTTACCCGACGGCGGCACTCCGGACTTCCTCCCCGATGCGGACCAGGCATTTCCCATATCCCCCGATTCCAGAAAGGTGATCCCGCCGAAGGCGAAGGCCCGGCCATTCCGCGCCGCGCCGGGCGCGGATCCCGGTGCCCGCAGGGCGGTTCCGGATTGGATCAGCTTATAATGGCCCGCCGCATCCGTCCTGGCGGACAGATCCGGGCGCCCCACCAAGGTCACCTGCGCCCCGGCGATGGCCTTGCCGGCGGGATCGGTGATGGTCCCGGATAGGGAAACGGGATCGACACCCTGAGCCCCGCCATAACGGGGGAAAACCGAAGAAACCATGCAAACGATGAAAACGGCCGGAAGGGCCTTGAATGATGACACGAACCACTCCCTCTGAAAAAGCCTGCGCACAAGCTTCCCCAAGCCCCGGCCAAAGGATAAGTGAAATAAGTCCCGCCGGGATCCCTGGGACGCGACAAACCGTTTCCGTTTTGGGAACGATGGGGAGTTACAACCTCGGCATCGCAAGCAGTCCAAGATCGTGATCAGGCTGGCCACGCTTTGTATACGGGGAATAGCTATGGTCCGGACGGATCGAATTATCTTCCCCGCTACGCATGATGGCGGGATGCCTCCGGGAAGCGATTCCCCGGGGTCCGATCCCTTTCTCTCCCGTACCGCGCCCTTCACTTGATCCAAAGGACCCACCCGTGTTCATCCGCAATACCGTTTTTCCCGTCCTCCTTTCCCTTTTCGCCTTGGGGCAAAATGCCCGAGCGGGACTCCCCGCCCAATTCGGGTTCAATACCATCGCCTCCGGCTTCAACCAGCCCATGTCCTTCGCCTACGCGCCGGACGGACGCATCTTCGTGGCCGAGCGCGCCGGCATCGTCAAGATCGTCAAGACCAACGGATCCATCGCCACCTTCCTGGACATGCGCGCCCAGATCAACTCCGCCTGGGGGCGCGGCATCCTTTCCATCGCCTTCGATCCTCAATTCTCCGTGAACAAGCGTTTCTACATGCTCTACCATGAGGAGCTGTCCCCCGGGGATCCCGATCAGGGCGGTTCCGCGCGGTGGCGGGTGGTGCGGCTTTCGCCCCGGACCGACAATCCCGACGCGGCCGACCTGGCCACCATGGTCACCCTGGCCACCGACCTCGAGACCGCGGGGTTCAAGAACGATCCCCATTCCGGAGGCGATCTGGATTTCGATTTGAACGGGAACCTGCTCGCGACCTTCGGCGACGGGGCCACGCCCTCGGCCCTCGACCCCGAGGCCACCAAGACCTACGACTACGATCGCCTCAACGGAAAGATGATCCGCATCAATCCCTCCACCGGAGCCGGCATCCCTTCCAATCCCTTCTACGATGCGGCGAATCCCGCCTCCAACCGCTCCAAGGTCCTGGCCCGCGGCCTGCGCCAGCCCTTCCGCTTCACCGTCGATCGCGCCAACGGGACCATCTATGAGGGCGATGTGGGTTGGGACACCTGGGAAGAGCTGAACGTCATCTCCACGGCCTGGACCAATCCCGTGCGCGACCAGAACATGGGCTGGCCCTGCTACGAGGGCGAAAGCAATGTGGCCAGGAAGCAGCCCCTCTACGCCGCCGACGGCCGCACCAGCGCCACCTGCAATACCGTGGCCGGCGAGGGCACCAAGCCGGCCGTGCACGCCTACCAGCACAATGGCGTCGGCGCGGCCATCATCATGGGCCAGGCCTACCGCGGCGGCGCCTATCCGGGAACCTATCTGGGCAAGGTCTTCTGGGCCGATTTCAACCGCGATGAACTTTGGACCTACGCTCCCGGCGGCGGTGTCGCCCTCTTCGGGACCGCGGGGGGGTTCGGGTCCATGGTGGATTTCGAGGCCGCGCCCAACGGCAACCTGGCCTACCTCTCCTATAATGAAGGCCGCCTCCGCGAAATCGCCTACCTGGGGGCCAACCATGCCCCGGTCGCCGTGGCGACGGTCTCTTATGTCGCCGGCACGGCCTATACCTACAACTTCTCCGCCGCCGGTTCCACGGATGCCGACGCCGATGCCATGACCTATTCCTGGAGCTTCGGGGACAATGCCACGGCCGCCGGCATCGGCGCCTTGCATACCTACGCCGCAGGATCCTATCAGGTGGAACTGAAGGCGACCGATTCCAAGGGAGCGTCAGGCACCAAGACCGTGCTCATCAATGCGGGCAATACTTTGCCCACGGTCTCCTTCCTCTCCCCGGCGGACAATTCCAGATACGCGGCCGGGGACCAGGTCTCCTTCCGGATCCAGGCCGATGACGCCGAAGATGGCCCCCTGACCGCGGCCAAGGTCACCTATCAGGTCATCCTCCATCATGCCGAGCATATCCATCCCGATCAGGAGGTGAACGGCCTCTCCGGATCCTTCGAGGCCACCTTCCCGGAACTCGTCGACACCTGGTACGAGCTCAAGGCCGTGGCCCGGGACAATAACGGAGGCGTCTCCAGCGCATCCATATCCATCCTGCCCAGGAAGGCGGACATCACCTTCGCCTCCTCGCCCGCCGGCGCGGGACTGGTCGTGGACGGGACCGCGCGCACCGCGCCCTTTACCCAGGCCTTCATCGTAGGCAGCACCCATTCCGTAACCGCCAACGCGTCCTTCACCGCGGGCGGGATCCCCTACGGCTTCAAATCCTGGACCAACAATGGCATGGTCACCACGGCCTCGGATCTCACCTTCGCCGTACCCGCCTCGGCCCGCAGCGTGACGGCCGCCTATGGCGCGCCCGCCTTCCCGCAGGTCTACCTGCGCGGCAGCCATAACGGGTTCGCGGCCACCCAGAAGATGAACGGCCTTGGCGACAATACCTGGACCGCCCAGGCTTCCTTTGGCTCCACCGCCACGGAGCGGTTCAAGTTCGACATCTACGGGGATTGGACCCTGAACTTCGGCGACATCGCCCCGGCCAACGGGATCGCGGATCAGGGCGGCGCCGATATCATGGTGACCCAGGGCGCGGGCGATTACGCCATCGCCTTCAACGGGAACACCAAGGCTTATTCCGTGACCCGGATCGTGCCGGATCCCCAATCCCCCGTGGCCAAGGCGGGCGCGGATCAAACCGTCTCCGCCTCCGGAGCCACCGCCCTTCTGGACGGCTCCGCCTCGACGGACCCGGACGGGATCATTGCCGGCTGGCTATGGACCCAAATCTCCGGGCCCATGGTCACCCTGGCCAATCCCGGTACCGCCAAGGCTTCCGCCGCCATCCCTCCGACCACGGTCGACCGGACCTATGCCTTCGAGCTCAAGGTCACGGACAATAGCGGCCGCACCGGCCTGGATACCGTTCTCATCAAGCAGGTCCCGACCGCATCCACCTGGAAGCGCACGGTCGTCTTCATTTACGGCCAGACCGTGGTGGGCCAGGACATGTTCGTCCGCGGCGGCCTGGATCACAATTACGCCAACGCCAACCTGGGCCGCAACTGCCAGAAGACCAATTACGAATGCGCCATGCCCATCCGGCACCTCAACCTGCGGAACGCGACCACGGCCCCGTTGAAGGCCAACGATTCGTATCTCGATTGGTACGGCGTGGAAGCGGGCCAGAGCGCCGCCGCCGTGGGCTCGCCCGCGGATTGGACCACGGATGTCTGGCCCGCCGCCTGGGGCCCCAAGAAGACCGTGGCCATCGACGGCCATGGCGAGGAGATCCTGAACGTCTGGGGCCAGCATTACTGGATGCTGGACGTGGAGATGGATTGCTCCAGGAGCGTGAACGGCTGGTTCGAGTTGAAGTCCTTCATCTCCAACGGTCCCGGTTGGGAAGCGGACCTGGCGCAGCCGGGAGCGCCCTACCTGTCCGGGAACCACTTCGGGAAATGCGGCGAGGTGAACATGTTCAAGCGCGGCGCGAATACCTGGGAGCATTGGCCGCTATAAGGGGTGATTGGCCGGGAGCCGGGGCCCGGGGGCTCAGCGCACCCCGGATGGCAAGGCCGATACGGGAACCGCCCGCAGGCGTCCCGAGGCATCCAATCCCAACCCGAAATCGATGGCGCCGTTGGAGAAGGTGGGCCCTAGTGAACCGGCGCGGCCCATGGACCTTATCATGGACCCGGTCGCGATCACGTCGCTGGGATTGTTGGGCGGGATGAAGACGATGCCCTTCGAAGTCATTCCCGATGCGGTATAACCGCCGAAGGAATAGATGCTGTCGCCCACGATCGCCGTGGCAAGGGCCTTCCAGGCTTCCGGCATGCGGATCACGGCCCGCCACGACTTCGCCACCGGATCGTATTCCTCGTTATTGTCGTAGATGCCCGGCCACTCGCCGCCGAAGGCGTACATCCGGCCCTTCACCAGCCCGAAGCCCATATCGCTGCGCGGGGTCGGGATGTTCGGCAGCTTGTACCAGGTATCGCTGGCCGGGGAATAGGCCTCGAAGGCGCCGGTATTCTTCTTGAGCACGCCTCCGCTGCAGACGTAGATGAGGGAATCCAGCACCTCCACGCCCGCATGGTCCCGGGGCGTGAACATCGGTTTCTTCAGGGTCCAGGTATCCGTGGCCGGATCGTATTCCTGGGTGGCGGTATGCACGATGCCCATGCTGTCCACCCCGCCTATCACGTAGATCTTCTTCCCGAACGCGATGATGGCGGAGGTGGCCGTGGTGCGGATCAGGGGCTTCAGGGTCTTCCACTTGTCCGTGGCCGGATCATAGGCGAAGTTGTAGGAGGTGCCGGTATGCTCGGCCCCGCCGGGCTTCGGGCTGTTGGCATCGCCATGGGAATCCCCGCCGATGCTGTACAGCTTGCCGTCCAGGACCGCCGCCTGGCCGATATGGTGAAGGGAGGCGGGCATGTTCGCCCCCGTCTTCCAGACCTTGGCGTCCAGGTTGTAGATGTAGAGGGTGTTCACGGGCTTACCCTGGTAGTACCCGCCCGCGTAATAGATGTTACGGCCGATGAGACCCACGGCGCCGTTGGCGCGCGGGGCCGGCAGATTGGGCTTGGTGCCCCAGCTTCCCGTTCCTTGCGCGGCCGCATCGCCGGCATGCAGGCATAGGCATGCCGCCAAAGCGGGAAGGGCCTTGAATGCCATCCGTATCGAAAGGTTTTTTCCCATGAGAGAACCTCAAGTGAGGATTAGGGTTGAATGTCCAAAGGATAGGGTAGGTCGGGACCGCCGCTTTGCCCGGTAGTTTTTCGGCATGAGGGTTCCGGAGGGCTCCCCTCGGGTGCGTCGAAACCTCCATTTTCGGAACCGTGTACCTCGATCCCGCCCCGTAGAACGCGATATCGCCCCGATTCAGGCATTCACTATTGTGAATAAAAGATCCCGCGCGGGGCAGGTATGCCCGGGCGGGAGCGGGTCCCCCGGCTAGGTTACCCTCGTAGACAAGGGGGCCCTATGCAATTCCATTCCGCAGACGCCTGGAGATCCATGATGCGATCCGATAGATCTCCGTTGAAGACCGGGCTCCGCTCCCTGGCCATGATGCTTTCCGTCCTGGTTGTTCCGGCCCTGGTCCTTGCGGGCCTGGTGTCCCCCATCCACGCCCAAAAGACCACCGTAGTCATCTTCTTCATCGACGGCCTGGAACCCGCCTCCGCCAAGCTCATGGCCGCCAACGGCGCGGCCAACCTCAAGTTCATGTTCGACAGCGGCGTGGTCGCGGAGAAATCCTTCACGCCCTACCCCAAGGAAGGCTACAAGCTCGAGAACGGCACCGCCCCCTGGGGGAACACCTCCCCGGGCAACGTGGCCTGCCATAACGGATGCCATATCTTCGAATCCAAGAACGTGGACGATATCTTCCTCGCCGCGCGCGAGAAGGGCATCAAGTCCGTATACGCGGGAGGCTCGGCCAACTATTCGGAAATCACCACGCCCGACTTCCATTATAGCGGCGAGCTCACCGACGAAGCGGTGGTCCAGCACGGCATCGATCATTTCCAGAAGGACAAGGCCCGCCTCATCCGCCTCCATCCCCAGCGCATCCGCGACGGCTGGACCGGCCCCGCTGGGATCCCGGACCCCGCCTCGTCCTACAACAAGGCCATCCTGGCCGTGGACGCGCAGCTGGGCCTGCTCATCAAGGCCCTCAAGGCCGGTGGCGTCTGGGACAGCACCTACCTGATCGTGGCCGCCGATCACGGCATGAACAACAACACCATCTCCCTGCACGACGCGGACCAGCTCAATTCCTGGATCCCGTTCATGAGCTTCTACGGCCCCGGCATCAAGAAGGGCCAGACCATCCCCTACGCGGAATTGTCGGACGTGGCCATCATGGCGGATTATTTCCTGGGCCTGCGCCCCTTGAAGGGCGTCCTGGATCCGGCCGTGACCATCACCCCCAAAGGGCCCACGGGCTCCTTCCTCTCCAACCTTTTCATCGGTTCCCCCAAGGAGCTCAACCATCCCCGCTACGTGGAGCGCTTCCTGGAAGCCGTGGCCATGAAGCCCAAGGCCGATTACGTGAGCTACCGCAATACCATGTTGCCCATCCTGAAACAGTTCACGCCCGTCGACCTCGGCGAACAAATCCGCCGGGAAATGGACATGCAGCGTTCCCCGGAACGCTTCGCCATCCGCAGCCTGCCCGGCGGCGGCATGAGCATCGTGGCCCCGTATCTTTTCGATCGGGTGGAACTGCTGGGTCTCGACGGCCGGTCCTTGTTCTCTTCCAATGCGCCTGCCACCGCGTCCCTGGAATTGCCGGGCCTCCCCATGGGGAGCGCGCCTGTGCTGGTGCGGTTGCGCAGGAACGGTGGTGCGGTCACGCAAGCCTTGACCCTCGCGCCCCGGTGAGACGGCCATGAAATCCATCGCTTCTATTTCATCCATCACCTTAGTCGCCCTTTCCGCGTCCCTGGTCCACGCCCAAGCGCCGTGGCCCCAGGACACCAAGAACCCCTCCCTGGTCATCGAAACCGTTCCCATGCCCGCCACCTACATGAACATGGGCTTCGCCTTCCTCTCCGACGGACGCATGGTGATGGCGACGACGGAGATCGAAACGGTGAATGGGGAAATCCCGCCCGCCAAGCCCGGGTCCATGATCCAGATCGTGAGCGGCCTGACCGGGGACATGTCAAAGCTCTCCGTGAGGAAAGTCGCCGACATGTGGAAGCAACCCTCCGGCGTCACCGTGGTCGAGGACAAGGTCTTCGTGGCGGAACGCGACGGATTCTACTCCGTGCAGAACATCGAGAACCCCGCCACCCTCTCCGCCAACCGCACCAAGCTGATCGGCTGGCCCCAACCGGACGACGGCCTCAAATGGAACAACGGGGAGCAATGGCATCAGTGGGTGATGACCCCGGTCTATTACAACGGGAAATTCTACGGCCCCTACGGCGGCACCACCCAACCGGGCGGGCGCTCCGCCTTCCCGCCCACCTCCACCTATAGCGGCGCCTTCCTCGCCTGGAACGCGGACGGTTCGGGGGGCCTGACCAAGGTCGCCGGCGGCCTCCGCCAGCCCAACGGCATGACCATGACCCCGGACGGGCGCATGTTCGTCACGGACAACCAGGGCGGCTGGCTGCCGGCCTGCACCTTCATGCTCATCAAGCCCGGCAAGACCTATGGCTACCGCCAGGCCCCGCCCAACCGGCCCAACTGGGCCGAAGGCCTACCCTACGAACCTCCCATCGCATGGCTCGTGGACGGCGTGCATCAAAGCGCCAGCCAACCGCTTTACCTGGACAAGGGGCCCTATGCCGGGGACTTCCTGATAGGGGACGTGAACAGTCCGGGCATCTCCCGCGTCGCCCTCGACAAGGTGGGAACGGACACCTATAACGGGGCCCTGTTCTTCTTCACGGGAGGCTTCGGCACCGCGGCCGTGAACCGCCTGGCCCTGCATTCCACCGAGGACGCCATCGTGGTGGGGACCATCCTGGCCATGGGCGACTGGCCCGCGGGAGCCGCCAAGCCCATCTATCGCATCAAGTACGCCGCCAATCCCGCCTTCGAAATGCGCGAAGCGCATTCGCGCCAAGGCGGTATCGAAATCGCATTCTCGCAACCCCTCGACCCCAATGTCACTCCCGCGAACTTCGCCCTGACCCAATGGCATTACAATCGAACGGAAGTCTACGGCTGCTGCATCGACGGTCAGCCCGCGGTTGCCGCCGTGGCCTCGGTGAAACTCTCGGACGACAGGAAGCGGATTTTCCTGGCCGCCCCGACCGCGACCGCGGCGACGGATCGGGAGCTCAAGATCGTCACCACCGGCATCAAATCTGCCACGGGCGGGGCCTTGTTCCACGGCACCGCGTACTTCACCCATAATTACCAGTCCACGGTTCCCTTCAACGCCGCCTCGGTCGGCATCGCCGATACGGATCGCCGGGAAGGAATCGGAGCCATCGGGTCCGCGGTCCGGCATTCGATCCTCCCGGGAATGTTGCGGGTGAAGGTCGGCTTGGAAGGCGATTACACCGTCAGCCTCCATGGCCTGGACGGAACCCTCGTGGAATCGCGCCAGGGCCGCGGACCGGAGGAATTCCTCTTCAGGGCCGGGAACCAGGCCCGTTCCGGCGGGACCATGCGGTTGCTCCGGGTGAAGCGGAACGGCCTGGGTTACGCCCGGCCGGTCTTCTTCTAGAGGTCCCGCGCCCTAGGGACGGCCGCAGCCGCGGACCGCTTTCGCAAACGGAACTACTTTTGCTTCCGTCGCGCCAAGCAATGGAATCGGACCGGTCCTCGGTCCCCATCCAGCGGAACCGGCGCGGCGGAGGATCCATGACCGCGAATACCCTGTCCCCCCAACAAGCCATTACCATCATCGAAAAGGTCGCCGGTACCAAGCCCGGTTATCGCCGCGCCCATGCGCGCGGCCTGGGGATCCGGGGCACCTTCCAGGCCTCCCAGGAAGCCAAGGCCCTGTCCAAGGCCGAACATTTCCAGGGCGATCCCATCCCCTGCCTGGTCCGGTTCTCCAATGCCGCGGCCAATCCCTGCGCGCCGGACCGCACCTCGCCGGATATCGGCCGGGTCCTGGGCATGGCCATCCGCTTCGACCTTCCCTCCGGAGCCGCGGCGACCTGGGCCGGCATCAATATCCCCAGCTTCCCCGCCCGCACCCCGGAGGAATTCCTGGCGCTCACTTCGGCCCAGGCTCCCGGCAGCAAGGGCAAGCCCAATATGCTCCGCATCATCTGGCATGTGCTCAAGCATATCCACATCCTCGCGAGCGTGAAGTTCATCAAGGCGCTGAAACCGTCCGGCAGCTTCGCCCTGGAAGCCTATTACGGCATCCACACCTATTACTTGGTGGACGCGGCCGGGAAACGCAATGCGTTCCGCTACCGCTGGATCCCGCGGACGGACTCGGATGTCCCCGGGGCGGAAGAGATCAAAGGCCGCCCGGAACAATACCTGTTGAATGAAATCCGCTCGCGTCTGGCCAAGGGGCCGGTGACCTGGGATCTGGTCGCGCAATTCCCGTCTCCGGGCGATGAGCTCAATGACCCGAGCATCGCTTGGCCGGAGGATCGTCCGAAGTCGGTGTTGGGCCGGTTGGTGCTGGACCGGGTGCATGAGGATCAGAAGGCCATCGAAGGGGTCGTTTTCGATCCCACGAATGTGGTTCCGGGGTTGGAGTTGTCGGAGGATCCGGTGCTGAAGTTCCGGTCGTTGGCTTACGGGGTGTCATTCGAGCGGCGGGATAAGGAGAAGCGGACGGAGGCGGCGCCGGCGGATATGGGGCAATGAGTATAATTGAAAAGTCGGCCTAATTAATCCTCTTATCTCGGATTCTTGTACTCGAACATTGGTGTTCTTAGATTTCCGGTTTGCAATTTAGGTTGATTCTTCTTCCCATTCGAATCATATGTCCACTCAGTAATGTCCCCCGATTTAGGATTTGAACTCCGCCGTTCAACAAAAGAGGCATGTTTTTGAATCCCGAGCATTATCAATGAATCACGTTCGACGCCGGAATAGAAGATAACCTTCACAGAAACCGAGTCGCCCACCAAATTATAATTGGCCGACGTCTTCCCTGATGGGCAAATAACGCATATATCGATATTTGCACTTTGAACAAATAAATCTGTTTTGGGAGGGATAATCGAGTTATAAAAATTGTGTCTTCTCCAACCTATCGGCTTATAATATTCCATGGCAAAGCTTCCATAAATAATGGAGTTCTCGCGTGAATCGGCGCCAACCACTATTTGAAGCTGTAAACTTTGCGCCTTGGTTCTAGACTCAGTGATGGTTATCGAATCCAACCTGATTTCATTCTCGGACATGTTTCTTAGAAATAGAATCGAATCGGCCTTAACAATACCTCTCACCGTAACATCTATTGTGTCTGGCACGATGTCGAATGGACTGGCGGGACTGATACCCTGAAACGGGAAAACGATAAGAAGAAACAGGAGAATTTTATCGTAAGGTGATTTCATTTTTTTCCTGCGTTCTGGGTTAAATTCATTTGTATTTAATCCCGTTACCCCTCGATAGGGCAGGCTGCATATTGATTGTGGGGTAGCCCATAGATGAACTTATTTTTCAATTGCGGCTGAATAAAGGATTCCTGTATTCAGAGACGCTTCCTAACTCCTTTTCCCATTTGAATCGAATGCCGCATTGACTCGGGAGCTTGGAGTCGAATTCAACCGCATTCTAATTGCCGAAGAAGCCCTTTTTTGTGCCCCCAGCATCACCAAGCGATCCTAATCGGGCCCGGAGTATAAAGGTCGCGGCCCCGATTCCCTCCGATCCGGACCAGATACACTCCTTTGGCGGTTCCTCGCGCGGACCATATGGCACGGATTGTAGACCCGTTTAGGCGCTCCACCAATCGGCCGTCCAGGCTATGGATGGCTATGGTTCTTCCTGCCTCCTGCCTTTGGAACAGGAAGGAGATACCGGTCTGGCCGGTTTCCATGCGGAACATGGATCGGTCGATTGAGCGGGGTCGGATGGCGTTTGCTGGGTGCAGCGGTCTGCCTTGGTCATCAAGGGGTCTCCAGCGGATATTCCGGTACCAGGTTCCCCGGGACCCCGTAAACCGGCCCCCGCCCTGCACCTGGAAACCGATATAACCAGCAGGCGTTGGCCAGACCAGGGTCGTATCCTCAATAAGGGGAATCCAGGTCTCGGCCCTTACCCTCCGGAACCACGCTTTGGCCTTAACCGCGTCCGTTCCTTCGATGCCACCATAGAATTGCAGCCTGAACTGGTTCCAGCCATCGATATCCCAGAGGCGCAGCCAGTCAGTGGCATTGCAGCCCTCTGGAGCGCAACCGAAGTCCTGCGAATAGTGCTTGCTCGTTAAGGAATCCCATGAATAGTGATTAATCCCAGGGCTGCCCAAGCTGATTTCACTTTCCGACCCTAGGAATTTAAAAGGGCGGATGTCCCTGGCTGGGTATCCAAATTCTCCCCATACTCCTCCCAGGCTGGCTCCGTTGAGGTAGGAAAGGGTGGTCTTATAACATATTCCGGAGGCAGGAGTCCGGTTGAAGATCCCCGCATCATTTCCGAAGTCGGGCCAGAAGTCGAAGACGAGGTCGTAGTTGTCGAATTTCCGCTTGGTCATCAGAACGCCGCCGGTCGCCGTTTTGCCGGAATCCCTTTGCATGCTGTAGATGGCTTTGCGGAGCGTATCCACCCGGAAGATCGCCCCATCGACTGACCCTAGGGAATGCCTAGTCAGGCAACTTTGCCACAAGCCTGTGAAGTCCTTGCCATTGAACAGCGGATAATACCCTTCCGCATCCGGATCCGCGGCCACAGTATCCTTCGGGTCGAAGGCTGTTTCTTCCTGGCAAGAAGCATCCCCGGATTTGGGAGGATTATCGGGTTGACTATAAACGGGAACCAAAAGCAGCCTCAGGACGAGGAAAGCTCCGAGGTACTTGTTCACGATAGGCTCCTTAGGTCATTCATCTTTTAAATTGCAAAATTGATTCTTCATCATGAATATGACCTTTAAAAGAATGATTCCGCCCAACAACATCGTAACCATTTCCTCCAATGGTTAAGGCTCTAAACTGTAATTTCTTGCTTGGAATAATGGAGGACGGGCATTCAGTTCGGTAATAAAGGCGACTGATAAACGGCTCTTCAACCATTTCTTTAGCCGTCATTTTCGAGACCAAAATAAATTGATATTCCCAATTCAATAACGAATCGGGTGGAGTAGGGAGCCGTTCAGTTGATTTCGGGTACCTTGCATCCCGAAGGTAATACTTGGAATAAATTGAATCAGACCAAGCCTTTAAATTTGCCTGGTTTTCCGTTGTATTCAAGGAATCATGCGGTGGTCTCTTAAGTTCAATATGGAAAATCATTAGATCTGAGTCGGTTTTGGCTGCGAGTGAATCGCAGACATTGGCCCCCCCCAAATTTTTCTGAGCATACCGCTAGCGCAGATTTCCCGATAAATAAGATGAATACACCGGTGACTAAAATACTTTTACGGTTCATGGCCAATACCTCTCCGGTATAAGGAAAACCAGGGTGGGTGATCCGGGACAAAGCCCAAAACTAGCGAACGATAGGTGCAACCTGAAAGTGGGTCTGGAGGCGCCCTTCATTCGCCAGCTGAAGAGTATAGACAGGACCGGGCATTATCAAGTCAGGGTAACGGTTGGATGAGAGGCAATGGAGGTTCCAGAGTCGTCCATCCTATCCATCTGTTATGGGCCGTTTCCCCTATCACTTTTCCATCGATTCTCATTGCGCCAAGGTCTTTCCATTTACCGCTCGGTTTATTCCCCGGCTTCATTTTGGAAAGCACCCCCAAAGGCGCCTTTATTTCAAACCGGTTGGTATCCCCCAGCTCCACCCTGAACTCACTCGTCGAATCGAACTGAAGGACATACGCCCCCGCCTCCAGATTTTCAAAAACAACCCTCGGCCCGCTATACCCCGCAGCAAGGGCGCACTCCGGCCTCCTCACCGCGACCATATTGACAATCATGGTCTTCTTCGAACTGATCTGCGTCGGCAGTAAGGTGTAGGTTACATCATACCTGTACATACACATATTAAATTCGAAAACCTGGAAGGTGACCGGCTCCCCACCCTTGGCTTCGCGCGGAGCCAAGGTGTAATAGAACGAGCCAGTAGCGGGCATTTGAGGAAATGCGGCGGAGGCGAAAAGAACCACGAGGCAAAACTTTTCAAATGACATTTCCACCTCCTTCAGGTATGACTGCTATTCAAGCAAAACCTATACCCCGATGAATGTACGGGAAATGAAGCGTTTCCGCCCAGAGTGCTCAAGGATTGACCGTCAAGCTGCCTTTTTCCGGCTTCCCGTCGGAACCTGGGAAGCGTAATGATCCAAAAGGGTCCTTATAATCTTCTGGTATTGAGTGTGGTGCTTGCTCGCCACTTTCTTGAAAAAATTAATACTCGATTCTTTCAAATTGATGGTCACCCTTACATTCTTTTCCTTTAATACCAATTCTTCCGGCGACGGAAGAAAATCTTTTATGATTTCCAGCTCGCCCATTGGTTCGTTCGTGTACTTAATTTTCTTCTTCATAGGCTTTCTTCCCTTTTCTCCAATATCCGGCTCCGAAAACCCGGATCTTCCCGCTTCGATACGTAAAGCGAACGGTTAAAATTCCTCCCTTAACCTTTCCCATGCAGTAATATCGCCTCTCCCGAGCAGAATGGGACTTATCCAAAGCGATAATCCTTTTGGGATCAAGGAATGCGTTTTGCGCATCTTCGAAGGATATGCCATGCTTTTCCTGATTCGCTGCATTCTTTTCCTCGTCCCACTCGAAGGATTCCATCATATAATTATACACACTTTCGTGCACCGGGTATAGATCGCATTTTAGGATAAGGACCGTTTATTACCGGATTTTTTTGGGCCCATACGGGTCCCGCCAATACCTTTCCGGCCCCGGGAAAATGCGACGGCGCCCACCGGGACCTTCAACGGATGTTACAAGACCCGCCTTTAGGAAAGCCGCCTGGCTAGTGTAACTTTCGCGTTACGGTTGCCCGCACTTCCGCTTCACGGCCCCAGGACCTGCCCCGCACATCGAATCCAAGGTATTGCCAACCGTTGTTTCCGTCCCGACCCGAGGCGATCTGCGGGTGCTTTCGGCCCCCCTGCGGATGGCGGAAGATGGACGTTTGGCCCGTATCCCGCAGGACCCGGCCGATCACGGTCCAGACCCCATTGTTCCCCATCCCCGCTACGGAACTCACGGCCATGACCGTGCTGTCGTCGATGGCCAACAGGGAGTTCCACAGGCCGTTACCGACCGCCGGGATATCCGGGAAAGGCGTGGTCTTCCCGGAGAACGAACCCGCTTCCGCGGTTCCCACATAGACTTGCATGATGGGATGGGCCGTGGGCGAAGTCCCGGGATCCCGTCCCTCGCCCGATTGGATCGACAGGACGGTCTCACCGGAAGGCAACCGGACCATGTAAGGCGCGCCCGCGTAGATAGACGGGGCCAGTACGGCCTCTTGCGCCAAGGCGCCCCAACGGCGCGGATCCTTTCCGCCTACCGGTGTCCCGCCCCAGCCCATGCCTGCGGGTGAATGGATGATGGCGGGCTTGAACGATCCGGAGAGGCCATTGTCCTCGATGGCCACGGCGATGCCGCCATCCTTGAGGAGGACGGGCACCGGCATGCCGTCCCTCGAGCCGGCCCGGTGCGAAACGGCGAGATAGGATCCCCATGTTCCTCCGTTATCCAGGGACCGGAGCATGCCGATTTCCTGATCCGCGCTGGTACCGGGATAGGGAGATTCATTTGCGAAGTAGAGTTGCAGTTCCCCGCCCGGCAGTTGCAGGAAGGCGGGCTCCCAGCAACCGGTGCCTGCATCCGGACCGCCGGTATAGGCCCGCGCCTCGGCGCCCCAAGTGAGGCCGCCATCCTTGGAGATTTTGGTGCCTATGAAATAAGGACCGCCCGCCTGCGGCCTGCCGTTCCAGCCATAGACGAGCCAGCCGTTCCGAAGCTCCGCCATTTCGGCATTGGTATTGGCATAGCCGTCGTCATGGGCGACCCGGATCCCGGTTCCCCAGTTCCGGCCTCCGTCTCCGCTCTTGCGGATCCACACATCGGTTCCACTGCTATAGACAAGGGCCAAGTCTCCCGAGCCCAGCTTTTTGGCGCGGCCATAGGTTCCGGCGCACGCGAACTTCCGGGTTCCCGCATCCCAATCGATCCGGGTCTTGGCGAGTAACGGTCCGACGAGGAGCGGCATCGCCAAAAGCACCGCGCCCAGTATCGACAAAAACCGGGCCATCCATAGAGGGGCGGGCCCGGTCGGCTCTGGGAAAGGCGCGGGGTGGTTTGGCATGATCCCATGATAAGGGGGTATCCGGCGGAAGGCATGCCGCCTTTACCGTTAATGCATGGCGGATATTACCTTTGGCCCCCGCCGGCGCCTTCAACGGCTGCTACAAGACCCGTTCCAAGGCCCAATGGGGACCGTGGAAGAGCGAGGCCGACGGCTGGTCCCATCCCGTCGTCCCCATCAATGGCCTGGTGCGCACCAAGGGCGTGGACAAGAAGTTCGACATGGAACTGGTGGCCTACGGTCTGACCGGAGCCGCGAGCGAATTTTGAGTTCGGGAATTGGGAACCTTAAGTAAAACCATGCTACGGGCCTCGCCTCTTTAAGGAGCGCGGCCATGATCAGGTGCCTGAGGATCCTTCAACCCTTTTATCCGGATTTAGCGGAACATATTGGTACGGATATCACCCCACAATCCCCAAATTTCGGACTGTGCGGATGGCATTAACAAGAGACGAAAACGGCCATTTGAATGACTTTTGACCTCCAACCCTGGAGGATAAATGATTCAACTTCGCCAATGGCCGGCTCTTTGAAGAGGCAGCTGTCCATATATCTCGATTTGATCCGGGTTCTGGCCGCCCTTTTTGTCTTCCTTGACCACACTCCCAGCTACACCGGCGGATTTTTATGGAGGTTTTCAGGAATCGGGCATCAGTGCGTGATGTTTTTCTTCGTTCTTTCCGGATTCGTTATCGCCTATGTTACCGACACGAAGGAAAAGGAAGGTTCGGAGTATGCCATTAATCGCATGGCCCGGATCTACTCAGTAGCCCTTCCTGGGCTCATCCTTACAATCGCCCTTTTTTACCTGGGCAAGGCGATCGACCCCACGGCATTCGCGAACCTGGACGGCAAGCTCCGGTTACCCGGGCAGACCATCGTTCTCGCGCTGACCTTCCTGAACCAAAGTTGGACGCCTACGATCGTTTTTTCGAACATCCCCTATTGGTCTCTCGGATTCGAAGTGCTTTACTACTTCTTCTTCGGCCTTTGCGTTTTTACGACGGGAAGGCGAAGGCTGGTATTGATCGCTTTCGCGATGTTGATCATGGGTCCAAGCGTATGCCTGGACCTGCCCATCTGGCTGATGGGAGTCGCTTGTTACAAGGCCCAGGCACGATGGAGAATGAAACTCCCGGCGGGAATAGGCCTTTTTTCCCTTTCCATTCCTCTGATCGCGACCTTCATGTACTCCCCCCTTCGGGAAAGGATCGAACACGGGGCGAATTCCCTTATCAACCCTTGGATCCTCGGCAACCTTTATCCTCCAGCCATCCATTTTGCTCCGGATTATCTGTTAGGGTTGGCCGTTGCGTTGAATATTTTCGCATTCGCCCAACTCTGCGGTTCAATCGCGATCCCGAAGCTCATCGGCAAGGGAATCCAACGCCTCGCGTCCTATACATTCTCGCTTTACCTGTTCCATATGCCGCTGATATCCTTTGCGTCCTTGATTTTCCCCTACTCCAGATCCCATAAAGCGAACCTCTTCGCGTGCATGGTCGCAACGCCTTCCATCATCGTGGCCTTGGGCAACCGCACGGAAAGGCAAAAGTCCTTGTATAAGGACTTTTTCGCCTGGATTCTCATGGGGAAACCACGAATGGCGGTCGCCAAGGTCCCTATCGAATAACACCATGGACAGGGGCTCTTCCAGCCCGGATGCGTTTCTTGTTCAGATCCGGGACTGGTACGTGAACAGCTGGAAATACCGCCCCTGCTTCGCGATCAGCTCATCATGCGTCCCCCGCTCCACGATCTCCCCCGCTTCCACCACCAGGATGGCATCCGCCCGGCGGATGGTGGAAAGGCGGTGGGCGATCACGAAGGTGGTCCGTCCCTTCATCAATCCGGCCAGGCTCTCCTGGATCAGCATTTCGCTTTCCGCGTCCAGGTTCGAAGTGGCTTCGTCCAGGAACAGGATGCGCGGATCGGCCAATAGGGCCCGGGCGATGGCCACGCGCTGACGCTGGCCGCCCGATAGCTTTACGCCCCGCTCCCCGATCAGGGTATCCAATCCCTTCTCCAGGCCGTCCGTGAATTCCTTCAGGTTGGCCGAACGCACCGCGTCCGTCAGTTCCGCATCGCCCGCCCCCGGTCGTCCGAAGAGAATATTGTCGCGGATGGTGCCTTCGAAGAGGAACTCGTCCTGCAGCACCACGGCCAGGTGCCTCCGATAGCTTTCCAGCTTCAAGGTGGCCAGATCCACGCCGTCCACCAGGATGGAACCCTGGGTCGGCTTCAGGAAGGAGGCGGCCAGGCCCGCCAGGGTCGTCTTGCCGGAACCGGAACTGCCCACCAGGGCCGTCACCGTGCCCGCCTTGGCTTCCAGGTCGATGCCCTTCAGGACCTCCTTGCCGGTCTCGTAGCCGAAGCGCACGTTCCGGAACGCCACATGGCCTTCCAGCCGCTTCAGATCGTTCACGCGCTCGGGCTCGCGCCCTTCCGGTTCCAGGGCCAGGATCTCTTCCATGCGGTCCAGTCCGGCGAAGGCCTCGGTCAATTGCGAACCGATATTGCTCATCTGCACGATGGGAGCCACCAGGAATCCCAGGTACAGGGTGAAGGCCACGAAATCGCCGACCGTCATTTCGCCCTGGAAGATCAACCGGCCGCCGATGCCCATGATGAGCACGCTGGTGACGCCCAGCAGCAAGGTCGCCAGGCTGGTCACCACGCTGGTCGTGGTCATGGACTTGCGCACGTTGCGGAACAGGGTGTCCACGCCGGATTCGAACACCTTCACTTCCCGGTCCTCGGCATGGAAGCCCTTGACCACGCGGATGCCGCCCAGGGTCTCGGTGAGCCGGCCCGTCACCTCGGCCGTGATCTTGCCGCGTTCGCGGAAGATGGGGCGGATGCGCGAAAAGGCCTTGAAGGAGATGAGGCTGAACAGGATCAGGGGGAACAGGCTGGCGATGGTGAGCCAGGGGCTGATGCGCAGCAGGAGGAACAGGGAGACCACGGCCGTGAGGATGCCGCCCACCAACTGCACCACCCCCGTACCCACCAGGTTACGCACCCCCTCCGGATCGTTCATGATGCGGGAGAGGAGCACGCCGGATTTGGTGGAATCGAAGAACCCCACCGGCAGCCCGATGATATGCTTCTGCATCTGCAGGCGCAGGCGCGAAATGAGATGCTGCGCCTCCACGGCCAACAGGCGCGTCAGGGCGAAAGAGGTGGCGGACTGGACCAGCACCGAGAGCCCCACCACGGCGAGCAGGATGCCCAGCAGGCGGAAGTCCCGGTGGGGGACCACGGTGTCGAGCAGGTACTTGGTGGAACCGGGAAGCACCAGGCCGGAAAGGCGGCTGATGACGATCAGGATCAACCCCAGGAAGAGGAGTTTGCGGCGGGGCCAGACGATGGTGGCGAAGGCTTTGCGGACGGTCCGCATGGAGGGTTTTTTCTTTTTCGGGTCGGGTGCGTTCATGGGATGAATAAGACTAAAGCGAGGGCGGAATGACCACCGGTTTCAGGCCCTGTTACAATCGGATACATTGCGGAAATCCGTCGTTTACCTGCATACGGTATCTTGTTGGTAACGGCTTTCACCCTTGGCCCCCGGACCCGGGGGGTCCGGGGGCCGGCTCCGGTTTTCGACTACCTGCTCCAACCGGAATTTGGGTTGTTGCTGGCGTCACCATGGACAATGGTGAGGCATTCCGTTCCTGAAGGTACTACCTTGCAGACCATTGTTCGGGGGATTTTCCCCGCTCCGGCAAAGACCCCAAACCAGGAATCATCATGATCTCGTCCCTCAGACTCGCCGCCGCAACCCTCGTCTTCACCGCCATGACGGCCTTCTGCACCCCCGTATCGTTCACAAGCAAGACCCTGGCCGTCGTCCAGACCATGAGCTATGACTTCAAGGATGTCAACCATCCGGGCGGAGTCCTTTTCACCGTATCCGGGATGCCAACCGGCATCAGCCGCTTCATCATCCGGGAGAACGATTCCTCCCTGGACCGGCATCTCGCCTTGCTCTTGAAGGCCAAGGAACTCGGGAAGACCGTCAGCTTCGTGTATGATGTGGATCCGCTCAACGCCACCAACGGCGTCGTCACCACCATCTGGATCAATTAAGGCGAATCGATACCATGAAAATCGCAGCGTTTTGCCTGGCCTTGGCGTCCGCGCCGGTCACCCAGGCCGCCATCGAATTCGTCTGGTGCCCCCTTTTCGACCGGGGCGCGGGCGTCAATCATCTCGACAACGTCAACCGTTGCGCGCCGGGCGGCCTTCCGCTCAATGATGTACAGAACCTTCCCGATGTACGGATCTATGGGAACGGCTACGAAGGCTCCCTCTCCACCGCGATCGCGCCCGCCATCCAGAATGCCTATAACAAAGGGGTCCGGGTCATCGACCTGCCTTTCGTCTACGGCGTCCAGGTCTGGAACAAAACCACGAGCGTCTGGGCCGATGAGCAGATCGCGGGCTTCAAGTGGCTGGAAGCCGTCGAGAAATTCAATTCGACCCGGGCATTGGCCGACAAGGTCAGGGTCCGCATCCGGTTCCAGGCGACCGCACAGACGCTGTTCGTGTATACCATCGATTACCTGCCCCGTAGGACGGGGTTGGCGGTGGTCACGGGATTGCCCGCGACGGAACCGGGTTTCGGAGCCTGGCAACGCGACGGCAAGGCCTCGAACCTGATCCCCGATCTGGCCAATCCGAAAATCCGCGAAGCCATCGGTACCTATGCCAGGAACATCCTGACGGAAGCGAAAACCATCGCCAAGACGACCACCATCGAATCCATGACCCTGGTATTCGACGGAGGCGGGGAAACTTCCCTGTTACCCATATCCACCGAATCCATCCCCTATGGATTCAGGGACCGATTGCCCTTCAACCAGCTTTGGAAGCTCGAGGACAAGGCGAAATGGTTCCAGGGCCGCACCTTGCTTATCAATACGACCCTGAAGGCATTCGCGACCCAGGTCCATGCCCAGAACAGCCGCCTGGATGGCACGGGACCCGCCGTCAAAGCGGCGATTTTCTACCAGACCTGGCCCGGGGACGGGTACTTCCGGGGGGCATTCGATTTCTCGAGCCTGCTCGACGGCACGGGAATAGACCTGGTGCACCATTCCATGCACCCGATCCAGCTTCCCTATTATTCCGGCGAGGCCGCCACGCGCACCTCGACGCGGGAGGACGCGGCCATCCAGACGAGCGAATTGGGTTCCTTCCTGTCCGTCAACAAGAGGAAGGCGAACATCACTTACGCCTTCGACGCCGAATATTCCTGGCCGTGGTACAACTTCACGAACAACGAAGAGAAAATCGACTATGTAAGCCGAAAGATCACGGACCAGAACGCCACCGGGTTCAAGAACCAGGCGGACGGCTCCATCCGGTACGGCGCCAACGGGACCACTTTCTGCAATTGGTCGAGGTATGACATGGAAAAGGGATTGTACCGTCCCTCGGACCCCCTCTTTCCCACCGGATCCACGGCCACGGCTTTCGACAAAGTGCTGAGTACGACCGCCAAGACCTCCCTGGGCGGGACCGCGGCCTTGGGCCCGGCCACGCGAGCCATATTCATCAGCACCATGGGGAAAATGCTCGCCGAGATCGACGGCGTGGAGGGGAAGACCCCGGAAGCGGTCGCGGCCTATCCCGGCTCCAAATATTACAAGGGCTGGTTCGCCGCGTTCGGCATCTCGCCGTTCAACGAGCGGATCGATTTCATCACCGATAAAATGCTTTTGAAGTATCCATCCTTGCTTTCGGATTATACCGAGATTTTCATGCCCTTCGAAACCTCGAAGAGCGTGGACGCGGCCATCTTCAATGTCTTCGAGGCGGCCACCGACGCGAACAAGGCCAAGATCAGGTTCCAGATGGCGAAGGACAACGGTCTGACCCAGCTGCAGACCTACGATATGTGGAAGTTCAAGGTCCGGGTCTTCACCGGATTGAACACCTTCGCGAACGGCATCCTCTTCTGAACCCCGGGGTCCGGCCGCCACCCATGGCCGGCGATCGGACCCTTCCTCCCCCGCCTTGGCCGGATCCGATTCCTTCCCCGTAAGCGGAATTTGGGGTGGAACGGGAATTCGCGATCCTTCGGTTCACATTTGTGAATAAATCCTGGTCAAGGATGCAATCATGCCGCATGCTGGAGTCAGGCGCGCTTTAGATTCCCCAGCGGCAGGGGGAATGCCGAACACATCGGGTGGAGGATACTTCAGTGATTGCATCGATCATGCGCCGTTCCCATGGATACCCATTCCCTACCATAATGGCCGGATTCGGCCTGGCCGCCGCCCTGCTGTCCGCCGTCCCCGCCGGGGCCCAGGCCCAGACGCCCTTCAAGGTGCTCGGCCTGTTCAAGGCCGGCTATGACGCCGCCCATATCAATTACGCCCATGAGGCCAATGCCTGGTTCCCGAAGGTGGCGGCCGAGAACGGCTTCCAGTACGATTCCTCCAAGAACTGGGATCTGCTCAACGATCCCGCCCTGAACACCAAGTACCAGGTGGTCATGTTCATCGATGACCAGCCTTCGGCCAGCCAGCATGCCGGGTTCCAGAAGTACATGGAGAACGGGGGCGGATTCATCGGCTTCCACGTCAGCGCCTTCTGCACCAATGCGGCGGACTGGGACTGGTACCACAACAAGTTCCTCGGGTCGGGCGCCTTCCGCAGCAATACCTGGGGGCCCACCACGGCCCAGATGCGGGTCGAGGACTCCTCGCACGCCGTGACCAAGGGATTCCCTCTCGTCTTCAAGTCCGAGGTCAGCGAGTGGTACAACTGGACCAATGATCTGCGGAAGAACCCGGACATCAAGGTCCTCTGCTCCATCGACCCGACCAGCTATCCCCTGGGCACCGATCCCAACCAATCCTGGCGCAGCGGGGACAACCCCATCGTATGGACCAACAAGAAGTTCAAGATGATCTATTGCAATAGCGGCCACAACGACATGGACTACGCGGCGAATACGGCCAAGTCCCATACCTTCGACAATGCCCAGCACCGCACCCTGATCCTGAACGCGCTCAAGTGGCTGGCCGGCCGCACGGTGACCTCCATCGGCGGGAATTTCGCGAACGCGGGCCGCGATGCGCGCATGGACATCCAATGGGGCAATCCCGGGCTCACCGTCTCCCGGCCGGGCCTGAGCGAGTTCGGAGTCGCCATCCTGGATTTGCAGGGGAACCGGATCACCGGAGGCAGCACGGCCACCGGCATGGTCTCCCTGGAACGGAACCGCCTCAAGAGCGGGTTCTACGTCATCCAGTCGACCTCCTCGGCCGGCAAGATCGCGCAAACCCTGCGGGTCAGGTAGCAGCCCGCCTTCCGGGCCGCCCGAACCGTAGGGTCAGGACGGCGGCGGAGGCAAGTCCGGCCTTCGCCCCGTCCGCGCCTTCTTCTGCTCATTCGCCTGACCGCTCTCGCGTGCTTGCCCCGTTTGCTTATCGGGCTTTCAGCATCCTCACCTGCTTGATCTTCTCCGAATCCCCCTGGAAAGGTCCCTGCCCTATCCCGTAGAGCCGGACTTCCGGGACCAGGGTCTCGGGATATTCGCGCCAGGCCTCGGCGAAATCGGCGTTCACCTTGATGAGATGGCCCAGGATGGATTCCCCGAAGCGGCGCTTCAACTCTTCCGTGGGTTCCGCGTCCACTTCGAAGTAGAAGGCGGGCCTCACTCCGGCATCCGGCGTCTCCAAAAGGGATTGGCAGAAGGAGCGGGTGATGCGGGCCAGGTCCGCGTCCGCGTACACGCATTGCTCCAGGTCTTCCGGATAGATGTTCGCGCCCATCACGCTCAAGGTGAAGTCGCGGCGCCCGTATATCCACAGGAAGGGCAGGCCCAGGCTCGCGCAGCCGGTTTCCGCGATCAGGTCGCGGATATCCCGGCCCGCCTTCTTGAGCGCTAGGGCCATCTCGTCGAAACGCATCACCCCGCCTTCGTCATGCACATTGTATCGGATGCGCGGGGAAAGCAGGGATCCGCGGGTGATGGTGAACAGCAGTTCGCGGTTATCGTTGGTTTCGATATGGTGCATGAGGGGATTGTATTGGAACACCATGGGCAGGCGCGAATCGTTCCCGAAGAGCGCTTCCCGCACGGCCGGATCGTCCTTGGCCAGCCTGCGGATGGCCACCGAGAGCGGCGTCTCCCCCGCGATCCCGATCTCCAGATCCGTGGCCCCGTAGCCGCTGAACACCTGGCGGAAGCGCTTGTACAGGTAGTCCCGCAGGCCTTCCGACATGCCTTCGCCCCCCACCAGGGCGTTGAGCCGGTACTCCTGCAGGGGGAACCCGCGCTTTTCCGCCGCGTCGATCAATTGCTTGAGGAAGGGCGGGTAGCCGAGCACCAGGTAGTCGTAGCCGGGGCCGAAGAAGGCGAGGGTATTCAGGATCTTGCCCAGGTCCGGGCCCGTATTCTTGACGATGCCGTTATGTTGCAAGGCCTGGCCCATATTGATGCCCGTGGCCCAGGCGCCCATGGAAAAGGCGTTGATGGTGATGCCGGGCTTCGGACCGAAGCAGTAGCGCGCGAAATAGCTGATGAAGAGATGGCTGTCCTTGCGCTCGCGCATATTGCGGACCCAATTGTAGGGCGTGCCCGTGCTCCCGGAGGACTCGTCGATCATGACGCCCTTTTCGGGGATGCGCCCGCCCACGCATCGGGCTTCGGGGGAGTAGGCCTTGATATAGGTGTCCTTGTCCATCTCGGGGACCCCGGTCCGGACGCCCCGTCCGCCCAGGTAACTCGCATAAGCCGGTACCTTGCGCGCTGCCCGGTAGAAGGACCGGCGGGCGCGGATTCGGCTGGTCCATTCCATGTAGCGGGGCGGCAATAGGGTGATCCCCCAAATGAAGGTCTCGTAACGGACGCAGATGAGGGCAAGCAGCAGGTCCCGCGGGCCCAGGGCCAGGAACTGGAGGCGTTCGAAAAGAGTGGGTCCCGGAGGCGCCTTCGTCGCGGTTGCGCCCGGAGACCGGACTTCCGGAACCTTTCGCGGCTCCGCTCCGGGTCCATTTCCGGCCCGGGGCTTGTCCAAGGTTTCCTGCGATTCTACGTTCATGGTAGCGTTCATGGTTCCCATCCTATCCTGCGGTTAGGACGTAACCCGGGGGCGGCTTGGTTCCTCTCCTGCAAGGGGTTAAGGCTTGGCGGCGGCGCCCGGGGCGCAAAGGCCTGACGCCTGGAAATCCGGGTTTCGAGGGTTTATAGGGCGGATTCACACGATTTTGCCCCGCTTTTCAATGATTTCGCCCCCAATCAAGGCACTTTTGGCCTTTCCCCGGTTTGGAGGCAGGATGGCGTTTTCCCTTGGTATTTGGTCGGTATTTGCACATTCTTCAATAGGTCCCGCCCCCCCGCCCGAAACGTCCAGGCTATGTTTTTCCCAGAATGAGAACCCGCTATTTGATCCTCATTCCCGTTTGCGCCTCCGTGATCCTGGCCAAGCCGGTCTGGAAACCGCTCTTCAACGGGAAATCCTTCGGGCCGGAATGGCGCTTCGTGGGCGACTCCGCCTTCTGGACCATCGATCCCAAGGACTCGGCGATCGTCGGGTATTCCGCCACCTCCAAGACGCCCCATTCCCTGCTCTTCACGAACAAGGCCGATTACGATCAGTTCACGGTGAAATACGCCTATCGCCTCAAGGCCGGTTGCAGCGGGTTCTGGTTCCGCACCCATGGGGCCACGCCCTCGGACGTGGCGGGACCCCAGGTCGAGATCAAACGCGAAGGCGCCGAGCTGCTCGAAGTCGGATCGATCTACGCCCATCCCGCTCCGGGCTGGGAAGTCCAGCATAGCCGCGCCTACTCGCTCAAGACCGCTCCCAAGGTCGACGAATACCAGGAAGTGATCCTGACGGTGAAGAAGCCGAACGTCTACGTGAACGTGAACGGGAGCCAGGCCGTGGGCGAGACCGATGCCGCCGCCCTCGCGGCCGGCGCGAAGCCCGCCTGGAATTACACCGGCTCGGAACCGGCCAAGCTGCCCGGATCCTTCGCCCTGCAGGTCCATGAGGGATACGCCATCGACGTGCGGTTCAAGGGAATCATGATCCTGGCGGGATGCGGCGACGCGGCTTCGCCCCGCTACGACGGGGAGTTCGTGCCTGGATTCCCGAGGCAGCCCGCGGTGTATCAGGACGATGGCTCCTGCGGCGGGACCGGCCTGGAACAGGGTGGCCGTGGGGGTCTGAAGGGCCTGGAAGGCTTGGCGTATGCCCCCCATCTGGGGATGCCGCGGCGGATCGGCAACACCCTGGAATTGGCGGCGACCTGCGAAGGACCGAACACCTTGGACATCCTCACCTTGGATGGTCGTGCGGTTTTCAACGGTACCGCCCCGGGCGCGCATGTCTATCGGCTCGCGGCGCGCATGGAAGCGGGTCTGTATTTGGCGCGGCTCACCACCCTCAGGGGGACGGAAAGCCGCAGGATCCTGGTCACCTGAAGGCCAGGCGGTCCCCGGCAAGGGATCGCGATTCGGACATCGGGGAAGAGAATCGGAACGGATGGGTATGCATTCCAGACATTTGACGACGCGCGTTCTTGCCGGCCTCCTCCTGGCTTCGCCCTTCACGGCCTCGCCCGCGAGCACCCAGGCGCCCGCCCCGCGCTTCCGCATGATCGTGATCGGCGAGTTGAAGGACGATAAGGGGGACGATGAAATCCATAAGCCCTACGTGGAGGCCGGGACCCTCTGGCTGAACCAGCTGGCCAAGGACAGCGGATTCGCCGTCACCTATCTCACCAGCCCCAATACCATGACCGATTCCATGCTGGCGGGCATCGACCTGATCTGGCAGATGAACTATACCCCTTACCGCTGGACGGCCCCGGCCAAGGCCGCCTTCGAGAAGTACATGAACGCCGCCAAGGGCGGATGGGTGGGCGATCACCATGCCTCCCTGTACGGGCCCGTCCTGACGACGGATACCTGGCCGTTCTTCGCCAAGCTGATCGGCGAGGTCAATTACAAGAACTACATCTCCAAGTTCGCCTCCGGGAACGTCCGCGTGGAGGCCGCCGATCACGAGATCTTCAAGGGCGTCCCCGCCTCGTTCAATATCGCCACGGAAGAGTGGTACATCTGGGACAAGAATCCCCGTTCCAAGGTGCATGTGCTCGCGAACGTGGACGAGAGCTCCTACAAGTTCACGGACCCGGCCGAGAGCGGCGTGAAGATGGGCGATCATCCCGTCATCTGGACCTATGACGGGTACAAGGCCCGGAACCTCTACATCTTCATGGGGCACCATCCCAACCTCTTCCAGAATACGGCCTATACCACCCTGCTGCGGAACGCCTTGTTCTGGGCGGCCAACAAGCCCGCGCCCACGACGGCGGTCAAGCCGAAGGAACGCGCCGGAGGCATCGCCCTGGGTTCCGATACGCGATTCATCACCTTGCCGGCCGGAGGGCTGCGCGGTGTGACCGTGTCGGACGCGGCGGGACATGCGTTGTACCGCTCCGGGGAACGGGAAGCCGTCGACCGGATCGACCGTTCCCATTGGGGCGCGGGACGCTACCTGGTGCAGGCGGTTTCGGCGCAGGGCCGGGTCGCCCAATGGCTGGAGCTTCGATAAGGCTTCGATGGCCGCTTCGCGCGGCCGGATTTTTTTTCACTTCGGTGGGGCCGAGGGGAAATGACATCATGTTCGGATTGGCTAATCGCGGTACCGTGATCGATTCCGTATCGTCCAGGATTTTCACGGCGGCCCTGGCGCTCGCTTTGGTCGGACCGGGGATCGCCGCGGCCCAGACCGCGCCGAAATTCAAGGTTCTGGCCTTCTGCCCCATGAGCGGCGACGCCGGGCATGACAGCTATATCCATGAGGCCAACAAATTCTTCCCCAAGCTGGCCGCCCAGAACGGATTCCAATACGATTCCACCAAGAACTGGAGCGATTGCAATCCCGCCAAGCTCGCCCAGTACAAGCTGGTCATGTTCCTGGACAACCGGCCCGATCAGCAGGCCCAGCGGGACGCCTTCAAGGCCTATATGGACAACGGCGGCGCCTGGATCGGATGCCATTTCGCCGCCTTCGCGCTGAACAATTCCGCCGTGCCCCAGAACTGGGACTGGTACCACAATGACTTCATCGGATCGGGCGAGTACAAGAGCAATACCTGGGCGCCCACGCCCGCCTTCCTCAAGGTGGAAGACGGCACCCACCCCTTCATGAAGGGCCTGCCGGGCCTGTTCAAGGCCTCCGCCAACGAATGGTACCGCTGGAACAACGACCTGAAGGCCAATCCCAACATCAAGATCCTCGCCTCCATCGATCCGTCCAGCTTCCCCCTGGGCACGGGCCCCAAGCCGGAGGAGATCTGGCATAGCGGCTATTATCCCGTGGTGTGGACCAATATCAAGTACAAGATGCTCTACCTGAACATGGGGCATAACGATATCGATTACTCCAACGGCAACAAGGACAAGTCGCAGACCTTCGGCAATACCGTCCAGGACCAGATGATGCTCAATGCCATCCTCACCCTTACGGGCACCGCCCCGACCGCGATCTCCGCGGGCCCCCGGGAGGCGGCGACCGGCGCGGCCAAGGTCACCGGTTTCCGTTTCGATGGCGGTACCATGACCATCGCCGCTCCCTCAACGGGCGGCTTCAAGGCCGCAGGTCCGCCGGACCCCGGATTCGGCGCGGACGGCCGCCGCGCACCCTCGATCCGGATCGTCCCCAAGTGAATCTCCCCATAAAGCCTTTTACCGGAATCCGGAAGGACATGACCATGCATTCCAACCCTACCCGTTCCTCCCTCGCCCTGGCGTCCTCGGTGGCCCTCGTCGCCTTCGCATCCTTCCTCGGGACCGCGGCCGCCCAGGATGCGCCCAAATTCAAGGTGTTGGGTTTCTCCACCACCAAGTCGGACGCCGGCCACGTCAGCTACGAGCATGAGGCCAACCGCTGGCTGCCCAAGATCGCCAAGCAATACGGCTTCAGCTACGATTCCACCAAGGTCTGGACGGATTGCAATACCGCCAAGCTGTCCCAGTACCAGGTGGTGATATTCATGGACGAGCGCCCCGAGGATCCCGGCCAGCGCGCGGCCATCCGCAAATACATGGCCGATGGCGGCGGCCTGATCGCCTGCCACGGGGCCGCTTTCGAAATGGCCGGTTCCGAGCAGGCCATGAACTGGCCCTGGTACCACGACTCCCTTTTCGAATCGGGCGAGTACAAGAGCAATACCTGGCGGCCCACCTCCGCCTTCCTGAAACGCGAAGACAGCACCCATCCCTTCATGAAGGGCCTTCCTGCGCTGTTCAAGTCCTCGCCCAACGAATGGTACCGGTGGAAGGTGGACCTCCGGACCAAACCGGACATCAAGATCCTCCTCTCCATCGACCCGTCCAGCTTCCCCCTGGGCACCGGTCCCAAGCCCGAAGAGATCTGGTACGACGGCTATTATCCCGTGGCCTGGACCAATACCAGGTACAAGAACAAGATGCTCTACGTGAACATGGGCCATAACGATCTCAACAGCCCCGCCACGGGCAAGGATTCCCAGACCTTCGACAACGATATCCAGAACAAGCTGTTCATCAACGCCCTGCTGATCATGGGCGGCCTGGATCCCACCGCGGTCGCCAAACCCGCCGTGCAATCCGCCGCCAAGCCCATTCCAAAAACCGCCGCCGGTTTCCATCTCAAAGGCGCGGGCATGACGGCCTCCAAGACCCGCGGCGCCGAGGCCGGGGAGTCCGAATTCGACCTGCACGGCCGCGCCGTCAGCCGCGAAGCCTCCCCTGTCCACGCCGTCGAGAAAGCCGCAGCCAAATGAAGTCCCCCGAAATCCAGAAAGCATCCTTTATGCGCATCCCCGACTCCCTCCGGTCCATGTCCTTCGGCATCGCCTTCTCCGCGGCGGCCTTCACAATCCTTCAGGCCGCTCCCGCCGTCTACGTCAACCAGGTCGCCTACGATGCCGGCGGCCCCAAGGTCGCCGTGGTGCAGGCCGACGCCGAACTGGGCGCGACCGCCACCTTCACCCTCATCGACGCGGCCTCCTCGGCGGTGCAGGCCACCCAGCCCCTGGGCAAGGCCTACACCATCCCCGATTGGTTCAGCGGGCGCACCTTCTACCGGGCGGACTTCTCCTCCTTCAAGAAGGCCGGATCCTATAAGGTCGCGGTCACGATCAACGGCGCCCTGACGATCTCGCCCGCCTTCCGGATCGATGAGCAGGCCATGGCCAAGGAGGTTCTGCCCTCGATCGTCCGTTATATCCGCGGCCAGCGTGCGGACCGTCCCGAGGAATTGGCGGCGGACGCGTCCATCCTCCTGAACGACGGATCCAAAAGGGTCGACGTGCGCGGCGGCTGGGACGACGATGCGGGCAACAACAGCAAATACATGTCGCATCTCAACTACGCCAATTTCTTCTCGCCCCAGCAGATCCCCATGCACGCCTGGGAACTGGCGGACGTCTACGAGCGCATCCCCGCCCTGGATTCCGCCCTGGGCATGGCCGACTCCATCCAGGCCGAGGCCCTCTGGGGCGCGGACTACCTGACGCGCGTCCTCACCTCCGGCGACTACTTCTACATGGTGGTCTTCGACTACCTCAATTCGGACGTGTCCAAACGCCGCGTGGGCGGCCTCCTGGCCAACAGCGTCACCGACAACAAATGGCAGTGCTCCTTCCGCGCCGCGGGGGGCATGGCCATCGCGGCCCTGGCGCGCATCTCCCGCTGGAACAAGAACGGGGCGTCCTATACGTCCAAGAATTACCTCGACGGAGCCAAGCGGGCCTTCGCGCATCTGCTCGTCAACAACAAGAACTACCTCTACGACGGCAAGGAGAACATCATGGACGATTACTGCGCCCTGATGGCCGCGACGGAATTGTGGATCGCCACCGACGACGTGCTCTATCAGACCGAGGCCCGCAAGCGGGCGCAGAACCTGGCGAACCGCGTTTCCAGCGCCGGGTACTTCATCGCCGATGACGGAACCCGCCCCTTCTGGAGCGCCTGCGACGCCGGGCTCCCCATCTGGGCCCTGGTCCGCTACCTGGACAAGGAGAAGGACGGGGCCAGCCGGACCATCGCCCTCACCGCCATCCGCAAGAACCTGGACTGGCAGCTTTCCATCACCAACAAGGTGCAGAACCCCTTCGGCTACGCCCGCCAGGCCATCTCCTACAAGGGAGCCATGAAGGAAAGCTTCTTCGTCCCCCATGACAACGAGACCGGCTGGTGGTGGCAGGGCGAGAATGCGCGCCTGGGCTCGCTCGCCACGGCCGCCATCCTGGGCGGACGCCTGGTGTATCCCGCCGACAATGCCTGGGGCCTCAAGGACTCCCTGGCGGAATACGCGGTCAACCAGGTCTCCTGGGTGCTCGGCCAGAACCCCTATGCCATCTGCTTCATGTACGGGTTCGGCAAGACCTATCCGCCCATCACCAAGTCCTACTTCGGCCATCAGTCCGGCAAGGGCGGCATCTCCAACGGGATCACAGGAAAGGTGGGCGCGCCCGACGGCGTAGGCATCGACTATTACCCGCCGGGCAGCGATGACTGGCGCTTCACGGAGCAGTGGATCCCGCATGCGGTGCGCATGCTCGCCGCCACCGCGGCCATGGCCCAGGCTCCCGCAAAGACCACGGGCATCCGCGCCCGCGCGCCGGAACTTCCCGAAGCCGCCTATGCGGTCAACCGCCGCAACGGCACCTTGGAGATCCGGTTCGTGAATCCCCTGGCCGCCCACGCCAAGGCCGTCCTCGCGGACATGAACGGCAAATCCGTCGGCGCCTGGGACGTGCGCCAAGGGGATCGGTCCACGTCGATCCCGTTGCCAAGTCTGGAAGAAGGAATCTATTTCCTCCGGGTCGGCGCGATTTCCCTCAAGCTGGAACTGCCTTAGCGATTCCCGCGTCCCCTACCGGCCCGGACCCGCGAACGGAAGGATCGAAAGGGTCCTTCCATCGGCCTTCATGAGGCGGGATTCCCCCTGGCTTTCCAAACCGAAGAAGCCGGCCCGCATCCATGCCTCGCCGCTCCCGCCCCGAAGCGCCTTGGCGACCGGCGCGCCCAGGTAGCCTTTCGCCGCATCGCGCGGATCCAGCCGCGTAGCGGCGGGCTTCGCCCAGAGCAGGGCCTCGCGGATCAGCAGGATATAATCGGGATTCTTCCAAACGCTCACGTCATGCCCTATTCCGATATAGGTCATTTTCGGATAGGCGGGATTCGTCCAGACGATCGGATGATCCCCCTGGCTCTTGACCTGGTTATAGGTGGCTTCGTCCGCCTTGCCCAGGACATGGACCTTGGGCCGCGGGTTCCCGTTCCATTCATACCATTCGTCCTTCAGCTGGAATGAGGCCGGCAGATTGCGCGTCACCGGATGGGTGCGGTCCTCGAAGACGATGGTGCCCGTCTGCAAAGCCGGATGGGTCACGTAGGTGACCCCGCCGAAGAAGGCCGTGTACCATGCCCAGGTCGGCTGGCTGCCGAACTGATCCCCGGTCAGGCCCGCCGCGTGCACCCCCACCCAGCCTTTCCCCCCATCGATGAACTTCTGGAAGATGGCGCGTTGCTTCACGGACATCTCGAAAGGGGCGAAATGCATTTGCAGGAAGACCTGGTACTTCCCCAGGTTGGCTTCCGTGATGAGACTGGTATCCATGGTATAGTCGACCGTGAACCCGTTGGCCGCGCCGATCTTCTCCACCTGGATCTTCGCTTCCGTGCTCATGACGAGGTGGTCCGCCGCCTTGGAGGCGATCATGAAGACCTTGAAAGGCGTTTGCGCGCGGATGCGCGATCCCGGGCCGGCCGCCCCCGCGGTAAGCAGGGCCAGGAGGGCGATCCGGGCCGCCCGTACCGGACCCCCTTGGCGCATGCGGGTCAATGGGGGCCGATGCGTTCTTGCGTTCACGATTTCTCCCGGGACGAGGTTTGCGCCCGCCGAAAATACCTAACGCTTACCGGAACGGAAACCGGTTTCATGCGAATCCGGACAATCCGCGGTTTCGGATCGGAAGCGGCGAGGTTACGGGCGGGCGTCGTCGGCCTTTGGCGATTTTAGCCTCGACCCCAAACAGCTCCGTACCTCCCGGTACGCCGGCCTCCCAAACTCCCCCGGGATTCCCCAAATACCTCCGGTCGGTTTGCGGATTTGGAGGCCGCGCGAACACGGCCATTGAATCCCGTTCCGGGTTCGGTCATAGTATTCGCAGCCACCGCCCAACTCGCATTCGGGACATAGAGGAAATCAATGAAGCCGGGAAAAATCCGATCTTTATCCGCCGGGAAACCGCCGCTGCAAACCGCCATCCGCCTCGCCGCCGCTGCCACGGGCGCCATCTTGTGGGGATGCATGGAATCCGGCTCCCCGGGGTCCTCCCAATCCCAGGCCATGGCCATCCGCTCCGAAGCGGCGAATCCCTTTTGCAAGATCCAGACCCACCTGCTCGTCCTGGACGAGGACGCCATCGCGAACGGGAAGCATTGCCGATGCGAGGAAGCCGGAAGCAAGGAGCCGGGAAGGCACGACGATCCGGACGATGACCGCTCCAAAGGCGGAGGCGGCTCCGGGGGAAAGGGCGGTGCCGGCCAGGATGAAGGCAAGGACAAGGTGGAGATCTGCCATATCCCGCCCGGGAACCCCGGTAACGCGAAAACCCTTTCCGTGGGCGCTCCTGCGGTCAAGGCGCACTTGGCCCATGGGGATTATCTCGGAACCTGTTCTTGCGGTCTGGATGCGCCACGCGCCTCCGGAAAGGGGAATGGGAATGCGGCCTCCGCCGCCTGCATGCCCTCCTTTATCGGCAACCGCATCACCTTGTCCTCCTTCGCCGATGCCGTGGGCAAGGAAATCACCCTGCCCGCGGGAACCCTCGGGGACGAAGGCTGGTTCGCCATCACGTCCGTCCGCATCGGCTGGAAGACCGCCGGGCCCGACTCCGGGGACGGCCTGCGGAACTATGCGGAGGCCGGTCCGGGATTGGGCAGGCCCGATGCCAAAGGGAACCGGGAAACCCTATTGGAACGCATCCCCGACCTCACGCCCTTGCGGGCCACGGGCCTGGCGCGCCTCCAAGGACGCTCCGTCTGCGCCGTGGTCCTGGACGGGGACGTGAAGATGGGATACGACCCGCTGGTGGGCGATATCCGCGGGCCCAACCTGGGGAAGGTCGCCTTCCAGGTCCTGTCGGTCCAATCCGATCCGCGGGGCGGCGCCCTGCCTTCCGTTACCGTGCGCATCCTGGATGCGGAGGCGGTATGCAACGATCCCCTGGCGCCTTTCCTGGAAGCCCCGCGCATCGTCTCGACGACCGAACCGCCCGATATCGAAAAGCCCTCCTGCGCGATCCAGGAAAACCTGGTGAGCGATCCTTGGAACACCCTGGATACCTCGGTATGGAGCGTCGACGGCGATCAGAGCATCGAAGACGGGCTTTTCTTCGCCCGGGAAGGGGCCGGTTCCGCCGCCGCCGACTGGATGCCCCCGTGCCCGGTGAGCGTGGATACTTCCACGGCCATCCGTTTCACCAACCGCCTCAGCCTGAACAGTCCGCGCCAGAACGAGTTCGCGGAAAGCGGCGCCCTGTTCCTGGTCATGACGGGCGAAGAGGGCGCGTTCGACAAATTCGTATTCGTGAACGTGGGCTATACCATGTCGCCCAGCAAGGTGTTCGTGGAACTTTTCGGCTCCGACGGCGGGAAGGATTTCGACCAATACGAGGAGACCAACATCCCTTTCACCACGAGCCAGCTTTTCAACGTGGACCTGTGGGTGCTTTCCGACGCCTACCGCGTGGCCGTGGCCGAGGAGATGATCGATACCGTGCCTCTGTCCGCCCGGCTGACCGGAGCCGGCCTGTTCGAGGTGGGCGTGCAGCAGAACGGAGGGGGCCTGCGCGGACTCGTCGACATGACCACGATCTCGAAACTCTGCAAGACCGTGGCCGTCGAAAACCGCTGCAAGCGCCATAGCCCCCACCGGGGCAAGAAGAAGGAGCGCCTGGGGACCCGCTGCCGGACCCGCAACCAATACGTGCGGATGGCCAGGGAAAGGATCAAGCATTGCGCGCACCCCTCGCGGAGCCTGGAAATCCTTTCCAAGATGCAGGAGCGGCCCGAATTCGATTGAACCCCGCATCGCCATTTTTGCAAAGCCCGGAAAGCCCGTTCCGCGAAACCTCCTTGGATGCGGCGATCCGGACCCACCCGGTCCCTTGGGAATCCGTAATCCCCACCGTCGTTGCGGGCGCCGATCGCGAACGGTATCTTGATCCTATCCCGCGCCTGCGATCCCGGTAACGTTTGTCGATCGCGGACGCCAGCCCTAAAAAATGAAAAGGAAGGCAACCATGAATCGATTCCATACCATCGCATTCGCAGCGACCGCGGCCGCCCTGGTGGCGTCCTGCTCAAGGCTGAATTCGACCAAGACGGCCCCCATTTCCGCCGGTCAGCAGGAAAGCAAGGCCGAGGCCAAGCTATGCAAGAACATGACCGAGAAGAATGCCGCGGTCCGGGATTATCCGACCATCACCCCGGAAACCTCGCTGGACCAGGTCAAGACGGCCAACAAGGATCTGGAGGAGGCCGTACGCAACGTCCAGTCCGAGTCGCGGAACGTGAATGATCCCGGGGTCCTGGAAATCCAGGCCGCCTACCAGAAGCTGCTCAACACGGTGAATAACGTTCCGGGCGGCCGGGCCACGGTCGGCGATGCCGCCGATTCGGTCCAGAACGACGCGCGGCAGCTGCAGCAGGCCTGGAACCAGGTCTACCGCAACCTGGAATGCGGGGCTTGATCGGTATGTTTTCCACGTAAGTAGGAGCCGTCTTCCAGCAAAGCTCCTGATGGGTTGCCGGACAAACGGGAAACCATCAGGAGCGCCTACAAAGGAAAGGAATTAAGGCTTAACCATCGGGTTCCCCTTACAGGTTCCGCTTCCCGTGAAAGTGATGTACTCGATATCGGTATCGCAATTGAATGACGTATTCACGCCGATGGATATGGTGGAATTGTCGTACACCGCCAAATCCTTGGTCGATTCCGTTTCCCATTCATAACTGTTCATATAAAAACTGGTGGAACCCGACAGGGCCAATTTCCCGTCGAATACGGCTACCGCATACCCGGGACCCCAATTGACAACGTTTCCCTTTATCATGCTGTTGTCGAAAGTCGCCTCGCTGTTTTCTCCGATCCGGACCACATTCACGCGATACTTCCCATTGAAGATAGTATCGTTTTTCGCGGTGAGTTTCGACCCGTTCTGCAAGTCGATGGCATAGTCCACGAGGCTGACCAGGTCCGGAGCGAACTTCGAGTCGAAAAGGTTTATCGCGCACCTCTTCGCAGTGACGGTTTGGCCGAAAGTGAAATTATCGATAGTGATAAGGTTGGCGGCATCTGAGCATTCAGCATAGACACCGGAGGTAAACGTATTCACCGGAGTACGGCCACTTGTTGTTACCGGAAGGGCGGTGGCGTTGAACCCGCCTAGAATGGATATGCCGTATGTAGGCGTAAAGCCGGGGTACGTACCGGATGCCACCCAATATTCATTCTTGGGATTGTTCGGAATCGCGATCAGGCTGGTCGGATCCTTTTTGGCCTTTTCCCAGCTGGACCCGTCCCCGTCAACGGAGTTATTCGCGTTTATGAAATAGGTATTGGGCCGATAATACACCGTAATGGACGCATCGGTTTTGTTTCCCGCGGCATCCGTTTCGCTCACGGTGCAGGTGTTGGCCTGATTTATTTTGGTCAAGGTGCAATTGACGGTCGGGGCCGCAACGTTATCGATCTTGTAGGTGATGGCCACCGGAGTGGTATTCGTGATGAAGTTATTCCGCGTGGAAATCGCCAGCGCGGGGAAGGTCCTGTCCAAAACGATTGTGAACGTACCTTCCGCGCCCCATCGACCCAGCCCATCCAACTCCTGTACCCGTATGGTATAGGTTCCGTCGGGGGTGGTGGATGGAAGTGAGAAGGTGCGTGTTGTATTGTTGGATTCACGGTAAGCGCCTTCCGAATTGACCTTGATCCTATATATGTCTAATCCCCTGGCCCCGCTTGTCCAGCTGAAATTCAGGAACCGGGAAGGTCCATTGTCCGGAACACCGGAAGGACCGGAAACCGTCGGAGCCGCAGGAGCGTTAACGGCTATCTGGTATCGGAAGGATTTAGCCGCGCCCAACACGCCCTCCACCCTGTCCTTCTGCCGCACCGAAAGGGTATGCGTCTGATTGTCGGAAAGCGCACTAGGGGTGAACACCGTCCCATTTACGATAACGGGTAAGGCCGCACCGTCCAGGGTTACTTCATAGGAGTTGATGCCTCCGTTGGTCAGGGAAGGGCTCCAGCTCCAAGTCGGAGGGTTGTCGCTCGTAAATCCGTTCTCGGTTCCCGAGAAACTGACGGTATCCGGCGCCTTGGTATCCACTGTTACGGATTGGCTGGCGGCGCTTGAGGCATTGCCCAAGGCATCCACTGATCGGACATAAAGCACGTATTCCCCATCCGGCGAAACGTTAAGCGTATGGTTGAGGGTGGTCTTTTCGATGTTTCCCTGGGTTTTCGTGAAATCGCCATCCCCGAAACGCACCTGATATTTGGCCGCGCCGGCCACCGGGCCCCAGGTCCATGTCGGCGTATTGTCATTTGTGAATAGGGGTTGGGAAACAAGGGCCGGGACTCCCGGTGCGGACCGATTTACGTCCAGCACCACCTGATCCTTTCCCGTACCGCCCGCATTGACCCTGGATACGATAACGGTGTTTTTTCCGTCGACCAGGTTATTCACGAGGCTGTCCTTGGAGATGTCAATCCCAGAGGATGGGTCTTTAACCGTAAAGCGGATCGTATAGGAAAGCTGATTGATGGTTATATCCGTCGCAGGATCGAAGATGTCAACTATGGGAGCAGCCGGCGGATTCACGATGACGTTGCGATGGACATCCACCTTGTTGCCTTCGCTATCCTTGATCTGGAAATTGAGGGAGTAGGTTTTTGCTTGGCTGTATTTGGCTTTGAACTGCGCCGTGCTTTTGGCAAGAACGGTTTGCTCATAGATGCCATCACCATCCATGTCCGCTTTTATTTCCGCCACGGTTCCATTCGCCTGGGTTACGGATATATCGAAAACCGCCTCCGCTCCGAATGTGATGGTTTGGTCCGCCGTGATGGTCGGAATCGGCGGGTCGGTTATTACGGTTACGGTGCATACGCTTGATATGGCAGGGTACCCTACTACCGATGCAGTTATATAGGCCGTGCCCGATTTCCAACCCTTCACGGATCCTTCGGCCGATACCGAGGCAAATGCAGCATCGGAACTTGCCAAGGCGTAAACCGCGCCGGATGTATCGCTTCCGATTAAGCTCACGGTCAATTTTCCTTCATCGCCACCGGAATAAATCGACATTGTACTGGGAGAAAGGCTTATTCCGCCCACTTTGATCGGCACAATGATATTCAATTCGAAACTGGCGCTGATTTTCGGGTCTTCTTTCGACTTGGCGGTAATAGTAGTTTTACCCGCCTTTAATGGTTTCACCTTATTTTCGAAGGTGATCACTGCTTTTGCCGTATCCGTTATCGACCAGACAATTTCCTGTGAAACACCCTCAGGATAGATTCTGGCTGCCAAATCACCTTTGGCTCCCCCCTCGGCTAAAACCATGGGGGTGGGTACCAGAATGGAAATCGAAGTAGGCTTGACTCCCAAGGCGCCGACATTCACCATCAAGGTGGTTTTGATTTCCGGCTTCACACTACTTGCCGCCGTCACCTCTACGCTACCAACCTTCAGTCCCTTTATTTTGTTTCCCGCTTCGATGACGGCGAATTCATTGACTGGCATGGTCCATATTATCGTTTGCGGGGCGCTAGTTGGAAGGACGGCCGCACTCAGGAATATCGACTCCCCGCCGACATAAATCTGCAGCGGAGAAGGCCCGTTGATGGAAATAGAAGACGGAATCGAATCCTTGCTCCCCGGTTCTACGTACACCGGAGGGTTCTGGGTCGCCCGACCATTTGTGATGTCGATTTCAATCACCAGGCAGTTTTCTTTGCCCTTGTACCCGTTAATCTTGATCACCATTGGATTTGGAATTGGGCCGTTCAATTGGAGGTTCGCCAATTTCGCGGAATCCCGAGCCGGATTGAACTCACCGGCGAAAACGCCTTTATGGGTCAGCTTTCCGTTTCGGTCGTAAATATCAACGACCACGGAATCATAACCTTTCGCTTTGGTCAGGGAATCGGGCAAGCTCATTTTCAGGGTGGCCGTATCCTTCGGCTCGCTCAGATTGCAATTCCAAAGCGACATCACCGATACTGAAATCAAAACAAATGCCAAAACCCAGAATCTGGTGACTCTTAACATTTTTATCCTTGGAAAATCGAAACCGAATTGATGGACTAAAAATCGCGGACTTCATCCCAAACCATTTTAAACATAACCCAAATCTTCACCCCGGAATGTGAACATGGTCACATATGCTAATGCGGGGTCGCGTCGATTTCCGTGTGGGTCCCCTCGTTTTGGGTCAAAATCCAAAGGTAGATGCCAATCCCGGCAGTAACTCCCGCACCTGCCACGATCCAAGGCCAAACCTTCCTCCTGGACTTTATTTCAGGTTGAGGGTTCTTTGGATCCATTGGAAGGGGTTGAGCAAGTGGCGTGGGCAGACTGGTGACCTCCGCACTGTCCTTCGCGCCCTTCCCATGCGCCTGATCGGAGGGCGATGTTCGGGGATTTCCAAACTCATCGAAATCCTTGAGATCCCGCGTCTCTTTGAGAAACCGCGTCTTGGTTTTTTCGAACAGGTTTTCCACCGCGGATGAAACGTAAAGGTCCGAGAGATACGCGTTGGGAGCAAGCCAAAACAATCGGTAAAAATAGGTTTCAGCGACCGGATATCCCTGCGCTTCGGCAGCGTAAACCACGCCTAGGTATTTGAAGGTGAAGATCTTTTCTTTCGGCTCAGCCGATTCACCCGCTTGTTTAAGGAAACGCTCGAGATCGACCCGGATTTTATCGAATTCCCCTTCTTTATAGAGATTCTTTATTTTGTTGAAATCCAGCTTTGGCGCTGCCATGGCCCATGAACAGGCACAAATAAGGAAAAGGGTAGAGAATCGGGCTAAAATACTGTTTTTCATAGGGATGCTGTCTTAAAGTAATCATCAGGGCCGGCGGCCTCAATTGGTTGGAAGCCTGATTCCCTCTTATATCCTAATTTCCCAGAGTGAAGGTGAAATTCTGGATCCCCATTTCTTGCCTGTCCGCCCTCATGGTTTCAGCATGTCTTTTCGAAACCGAGTCTCCATCTCGCTTACTTGAATCCCCTGGAATCCGACCCGACTTGTTCATCGGGAATGAATGGATGTATCGGCATCTCCAGTTCACCGAGTATGAAGATGGTTCGAAAGGCGACTCCACCGTATTTTTCATTCATTACCGAATCCAAGGGGACTCAGCGATCGCCGGCAAAACCTACCGGATCATGGTCGAAGAGGATCTTTCCCTATTAAACACTGACTTGGGCTTGGTTAAGATTCGTTCCACCTATGCTGTCAGAGCTGATTCGACCGGCTTACTTGTAAAGTCTTTGAGGTACGCCGGCCAAGGAATGGGGCGGTTACCTTTCAAGACTGCGGCTGGGATACCTGGGCAATCAATACCCGTCGGGTTCGATAGCTCCCATTTCCAGGATGAGATATTGGCCTTGAAGCAGCCGCTTTTCACCGGGATTAAGTGGGATTTCCGGGAACCAGGAAGCCCTTACGGCCAATGGCCCGCGACCAAAACCCTGGTTGGGATGGAAACCATTCTCCTTGAAGGCACCGCCCTCTCCACGCTCAAGTTTCAAATCGAAGTGGAAAACCAGGAATATATCCGTACATTCGAATGGTACTCCGATGATACGAAGGTCTTTTCCCGATCCAGCTCATCGATAACTTTTGAGGGCAAGGACTCCACCCGTGTAGAAGAGGAATACCTAGGCTCCCGATCCTTCACGAGCGAAGATACCTTGGCCGTCCTTAAGGGTACGATACTCGATCCAAACCGGAATTGAAGTCCGGGAAACAGCCAACTGAAAAAGAAAAGGCCGCCTGGTCAAGGCGGCCTTTTCGTTCATATGCAGACTCTTTATTACAGCGCCGCAGGGACCCAACGGTATTGCAATGCGCCGCCCTTGATTCCGGCAGGCAACCGGAAAGTCTCTCCGACCTTCAGGTGATTCGCGCTCCAAATCTGTTTGCCCGAAATATCATAGAGCTCGATTCCGGTCATCCCATCTGGAACCTTAACCAAACTGGAAGCGTCCAGATTGATGAGATATCCGGAGCGGCGAGCAATCATATCGAAGCGGGTCTGAGCCAGACCAACGGGAGTTTCGAGTCTCGGCTCAGCGGGGCGACAAGTGCCGGTGTAGGAGATTTTAACAATGTTGGTTTTTTCGCTGGTCGTAAAGTTGTCGAAACCATAATTGACAAGATACAGCGCCCCATCGGGACCCTGGCGGAAATCCACCGGTCCCTTGAATTCCATGGCGCTGAGGAATGGTTTGTAGGCGGTCGCCTGAGGCTCAAATCCAGTCGCCTGGGTTCCAACCGAATCCACATCGAAAATGAATAGGCGCCCGAAAGTATAATCGGTAACGAACCATTTCCGGTTGAAGTGAGGAGGGAACTTTACCGTTGACTTGGAATCGCCGTCGTACAGGTAAAGAGGTCCGGTAATGGGAGCGGTATGCATGCTGGAAGATCTGAATGTAGCCGGCAAGACCGTGGTAGGACGAGCGGGAGGCAAAGTGGTCAGTCCTTTGTTCCAAATGGAATTGTTGACGGGGGCGGCGGGATCATGGTCGCCCGCAAACTTGATATTGGCTCCGGTAAAATACGGCCAACCTTCAAAGCCCGGAGTTTTTCTGAAATTGAATTCCTCTCGCTGGGCGGCAGTCAGCTGATCCGGGCCGACATCGCCCCACAAAACCCAACGGCGGACAGGGTCCAAAGCCATGCTGTAATTGTTGCGGGTACCCTTGATGTAAATCTCCGGATAGACCTTGCTGGTATCGAGGTACTTGGCATCCTTGGTCTGGTTAAAGAAGTATTCCCCGAAGTTGCCGGCGGGAATGGTGTATTTGCCGCTGGGCAAGGGATGAATGCGCAGGAACCCGCCGCGCATCCCGTGCGTGCTCGTCGCGCCCCACTCTTCGCTTTTGTATTTGAACAAAGGGTCCTCGTTGATACCGATGGGCGGGGTTGAAGTCATGTTAGCGGAAACGTTTCCGCCATTCGCGCCTTGGGCTATCCATAAATCCCCATAGGCATCGAACTGCATCGAACCGCCGGTATGGCAGCACATGTCCCGTTGCGATTCGAATTGGAGGACGATTTTTTCCGTATTGATATCGATTTTGTCGTCTACGACCGTGAATCTGGAAATACGGAAAACATTCTCGCTGGCAGGTGACCAATGGATGTACATCCAACCATTCGTCTTGAAACCGGGGTCGAGAGCGATGCCGGTGACGCCCTCTTCAATGTTCGCTCCCTTGTTGTTGTCCTTGGCCGCGTAGGGTCCTTTCCAAACAGGCAGCTTCGCAAGCGTTGTCACCGCTTTTGTCCGGGGATTGTAATGCTTGATGTTTCCAGGACGGATTTCGGTGAAATAGACATCGACATTGCCCTGCGCGTCCATATCGAAAGCCAATTTGTCCGGTTCAGCCAGATTCGGATCCGGAGCGATGGTGCGCCGCATCAACGTGTCGATTTTGAAATCGGCGTCGGTCACGTCCGCGCAACCCGGATAGGACCATTTGGCCTGGGACTGCGCTTCAAGCGCGGCCAGGCAGATACATGCGATCGAAAGCCCGAATCGGGACAGCTGTTTCATTATTTCCCCCACGAAGTTTGAAAAGAACCCGACTGCGAACCTAGGATTTTGGCCTGCATTTTCCAAGGAATCGCGACTCCAGGAAACCCTTAAAATAACGCGAATTCCCGAAAATAGCTGGCCAAAACGGGGCCCTGCCCCATTCCGCGTTCTCATTCCGAAAACGCGTTTCCCAATCGAAATGCCGATTAGCGGGCCGGCCGGGCTTCTTCCGGTATAATCACGGCGTTTTCATGTACGGATCCGGGCAACCGCTTTGTGAACGATAGGTACCCGGCGAAGGGGCCATCCTAATAACGTCCCGCTTTTCCGAACGGCAAGGCGAGCACGCCCATCACATTTCCCGAATCGGGATAAGAAGAGGGATCGACCACTCCCAGCCGCGCCGGCTTCGCGCCGGGGTCAAGGTACAGGGTCCCGAATACCAGATCCCAGATGGCTAGGGTATTGCCGTAATTGCCGGCCTCCTTCGAATCGGCGCTATGGTGGAACCGATGGGATTCCGTCCCGATCAGCACATAGTTCAGGAAACCCGCCCGTATGTCCACGTTGAAGTGCGATACCAGGCTCTGGAGATCGATCATCAGGGCCGAGGCCAGGGCGGCGGCCGGAGGCACTCCCAGGAGCATGAGGGTGGATTGGATGATGGCGGTGGAGAGGATGGCGTTGATGGGATTGAATACGGCGTGCATCAGGACATACACCTTGTCGGGCAGGTGATGGGCCACGTGGACCCTCCATAGGAACCTCCCCGCCGGGCCCCTGGCCTCATGGCTCAGGCGGTGGAACCAGTATTGGAAGAACTCGAACGTCACCAACACGGCCACCGTGCCCGCGAGGGCGGGCGCATGCGAGAACGGCCCGGTATGGGACTCGCTATAACGGATCATCAGGTATCCGAACGCCGCCTTGGTCAGTCCGATGGTCGGGGCATCCAGGAGGATGTACTTCAGGTCGCGCAGGAAGCTCCGTCCGGTCATGGACCATTCCCGCGACAGGGGGTAAAGGCGCTCCGCCGTGATGAGGACCGCCAGCAGGAACAGGGTGGTCTTCCAATAGACCCCGCCGTAATCCCATCCCAGCCTTACCGAGAGCCAGGTTACGCCGACCACGGTGGCCAGCAGGAAGGGGTACAGGCCGTATGAAACTATCTTCTTCATGATGGACTCCTTGTATTATAATGAACACGGTGTTCGGTTATTAATCTAAGGGCCGGGAGGCCGGGGCGCCAAATACCGGGGCCCGGGGAGAGTACGTTATGGGACAAAACGACGCGAAAGTCCGGGAACACGCGGGAACGGTCGATAGGCGCGTCCAGAAGACGAAGAAACTCCTGTCCGAATCCCTGATCGCCCTGATCCTGGAGAAGGGATACGATGAGGTTACGATCCAGGATATCCTGGACAAGGCCAACGTGGGCCGCTCCACCTTCTATTCCCATTACGAAAGCAAGGAACGATTGCTGTTCGCGGGGCCGCAGAACCTGGGAATCGCCCTGTTCGGCGGCCATGCCGGCACCGGCAGCGGGCCGGCGGACTTCCTTCCCCTCTTCCTCCACGCGGGCGCGAACCTGGCCCTGGCCAAGGCGATGCTGGGGCGGAAGAGCGGGACCCTGTTCATGGGGCATCTGAAAGGCAGGCTTTCGGAAAGCATCCGTGACGCCTTCAAACACCGCTTCGGCAGGACCCGGCAGGAAAAGCTATGGCTCGCCTACCATTCCGCGGCCTCGGCCTCCATGGTGATCGATTTCCTGGTTTCCTGGCTGGAGGACGGCATGCCCTTCCCGGCGGCGGAAATCGCGGAGAGGTGCGGCGAGGCCGTATCGGCGATGTTCGGAGGAGCCGTAACCGCGAAGTGACCCGGGCGGGTAACTCAGTCCGTGAGGACGATGCAGCGCCCGGAGGAGGGCTTGCGCTTCTTCCGGGTCTCCCGCGGGGTATATCCCGTTTTCGTGCCGCCGCGGTAGTTCGACATGGCGGGATCCAGGGCGCACTGGACCATGAAGTCGATCATGGATTTGAAAACGGTGATGAGGTTGTCCTGGGGCCGGCCCGGCAGGCTTTCAACACCCCTGCGATCCGCCTCGCCCAGGAAGAAATGGATGGACTCCAGGGTCGAGAGGCAATAGGCCGCGGGCTGTTCCTTGATGAAGAAGATCGATTCATGGGAAGCCGTGAAGGATATCCTGGGCAGCTTGCGGATGTTCATGGACAGGGTCATCATCTTCTTGGCGGATTGCCAGGTCCCGTCGATCAGGAATACCACCAGGGTCTTGCCGGACGCCTTGCGTTCCAGGAGAGGGGCCACATCGTCCTTGGACACGTCCAGGGAGTTCCTTCCAGGATACAGGACCATGCAATGGTTTCCGGGATCGGCGATGATGGCGTTCACCTCGGGATGCTCCGTGAAATCCACCCCGACTATGATCTCGGAATTCAGGAGGGTGGCCTTGCAGATCCGCCCGGTGCCGAGCTTCTCGTACTTGGCCTCCTTGACGTGCATCAGGATGATGAAGCGGGTTTCCGTGGCGAAGGGCTTGATCAGGGGGCACCGGCAGTATTGCTCCAGCCAATGGCAGCGATAGCACTTCTTCTCCTTCTTATAGGAGACGGCTTCGTCCTTGAGCTTCTGCTTCCGGAGCAGGTAGGTTGCTTTATCCATGAATCCGGGTCCCGGGCCTTTTGGTGCTGAGGCCGAAGCGGCCGGTGGTGTTAAGGCCTAAACGGCCGGCCTAAATATAGGGCCAAGCCGGAGGACCGGTCAACTATAGGGCCCCGTGGCGGCCCGATACCCGGCAACCGCGCCGCCCCGCAGCCCCGCAGGAACGGGTGCCGCGGGCCTTTGCCCCGGGGCGGCCCGGCCGGGTTGGCCGGGATCAGGGGATGAAAATCCGGCCGCTATGCTTCCGGTTCCCCATGCGGACCACGGCCATATAGGCTCCCGCCAGCCCATGCGCCGGCAGGCGGAACTCCGGACCGGCGGCGCGCTTCAGCACGGCCACCCTTTCGCCCCGGCCGTTGAGGAGGATGCATTCCGCGTCGGCGGCCAACTCCAGGCCCGCGACCCGGAGCCGGTTCCCGGCCACGGTCAAGCGGAAGGCGCCCGCGCCCCGCGGCTGCGCGATCAGGGGACTCCCGCCGGCGGGCGAGGTGACCCATACGATCTTGGCGAGGGAGGGGATTCCCGCCTCGTCCAGCAGGAAGAGCATGTGCGCGCCCGGCTGATCCAGGGCGGAATCCGAGGGCGGGGTCACCAGCAGGCTCGTCGCCGATTGCCGCGTCACGGCCAGGCGGTTGAAGTTCGCATTATGGTCGAAGGCGTGGGTCACCGCGGCCAGCCGCAGCAGGGAAACCTTCGGGGCGCCCGCAACCTTGGTCGAAAGCGCGAAAGTCTTTCCGTAGAATAGGGTGTCCGGTGCCGCATCGATGACGGGCCGGGTCCCCTTGAACAGGTAAGGCGGCTCATAGATTTCGAAATCGGGATGTTCGCTCAGGTAATTGGATTCTTCGCCGGGATGGCCTCCGCCCCCGGTGAGGATGCGGCCGTCGGGCAGGAGCAGGGAGAAGGAGTGGTAGATCCGCACCGTGCTGGCGGGCGCCAGGACCGTCCAATGGCCCGTGGCCGGGTCCCACATCTCCGCGTTGAAGACCGCGCCGACCACGTTGTTGTCGCCGCGGCCGCTGGTCCCTCCGGTGACGATCACCTTGCCGTCGGGAAGCATCACCGCGGTCTGGTGGCGGCGGGCGAAATGCATTGAGTCCGAGAATTTCCAGGCCGGCGCGCCCTCGTTCAGGTCGATGGTCTCGACGGAGGCCAGGGGAGGCTGGCGCCCGCCCCCGCATATCATCACCTTGCCCGGTTCGTACATCACCGCCGAGCCGTAGTTGCGGTTCTTCCCCGAGCGGGTCATCCCGATGGTGGTCCACTTCCCCGTCCCGGAGACGTCCAGCATGCGCGTCAGGGAATCCTCCCCCGCGAGGAAGACCTTGTTGCCCGGCCGCACGAACATCCAGGGATACAGGCCTATCACCTGCTGCGCGCCGGTAAGGGTCCGGAGGGTGCGCGTGCGGTATTCATAGACCTGGGGGATTTCGTTGAAGGCGGTCTGGCCGGTCGTATTGCCGCTGGTGATCAGCACGTCGCCGTTGGCCAGGGTGGTGGCGGTGGGATACCAGCGCCCGGCGTTCATGTTGGGGAGGCCGGCGTCGAAGGTATTGGTCCGCCAATTGTAGATCCGCATCTTGTCTTCGCCGAAAAAATCCTGCTGGTGGCCGCCGGCGATCAGGACGTCCCCATTGCGGAGCTGGGAATGGCCCGCGCAGAACATATCGTATCCGGGATTCGGGGCCTTGGTCGTCGTATTGGCACCGGGATCCCAGATCCGCGGGGTCATGTCATGGGTGCCCTGGTCATGGCGATCCCAGTACATGATCTTGCCGTTGGGAAGGAGCATCACGTGGATGGGGACGAGTTCGGCCTTGATCAGGGAGCCCCAGCGCCCCACCACCGCCGGATCCTGGGCGAAGGCCTTATGACCCAAGGCCTGCATGCCCAGGGCCATAAGCCCCAAGGCCAGGATGCGGAAGGAACCGACCGCCCGCGGAGACCGTGCGGGCGAGGGTTGGCGGTTGGGACCGAGGTTGGATTTAAGGACCGGCATACGGGACTCCAGGACTTGGGAAGGGCAAGTTTTGCAGTGACTTGATGATACCCCCCGAACCGGACGCGGCTCAAGGAACCGCCGGTCAAATTGAATTCAATCCGGCCGGTTCACCAAGGCCTCCCCGGAAAATCGGGCCGGTTACGGTTCCGGGACCGTTTCAGGGAGGATAGCTACCTTTGCCCTTTCCCGGGGTTTCCAGCGTTACCCCAGCAAAGGCAGGCAGAATTGGCGCAGCCCTCGGCCCTATACCGGTTCCATCTCGACCTGTCCGACGTCGACCAGGGCCTCTACAAGACCCTGGACCTGCGCCTGGCGAAGCACCCTTCCGAATCCGACGCCTACCTGATGACGCGCCTGATCGCCTACGCCCTCAACGAACGGGAGTTCCTGGAATTCGCCCCGGAGGGCCTTGGGGATCCGGATGCCCCGGCCATCAGCGCCAAGACCCCCGGCGGGGAAATCCTCCTCTGGATCGAGATCGGTAATCCCTCCGCGCGCAAACTCCACAAGGCGGCCAAGGCCGCCAAGCAGGTCAAGGTCTATACCTACAAGGATCCGGACGTCCTGCTCAAGGAGATCCGCGAGAACAAGGTCTTCCACGCCGAGACCATCGAGATCTATTCCATCGATCCCCGCTTCCTGGAAACCATCGCGGGCAGGCTGGAGCGGAAGAATACCTGGGGCATCATCCTCCACGAAGGCACCCTGAACGTGAGCATGGGGAACCTGGCCGAGGTCACCGACCTGGTCAAGCACCAGGCCTGACAGGCCGCGGAACGCGGTCGCGCAACCGCGCCTGTTCAGCGCCTTTCCGTTCCGGCGGAAGATCCTCAGGCGGTTTTCTGTTCCAGAACGGACAGGATGTTCCCCGCGGGGTCCTTGAACCAGGCTATACGGGGCCCCTCTCCCGTGGATATCCCCTTCGCGTCCGTCTTGATATCCTTGTCGTGGTAGGATTCGAAGCGGACGCCGTTCTTCTTGAGGCCGTCCACGGCCTTTTCGATGTCCTCCACCTGGAAGTTCAGGACCGTGAACGTGGCCGGCAGGTGGTTGGGCTTGGGGTAGACCAGGACCGGGGGACCGCCCCGGAGGCGTAGTTCCAACAGGCCCATCATGATATCCGCCACCTCCAGGCCCAGGGTCTGACCGTAGAAGATCCGGGCCTTGTCCAGATCGTCGACGGAAAAGCTGCAGAACGATTTGGAATCTCGGAGCACGCGCCCTCCTTGGGACTCCCTTAAAAAAAACCTTATGCGCCGGAGGGGATCAACCGCCTTCTCCCCCTCTCCGCTCCCGCCTTCCGCTATCGGCCTCGATCGCCCCCGATCGGCAAGGGGTGGCTATCGCCCGCACTTTCCACTTATTTATAGGAAGGACCACCCCGTAACGGGAAGGAACATACCATGAGCGAATCCCAACCCACGAATACCGAAGAACGCATGGCGGAATCCGCCGCGCGCAAAACCGATAAGGAAAGCGACATGTCCCCCAAGCCCCAGTCCCAGGATTGGAGCTACCGCGGGAGCGGCAAGCTGATGGGGAAGACGGCCCTTATTACCGGCGGGGACAGCGGCATAGGCCGCGCCACCGCCGTCTTCTACGCGCGCGAAGGCGCCGACGTGGCCATCATCTACCTGGACGAGCACGAAGACGCCCGGGAAACCGGACGCATGGTGGAGTCGGAAGGCCAACGCTGCATCGCCCTGGCCGGGGACGTGGGCGATCAGGACTTCTGCCGCAAGGCGGTCGAGGAGACCGTGAAGGCCTTCGGCAAGCTGGACATCCTGGTGAACAATGCCGCGGAACAGACGCCCCAGAAGGACGTCGGCGACATTTCCGAGGACCAGTTGGAAGGCACCTTCCGGACCAACATATTCGGCTATTTCTTCATGACCCAGGCGGCCCTGCCCCACCTCCGGCGGCAAAAGGGCAGCGCCATCATCAATACCAGTTCGGTGACCGCCTATCGCGGCAGCGAGGAGTTGCTGGACTATTCCGCGACCAAGGGCGCCATCGTCGCTTATACCCGATCCCTCTCCAAGTCCCTCGCCAAGGAAGGCATCCGGGTCAACGGCGTGGCTCCGGGCCCCATCTGGACGCCCTTGATTTCCTCCACCTTCCCGCCGGAAAAGGTGGCCTCGTTCGGCAAGAACGTCCCCCTGGGCCGCCCCGGCCAGCCCGAAGAGGTGGCGCCCAGCTACGTCTTCCTGGCCTCGGACGACGCGTCCTACTTCACGGGGCAATTCCTCCATCCCAACGGCGGGGAGATCGTGAACGCCTGAAAGCCCGGATGGAGGATGGATAAGGCCGCCAGGCCGAAGGGGACATGATCGGGACGGCGCGGGCGAGGACCAGCGGCCGGTTCATTCCGCATGGTGCATGGTTCCGGACGTGAGGCGGGAAGCGGGCACCATGAAATCGTAGGTCTCCCCGCGATCGAGGTAGATGACCCGGCCCTCCAGGCCCGCCTCCTTCACGGCCTTGCGGAAATCCTCCAGGGGCGACTTGAACACCGTATAGTCATCGTAATGGATCGGGATCACCTGCTTGGGCCGGATGAGGCGGATGGCCTCCACGCCCTGCTTGTCGTCCATGGTCACGAGCAGGCCCAGCACCCGCGTCCCGCCCAGATGCAGGAGCCCCAGATCGATATCCGGATACCGCTTGGGAATGCCGGCCAGGTCCTCGTGGATCAAGGTGTCGCCGCTGATGTAGACGCGCACCAGGATCCGCCCCTCCACGGTCCCGAATTCCAGCATGCTCCCCATCACCGAAGGCAGCAGGGCGTTCATCAATCCCGGCCCGTGCTTGCCGGGCATGGAGGTGACTTTCAGGCGCGTCCTGCCGCGTTCCACCACGATGCTGTTCCAGGTCTTGAGGGCAAACAGGTTCCTGAACCCTTTGCCCTTCAGGTCCCTCGCCGCCTGGTGGGTGGTGATGATCGGCAGGTCCTTGGACAGCCCCTTGGCCGCCACGCGATCGAAATGGTCCCCGTGCATATGCGAGAGCAGGCACAGGTCCAGATGCGGCAACTCGTGGATTTCCATGGCCGGATCGGTCTTGCGCGTGGACATGAGGCCGTAGCCCAGATGCACGTGATCGCCCGCGTGCAGGAAGTTCGGATCGGTCAGGATGGTGAATCCGCCGAAACGGATCAAGGTCGTCGCCGTCCCGATGAAGTAGACCGACCCCTTGGAGAAGTCCGCTTCCGGAACCCCGTCCTCCGCCAGTTTCAGCCGCATGATTCCGGGCATGATGTCCCCGCTTGTGGAAGGCTCCGGATAAACTAAAACTAGGTGCGTCGGCGGCGCAAGAGCCGCGATCGGCGGAGGCCGAATGCCGGATTTCCCGCCGAATCCCCTTCCGGCGGACTCCTCCCGGTCCGGTCAAAAATATGGCAAGCCGCGCCAAAGTGTCATATAATCGCACCAGAAAAAGAGGCCCGCAGGGGCGAACATCCGGAAAAGGAACCTATGAAATTCAAGTTGCTCATCGCCACGGGGTTGATCATCCAGGCCGGTCACGCGCAGAACTTCTTCACCAAGGGCCTCACCAAGCTGGCCAAGGTCGTCGGCAACCTGCAGACCGAAAAGGTCAATTCCCTGGACGACATCGTGGCGACCGTCGCCATCGGCAGCAACCTCCATACGGACAAGCTGGGGGCGATTTCCCAGACCTTCTTCAACGGGTGGAAGACCGGCGGCGATGCGGTGAGCGTCATGTTCTCCAAGAAGAACAGCCCCGGTTACTTCAAGATCGACGGGACCGTCACCGTCGACGGCAAGCCGATGGAATTCCTGACGGCCGGGACCTACGGCCTGGTTTCGGACGCCAACCCCAACCCCAGGAAGATCGAGGTCACCACCACCTCCGGCCAAAAGGCCAGCTTCAAGATCGAGCCGATCAAGAAGCGCCTCAAGCTCCTTTCCATCAACGGGCAGAAGGACGGGGACATCGCCCTGGATCTGACCAAGGACGTGACCCTGGAACTGGAAGTGCCCGCCGGCATGGAGAACGCGCGGATGAAGGTCAGCATCGCCATCAACCAGCTGAGCATCAAGAGCATCTACGACGTGTGCTATACCAAGGCCGCCCCGAAAATCATCGTCCCCGCGAACGCCTTCCGCAACGTGAGCGTGGCCCCGGCGAGTTCCGCCCTGTACAGCTTCAAGAACAGTTATCTCTCCGTCGGCACCGAGAGCATGGAGGAGGCGACCGAGGTGACCGGTAAATTCACCGCGGTCAAATACACCGCGTCCCACAATGACGGCAAGCTGGTCTCCGTGAGCAAGGAGCCGGACCTGAACAAGGGACTCTTCGCCAAGGGAACGGACAAGGACCTGGACATGAAGTACGATTTCTTCAAGCCCAACGCCTTCATGAGCCGGCCCTTCGAGCACCTCAAGACCATCGGCCTGCGCTCCTTCTCCATCCGCGGGACCACCTTCAGCCAATCCTCCAAGACCACGGAGACCTCGACCACCATCACCACCACGACCACCACCCTGCAGTTCCCCATGCAGCCCGATTCGGTCTGGGACGCCCTGTTGGAAAGCGCCTACCCCCGCTTCGTCGCCGCGATCGAGGAGGAATTGGGGGCCAAGGTGCTGCCCGTGGAAGCCGTCACCCATGCGGACGCCTACAAGAACACCACGGCCTTCGCCAAGGACGATCAGAATACCAAGGTGAACTTCACCCGCGCCTTCCGCGACACCAAGGTCATCTCGGCCTTCATGCCCGTCACCGACGGCTACGGCTCCAACGGCGTGAACCAGCGGATCATGGATCAGATCGGCGCGGACGGCCTGCTCACCATGACCATGGACCTGGAGATCTCGTCGGACGGCAAGCTCGTCCTGATGGTCCCGAAATTCGGGTTCGAAATCGTCGGGAAGACCAATGGTCCCAACATGGACACGAAATACTGCTCCGGGAGCATCCAAAGCATCACCGGCGTGAGCTTCAAGACCCCGATCACCCCGGAGGAACTGAGGAAGATCATCCGTGAATCCAGCATGGTGAAGGTGTTCCGCAAAGGATTGCAGGACCTGAAGGAAAAGGAAAAGGCCAACGGCGACTACGGTCCGGTCTGGGCCCTGCAAAAATAAACGCCCGGCCTTTACCCGGTTTTTACACGCCTATCGGGTCGTATATTCCTATTTATTCGATCCGATAGGACCCCCATGCAAACCACTTCCACCCGCACCGTTCCGCACGTAAACGTCCCGTTCACCCCGATCCAACGGCTCATGCTCACCCTGCTCTGCTTCGCGGACTGCATGGTGGTGCTGGACTTCTCGATCGTCAACGTGGCCATCCCCTCCATCCAGGAATCCCTGGGGTTCAGCCCGGAAAGCGTGCAATGGCTGTTCACGGGCTATGGCCTGGTTTTCGGAGGCTTCCTCCTCCTGGGCGGGAGGCTTTCGGACCTGTACGGACGCAAGCGCATCTTCCTGATCGGCGCCGGCCTGTTCACCTTGGCTTCCTTGATGGGCGGCCTCTCCGTGAATGCGGGGATGCTTGTGGGCATGCGCTGCCTGCAAGGGCTCGGCGCGGCCCTGTTGGCGCCGGCGGCCCTGGCCCTGTTGATGGGCGTGTTCGAGGAGGGCCCCGCACGCAACCGCGCCTTCGGGATCTGGGGCACCGTGGCCGCCGCCGGTTATTCCATCGGGGTGGTATTGGGCGGCATCCTCACCGCCTTCATGGGCTGGCGCTGGATCATGTTCGTGAACGTGCCCTTGGGAATCATCATCCTCATCTCTTCCTACCGCCTCCTTCCGGAGCCGCCCCGGCCTTCCCTGCGGCCCAAGCTGGACGTACCGGGCAGCCTGCTCGTCACCTCCGGGCTCATGCTCATGGTCTACGCCCTGGTATCCGCCCCCGCCGCCGGTTGGGCGTCCCCCGCCACCTTGAGCATGTTCGGCGTGGCGTCCCTCCTTTTAGGCGCCTTCGTGGTGGTGGAGATGCGCGCGGAAATGCCATTGATGCCCCTGCGCATCTTCCTGCTTCCCGGGATCGCGGCGGCCAATCTGGTGGGCACCTTCCTGAGCGCCGCCTTGGGATCCATGAATCTGCTGCTCACCCTCTACTTCCAGCACATACTCCACTACTCGCCGTTCATGACGGGCCTGGCCTTCCTGCCCCATGGCCTGGCCGCGAGCTATGCGGGCCCCTGGGGCGGGCGCCTGGCCACCCGCGTCGGCCCCAAAACCGTGCTGGTCGCGGGAACGGCGGTCATGCTGTTTTGCATGATCGCCTTGTCCATGATCTCGACCCGGGATTCCTACTGGTACCTGGTCATGCCCGCCACCGCCCTGATGTCCTTCGGGCTGATGCCCGCCTTCGTGAACCTGACCCTTCTCGCGACCTCCGGGGCCAAGCCCGAGGATCACGGCCTGGTGTCCGGCATCGTGAACACCACCGGGCAATTGGGCGGCGCCCTGGGCCTGGCGGTGCTGGTGGCCGTGGCCGCCGGCCGCACGGCGAGCCTGAAGGCGGCCGGGACCATGGACGCGACGGAGGCTTTGCTGTCCGGGTACCGCATGGCGCTGGGCACCGGCGCGTGCTTCGTGGTCGTGGCCCTGGCGATCGCATGGTTCGGACTGAAGAAGAGGGCCTAGCATGACCTGGTGGATCTACGCCCTGCTTTCCGCCTTCTTCGCCGCCCTCACGGCCATCCTGGCCAAGATCGGGATCAAGGGCGTGGATCCGGACGTGGCCACGGCCCTCCGCACGGCGGTCATCCTATGCATCGCATGGGGCCTGGTGCTGGCCAGGGGGAAGATGGCCGAGGTAACGTCCCTGTCACGGAACGGATTGATCTTCATCGCCCTCTCGGGAGCGGCCACGGGATTGTCCTGGATCTTCTACTTCCGCGCCTTGCAGATCGGGAAGGTTTCCCTGGTGGCGCCCATCGACAAGGCCAGCCTGGCGCTGACCATCCTGTTGGCCGCGGTCTTCCTGGGGGAGGCCCTGACGATCAAGACGGCCATGGGGGCGGCCCTGATACTGGCGGGAACCCTCGTCCTCATCCTCTGAAGCCGGCCAGCCCCGAAAAGCTTCAATCCCTATCTCCGACCAAGGCCTCTATCCTAAAGCGCCTTTGCCCTTCGATTTCCCCTTCAAATGGCAAGGGTGCGGAATTCGATTGCCGAAAACGGATGGATTAGGCCATAAAGAGGCGGATTGCGTTTCCGTAAGGAAAAGATTCCGCGAAAGTTATTTAAACATTAAAGTCGGTCACGCAAGTGGTAGAATCGTTCAAGAACATGCAAACGAACGCTTTGGGCAAATGGGTAGAGACCAATTTCGAACGGATCGCGATGGTGGCGGCCAAGGGAACCTATCCCTTCCCCTTTAAAGCGTCCCAAACGGAATCCGCCGGATACAGGATCGATGCGCCCATCGTCAATCACCAGCTTGTCTGCTCCGATCGCGCGCAGGTGCTGATTTTCCTGATCATGGATCTGGCTTCGCTCGCCTATATCGCGAACACGGTATTCCCGAAGCTTCCCAGGAACGAAGGCATCCAGATGGCGGTCTCGGCGAACAATGAAATCCTCAATATCACCAGTTCCAAATTGGCAGCCGTGCTCAACCAGGTGGAAATCGCGAAAAAATCCATCGTGACCCCGCCCGTAGTCATGAGCTATTCGAATGAGGCCGCGTTCACCCTGGACGACCAGGAAGCACTGGCTTTCGATTTCAAGTGCAGCGGGATCAATTTCAAATTCATAGCGACCGTGCAGACGATTTGACGAAAGGAGTCAATGTGCCGAATACATCCGAGTCATTCAAGATGAGGCAACTCCTGGAGGAGTCGACTCCCGATTTCGAGGTTTCCGCGAGGAGGGCATTCGAGGGCGTCCTGGGTTTTCCGACCTACTCGCCCCAGGATTTCCATATCGCATCGGAAATGTCGGAATGGTCGCCGATCACCTGCCGGATCCAGACTTCCAATACGGATTTCAATCTGACCCTTTCCCTGGGGATAGATGAATCCGATTTGCACCGCTTCTTCCCCAAATTCGAATCGGACGAGATGAAGATGGACGCCATCGGGGAAATAGCCAATGTCATCGCCGGACGTTTATTGGGCCGGAGGACCTTCAAGTCCCGTTTCGGGACCATGAAGGTCACCCTCCCCAGTTTCCCCGACCGTATGGAAATGCCCCAGCATTTCCAATGCCTGAGGGGCGGATTGATATCCGAAAAGGTGCGGGTCTCCCTGGGCCTTGTGGTCAAAGCGAAAGTTAAGGGAGCCGGAAATGAAGCGTAAAGTGATCATCATCGACGATTCGAAATTCCTGCAAAACATCCTCCAGGAATTCTTCCAGGATCGCATGGGTTATGAAGTGGTGGCGGTCGGGACGAACGGAGTGGACGCCGTGCAACTATACCGTCAGCATCTTCCGGACCTCATGACCCTGGACATCACCATGCCGGTGAAGGATGGAGTGGCCGCGCTGGAGGAGCTCATGCCGGAGTTCCCGGAAGCCAAGGTCCTGCTGGTTTCCGCCGTGAGCGGGGATTCCATCCTGGAATGCCTGAGGCTGGGGGCCAGGGGATATATCGAAAAGCCGCTGCGATTCGAAGACGAGGAATTCCGCAAAGAGTTCATCGACCTGGTCGAGTCGATGTTCCTACCGGTGCCCAAGGATTGAAATGCCCCTGAGCCTGCGGGTTCTCAAATCCCTTTCGGATGCCAAGGGGAGCTTCAAGGCCAAGCTCGTGCTCAGCTTCTCCGGCCAATTGGCCGTCGCGTTCGCCATCCTCCTCGCTTCCACCTTGATCCTGGACGCCAACCGGACCCGGCGGGATCTGCGCACCGTCCAGGACCGTCTCAAAAACCATATCCTCTCCACCGGCAAACGCCTGGTGACCAATGAGAGCATCCTCCTGAAACCGCTTATCGAGGCCAATTCCACCGAGGCCCTCAGGGAAGTGGTCATCAATACCATCCTCAACGATTCGGATATCGTCTACGGCATCTATATGGACGCCGATGCCAAGCCATGGGTTCTCCTCAATTCCCGGGATACCCTATGGAACGCCCTTCGGGGCCGGCCGTTGCGCGATTCCATGAGCATCTGGGCCGCCGGGATCGAAAGAATCGAGTACAAGGATGCGAACGTAAACGGAGCGGACGTCATCGAATTCGCATGCCCCGTGAACGTCGGCGGCAAAAAGGCCGGGACCATCCGCTTCGGCTTCAGCACGGCCCTCATGTATGCGGCCTTGGCCGACGCCGCCGCTTCCGCCGACCATTCCCGGAAACAGACCCTGTATATCCTGCTCTCCATCGGATTCGTGACCTTCCTGATCGCGGCGGGTTTTTCCCGGGTGCAGGCCGAGAAAATCACCAAGCCCATCATTTCCCTGACCAATGCCGCCCGGGACCTGGCCGATCGGGATTACCAGGCCGAGATCAAGATCGATGAGGAGGATGAGACCGGGATCCTGGCCGAGGTTTTCGAAGGCATGCGCGCCAAAATCCGCGATTACATGGATAACCTGCAGACCCTGGTGGAGGAAAAGGTCCAACAGATCCGGGACATCATGGAGAATATCGACCAGGGATTGTTCACCTTCGACCTGAACCTGAAAATAAACCCGGACCACTCGCAAAAGGCGAAAGAGGTCCTGCGGGTCGAGGCCCTGTCCGAAACCACCCTTGCCCAGATCCTGAGGCTGACTTCGCGCCAGGAGGAGCTGTTCCGGGATTGGGTCTTCGTGCTGCAGCGGGATTTCCGGACGCAGAAATGGTCCTACCTGGCCAAGCTTGCGCCCGTCCAGGAGATGACCCTCGGAGAGGGCGATGAGGCCAGGCAGGTCAAGTTGGATTACCGCCGCATCCTCAATCGCCAAGGCGGCATCGGCAAGATCATGGTACTGGCCCAGGACGTCACCGAGGCCCGGCGGACGACCCATCGGCAGCAGGAGGAAAAGGTCCGGAGCGAAGACCGGGTGAAAATCATTCTAGGCGTGGCCAGCTATCCCCAGGAAACCATCCACGAATTCCTAAGGGATACCGCCGCCAGGATCCATGCCCTGCAAAAACGCATCGAGGAGATCCCCAGGGACGATTATGAGGCCGTCCAAGGGATGAATCCCTCGGGGGACGGATTCGCCTGGGTCGCGCCCGTATTCCGGAATTGCCATACCATCAAGGGCAATGCCGGCGCATTCGGATTCGACGCCCTGGCCGCCGTGGCCGAAAAACTGGAGAACCGCCTTCAGAGCCTCAAGGTCGAGAAATCAAGGCGCGCCTTCCGGCCCGCGGAAATGCGGGGCCTGCTGAGCGCTATGATGGAGGAGCTCCAGAAGGTGAACGAAGTCTACCTTACGATTTCGGGTAATGTGGACGAGGTTTTCCTGCGCCTGCCAGAAAAGAACGTCGCCAGGATCGTGGAGACGGCGGCCCTCCTGAACCGCCAGGCGCAGTCGCCGGAGATGGCCCGCTTCCTGGAATCCTGCAAGCAGATGTCCTTCCAGAGCCTGGAATCCCTGGCCAGGAAATACCGGGATCTGACCGCGCGCATCGGCAACAAGGTTGGAAAGGACGTGATCTTCGAAACGGTTCCCAAGCATCAGGAAATCGATCCCACCGTGCTCTACCGGATCGACGAGGCCCTGGTCCATCTCATCCGCAATGCCATGGCCCATGGCATGGAATCCAAAGGGGAAAAACGGGATCCGGCAAAAGGGCCGGGCCGGATAGAATTGTCCTATGGACGCGCCGCAGGGTCCCACGTTTTCAAGGTAAGCGACAACGGTAAGGGCGTGGATCGCGAGGCCTTGGTGAACAAGGCCGTTTTCATGGGAATCCTGACCAAGGAAGCCTCGCAATCCTTGGATCAGGAGGAGATGCTTGATCTTATCTTCCAACCCGGCCTGAGCACCAACTCCACCATCGATACGATTTCCGGACGCGGGCTGGGGCTCGCCATCGTCGCCGAAAACGTGAAAGCGGGAGGCGGAACCTTGTCGGTGGAAAGCCGCCCGGGACTCGGGACGAGCGTCACGATTTCCTTACCGGTATAGCGGCAAAGCGGTGATGCGCGCCATCAGGCGAAATCGGCGAAGCTTCTGTCGGCCGCATGGACGGCGCCTGAATTGCCCTTGAAGCGCCACCGCTTGCCTTGGGCCGAAGCCTTCAGGATCAAGTTGCGATCCTGGAAGCGGAGGATGGTTCCCGGAAAGGCCTCGCCCTTGACCCAGATGAAGCAATCCCCGGGATTGTACAACCGGGCCTCAAGCGCGCGCACCTCGGCGGCCAGGGATTCCCGCATCGGCTTGAGGATTTGCGTCACCCCGCGCGAACGCTGTTCCAGCAACCGGATGTCGCCTTTCACGTCCGTGCCCCATCGGATCAACCCCTGCAACTTGGCCGCCATGATTTCCAGGAACGCCAAGTCGGTCTCGACCTCCTTGAAGGCGGCTTTCTTCCGGTTCAATTCCAATTCCACTTCGAAATCCTTGCCGACCTCAAGGATGGTCTTGACCCCCGTCCTGCTGCCGGCATTGTAGATCTCGATCCCGGTATAGGCCAGCAGGTGGCCTCCCACCACGGAATTGCCCAGGGTTTTCATGGTGATGGATTTCATGGCGCACAATTGCGCGTTCACCACTTCATTGTAGACGATGATGTCGGAATGCGACTCGATGCGCTGGTTCCGGATGAAGCCGATGCTCACCGAACTCAACTTCGACTTGATCACGCCCTTTCCCGAACCCGTGAAACCGCCCTTGACCACGATGGCGCCCTCGGAAACGATGGATCCGTTCTCCACGACCCCGGAGATCTCCACGTCGCCCTTGGCCTTGATTTCGAGGTTGTCGCGGACGTCCCCGAATATCTCCACCGAACCCGGAAATGCGATATTCCCCGTCTTCAAGGAAACGTCTTCGTTGATTTGCAGGACTTGCACGACCTCCGGCACCCCATTCGAAAGCACCAACCTGCCGTCCCGGGCGGCGATGACGAAGGCCGGATCGGATAGTTGAAGCTCGGTATTGCCGCCCAAGGCATGGCTGTAGGCGGCCACCGGTTTCGGCGGAATGGCCTGGCCGAACACATCAATGCCCACCGTTCCCGGGATCGGCGCGATCACCTTGGATAGGGGCGTGCCTTTCTTGACGGTGCGGAAAAAGGAAAAGGACTTGAAGTCGACCCTGCCGGCTTTATCGGGCTCGGGCAGGAGGGGCTCCGGATTGATGAGCAATTCCAGGCGGCCGTTCTTCCCGGGGGTGCTGGCTTTACCCGAAAGGATCAACCCCTCCTGGTTTTTCCCGGTGGCGGCGAAAGCGTCGAAGGCCGACGCCACCTTGTTCATGTCCGGAGCGAACGCGAAATTCCGTTCCAGGATCATTTTCTCCAGGTACTTCATCGTCGGCTTGAAATCGTCGTCATCCTCCTTCCGCAACAAGATGCGTACCGACATCCTGTCGTGCGAAACCCGGATGCAATCGCGGTCGGCGGTCCGGGGCCCCAGGATTTTGAAAGTGTTGTCCTCGACAACCAGGATCCCGCGCTTGAGGGCCACCCATCTGAACTCCTCCTCCAATATGGCATTCCCGGGCCTGGGAAGCGGGCTGTTCTCCGGACCGGTCGGAATGGCCGCACCGAAAACCCCGATGCCCGGAACGCCTTTCTTGATCCCGGTGAAACTCAGGATCAAGTCGCCGACTTCCACCAAGGTCGCGGCATCTACGGATTTTTCCGTGACGTCGAACGGTTCGTTCCCCAATCGGCACTTGACGCGGGTAAGCTCATCCTCTTCCATCAGATAGGACTTGGCGATCCGCAAACCCAGGACTTCATCATCGGTGGGCGCCACGCCGCTGGCCACGATGATGGAGTGGATCTCCTCCAGGGTTTCCGCGAATTGCCCGTCCTCCGGTTTGCCCAGCAGGTTATGGGCCAATTGCAGGCTGGGCTTGTCTATGAATTCCGGGGCGATGCCGGCCTGGGCGAGCACCTGTTGCATCGATTCGACGTTCCCGTACTTCGACCTGGATTCTTCGGGCGTGAACCCATGGATGAGGAGCTGGGCCCCTAACCCCCCATTGCAGGGATTCACATCAATATGCATGCTCAATCTCGCCTTCCCATTTCCGCAAGACGGCGATCAGCTTTTCCTTTTCCTGCGGATCCAAATCCGCGGGCTTATGCGTCGCATCCAGGTATTTCGCGAACTGCTGGATATCCAACGGTTTGGACAGGAATCCCAAGACATTGGGGAATTTCCCCAGTTCCGATTTTTCCTTGAACTGGAATTCCGCCATGATGAGAACGGGAGCGGTCACCTTGGCCCGCAAAAGCCCTTTGAGAAAGCGGGGCGGATCGAGTCCCCGGGTGGGCAGGCCCAGAATGATGAGATGGTATTTCCGGGCCATTGCGTAGTGCAAGCCCACGGTTGCCGACTCGAAGGAATCCAGGGAATACTTCCTGGTCTGGCAGAACCTCTCGACCAATCTCAAAATCGCGGGCGGGGAGTTGATGTGGAGAAGCCGGCGCGTAGCCGGGGACGTCTCCTTGCGGGATTCCATTGTGTAGTAAGTAACGCACTACACTCGGGATCGAGTCAATTCTATTAGCAGAGGATATCCTTACAAGGCGTGCGCAATCCCTGGCATTTTACTTAAGTCGGTTTTCAAGGGGGTGCTTTTCCGTACTGTCGAATTTGCCGCCGGACCCCTAAAAGGGGTCCCCGCGCTTACGCGCTTTATCCGATGACCGAAAAAATGGGGTGGACGACGGGACTTGAACCCGCGACCAGTGGAACCACAATCCACTGCTCTACCAACTGAGCTACGACCACCGCGATGCCCGTTAATTTATAAACGACGCCGACTTATGCCAAGGTGAAAGCGGCCCGGGCGGGGCGTAATAGCGCTCGGAAGCGCCGGGAAGGACGGAGGGAAGCCCGAATGAGGGCGGAAAAGCGGGAGAGCGGCTCAGGCCTGTCTGGAAAGGACCCGGACCGGGCTCTCTTCCAGGGTGAATTCGGGGGAAACGTTCAGGTAGGTCTTGGCGTGGCCTTCCACTACCGTGGAGGCCTTGCGGGGCGGCGGAGGCAGGAGCTTTACGGTAAATTGATTGTCCCCGAACTTCCGGTTCTCATGATACATGAACACCGAAAACCCCAGCAGAAAGAGGGCGAAACCGGTGAAGAAAGTAGTGATCGCGTAGGTGAGCACATGAGGATTATAGCACCCGGCTTTTTTATTTGTCCATGCGCGGGGACGGTTTATTTGTCCGCTGGCATTGGTCCGGCATCAAAAACCCATAAGCGCATGAACCCGAATAATGTTTAGAATCCAGGGTTTTTTTGGGAGGGTAGGGAGTATCTTTTCTTGCATTCCTGCGCCTGGGGGGCCGTTCGCGGGTTCGGGGGGTTGTGCCGTGGTTTCCACCATGCGTACCAAGAGGGGAAAAGGGTAATGATGGCTCGAATCGGAGCTTTGCGTCCTGGCTTTACCGCGCTGACCGCCGCCGCGGCCGCCGGTTTCATCTCCGCGGCCGCGTTATGGCTGTCGGCTTGCAACGTTTTCGCGCCCTTGGCCGCGGACGGCGACAAGGATCTCACCTATCGGGGCCTTATCCTCAAAGGCAACGCCGCCATCAACGAGGAGGAATACGCGGATGCGGAAACCTACTTCGCCCGCGCCAAGGCCCTGAATCCCAAGGGTTCCGAAGCCTACCTCTACCATTCCAAGGCCCTGGTAAGCCTTTACAAGATCGATTACAACTCCCTGAACGACGAGTTCAACGCCCGACGTAACAAGGACGGCACCGGCAAGAAGGGGATCCCGTTCGTCGATTCCGGCACCACCCTCGCCAAGATCGACAGCACCTATTATCCGGTGGCGCAGTCGGTGGAGAACCTGGAACACATCCTCCGCCATTCCCGGGATACGGTCCTGATCCCCGGAGGCTATAAGCTCCTTCCGGACGGGGACACGGCCGGCGACGGGAAGGTATCGGAAGGCGTGGCCCGGCTCGACCTGGGCATCCTGCAGACCATCAAAGGCATGCTCGGGCCCCTCGACCTGGACGGCAACAACCATATCGACGACGCCTGCGGCCTCAACCTCTGCCCCGACAAAGGCCCCTGCCTCCAGAGCGCCGCCTACCTGAAGAAATGCAAGGAGGGCCTTGCCAGCGAGATCAACGGCTTCGAACGCTTCAAGCAACTGACGCGCAGCCTCGACATCAACGACCTCGACACCAAGGACCTCCGGGCCCGCAACGTCTCCAGCAACCCCAACGACATCAACGATTTCCTGGACAAGATGCAAGGGCCGATCGCATCCTCGAGCTTCAACCTGGATTCCGTGACCGGAGCCATGAACAGCCACGGCGAGGCCGCCCTGAGCGGCCAGTTGTCCGAGATCGTCTCGAACGTCTCGGATCTGAGCAACTTCCTCTCCTACATGCGCTTCAACGACAACCTGGACAACGATTACGACGACCAGGACAGCTCGGGCAAGGGAACGCGCATGGTCTGGCATGACTACGACAAGGACGGAGGCATCCACTACGACTACGACGACGATGCGGTGACCCTGGCGGGATATACCGGGACCCCCCGCAATAACGAAGCCCACAATATCGGGCACCCCCTGCATCGCATGCTCCACCCGGAGCTATACGTCAGATTCACGGACAGCTCCTGGGCCAAACGCCCCATCAGCAAGGACGCCAGCAAGAACGCCCGCGGCGCGACCATGATCAAGCATTGCCAGGATGCGGCCAAGACCCTGAACGTGGACGGCAAGGTGACGGACATCGTCATCGCCAACCTCGTCGCCAAGACCTGCTCGACCTACACCTCCATCCTCAAGTCCACGGTCCGGCCCCCGGCCCGGAGCGACTGGCAGTCCGGCACCTTCGGCGTCGACGAGGAGATGATCGACGAACGCGACAACGATTACGACGGCATCAAGGACGAGGACGCGCGCAACGCCCCGGGTATGGACGATGACGACGACGCCCTGCTTTCGGTCTCCATGATAGGGACCTCGCCGGCCCCCATGGTCTGGGCCGACGTTCCCGGGCACGCCAACAAATGCCCTGAGATCGACACCACCAAGGCCATGCTCCCCCCGCCCTTCGCCAAGCAGTTCTGCATCGGCTCCCTGGAGCATCGCATCTACCTGGCCCAGCACGGCGGCCGGGATACCCTGGCCGTCTACTACTCGCGGTTCCTGGGGGAGGGACCCAGCAAGAATTGCCTCGAGGACTTCGACAAGCTCGACCCCGCCTTCAAGGCCGCGGTGGGCCTGAAAACCTCTACCGATGACGCCGTGCTCGACGCCTGCCAATTCAAGCATATCTGGAAGGCCCCCAGGCCCGTCCATTCCGAATGGACCTCGGGCGTGTTCGGCATCGATGAGGAACTTCCGGACGGGGTCGATAACGACGGCGACGGCTGGATTGACGAGGACCTGAAATGACGCGCAATACCGTTCTTTTCGCCGCCACCCTGGCCTTGGCCGCCGCGGGCCCCGCGAGCGTTTCCGCCGAGGCCGGCCCCCAGTTCCGCGACACCAAGTCGCAATCCCTGGGGCGCACCGGAGTCGCTTCTTCCCACGGCGGTACGGCCCTGTTCCTGAATCCCGCGGCCCTGGCGCGCTCGCAAGGCGGAGAGCTGGGCATGTCCATGGACCTGGGGGTGAATTCGGTCCTGGTGGACTATGCGTCCTGGGCCGCCGACAACTACAAGTACCTCAACAATATGGACTCCCTGCTGACCAAGATCGGCCCGGTGGACAACAAGTGGGCCCCCTTCTCCCAGTCGCTCATGCTCTACGGCAATTGGGAAGGCGTCGGGTTCAGCGTCCTGTCGGATACGCGCTACAACCTCACCTTGGGCAAGGCTGTGGTGACGCCGGTGCCCGGCATCGGCGCCCTATCGGACCTGGTCCTGACGGCCGGCCGCGGGTTCAACGCCGAAGACGGCTACCGGTTCGGCTTCGCCCTCAAGTACATCTACCGGCTGCGCTTCGAGGATCGCCTGGTGGGCACCACGGACGAGGAGTTCTACAAGGTGAAGGAGTCCTGGGAAAAGCCGGACGCGGGATGGTCGGACAAGCTGGCCAAGATCCAGGTGGCCGGCGATATCGCCGAAACCAAGCAGGGCGTGGGCGCCAATCTCGGCGCGGAAAAGGACATCAACGCGGATTGGACCGCCGGCCTCTCCCTCCTGGACTTCCCCACCGTCATGAACCAGCGGTTCACCCGGCCCGAAATCAATCTCGGCCTGGCGTTCCATCGCGACGTGGACTGGGTCCCGGACCTGGACAACAAGTTGCTCGTGAACCTCGATTGGCAGCGCTTCCTGATCCCGGGCACGCCCTGGTTCAAGCAGCTTAAGGCCGGCGTGGCCATGGAAGGCTGGATGAAGAAGCGTCCGGTCAGCTATATCGGTGTCGGCCTGAACGACGGCTATCCCACCTTCGGCGTCCGCTTCGGCTATATCGTCTACCTGAGCTACGTCTACGTGGCGGAGGAAATCGGCACCTACCCCGGCCAGGAGAAGCTGAGCTTCCACAAGCTCGTCCTGCAAGCCGAAATTTAAGGGGAACGACGGGACGAGGGGAAGGACCCTCGGCGGCGGGCCTATCCGCGGTTCAGCTTTTCCAGCAGGGCGGAATGGGTAACGCCGTTGGAACCGATCAGGCCCTTGGTAAGGACGGGGTTGGGCGAACGGAAGTCGAGCCGCTTGCCTTCCAGATCCGTCAGCCTGCCGCCGGCCTCTTCCAGGATCAGCTGGGTGGCGCCCAGATCCCATAGGCACATCGGGTTTTGCGGAGGGGACACGAAGGCCGTATAGGCCCCGCGCGCGACCTCGTTGATCTTGAGGGAACCGTTCATGCGATGGAAGGGCGGATTGCCCAGCTTGCGCAGCAGATCGGTCAGCCCCGGGGATTGGCGGCCATGGGACGTGATCAGGCTGGGCCGCGTTTCCTGGGATACCTTCACGGGAATCACCTGCACCATTTCCGGTTCTTCGGCCACGAAGGCGCGATAGGCCCCTTCGCCCTTCACGGCGAAATACACTTCGCCCAATTCCGGCTTGTAGGTCATTCCCACCTCCGGCCGCCCTTCGAAGGCGAGCGCCAGGATGCAGCCGTAATGCTGGCCGTTGCGGATGAAGCTCGAGGTGGAGTCCAGGGGATCGAGGATCCAGCAGCGCGTGGCCTCATGCCACGGGGCCGCTTCCGGATTCAAATGCCAGGTTTCCTCGTTGAGGATGGCGTCCCCGGGGAACTGGCGTCCTATCTCGCCGTCCAGGTAGGCGGCCACCTGATGATCGATCTGGGTCACGATGGATCGGTCCGGCTTGTAGGAGACCTCGGTGCCGGCGAGCCGTCCGGCCAGGAGTTGCTTCCCGGCCTCCAGGATGAGGCGGTACATGAACTCGAGTTCGGAGGCGTAACGGGAAGCGGCGAAAACCTTCTGCATCGATTCCTAAGATAGCATTTGCGGAAGTGCGGCGCTTATTCCGGAGAGGCGGCCGCGCCTGCGGGCGCAGACGATATCGACCCCGCCTGCGCGGAAACCGCGGGCTTGGGGACGAAGGGCGACCTTGCGGGACCCCTGCGGAGCCGGCCGAGCAAATCGAACGGGTCCTCCCAGATCAAAGCCCTGCCCGCGCCATCGGGGATCCCTGACCCCTTCGGTCCGCGGATGCCCAGGGAAGCGGTCAGGAAGCCCCGCTCTTTCATCCAGGCCGCGCAGAGGCCGGGCCACGTGGCCAGTTCGGGGAGATCGGGCGCGCCCGCCGCGCCGTTCGCCAGGCCGAAACCGTGGGGCCCATGATCGTACAGCTTCATCTGCGCGGGGACGCCCGCCTTCACCAGGGAATCGTAATAGATGATGGAATTGTCGACGAGCACCGTCCCATCGTCCTTGGCGTGCACCAGGAATGCTGGCGGGGTGGAGACATCCACGTGTTTCTCATTGGACAGGAAGCGCATGTCTTCCACCGAAGGATTGTCCCCCAGAAGGCTCTTGCGGGATCCGATGTGGGCGAACGGCCCCTCCATGGTGATCACGGGATAGCCCAGGATCTGGAACCAGGGCTTGCAGGATTGGCGATCGACCGAGTCCGCGGCCAGGGGATTGCCCGCGTCGTAATGCGTGGCCACCGTGGAAGCCAGGTGCCCGCCCGCGGAGAAGCCTACTATGCCTATCCGGTCCGGTTGGATCTTGTAGCGCTTGGCATTGGCCCGCGCCCAGCGCATGGCCCTCTTGGCGTCGTTCATCTCGATGGGGTGGTGATAAGGCGTGACGCGGTACTTGAGCACGAAGGCGGAGACGCCCAGGCCGTTCAGCCACTTGGCGACCTGGATGCCTTCCTTGTCCGTGGCCAGATGGTCGTACCCGCCGCCGGGGCAGATGACCGCGGAGGTGCCGGTGGAGGGATTGACGCTCGTCGGGTAGAAGGTAAGGGAGGGTTTGGAGGCGGCCGTGGTGTCCGTGGCGCCCGGAGCGCCCTTCGGCCAAAGCGGTTCCGCGGTCTGACCCGACGCCGTTCCGGTCATAGTGGCCAGGAAAGCGGAAAGCAAGAACGCGCCAAAGGCTTTCGGCCGGTAAGCTGACACCCTGGTATTTCCCTTCCCCGGCCTAAAGATATACCGGAATCCGGCCCCGCGTGAGCGGCATTTCCGGGGAAAAGCGAGTTCCGGGGTCAGCGCTGGCGCCCTGCGGCATCAATGAAGCCCCATTCCCCCGTCTCCGCGCGGAATCCGAAACCCCTGACCGCGTCCTGGTCCCGGCGGGCCTCAAGGGAGGCCATGGGCCGGCGCAGGGAGGTGGCCGTCTTGAAGAAGCCTTGCTTGTCCATCCAGGCGGCGGCCAGGGCCGGCCAGGTGGCCAGGATGGGATCGTTGGGAGCCCCGCCCACGCCGTCCGCCAGGCCGAAACCATGCCCGCCCTTTTCGTACAGCTTGAGCTCGGCGGCCACGCCGCGCCGCTTGAGGGAATCGTAATAGGCCTGGGAGTTCCGCACCGGGACAGCATTGTCGTCCTTGGCGTGCAGGAGGAATGCCGGGGGTGTCTTGGACGTTACCTGTTTCTCGTTGGACAGGGAGTCGATCAGGATCTGGGACGGCGCGTCCCCCAGGAGGGCCAGGCGCGATCCGCCGTGGGTGAAGGCCGCGTCCATGGTGATGACCGGATAGCCCAGCAGGGACCAATCGGGCCGGCATCCTTGGCGATCGATGCTGTCGGCGGCCGCGGCGTTCCCGGAATCGTAATGCGTGGATACCGTGGACGCGAGGTGGCCCCCGGCGGAGAAACCCAGCACCCCCACGCGCTTGGGATCGATGCCATACTGCCGTGCATGGGACCTGACCCAGCGCACCGCGCGCTGCCCGTCCCACATCTCGATGGGATGGCGGTATCCGGCGGAGCCCAGGCGGTACTTGACCACGAAGGCGGAGACGCCCAGGGTGTTGAGCCATTTGGCGGGTTGCAGGCCTTCATGATCCATGGCGAGGCCCGTATAGCCTCCGCCGGGGAAAACGACCACGGCGGCCCCGTTCCCCTTCCCCGCCGCTACGGGATATGGGGTGATGGTGGGCTTGTCCACGGCGGCCGTGCCTTTGGCGCCGGGCGCCCCTCCGGGCCAGAGCAGGGCTTCCACCTGGGCCGTCGCCGCCAAAGGCAGGATCAGGAAGGTGGAAATACAGAAACGGATCAGACCGGTACGGACGCGTGCTGGCAACATTTCCCCCCCATTTCGGCCGGCCGGAACCCTCCGGGGCCATGACCGGAAACCACGCATCGGTGGTTTCGCGGGCCCCGGGTCACGGCTTTGCCGGCCATGCCTGTCTTGAAAAGGTAAGCAAGGTTGGGGAAAATCACCGCTAACCATTCAGTAAAAACGGCAAAACCGCCTACCCGGAGTTAAATTAGGTCTTTTCTCCTTGAACCGGGGCTATGGTAAACATGGTATTGGACATCTCCCGTAGAGGATAATGGGTCTGGGAACCATCAAGGCGGACATGGGAATAGCGGCTCAAAAGGGATTCACCTTTCTCGAGGTCATGGTCGTCGTGATCGTGATGGGCCTGCTCGCGCTCCTGGCCTTCAATCCCATGCGGAACTATCTGCATCGGATGGAATTCAAGAACTGCAGCCAGAACGTCAAGCATCTGATCCAGACCGCGCAGTCCAAGGCCATGGGCAATCCCAATGTCCATATCGGGGTCTTTTTCGACCGGTCGACCACCCCGCATAAGGCATTCCTGTTCCAGGACAAACTCAACCCGGCCTCTTACCGCTATGACGGCTCCGGGGATCCCGCCTACCTGCAGCCGGAGAAACTCAAGGCGGGAATGTCCTTCAAGACCATACCGGGGTATCCGCCCGAAATCGTCTTCCGGGGGGACGGCTCGGCCTGGAAGAGCATGAAGATCATCCTCACCGACGGTACCCTGCAGGATACCCTGGACATCCTTGCCAGCACGGGCCGGGTACGGGTGGGCAAATGATCGCCGGGCCCGTCCCATCCGGCCGCGGCGGCGGGCAGTCCGGACTCACCCTGATGGAGATCATGATCGCCATCGTGGTCATCGCCATAGGCGTGGGCGTATTCGTCACCATGCAGAAGAACTCGGGCAGCAACCTGGCCGGGAACAGCAAGATGATGCGGGCGGGGCAGCTGGTGGAAAAGCACGTAGAGGCCATGCGGATCGGCATCGCGCGGGACACGGCGGGCAATTGGCCGCCCAACGACACCTCCTACACCGAAGCCGGGCTCAAGGTGGAGCGGAGGATCTCGCAGGCGGTATCGCCCAAGACCCTGACGGTCCTCTCCAATGTCCGCAAGGTGGATATCATCGTTTCCTGGGGCAAGTCGCACCAGGACAGCCTGGACGTAACGACCTATGTATCGCGCAGATTCTGAACCGCAAAGGGGATTCACCCTCGTGGAAATCACGGTGGCCCTGGTGGCCTCCGGGATCCTCATCGCCGGGCTCGCGCGCTTTTTCCGGGACTTCAACCATTCCTACAACAGCCAGGAACAGGTGAGCGATCGCGACCTCAACGCCCACTACGCGGTGCGCCGCCTGAGCGAGACCCTGATGTCGGCCGGAGCCAACCTGCCCAGCGAGGATTGGAGCATCCTCAACCTCCCGGAAGGCAGCCCGGGGCACCGGTTGCGCCTTTCGGTCAATCCGCGCGGGGGCGTGCAATACATGGCGGCTCCCCTGGCGGGAGTTCTCGAGGTCACGGTCGATGACGCCAAGGGTTTCGCCGAGGCCACGGCCATCCTCGCGGATCCCCAGGCCGATGGCGTACCGACCTTCAAGGTTGAAATCGATCAGGCCTACAACAGCGACGGGTTCGTCAACGGTTTCAAGGTCACGGGCGCCAGCGCCGTCCTGCGGCTCTCGTCCACCCTTACCCTCGAGGCGGGCGACGCCGTCTATGCCTACGCCGTCGAGGATTACCGGCTCCTGGACGGCAACCTGATGCTGAACGACATGGTGCTCGCGGAGAACATCCAGAACCTCACCTTCACCGCCTATACGACCGGCCAATCGACGACCACCCAATGGTCCGCCATGCGCTCGGCCAAGATCCAGATCACCGCCCGCACCCGCAACCGGGATCCGGCCCTGACCGACAATGACGGCTACCGTCTCATCGATCTTTCGATGGACGTGCTCCTGAGGAACCGCCTATGATGGATCCGCGACCGTCTCCGCAACCTTCCGGGAACCTGCCCGCGGCCCTTCCCGGCCGCGGCCAGTCCGGGTTCATCCTCATCTTCTCCATCCTTATGATGCTCGGGGTATCCACCCTCGCCATCGGCATGGTCTACAACGCCCATCATGGCCAGGTTACGGCGCAGAACTACAAGAACCGCCTGCGCGCCTTCTACGCGGCGGACGGCATGCGCGCCCTGTTGGCGCAGGAGGTCATGGACGGCAACGTCAAGCGTTACATCGACACCTCCCTATCGGGCGAGATCGAAGGCGAAGTCTGGGACGGGGCCGGAGGGGGGATCGCGGCCTTGAAATCGGCCATGAGCGTCCGCGGCCCGGATCGCAAGGTGACTTCGCCCTACCTTGGATCCAACTACAAGAACGTCACCAACTACGGGATACGCTGGCGCGGTTACCTCATCCCTCCGGCCACCGGGTCATACACCTTCTTCGTCCGCGCGGATGATGAGGGGGAATTCTACCTGAGCAGCGACGAGAGTCCCGCCAACCTTTCCGGGGCACCCATCGCCAGAATCGGATCCTGGGTCTTCCAATGGCCTACCTCCGGATCCGGGGTTTCCCCATCCGTATCCCTCAAGATCGGTGTGCGGTACTATTTCGAATTCCTCCACTCCCAGGGCATCGGAGCGGGGTTCGGCCAGGTCGGCTGGCGCGGCCCCAAGTACATGACCGAGCGCCCCGTCCCGGGAAAGCGCTTGGCCGCCTTCGGATCGAAAAAGGAGAAGTGGGACACCGTCAAGGTCGGCATGGGCAAGGTCAAATACGCTCTCTCCGAGGCGGGGCCCCTGGTCTACACCCTGAACACGGAAGCCATCATGGGAGGCAAGGGCGATACCACCTTCCGCTCCCCGCTGACCCAGACCCTCAGCATGCGCGGGGACAATCCCGCGCCGCCGGAAACCCTATGGCAGCGCGTGATCTTCTACGACTTCCATTCGGACCGGAGCAATCCGGATTTCGATCGCGGCGGCCCGGATTTCTTCGAGAACAAGGTCAGCCCGGGCATGGTGAAGACCAAAGGTCTCCGCTACACCACGGAGAATGCATCGTTCTTCGGCCTGGACTCCATCGGCAAGCCGATGCTGGGCCCCTCGCCCGATTTCAATTGCGGCATCGACCGCTGGTTCACCGAATGGAAGCCGGGCTGGTTCGGCACCTACGCATACGCGGGCGGAGGGGGCGACTGCACCGAGTCCAATCCCGGCCATGACCAGACTTACAGGAACGTCGTGATACGGGACTCGCTCCCCTTCATCCAACGCAAGGACCTGGGCGCCAACGCCTACCAGTTCAAGCGGTTCGGCACCGATGAGGAGGCCGCTTTCACGCCCCTGGACGGGCGCGGCCTGGGTAACGAGGGCGCTACGGACAAGCTCGGGACGCCGCGCAACTATTCCTTCTGCATGGAGCTCCACTCCCAGTTCGAGCACACTTCGGGCATGAATTTCGAATTCAACGGGGACGATGACGTCTGGCTCTACATCAACGATTCCCTCGTGATGGATCTCGGCTTCGTGCACAAATCCACCTACGGAATCGTGGCCCTGGACGATCTGCCCCTGACCTTCGGCGAAACCTATCCCCTGGATTTCTTCTATTGCGAAAGGCAGCGGTTCGGCTCGAGCATCGATCTGATCACCAACCTGCCCGTGCTCCTGAAAGCGGGCAAGCCGACTTCCAGCTGGAAGCGGGACTATGGCAACCTGGAATAGACCGTGTCCCGCCCGGGACTATGGCAACCTGGAATAGACCTCGTCCCGCCCGGGACCATGGGAATCTTGGGTAGCGGAACTCACTTCGCATTTTGACTTCTCCCGCCGAAGGCCGGAGAATCGGGACTGACGGCGGGCCTTCCCAGGATCCCCCGGGCTTCCATCCATTTCGCGCATTGCGACGGCCAGGTGGACAGCTGCTCCATGCCCGGTTCCCCGTTCCGCTCCGCCGCCAGGCCGAAAGCATGGCCCCCCTGCACGAAGGCCAGGAACTCCACGGGTACCTTGGCCCGCCGCAACGCTTCCGCATAGGCCTGGCTGTTGGCGATGGCCACGACGGGATCGGCCTCGGCATGCACCAGGAAGGCCGGCGGCGCGCCCCCTTCGACCTGGGTTTCAAGGGACAAATAGGACAGGGTGGCGGCATCGGGCGAGCGCCCCAGCAGATTGATGCGCGAGGCGCGGTGGGTGAAGGGCGCCTCCATGGAGATGACCGGGTAGATCAGGATCTGGAAATCCGGACGGCAGGAAACGCGCTCGACCGGATCCGCCGCTGCCGGATCGCCTCCGTCATTGTGGGTCGCCACGGTCGCCGTCAGATGGCCGCCCGCGGAAAACCCCAGCATGCCTATCCGGCGGGGATCGAGATGGAAGCGCGCGGCATTGGCCCGCACCCAGCGCACCGCCCTTTGCCCATCCTCCATCTGCGCGGGATGGTGGAACGCCGGTCCCAAGCGGTATTCGAGCAGGAAGGCATGGATCCCCAGGGACCGCAGCCACAGGGAGGGCTCCACCCCCTCCTTCTTGCGGGCGAGCATGCCATAGGCGCCGCCGGGGCATACCACCATGGCGGCTCCGTTGGCGGAGTCCCTGACGGGAGCGTATAGGGTGAGGAATGGCGCGGATCGGGCAGAATCCTTCCCGATGAAGGCCACCTGCGGCTCCTTGGACGCGGCCGGATCGATGCGGATGCTCCGGGGCCGGGTGGCCCCGGCGCCGTGGGCCGAAAGGACGATGGCCAGGATTCCGGCGATGCCGGAAAGCGGCGGCCGGCGCAACGCCGGGATTCCGGCCCGCGCGGGGTAACGTCGGGGGGACGGCACCTTCTTCAGGGTTTCAGCGGGTGAACTTCCAGGCCAGGCCCAGGATCGCGCCCACGACGATCAGGAGGAGGAGGATCTTGACGGCCATGGGCATGCCGCCCTTGGTTTCCTCGTTGAGCCAATCGGGAGCGGTGGCTGGAGCGTCGGAGGCCGGGGCCTCCCCTTCGCCCGGCGCGCCTTCGGCTCCGGAGGCGGCTTGGCCTTCGGCGGCCGCCGGCGCATCGGCGCCCGCATAACCCGCCATCTCCTGGGGATAGGCCGTGGTCTCGGATCCCGGAGCGCGATCGAACGCGCCTTCCGCGGGCGCGTCCAAGCCGTCCATGCCGCGGCGCTTTCCTTCGTTCAGGATCAGCTTGACGGCCACTTCGGGACCGGTGGCGCGGCTCGACGAGAGCATTTGCATCAGCTTCGCGTCGGAAACCGTGGAGAGGCGTTTTTCGAATTCATCCAGTTTCATCGACCAGGCCTTTCAATGGCGTTCCCGCCGCGGCCGCCCATTCCTGGGAGTCGCGCCGGAAACAAGGCCGCCGGTTCAAAGGGGGCTCCTTGGAGCCCTCGCCGGATCGGCCATTGGCCTAGATTGTAGCAAACAAATTATGCCCGCTGCAAAGGGGTCTTTTTATCGTAAACCCAGGCCCCGTATCTCGTTGCCGCGGAGGAAGCCGAACTTGGCCACCTTGAGCCGCTTTCCCCGCTCCACGTTGTCGCGCGGATCCTGCCCGTAGGAGAATTCCGCCCGCATGATATAGACCCCGGTGGAAATGAGATTTCCGTCATGGGAGACGGGAAACCAGGCGAACCGAAGCAGAAACGCGCGGGTTTCCGGATCCCGCGCGAGCTTGCCCGATAGCAGGTCCTCGCGGGTGACGGTGAGTTCGGTCCGGTTCACGAACTGGCCCAGGTTGTCGAAGACGGCCAGCTTCAGGGTCGCCGGATGGGAGAGCTTGAAGCCGAAAACGGCAACCCCGGGATTCCCTTCCGCCCCGGTATTGCCCCGGATCCAATCCCCCGCGGATTCGGGATGCAGGGGGACATAGGTCTTGGCCTCCCCTTGCGCATCCTTGCTCGTCAGGAGCACGAAGGGATCCTTGACCTGGGCGGGCTTCACGGGCGTGCCCGAGGTTACCCCCTTCTCCGCGACCAGTTCCCCGATGACGATATCCGGCAACCGCGTTTCCACCGGGCGCCATGGATTGGCGGGATCGGCGGGTTTGCCCTGGGCGTCTTTCACCTGGGAAACCCCGGCGATGGCCACCTTGTAGCCGTCCCCGGGGACATCGGGGGATCCGGGCGCGATGGTGAAGGTCCACTGCCGGGAGAACCCGTTGACGGCGGAATCGGCGCGGACGGCGGACATATCCACCCTCACCTCATTGCCGGAGGGATCGAGGAACTTGAGCACGGAAGGCGCGTCCACCTTCACCGGTCCGGAGAATAGCACCACCAGCTGGACCCCCGGGATCTCGTTCAGGTTCGTATCCGCCACCACCTTCCAGGCCCGGGAAATCTCCGGCCCCACGACCGCCGGCGGATCAAGCGGCTTGTCGGTGTTCTTGAGTTCAAGCGAGGTCGTGATGGTCAGGCGGGAAGCCTCGACGCGGCGCTCGGCGAAAAAGAAATCGAGATAATAGGGCTTCCCGTCCGCCAGTCCCAGGGTGTCCAGATTGACCTCGGCGAATTCCGCCGCATGCAGGCCCCCCAGATCGATCACGAGTTTATCGTTTATGAATACCCACACGTCATCATCCCCGCGGAAGGCGAATTGCTGGCCGGACCCCTGCTTGTACGTGAACCGGGAGTGGAACTCGAAGGTGAACCCGAAATTGTGCTTGCCGAGATCGACTCCCTCGGAAATACCGGTCTGCCGGTGGCCGAAGGTCGTCGTCACGGATGGGACCTGGGGCTTCAGGGAAGGGACCTTGTCGTCATCAAGGGGGAAGAATTCCTGGTTGTCGTACTTGTAGACGTTGCCGTCCTTGGTGAAGTTGACATCCAGGAAAAAGGCCCGGTTGATGTCCGGGGAACGGGTGGTGTACCACTCGTTGAACCGGCTGCGGAAGCAATTGGGAGGGGTATCGTACCCGGGCTTGAGAGCGGGCCCGGCCTCGTCGCGGTCGTAGGGGATCAGTCCCGCGAGCCTGTCCGGATTGGCGTCCGCTGAGGAAAGCGCGGTCTGCACGGCCCCCTTGGCCGCGGAAGGCCTGTCGAAACAGCCCCAGCCTTCCCAGCCGCCGGGATTCCATGTTTGATTGAAATCCGGATGCCCGCCGGTCGTCGTCTTGGGCAGCAATTCCTGGAAATCCCGGGCGATGCCCGTCAGATTCAATTGGGCCTGCGCCGCCAGCGCGGCCCCCAGCAGAAATACCCCGGCTTTTCCAATCCACGCAAACCATATGCTTCCCCGCATACGCCCCCCTTATTGATAGTCCATTCCGAATCCGCGTCGAGCCGATCCGCGGGGACTTGCCTGCCCCCGCCATCGCGCTTACCGTCCACAATTGCTAATTTACGGGCCTGTCGATGCACATCTCTCGTTTACAACCAAAGGAGCGTCCCTTGGCTCAAGGCATAGTCCGATTCACCGATGCAGCGAAACCCATGATCTTCACCCTTTGCCTATCGGCCTTTTCGGCCATGACGGCCTGGAGCGCCGCGGCTCCCGCCGATACGTCCAATAAGGCGGTCAAGGGCAAGGATGTCCAAGGTCCCTCGGCCAAGCCGGTCGCAGCGCCGACCTCATCGACCCAAGGCGCGCTCGCGCCCGGCCTTTACGCCGAGTTCTACACGCCGAAGGGTAAAATAACCACCCAGCTGGAGTTCGAGAAAACCCCTTTGACGGTTACCAACTTCGTGGGCCTCGCGGAAGGAACTAAAAGTTCCAACAAGCCCGCCGGAACGCGTTTTTACGACGGATTGACCTTCCATCGGGTTGTCCCAGATTTCATGATTCAAGGCGGCGATCCCCAGGGCAACGGCACCGGCGGCCCCGGCTACCAGTTCGCGGACGAGTTCGACTCCACCTTGCGGCACGATAAGCCCGGAACGCTTTCCATGGCGAACGCCGGTCCCGGCACCAACGGCAGCCAGTTCTTCATCACCCATGTCCCGACGCCCCACCTGGACGGGAAGCATACCGTCTTCGGGCACGTCATCTCCGGACAGGACGTGGTGAACGCCATCGTGGTGGGCACTCCCATCGACAGCGTGCGCATCCAGCGCGTGGGCCCCAAGGCCAAGAAGTTCAAGGCCGACGAAGCGGCCTTCCAGACCCAGATGAAGAAGAACGCCGATCTGGCGGCCGGGAAGAACAAGAAGGCAGATGCCGAAAGGAAGAAAATGGAAGCAGCGACCAATGAACTGATCAAGAAGGCGACCGCGACCCCGTCCGGTCTCAAGTACATCGTCACCCGTCCCGGAGCCGGCGCAAAGCCCGCCCAGGGCGCTTCGGTCAAGGTCCATTACGCCGGCCGCCTCGTCGACGGCAAGGAGTTCGACAACTCCTACAAGCGCGGCCAGCCCATCGACTTCAAGGTCGGCACCGGCATGGTCATCCCCGGTTGGGACGAAGGCATCATGCTGATGCAGAAGGGCGAGAAGCGCACCTTGATCATCCCGCCGAACCTGGCCTACGGTCCGGAAGGCCGCCCTCCGGTCATCCCCCAGAACGCCACCTTGATCTTCGACGTGGAACTGGTCGATTTCCAATGATCCTCGGGAGCCCCGGTACGGGGCTCCTCCACCTTTCTCCGGGACAATACGCGTGAACATCCGAACCGGCCTTTCCACCCTGCTAATCTTCCTTGCCGTTTCCGCCCATGCGGACAAGCTCAAGGATCACCTTTCCGTATTCTTCGATATGGAGCCGCAGGATTCCGTGGTCGCCCTGGAACAGAAGTCCCCCACCCTGCTCTGGGTCACCGTGGCCGATCCCGCCTCCGGCAAGACCCGGGTTCTCAAAGAGGAAGTGGGCGCCAAGCCCATGGAAAAGCTCCTCATGGAGTCCAATGACCTTGGCCTCAAGACCCTGCACCTCTCCTCCACCGACGATGCCGCCCCGGCGGCGGGCGCCGACAGGAACGGGTCCAGCCGCCCTTCCGAAAGCGCGGCCCCCAAGGTAACCGGAACGGTACCCTCCGAGGCCGGCGCCGGCCGCCCCCCGATCAACGGCAAGACGCCCCACAGCCTCAGCAGCCAGACCAAGAACCGCATGTACTACATGACCACCCAGACCATCGCGTCCACCTACGTCTACGGCATCGCCCTGCCTTCCGCCTACGATAACGTTTCCACCAAGGCCCGCATCGCCACGCCCATGATCGTCGCGCCCTTCGCTTTCGGCGCGAACTTCTACTTCGCCAAGAACCGGCCCTTCGAGGACTCTCACCTGAAAGGCACGAGCTACCTCAGCATGGCCGCCCTGTACGCCTCCCACGCCCTCCCCTTCACCATCCTCGACTGGGACAACAACCCCTACCGCGTCGCCAGCTTCCTCTCCATGGCCGCGTATCCCGCGGGCATCTATGCGGGATACAAGCTGGGGGACAAATACGTGGACCTGCCGGGCCGCATCGACATCCAGAGCAAGTTCGCCCTCGGCTTCGGCCTGCTCGGCTTCTTCACCCCCTTCCTGTATTTCCAGCATATCGAAGATCATGACGAGGCCGTCATCAAACTCGGCCTGGGGCAATCCCTGGTGCTGGCGACCGGCGGCCATTTCCTAGCGGATCATTACCGCACCGGCGAGAACATCCCGGACGGCGTGAATACGGGCATCATGGACCATACGGCCCTGGGAGCCCTGGCCGGATTGGAGATCGCGGCCTTGAGCGACGCTTCCACGGTACGTCCCTGGCTGGGCACCGCCTTGCTGGGCGGAACGGTCGGCTTCATGGAAGGCTTGTGGTATTACCAGAAGAGCTACGACAGCAAGGAGCGGGGCCTTTACAATTCCCTCGGCGCCCTGGCCGGGACCCTGATGGGAGGCGGCATCGCCTTCCTGGCCATCGACGACAAGGACTCGGACTACAAGATAAAGGCCATGCTGACCTCCCTATTGGTGGGGGGGACCTGGTTCGGCTACTGCGCCACCAACCTGCTTACCGACGGCATGGAGGATCGCACCGCGTCCCGCAAAGAGACCTGGATCGATCATTTGGCCTTCAATCCCATCCCCATGCCCGAACCCACCACCCGGGATCGGGAGGTGTACATGCGTTACCGCGTCCAAGGCGTTACCTACCGATTCTGAACGGATTGGGGCGCCCGCCCCTCTTCGGGATTGGGGCGGCCCGCCCCGCTTCGTGAAGCCAAGCACTTGCCGATTGTGACGTTGTTCCCGAAGGTTCCGAAACCCGCCGACAAACCATGCGTGGCGCCCGGGAAAACATTCTATTATATGGAATTAGCTAGGTAGTGGTGGGGGAAGCTTAGCGCGGAAATTCGTGGTTTGGGATCTCAAGAATAGGGATGATGAACGTATGAAGCTGGTTGAGGTGATCCAGCCCACCCCGGACGTCATCCGACTGTTCCTTGAGCCGCGGTTACAGGCCGGCAATTTCGTACTCTCCCTGCTGCATTCCCTCGGCCAGGAAAAGGCCAACAACTTCACCAACGTCAACTCCTATCTCGAATCCTCCCTCGGGGACTCGTTCCAGACCCTCGAGGAAATGGGCGACTTCCAGTTGCAACTGGAACAGACCAAGCCCAAGGGGCCCGTGCCTCCGGGATTCGACAAGCGCCTGGAGGCCGATTACGCCGACCTCAAGAGCAAGGCGCAAAGCAGCCTGGTGGAATTGCACCGCGCCAAGATCAGGCTGAACGATCTCAAGATCGCCCTGTGCAGGTTCATCATCCTCTACGAGTCCCCGAGCAAGACCATCCAGAGGCAATACCATTCGGTCGAGGAATGGATGGACGCGGCCGCCTTGGCGGAGATGCGCCTGACGCGCGCCATGTCCCCGACGGTCGATCGCAACCTGCAGAAGCTGCTGGCGCTTTTCATGACCTTCCGCTCCATCGTCTGCTCCTACGACGGCCCGTCCGTCTACATCCGCCAGATCGAGAACTCCCTCGCTTCCCTGGACGCCATCTACGAGAAGATCCGCCTGGAAATGGAAGTGCTCAAGGCGACGCGCAACCTGGTGGAAACCCGCCGGGAGCTTTCCACCGCCAAGATCAACCTGTCCAGCCTGCAGCACCAGTTGCAGGAAAAAGCGGCGAAGGACGAGCAGCTGGTCAAGCTGATGGCCCTGCAGGAGAAGTCCTCCTTCCCGCAGATCTTCATCATCGGCGTCTGCCTGGTGGCGCTTTCCGGCATGATCGGCTATTTCCTCATGAACAACGCCCAGGGCGGCAAGCGCGGCGGCGGGGAAGTGCTGTCGCAAGGCTCCTGCCGCGAGATCGAGCGCCAACTGGAGCGCTCGCCGCGGTACAAGACCCAGGTGCTGATCTTCCGCAAGTTCGGCCGCGAGGTATTCTTCAGGGCCAACTCCATGACCTGCGAAAAGCTCTACCGCCTGGACTCCCTGCAGATCCAGTCCCTGGGCGACGTGCTCAAGGCGGATTACGAGGCCGGCAACCAGGCCGAGGCATCCTACAACGGCAACCGCGTGCTGCAGGTGAAGGACGTGGGCATCAACAAGCTGGTGATCAAGCTATCCAACCGCACCTCGGACAATATGCCTTACAAGGTGAAGGTGCTTGAACGCGCGACCCAGATGCGCGCCATCCTCGAGCCTGACAAGAACGGGTTGGAGGAGGATCTTCTGATCGTGGACTTGTCGCTCAAGCGCGCGACGGAGTAGGAAGCGGATCGCGACGGGCTCCCGGCCCGCGAAGCACCGGCCCGTAGAAGCCTCAGGCCTTCTCTTGCGGCGTCCCCAGCACGTGCTCGATGGTTTCCCTGAGGGTTTTCAATTCGTAGGGCTTGCCGATGACGGCGGTGAAGCCGGCCGAGGTTTTCGAGGCGTCCTGATCCTGCTCGGAAAATCCGCTGGATAGGATGCCTTTCGCCTCGGGATCGATCAAGCGCAATTGCTCCATGGTCTTGAAACCATCCATGCCGTCCGGGACCAGCCAGTCGAGGATGGCCGCGTCGAAAGGATGGCCGGAATCCTTATGGGCCTTGAAGATTTCCAGGGCCTGCTCCCCGTTGCGGGCCAGGACCGCTTCGTATCCAAGGAATTCCAGCATTTTGCCGGCCACGGTCCGGACCAGATCCTCGTCGTCCATGACCAGTATTTTTCCCTTAGGCAAAATCGAGGCTCCTTGCTTGTATTTATCTCAATATAAGTTTCTCGCGTCGGGAATCCCTAAATTGATTCCAAAACCCGGGCTGTTGTCTGGTAAATCGGCCATTTCCAAACTTTCCCCTTGTCAATTCCCCGCCTGCCGCCTATTCTTGCGTCAGGCCCGCCATGGAATCCATCTTCTCGTATACCGACTATCGGCGCTACCTTGCCGACTTTTTTGAGGAACGTAAGCGCCTCAATAAGCATTTCTCCCTGCGCATGCTCGCCGAGCGTTCGGGATTCAAGGCCCGCGATTACCTGATGAGGGTCATGCGGGGCGACCGCAACCTATCCCTGGAAGGGGCCGGTAAGTTGTCCCTATTCTTCCGTTTTTCGGAAAAACAGACCGAGTATTTCCGCACTTTGGTGCAGTTCAACCAGGCTCCGACGACCTCGGAAAAAGAGCGATGCTTCCTGCGCCTTTCCGAAATCCAGAAGTACGGCGCCCATCAGAAATTGCGCCAGAATCAATTCGAATACCTCACCGCCTGGTATCACAGCGCCTTGCGCTCCCTGCTTCCCGTCATCGACCTGAAATCCCTGCCTGAAGGCAAGGATGGTTGGGAAAAGGTGGCCAGGCTGCTGGATCCTCCCATCACGCCCAAGCAGGCGAGGGATTCCGTGGAGCTGCTGATGCGGCTCGGCTTGTTGTCCCGGGACGCCAAGGGCAAGTATGCCGTGGCCGAATCGGCCCTCACCACCGGGGATGAAGTGGCCTCCCTGGGCGTGGCCGCCTTCCACCGCGCGACCATGGAATTGGCCAAGCGCTCCATCGACCGGCACCCGCCCACGGCCCGCGACATCAGCGGGCTCACCATGAGCGTTTCCCAGGACGGCTTCCGCCGCATCAAATCGGAGATCCGCGCCTTCCGCAAGAAAATCCAGGCCATCGCCACGACGGACGTCGGCGAGGACATGGTCTACCAACTCAACCTGCATCTCATCCCGATGACCCGGAACCAGGGAGCCCCATGATGAATGCGTCCTTTTCCGGATCGGGCATCCTGCGGGCTCTCCTTTGCGTCCTCTTCGCGGCGGCCTCCTTCCATGGGCTTTCCGGCTGCATGCACGATGACGGACCGTCGACGGAAACCGGCAACCCCAATATCTCCGGCACGTTGCGGGACGCCTCCGGGGAACCGGCCGCGGGGACGGTTAAGCTGTTCCGCCTTCCGGCGCCTGCCCCGGCCGGGTCCATCGATTCCACCGCGCTCATAGCGCCCGTGCTGTTGAAGATCCTTTCCATCAAGGCGGACGGCCGCTACCGGTTCGACTCCCTGCCCCCCGGCGGCTTCGCCCTCGAAGGCATTGATGCCGCAGGAACCCGGTTCGCCCTGGCACGGGACCTGGCCCTGGCCGGACCCAAGGAGCGGGTGCGGCGCGATCTGGCCGTCAAGAGTCCCGGAAGGGTGCGCGGAAGGGTGACCCGCGGCAACGATGCGCGGCCGCCGGGGATCGCCGGGGACGAAGGCATCCTGGTGCGCCTGTCCGGGGCCGACCGCTCCGCCACCACGGACGCATCGGGCGGCTATACCCTGGATAACGTGCCCGAAGGCGCCTACCGGGTGGCCTTCGCCGCCGCGGACGGCCATTACCTCCCGCGTTTTTTCGATTCGGCCTTCGTCGTATCCGGGGAGGATCTGGAATTGCATCAGGTGAACCTGGAATGGAGCCCCTTCATCGCTCCCCCTCCCCCGCTCGGCGTCAAGGCCGCGGCCGATTCCGCGGCCGCTTCCGCGGCCGGCACGGTGCGCGTGGAATGGCGCGCGGTGCGCATCGCCGGGGACGGGCTGGATCATTACGTTGTGGTGCGCGCGGACTCCGGGAACGCGGGCGATACCCGGGAATTCCTCACCCAGGATACCGCGTTCATCGACACGATCAAGGCGCTCCCTCCGGGACGGAGCTTGCGCTATACCGTTCGGGCGGTGAACTCCCTCGGGCAGGCCGGTCCTGCCGCCGGGACGAACGGCCCGATCGTGGTTCCCGTCCCGAAGGACACGATCGTGACGGGAGCGGGGTCCTTGCAGGCGCTGGTCCTGCTGGCGGGTTCGCCCGCGCCGGGCGCGAGGGTCCTGCTGTACGGCGCGCCGGGTTCGCCCGGTCTCCCGGGAACCCCGCCCAAGGCGGTCAAGCTCCTGGATAGCGCCGTGGGCGACGCCCAGGGGCTCGTCCTGCTCCGGGAACTGCCCGCCGGGAGATATACCCTGTACGCCAGGACCGCGGCCGGATTGGGGGCGATATCGGCTGGGGTAACGCCCATGCTTCCCGCCGGTCCGCTTCGGACCGACACCCTGGCGCTGGCGCTGCCCGGAAGCGTGGAAGGGTACGCGACCCGCAGCGGGTTCTGGGTCTCCACCCCGCTCAAGGGAGACGAGAACATCCGGGCGAGCCTGGCGGATGCGCCCTTCGCGACCCTGACCGATTACGGCAGCCCGCCGCAAGGCGCCCGCTTCCGGCTGACCGATGTCCCTCCGGGCGCGTACCGCCTGGTGGTCTCCGCCCCGCCGGATTCCTACTTCGTGGCGGACACCCTGGAGATCGCGGTCCGGGCGGGGGCGGTCACGACCCTGGCCGCTCCGGTCGAATGCGCGTACAATCCCGATGCCCCGCCTCCCAAGGCCTCCAACCTGCGCATCACGGCGTCCGCCCGCAATAAGGTCTCCCTGGCCTGGGATTTCGCCGCCAGATACCCCGCCCTCAAGGGCTTCCGGGTGCTGCGCCTGGACAGTAACCTGCGTGCTACTGACTCTTCGGCCGTGTCAGGGGCGGCGTCCTACGAGGACGATATTTCCGGGATCCCGGCGGGGACCTTGATCCGGTATGTGGTGAGGGTGGCGGCCCTTTCGGGCCGGGAAGGCGCGCAGACCGGGGACGCGGGCGGAAACGCGGTCCCTTTCACGGTACCCGGGCCCTAGAATCCCCTCTCAGGGACGCGGCATCACCGCCGCCTGGGCGAAGGCGGAGGCCAAAATCAGGATCAAGACGAATCCGGGCACGCGCACGAAGGCCCAGGCCCATTTGCTCCAATTGGCGGCGGCATAGATGGTGAACAGGGAATGCAGGACCAGCCACCAGGGCAGCTGGAAGCTGAGGACGCGGAAGGTCTCGGAGACCGTCTCCTTGTCCAGTTGAGGGTTCATGGCCACCAGCTTGTCCAGGCCGATGTACTTGTTGGCCACGTCCAGCAGCATGGCGCGGTGGAAGACGTAGAATGCGATCAGCATGGCCGCGGCCAGGACCACGTTGATTACCGCCCCATGGATCTTGAAGAAGAAGTCGTCCTGGGTGCGCAGGGATGCGGTCACGAAGACGGCCAGGACCAGGAATCCGACCACGCTCATGTAATCGAGCGCGCCGAAGGCCGCTACCGTATAGCCCACCTCCACCGCGCCCAGGATGAGGGCGCCCCAAAGGGCCTTGCGTTTACCGCCGAAGCTGTCCATCACCAGGTAGGCGATGACGGGGAGGAATCCGAACCAGACGAGGGATGAGTTCATAAGCGTTTCATTCCGGGGAAGGGCACCAATATAGCAGTTAACCTACCATATCGGTAACCGTCCCGACAGGTAACCATGCCCCAATAACCCAACACGGCCCTGACCGGCCGGTCCCGAGGCCGGCCGGTCAGGGGGGAAAAGTTGTTATTTTAAACCACTGACGCCAATCCCCACCAGGCCCATAGAACGGGCCCTGCGGGCCTCCCGGAGATCCAACATGGTCAAGCCTTCCAAGTCGACGACGAAACAACCCTCGGTCCTGCCGGACCCGATCGCTTCCATCGCGGACGTGCAGAACCTGGAAGACACCAGGCGCATCGCCATCGACAAGGTGGGCATCAAGTCGATCCGCCATCCGGTCCGGGTGAAGGATCGCTCGAGAGGCGAACAGCACACCATCGCCAATTTCAACATGTACGTCTATCTGCCGCACAATTTCAAGGGCACGCACATGTCCCGCTTCGTGGAGATCCTCAACGCGCGCGAAACCGAGATCACCGTGGAGTCCTTCAAGGGCATGCTCCCTGAGATGATCGAGAAGCTCAACTCCGAGGCCGGCAACATCGAAATGACCTTCCCCTACTTCGTGAACAAGGCCGCCCCCGTTTCCGGGGTCAAGAGCCTGATGGACTACGAGGTGACCTTCATAGGCGAGATCAACAAGACCGGCGCTTGCATGACCTTGAAGGTGGTCGTGCCCGTGACGAGCCTCTGCCCCTGCTCCAAGAAGATCTCCGACTACGGGGCCCACAACCAGCGGTCCCACGTAACCGTGTCCGCCCGCATCGCCAAGGGCCCGCACTTCCTGTGGATCGAGGACATCATCGACCTGGTCGAGTCGGTCGCCTCCTGCCAGTTGTACGGCCTGCTCAAGCGTCCGGACGAGAAATACGTGACCGAACGCGCCTACGACAATCCCAAATTCGTCGAGGACATGGTGCGCGACACCGCTCACCTCCTGGACCAGGACAAGCGCATCTCCCATTACGTTGTGGAATCGGAGAATTTCGAATCCATCCACAACCACTCGGCCTATGCCATGATCGAGAGGGACAAGACCCGGAAGTGATCCGGAGCGGGATCACCCTCCCGCGATCGGGTCCTTTTCCCCGGCCGTTTCCCCGGCCGTTTCACCGGCCGTTTCACCGGCCAGGCCGACCGCCTTGCCCGCATTGCCCGCGGGCTTTTCCTTATCCTTCCCGCCCGTGCCGTCCAGCACTTCCCGCACCTTGGCCGATAGGGCCGCCGGGCTGAAGGGCTTTCCGATGAAGGAGGCCTGCGCGGTATATACGCCGTGGCGGATGATGGCATCCTCGGTGTATCCCGACATGAACAATACCTTCACTTCGGGCCGGGTCGCCTTGAGCCGCTCCGCCAGCTCGCGTCCGCTCATCCCGCCCATCACCACGTCGGTCAGCAGCAAGTGGATGCCGGTGTCCCGGATCTTGGTCTCCAACAGCTCCAGCGCCTGCTCACCGCCCGGGGCCTCGAAAACGGTATATCCTCCCACCTCGAGCACGTCGCGGACCAGACGCCGGACCGCATCCTCGTCTTCCACCAGGAGGATGGTCTCGGTTCCGCCGGCGGAGCGCAGGGCGCGTTCCCGCATGCGCGATTTCTCCGGCTTCTCCTGCTTGGTCCCGGCCGGGAGGAAGATCGAAAAGGTGGTGCCCTTCCCCGGCTCGGTCTCTACGCTGATGGATCCGTTCGACTGCTTGACCGCGCCGTAGACGGTCGACAGGCCGAGGCCCGTGCCCTTGTCCTTGGACTTGGTGGTGAAAAAGGGTTCGAACAGGCGCGAACGGGTCTCCGCATCCATGCCCGTCCCGTTGTCCGAAACGGTCAGCTGCGCGTACTCCCCGGGAGTCAATTCGAGGGTTGCCGGGGTGCGGGCCTCGTTCTTGAGATGGATGTTTTCGGTGGAAACCATGAGGTCGCCGCCGTTGGGAAGGGCGTCCCGCGCATTGAGGACCAGGTTGAGGATGACCTGTTCCATCTGGCTGGGGTCCGCGATCACCTTGGTCAGCTTGGGATCCAGGCGGGTCTGGAAGATGATGTTCTCGCCGATGAGGCGGCGCAGCATGGTTTCCATGCTCAGCACCACGGCGTTGAGATCGAGGACCCGGGGGGCCAGCACCTGCTTACGGCTGAAGGAGAGCAGCTGGCTCGTGAGGTCCGCCGCGCGCGCGCCGGCCTTGCGGATCTCCTCGATATGCGCGCGCTTGGGATCCTCCTTGGGCACGGTCATCAGGAGCAGATCGCTGAAGCCGTTGATGGCGGTCAGCAGGTTGTTGAAATCATGGGCCACGCCCCCGGCGAGCCGCCCCACGGCCTCCATCTTCTGGGATTGGCGGAGCTTATCCTCGCTGGCCTTGAGCGCGTCCTCGGCCCGCTTCCGATCGTTGATATTCCGGACGATGCCCTCGAAATAGGCTACGCTCCCTCCCAGGCGCCGGATGGGCTGGGCGTTCACTTCCACCCAAACCGGGACGGCCCTCTCGCGCTCCAGTTCCACCGAGAAGGTTTCGCCCTTGTCCGAGAAGGCGAGGGAATCCCCGCCCGCCGGCAGGAGGCGCGGCCGCACGGTTCCCACCAGTTGGCTGCGGTCCGAGTAACCCATCATGGCCACCAGGGCCGGATTGGCGTCCAGGACGGTCCCGTCCGGCGCGCAGCGGTAGATGCCGTCCAGGGAACGTTCGAACAGGGTGCGGTATTTCTCCTCGGAACGGCGCAGGTCCCGGTAAAGCAGCATGGCCCCGAGGGCCGTGGAGATGCGGGTGGAGATGTCCTTGAACATCGGGAATTCCTCGGCCCGCCAAGGCGCGGCGACCGGCCCGCGCAGGAGGCATAGGATCCACGGACGGCCCACCTGGGGGCGCACCGAGATGGCTTTGATGGTACCGACGCGAAGGGAATCCCTCCAATACGGTTCGCCGGGGAGCGGCTGAACCCCTCCGAAGACCACGGGTTCGTCGCTGGCTTTGCAGGCCAACACGATTTCCTGGAAGCCGGCTTCCGCGGGCAGGGTCTCGATATCCGAGACGGCGAAAACCGGCTCGGCTTTGGCGGATCCCTTGCGCGGGCGCTCCGCCGAGAACTGGATGTGGAATCCCGTGGTTTCATCATCCGCGAGGTGGATGAGCCAGGCACGGTCGCATGCGAATACGTCGAGCATCCTCGCCATGGCCGCAGGCAGGGCGCGCTCCACGTCCTGGGTACGTTCGATGGCGCCGGAAACCTGGTTCACGCCTTCCAGGTAACGCACGTGCTCGGCCGCGGAAACCTCCGCCCGCCGGACTTCCGAGATATCCTGCAGGACCGTGACCGCCAGATGGACCTTGCCTTGGCCGTCCAGGATCGGCCTGGCGTTGACCACGACCCATCGCTCCATCCCCGTCTCCCGCGATCGGTAGCAAATCACCTCACCCTGTACGGTTTCGCCGAGCAGGGCGCGTCTCCCGGGAAGCCGTTCCTTGGGGTAGGGCTTCATGGATTCATCGAAGGTTTCATAGGGATGGAGAATCTTTTCGAAAGGCCGGTTGATGAGCTCTTCCGGGCGCGCGCAATCCAGCATCCGCGCGGCCGCGTCATTGGCGAAAACGGTAATGCCGGCCGTGTCGAAGGCGAATACGGGCGAATCCACCGTCTTGATGATGATATCGAGCTCCAGGCGGGAAGGCAGGCCCGCCTCTTCCGTCGAGGGAACCGGTTCCGCGGATCCGCCGCGGGATCGACTTTCCTGGACAAGGTCGGCCAAGCTTCCAGCGAGGCTTTGGACCAATTCCCGCTCAGGCCCGGTCCAGTCCCTGGGTTCCGTGTCCCAGACCGCGAGAACCCCGAGGCATGACCCTTGCCCATTCTTGACGGGAGCGCCGAGAAAGGCGCGCAGGCCTTCGGCGGGGAAACCGGAACCCGCTTGGTGCTTAGGCTTGGTCCCGCCTCCGTCCAGGGATTTCGACAGGGGTCCCCCGAAAGCGGCATCCACCAGGAAGTCCCATTCCAGGGGCCATTCGGGCCGATCCATGAGTCCGGCCGGAAGGCCATGGAAACCCCTGGGAAGCAGGGATCTTTCCCCGAGCAGCAGGAACGCGGAGCTCGTGGCCCTTAGGCTCAGGGAAACCGTGCGGAGGAACCGATTGAGGGCTGGGGGAGGGTCGGATTCCGCCAAACCCGTCGCCGCCACGGCTCGCAATCGGGCTTCATCCGCCAGTCTGATCGGGTAATCCGGATGCATGTGTCCTTAGCGTTTGGTACGCGTCGCCCAGAAAGCTTCAATATATGAATTCCCCCTACCCGCATGGAAAAAAATGGCGAAGCTAACGATTCTGAAGGCCCCGCGATGGTGTGAAGGCTCCCCGGGAGCCTATAGACAAAGGGGTGCCCGCTTAATATCTTCTCGACCGCCTTGCAGGAAGCGCTCCGGGAAGAAACCGGAGATATGGAGAAACCGCCCATCGGGTGGATTCCCCTAAATGACCCGCCCGGCGGTTCATCGCATAACGAGGAATTCCGTGAGAATCGGAAGCGAGCTCGTCGCTGTAAGCGGTACGAAACTTCCAGGCGGAGCCCTTTCAATGGGCCGCCGACCACTGGTTCACCTCTACTTCGACCCCCGGGTCGGGAAGCGGACCGGGAAGGGGAAGGAGTAGGCAGGCAGTCGCGCCACAAGCGCGGCTTCCGGAATCCGCGAGCCAGAAGACTCACCTGCCAGGGATCTGATTGGCCTTCGAAGCCGAGGTCGACGGAATGCAGCCGGAATCCCAAGGATCCCGATCCGCCTCCGTTGCCCCCCGTTCCGATAGTCCGGTCCCATACTGCGTCCCGTCCGGCCCAGATCCCGGACGCCGCGAGGAGTTTCGGGCATCATGGCTTTACGGCCCGCCTATTTGGGGATCTACGCGATCCTGGTTTTCGCGCCGTGGGCCTTCCCCGCCGGGGCGGAACCGCGCGTAGACACCTTGGAGCTCCCGGACCGGGAGGGGCGCCCGCTCCCGCCGCCGCCGGCCGCCGCCAAATCCGTGCTCATACCATCCGATGAGGATCGCCAGCTGAGGGATCTGGGCGATGTCCTTGAACGCATGTCCGGCCTCCATGTGATGCGGACCGGGCAGTTGGGCGATTACCTGGGGGTTTCCATCCGCGGCTCCTCGGAAGGCCAGGTCAATGTCTATGTCAACGGAGTGCTCAAGAATCCCGGCGGGGACCCGTCCCTGTTCCTGGGGGATTACGATCTCTCGCGGGTGGAGCGCATCGAGGTCTATAAGGGGCTCGCTCCCGACGACCTTCCCGGATCCCCCATGGGCGGTGCCATCAATATCATAACGCGCCAGACCGCAAGCGGCCAAGGGGTGCGGGCGGCACTGACCGCCGGATCCTTCGGATCCCTCCGCGCCAATGGAAGCGTGGACGCGAGCCGGGACGGCCTGAAGCTTCACGCCCAGGCGGGCAGGGACCAGAGCGAGGGCGACTTCACCTACTACGATGACGCCGGCACGGAGTTCAAGCCCGGTCGGCATCCGGAAGGGGCGCCCAGGCTCGGTGAAGGCGATCTGGTCCGCAAGACCCGCAGGAACAACGCCCATGGCTTCAGCGAGTTCGACGCGGCCATCGCCTATGCCCCCGCCCCCAGTGCGGAGTTGGGGCTTCAGGCGGATTATTCGAGCTTGCGCAAACACATCCCGTCTCCTTATGCGAGCGTCGACTCCTCCGTTTCGGTCGCGGCCTTCCGCGAATCCGATCGCCTCTCGGCCCGCGCCTACGGCCGCTGGTCCCTTCCGGGGCTCGAATTGGGCGCGGACGTCTCGGGCGGCTTCCAGGGCGACCTTTTCGTGGACACCTCCATGGCCGGCGGCGCCGTAGGATTGGGATACGACGATGACGGCAACGACTATTCGGATGCCGCGGTCACCCTCACGGCGCGCGCGGGGATTAGGGAAGGGTTGACCCTTTCCGCCCTGGCCTCGTACGGGTTAACGGGCTATCGCTACACCAATCGCTTCACGGGAATCGGCCATCCCACCCTGCTCCGCTATACAGGCGACGGGAAGATCACGCCTACCTGGGTCTTCCGCCGCCACACCCTGCAGGCCGTCCTCGGCGCCACCCTTCATCTGGAGGAGGAGAGCGCGGGGCCCGCAACGGCCTACGGAGCGGCGGAAGGATCGGACGGCGATCGTGGCGGGCACTATTCCGCGCGCCTGGGCTACCAGTACCGCCCGTTCGACGGCTTCTGGCTTTTCCTCCAGGGCGGCAATGCCTATCGGATCCCCACCTTCTTCGAGCGTTTCGGGGATCGCGGCACCCTGCTCGCCAACCCGGATCTGCGTTCCGAGGCGGGCCTGAACGCCTCGATCGGGGCTCATGCCCAATCGCGCTCGATCTCGCTTGACGTGCAGGGATTCGTCTCGGACGGTAAGCGCATCATCACCATGGTGACGAACTCCCAGTTCGTGATGATATACCGTAACTCCGGGGATACCCGTACCTATGGGCTGGAGGCGGGCCTGTCCCTGGCGCCGAGGACCTGGACCCGCACCGATCTGGATCTCACCCTGCAAAAGGCCGAGAACCTGTCCGGCGGGACCAAGGTGGACGACTACAAGCTCATCCCCTACCGCCCCCTGACCCAGGCCTCCCTGCGCCAGACCTTCAAGCGCGGACCCTGGTCGCTCGCGGCCTTGGGATACTACCAGGGCCTCACCTATCCCAACGCCTCGAACCGGCCCAGCCTGTTCGACGGATACAGCCACAATACCGAATGGAAGTCCCATTGCGATCTCACGCTTTCCCGGCGGGGCCGGCACGTCCTGGCCGCCGCCTCGGTGCGCAACCTTTTCGACTCCCGCGATTTCGATTTCTTCAACTACCCCTTGCCGGGCCGGAGCTACGCCGCCACCCTGCAGACCGATTTCTAACCCAAGCAAAAGGATCCTCATGCCATTCAACACTCCTAGCCGCGCCCGCGCCGGCATCGCCATCCTCGGTCTCCTGTCCGTGGCGGGACTCGATTCCTGCTTGAACCAGGAAAAGGCGGACGATCCGGTCAGTACCGAAAAGGCCTTCGTATTCACCGTGAATTCGGACTACAAGACCGGCAGCTATTCCGCTACCGGCATCGACAGCGCATTCGTCAGCCGCGACATCGACGCCATCCACTCCGATGCGGGCGTACGCTACCTGGGCGGCAACGACATTTTCGTGCTCAACCGGTTCGGGCGGGACAATCTGCAGGTCGTGGATCGCCATAACCTCAAGACGGTCCTCCAGGTCGCCTTTCCGGCGTTATCCAACCCGCACGATATCGCGGTCAAGGACAGCCTGCTCTACGTCGGTTTTTACGGCGCCTATTCCAAGATCGGCATCTACAAGCAGTCGGACGGGACCAAGGCCGGGGAAATCGATCTGGCCGCTTACGCGGATACCGCCGATCATTTCCCCGAAGTGACCGAGCTCCTGTTCATCGGCAAGGATCTCTACGCCCTGATCGCCAACATGGACAACAAGACCTACGGATTCCTGCAGGGCCGCCTCGCGAAAATCGATGTCGCGACCAAGGAGGTCAAGGTCCTGGACCTTCCCATCAGCAATCCCGTTTCCATGTCCTACGACAAGGCCGCGAACAAATTGTACATCCCCTGCCGCGGGGCCTTCTTCAAGCCGGGCTCCTTTACCGACCTGGAACTGGACGGCGGCATCGTGGGCGTGAAGCTCTCCGCATTCTCCATCGCGGACACCCTCGCCACGGAAGCCGCCCTGGGCGGCAGCCTGGGCAAGGCCTATCTGGACGACGGGCGCCTGATCATGGACCTCACCGCAACGGCGGGAGAAAAGCTGGTCGCCATCTCCCTGAAGGACGGCAAGGCGGAGGAGTGGGCGTCGCTGAAGCCGTATAGCCTGGGCGGCACCGACATCGACGCGAAGAACGGCACCTTGTACATCGGCGATCGCGAAAATGGGTTGCGCTTTTTCGACCTCGCGACCGGTAAGGAAAAGGACGGGTCCCCGATCAGGATGAGCGATCTGCCCATCAGCGATCTGGCCGTGATCCGGTGATTCCGAGGGAGACGGTCCTGAGCGCGGTCGTTTCGCCCTGCACCCGCCTCTGCAGGCTCGATGGGGATCGGCATCACTGCCTCGGCTGCGGCCGCACCCTGCCGGAATTGGCGGAATGGGCCTCAGCCCCCGATACGCGCAAAAACGGGATCCTGGAAAGGCTCGCGGCTTCCGGTTTCACGCCGCGCCCTCCTGACCTGATTTGACCTTCCCACCGGGGACGCCGCGCGCTACAATGGTCCCATGCTCCGCTTTTCCTGGGAATGGGATCTGCTGGCTTCCCCGGAAGCCCTTTGGCCCCTGGTTTCGGATTCCGATCGCTTCAACCGCGATTCCGGGATCCCCAACCTCGTGATGAGGGGGGAAGGACCCGAAAGGGTGATCGCCTTCAAGAAATTCGGCTACCTGGTGCGTTGGCGCGAAGAACCGTTCGAATGGTCCCGTCCGCGCCGCTTCGCGGCCGCGCGCCATTACCTGAGCGGACCGTTCCGGGAAATGAAGGTCGCGGTCCACCTGGATCCTTTGCCCTCGGGAGGCACGCGCCTGCGGTACGAAACCACCGTGGAACCGCGTCATCCCTGGTCCGGTCCCGCCCTGTCCCTGGGATTCCGTCTGATCCTGAAGCGCCGCTTCACCGCGATCTTCCGCGCCTATGATCGGGCCGCTATACGATCCGCATCGGACCCGCAATCCCAGGCGGATCCGGCTTCCGGAGGCGCGCCGGGCATGCTGCGCGCTCCCGCCGCCGCGCCGCTCACCGCTCCGGAACGTACCTTCGCCCCCTCCGGCAAGGCCCGCCTGTCCGCGCGCTTCCAGGACCTGCTTGCCGCAGGGGCCGACCCGCGCCTGGCCGCACGCCTGCGCCTGTTGCTGGAGGACGGTGACGATTCGGAACTGACCCGCATCCGTCCCTATGCCATGGCCGCCGTCTGGGGAGCCGATCGCAGGGCCACCCTGGAAACCTGCATGCTCGCGGCCCGGACCGGTCTCCTGGATTTCCGCTGGGATCTGCTGTGCCCGTCCTGCCGCGGGGCCAAATTCACCGCCGCCCGCCTCAAGGACATCCGCGGGCCCGTGCATTGCGATTCCTGCAACATCGATTTCCGCGCCGCCTTCGATCGTTCCGTAGAGGTCACCTTCGCGGCCAACCGCTCCATCCGCGCTCCTTCGTCGGGGGAGTACTGCGTAGGCAGCCCCCAACGCACTCCCCATGTGCACCTGCGCCATACCCTGGAGCCGCGCACGGCCATGACCGTGGATCTGGTCCTCGATCCGGGAAGGTACCGCCTGCGTTCCCCTTCCTTCGAAGGCGCCTGTCACCTGCGCGCCGGGAAGGACGGGAACGTCCACGCGCATGCCGAACCCGGTCCCGGAGGCTGGCCCCACGGCGAGACGGTCTGGAATACCCATACGCGCCTATCCCTGGCCAATCCCACGGACCGCCCACTCGTATTCATCCTGGAGCGCAATGCCTGGGCCGACGACGCGGCCACGGCCGCCGAGGTCACCGCCCTGCAAAGCTTCCGCGATTTGTTCGCCGACGAGGCGCTGCGCCCGGGCGAGGAGATATCGGTGGGCAGCCTGGCCTTCCTCTTCACCGATCTGCGCGGTTCCACCCGCCTCTACCGCGATGCCGGCGACGCCAAGGCCTTCGGCCTGGTCATGGAGCATTTCGACATCCTCAAGGCCGTCATAGCCGAAGAGGGCGGCGCGGTGGTCAAGACCATCGGCGACGCCGTGATGGCCGTATTCCCCAGGCCCCATTCCGCCGTGCGCGCGGCCCTGGAAGCGCACCGCCGCCTCCGGGAATCGCAGCCTTCCCTGGTGCTCAAGGCCGGGGTCCATTGCGGCCCCTGCATCGCCGTGAGCCAGAACGATCGCCTGGATTATTTCGGTTCCACCCTCAACCTGTCCGCGCGGCTGCTGGGGTTCTCCCAAGGGGGTGACCTGGTGGTTACCCAGGAGACCGGGCGGGATCCGGAAACCGCCTCCTGGCTGGCGGCCAATGCCGGCACCTGCAAGATCGAGAAAATCAGCACCCCGATCCGGGGTTTCGAACAGGACGCCTTCGCCCTCCTGCGTATTTCCCCCGATGCGGCCGTATCCGCCCCCGCCGTGACGAAATAAACCGCAACCTTTCCCAAAAAACCAAAGCTTTTAGTCAGATCTTTGTCATATCATAAGGGTGATTGGGGGATTGGCGTCCCCTGGCCCGCCGCCCGGGTACGCCAGACAATCTTATGGTGATCAGCCCTTCGCGAACCGTCCTTCGGCCCGTCCTTCTCACCGCCTTCTACCTGTTTTGCCCAAATCTCTTTTGCGCTAAACCCGCCGCGGCTGCCGAGGACTACGCCGCATGGCCCAACGCCACCGACGTCATCCTGAACACCTCCGCGACCGGCGCCGGCGTGGCCGGCACCGTCGCCAATTTCCCGGTGCTGGTACGGCTCACCTCCGCCAACTTCCCCTTTTCCCAGGCCGGCGGGAAAGGCCGGGACATCCGTTTCTCGAAACAGGATCGCACCCCGCTCGATTACGAGATCGAACGCTGGGACTCGACCCGCGCCCAGGCCGAGATCTGGGTCAGGCTGGACGAGGTGCGCGGGAACGCCGCGGGACAGATCGTGCGGATGTACTGGGGAAACCCGTCGGCCGCGGACAGTTCCGACGCGGCGGCCGTCTTCCGGGGGGCTGACGGCTATGTGGCCGCCTGGCACTTGGGGGTTCCCGGGACCGCGGCGCGCCCGAACGCGGTGGCGGGAGGCAATCCGGCGGCGCCCAACTCGTACGATGGGGACGAGAATTCCGCCGGCCTCATCGCCGGCGCGGACAGCCTGGACGGAACCGCTACCGGGGATTTCCTGGACATCGGCGACGGTTATACGGAGTTCACCGCCGGATTCACCTATTCGGCCTGGGTCTATCCCACCGCCATGAAACGATGGTCGCACGTCCTCGACCTGGGGAACGGCACCGGCAACGACAACATCATCGTGAACCGGGTGGACACCACCGCGGCCATGGGATTCCACAATTGGACCGGGACCAACTCCTACGCCAAGGAGGTGCCCAACCAATGGGCGCTCAATCAATGGCAGTTCATCACGGTCACCATGACGGGGAAGAACGTGCGCATGTACAAGAACGGCGCGCAAATCCTGGCGGACACCCTTCCCGGCGCCATGACCGGCGTGAACCGCACGACCAACTACCTGGGCAAATCCAACTGGGCCGCGGACGATTTCTTCCAGGGCAAGCTGGACGAACCCGTTCTGGCCAAGACCGTGCGCAGCGCCGACTGGATCAAGCTGAGCTACCAGAACCAGCGCGCCGCCCAGACCCTGGTGACGGTGGTGAAGCCGGTGCAGTGCGCGGCCAGGATAAGCGTCCCCCCCGATACCACGGTGCCGGAAGGCGGTTCACTTACCCTGAACGCCGGCGTCGAATGCGCGGCGGGCTTCTCCTGGTCCGTGATCTCCGGGCCGGCGCCGCGCATCCTGGATCCGGAAACCAAATCCCTGGCCGTAGCGATCCCCCGCGTGGCCGCCGACACCGTCATCGTGTACCGCCTGACCGCGGAATTCTCCGACTCCACCAGGACCCGGGACGTGCGCGTGCGCATCAAGGAATCCATCCCGGATCCGATCTTCACCCTTCCCGCCATCCCATCCTGGAGCGGCAAGGAAGCGATTGCCTACCGGCCCGCCATCTCCAACCTGGCCGCCATCAAGGCCAGCCGGGATTCGGCGCTGCATTGGACGTGGAGTTTCGCCGGACCGGCCGTGGATACGTCCTGGCTGGAGGACGGCATGACCTTGAAAAGCGCGGAGGGCGCGGGCGCATTGCAGATCGGGTTGTGCCTGGACAACGGCGGGCCGATCGTTTGCAGGAACGCCGCTTTGACCATCACCGGTTCCGCGGCCTCCATGCTCCAGGCCCAATCGACTCCCCAAGGCCAAATAACCAAAACGGACCCCGGCCGTGACGCCCTCGGAAGGGCGGCGGACGGGCCGATTACGCCTCGCAAGGCCGGCCGGCCGGGAATTGCGCGTTACCCCCGAAAATAAATCCAGCCTCCGCCCAAGATCCTAAAACGATTTCCCGCCTCCGGGACGTATCGTATTGGCGGGGGGATGACGTTCCGGCTACCGCCGGGGCGGCGTCATCAAGATCACGTGGCAAACAACCTGGCTCGCGATTTCCGTCGTACCATGCTCAACATCGGCTCCAAGGCCTTCCTTACGGCTTCGGCCCTGGGCGCCGTGGCCATGATGGCCGCCGCGGAAGCGGCGGAAAACTATTCCACCTGGGGACGCGCCTCGGACCTCATCCTGGATACCTCGCCCGCGGGCGCGGACGTTCCCGGCCCCCTGAGCGACTTCCCCCTGCTGGTCCGGCTCAACGCGTCCAACTTCACCTTCGCCGAAGCGCGCGGCCGGGGCCAGGACATCCGCTTCTCCGATGCGGCCGGGTCGCCGCTCGACTACCAGATCGAGCGCTGGGATTCCGCGCGGGCCCTCGCGGAGATCTGGGTCAGGATCCCCCTTGTCTCGGGCAATGCCGCCGGGCAGACCTACCATATGCATTGGGGCAAATCGACGGCCGCCGACAGTTCGGACGGGCGGGCGGTGTTTTCGAACCACCAGGTGGCGGTGTGGCACATGGGCGGGACCGGAGCCAACGCCCGCGCAAACTCCGCCCCAGGCGGCCAGGCGGCCCAACCGTACAATTACGAATCCGACAAATCCCGCGATGGCATCATCGCCAAGGCGGACACCCTGGACGGCCAGGATCCCGGCGATTACCTGGACATCGGGGACGGATACCAGGACTTCTCCGGCGGCTTCAGCTTTTCCATCTGGGCCTACCCGACCGCCGTGAAGAACTACGCCCGCTTCTTCGAATTGGGCAACGGCGAAAGCGCGGACAATATCATGCTCACGCGCGACGGGACATCCGACGACCTGCGATTCGACAATTACAATCCCGGGGCCACGGTAAGCACGGTCAAAAGCGGCGCGGCCATCTCCCTGAACCAATGGCAGCAATTCGGCGTCAACGTCTCCACGTCCGGGCTCGCGAAGATCTACAAGAACGGCGCGGTCATCGCGCAAGGACAGCTCACCAATACCGTAGCCAACGTCTGGCGCGCTTCCAACTTCCTGGGGAAATCGAATTGGACCTGGGACGCCTATTTCCAGGGCATGCTGGACGAACCGGCGCTGAGCAATATCAGCCACAGCGACAACTGGTACAAGCTCTGCTACCAGAACCAGAGGCAGGCCCAGACCCTGGTCACGGTCAAGCGCCCCGCCCTCTGCCAATCCCGGTTCAAGGGGCAGGCCGACACGGCGGTGAATGAAGGAGCCACGGTGAATCTGACGGGCACGGCAGACTGCGCTACCGGGGTATCCTGGAGCGTCCTTTCCGGGCCCGCCCCGCGCATCCTCGATCCGGAAATGAAGGTCCTCACGGTCGCGATGCCCCGCGTTTCCGGGGAGACCGTCATCGTCTACCGGTTCGCCGCCGCCTACGCGGATTCCTCGCCCTACAAGGATGTCCGGGTGACCATACGGGAGACCGTCCCCGATCCCGATTTCACCATGCCTCCGCTCACCGCATGGGACGGCAAGATCGCCGTGGCCTACCGGCCCGCCATCGCGAACCTTTCCGCCATCAAGGCTTCGGCGTCTCCCGTCATCCATTGGGCCTGGACCTTGTCCGGCGTGGCCGCGGATACCGCCTGGCTCGCGGACGGACTCAACCTCAAGACCGCCGCGGCGGAAGGGCCCTTGCAGATAGGATTGTGCCTGGACAATTCCGGTGCCCGCGTTTGCAAATCAGCCTCGATCACGGTCTCCCGCACCGCCGGCAGCACCTCGTCCTTGATCGATCGGACCGCCGCCTCGGCCAAGCGCCCGGGGGATCCCAGGGCGGACCGTGAATGGCGCGACGCATCCGGCCGTCTCCGGACCGGCGCCTACGGCGGCATCAACCCGGGCGGCCGCTTCGCAGGCAAATCCAGGCCAGCCCCATGAACAGCGCCGTGGCCCCGTAGGCCAGGGTTATCATGCGGGTTACGTCCCGGGGCGCCCCCCCTTCCGGAGCGTCACCGGGCCCGATCCATATTTCATTGACCAGGATCCCGTGTTTGCGGATGGGGCCCGCCAGGCGGATATCCAACGCCCCGGCCGCGGCGGTCTCGCTCCAACCCTTGTTGGGGCCCGGCAAAAGGGCATGCTGGCCGATCGCGACGGTCCAGGCCTTGCGCCCGGAGTATCCCGGAACGAGGCAAGCGAAGAGGGCAATGAGGCCCAGGCAGAGGCGCGCCGGGATCCAATTCATCACGTCGTCCAGGCGCGCGCCGAACCAGCCGAAGCGGAGATAACGTTCGTCCTTGTATCCCACCATGGAATCCATGGTGCTCGCCACCTTGAACAGGATAAGGCCCGGCAGGCCCAGCAAGGCGAACCAGAACAAAGGCGCGATCACGCCGTCGCATAGGCTTTCAGCCAGGCTTTCCACCGCGGCCCGGTTGCACGCCGCGAAGTCCATGCTGTCGACGTCCCGGCCCACCAGCATGGCCGTGGCCGCACGGGACGCGGCCAAATCCCCGCGCCGGGTGGCCACCGCAATCCGTTTGCCGTGGCGGATGAGATCGCCGAGGGCCAACAGGCTGTATCCCAGATAGGCCCTCCAGATCCAATCCATCGCCCAGCCATAGGCGGGCGCGCCCGCGGCCTCCCCGGCCTTCCTCAGGGCGAAGGACACGGCCCAACCGGCGCCGTCGAAACCGGCCGCGAGGGACAGGAAGAGGAGGAATCCGCCGAACCGCCCGTCCAGACCGAACCAGCGCAGTCGGGATTCGGCCGACGCCAACGCCTTGCCCATCACCCGGATGGGGTGCAACCGGTACTGCGGATCGCCCAGGACGATGTCGAGCGCGAGGCAGATGGCGATGAAGGGGAAAGGGCCCCGGAGCGGGCCGTCCGGTCCGAACAGGCCGATGATGCCCACCCTTACTTCCATTTCTCGCGCCACCCCAGGGCCAAGGCCTGCGCGGCCAGCGCGGGAATATCGGAGGATTGCGCCGCCAGGGCCGAGCGGAAGTACGGGAATGCTTCCGTCTTCGCCGCCAGCCCCGCCGCCATCATGGCCGCCTGGTTGGCCAGGAGTTCCCGGCCCGAGGCTTCAGGTAGGGTTCCGTATGCGATGCGATCGCGCACCGCGGCCAAGGCGTAAGCCGCTCCGGCCACGAGGGGTTCATGGACCACGGCCTGGAAGTTCGCCTGCAGCAGGGCCCGGTCCTTCTCCTCGAGATGCGCGCATGCGGCCTCGAGCAGCTTCGCCTCTTCCACCCCGAACCTCCCCAGGGCGTGGATGAGATTGCGGGTGCGCGAAGGTTCCAGCCCGTTCTGCCAGCGCAGGGCTTCCTTGGTCGCTTCCGTCACGGCGCGGGCGAGGATCTCACCCAGCTTGGAATGCTTACCGGTCCAGGTCTTGGGGCCGCGGGCGGGATCGATGGGCGCGGCAAGGCAGAACTGGTCCGTGCCGGTTCCGGTGGCCAGGTTCGGGGAAAAGCGGCTGGACACGGCCAGCTCCAGGAGCGCCGCCGTCTTCGCTTCGGTCATGGTGGCTACGGCGCGGCTCAAGGCGGCGGGCAGCAAAGGCCAATTGAAGATCACCATGGTATTGATGGTTCCCGGGACGGCATGAACGGGTTTCCAGGCGGTCGCGGCGTTCCCCGTCCCGGCCGCTCCGCCCTCCATGCCGCTCTCATGCTTTTCATGCCAGGTGGCGGGATCCCCCGCCCTGCCCGCATTGCCCTGCACGCCGGCGGTCACGACCGACCATACCGTGATCTCCTCGAAGGACTCCTCCCGGACCGATGCGTACTGCATGTTCGCGGCCGTGCCCATCAAGGCGGTTTCCTCCGCCGGGACCCCGGCCTCTTCGCAGGCCAGGCCATGGTAGGCCTCCTGTCCCTGTCCGATCAAGATGTCATGGCGGGCGATATGCCCCTTCCCTTCCGTGCTCTGATGGTTCAGGAGGAAGCGCATCCGTTCGGACTGGCCTCCGTTCACGTGGGAGGTGGAGAGGACCAGATGGGGTTTTTTTAGATCGGCGGACAGGAAACGGCCTCGCCTGCGCAGGGTGAACCCGTCCGTCTCCAGCAAGGTGATCGCGTCGGCGGCGGGATCGTTGGCGTTCTTCATCGCCGAAAAGTAGCACCAAAGCGGGACAGGCGGTAGAATCGGGGTATGAGGTCCCTGGCCGCGGCCGCCGCCGCCTGCATGTTCCTGTCCTGCCTTGCCCCGTGGCAATCCGGCGAGCGCTCCTGCGCGGATTCGGCGCGCCTGGATTTCCCCGTGGATCTGGCGGCCTATGCGGCCAACGGCAGCCTGTGGCCCTTCGGCGTCCACGGAGGCACCAATCCGGAAGGCCATCCCGGCATCGACCTGTTCCTGGATACCGCCGACGCGGAGGGGGATATCGCCGTCCGGGCCTCTTTCTCCTCCGAGATCATCTCCATAACGCCGGAAACGGAATTCCCCGGCAGCTCCTGCATCGTCATGGATTCCGCCTGCGTGGAAGTGAACCTCTGCCATGTGCGCTTGGATCCGTCCCTCAAGGAAGGCGGCAAGGTGAAGCGCGGGCAGGTGCTCGGGACCGTAGGCCTGGCCGGGAGCGAGGGCCGCTTGGCCCTGCATTTCGGGACGTACAGCGGCCGGGACGCCGACCTGGCGTGCCCGGCGGATTTCCTGGATCCGGATACCGTGCTATGCCGCCTGGGGCTTTCCGCGGGGGGGAAGGCGCCTTCCCGGTGTGGTTACGCGCCGGGTACGGTAACCTTGATGGGACGATCGGAATACGGGGAGCGCTTTCCCCGGGAGCTTGCCGTCAAGTGCGCGGACGGGTCCACCCAGGTATTCGACCTCGCCGCCGAGAACGCCCTCTGCAGCCCCCGTTATTCCCCAGCGGACCGCTCCCGGATGCTGACCTGCCTGGGCAATGCCTGCGCCGGGGTCTGGTAGCGGCCCTCCATTCCGGCCTTCCCCGGGATTGGGCCGGACCCGCTCCCATGCCGACCGCATCTGCTCCGATCGCCTGCGTCCCTCCCATGGAACGAGGAACATATGGATTGAGTGTTTTTGGAGCTTTTGGAGTTTTGAAACCCTCAAAATAAGCGCCTTTCGAGCCCTGGATAGGTGAAATTCCCAAGGTTTTAAACTTCGGGCCCGCATTATCTTATAATCCGAGGGGAACGCGGGCTCCTAGCCGCGACCATGGGGAAAGCGAAATAACAATGAATCCCAGCCTGGTCTTGGGTATGGTGATGGTCGCAACGACCGTAGGTCTTGCTCCGGCCCAGAATCTGGGATTGGGGACGGGATCGCGCTCGAATCCGGCCGAAGATTCCTCCGCAGCCATCGAAGGGCGCCAGGAGCGCCAGGACGAGGCCCCCAACCCGCGCAAGACCCAATTCAACCGCCGCCTGGGTCTGGCCGCCAGGAAGGCCAGGGTCTTCGATCCCAAGGAATTCGAAGCGCGCGGCCGCGAATTGCAGGGGCAGTACTACGAAATCGGCACGCCGGCGAACCCCAAGCAGCAAACCGGCCCGAACGCCACCGTAGGCACCATGGCCCTGAATCCTAAATCCGGATCGAAGCAATGGGTATTCTGGGTCGGCGTGGCGGGTGCCGCGGGTGTTTCCGCGGGAACGGTGGGATACCTCCTGATGAACAAGGCGCATCCGGCCTCGGCGCCGCCCCCCAAACACCTGGTCCTGACGGACGAACCCTGAACCGTATGTCCGCCCGCCCCGCATTCCTTGCCTGCCTGGCGATTCCCGCGCTCGCGCTGGGCCTTATGATGGCGGGCTGCCAGACCGCCGAGGTCCCCGAAGCGGAAACGGTGCTGGACGTCAAGCTGAACGATTCCCTCAGCCGCTACGACCGGGTGGTCGTGCAGATCGTGGATCGGGCGGATACCAACAAGGTGCTCGCGACCTTGTTCGACGGTCAGCTCCGCTTGCCGGGCAAGGGGATCGACCCGTATCCGCTGGGATCCCTGGCGAAGCAATCCTTCATCGTCAAGGTGACCGCCTATAAGGCCCTGGGGCAACTGGCCCTGAACACCCTGATTTTCTACGAGGGCGGAACGGCCAAGCCGAGCGTGCTCCATAAGGAAGTGCCTCCCTTGATCCCGCACGATTGGCTGACCAAGATCACCCCGTCCCAAGGCGCCTTGTCCCCGGCCTTCGACAAGGACTCCCTCAACTACACCATCAACGTGGCCTCCGGGGCCGCCCTTACTTTTTCCATGACGCCCTTCTACAACGGGGCCTCGATCGCGTTCGACGGACAATCGCTCGCCGCCGGGACGGCGAGCAAGGCCATCACGGTCGAAACCGAGCCGGATACCGTCTCCGTTCTGGTCACGGACCTTTCCACCGGCGTCGCCTCCACGCGCACCTACAGCATCATCGTCAAGCCCATAGAGGCGCCTGGCATCTACCTGGGAAGCCTGGTGCCCAGCGCCGGTACCCTCAATCCTCCCTTCAAGGCCATCACCCAGATCTATTCCCTCAAGCTCCCTCCCGGCGTGGACACGGTGGCGTTCGTCATCACCCCCGCGGACGCGAGAACCATGACCATGACCGTCAACGACAAGGCGGTCCTCCCGGGCCAGCGTTCCCAGACCTTCAAAATCCTACCGGGAATTTCCTTCCCGATTCCCATCCAGGTCTACCGCGACGGCAATTCCCGATTCTACCAGGTGACCGTTGACTTGGCGAATTAGCCCGGATTAAGGCAACCGGCGCTCTCCATTAGTGCCTGGTAACGTTCCCGACACCCCTACTTTTCCACCCCTGTCGATAAGTCTTAATTCAGATTATCACCCAATCAGGAGGTCCCATGCTTCACAGCATGCGCAAATTCGGATGTCTCTCTCTCGTTGTCGTCGCTACCCTCGGTGGCCGGTCCTGGGGCCAAAGCCAAACCAATATCACCGTGCAGGGCGATGGGCAGACCCAAGCGGCGCCTGCCGCCAAGGATACCGTGAAGATGGTCCCGGAAGGTTCCGTGGTAGTGCCTACCCCGAGCGGAACGGCCGTGATCGACGATCAGGCCTATACCCCGCCGGATACCGCCAGCGAAGTGGGAGCCATTCCGCCTTCCCAGGTCAAGGTGCTGCAGAACCGCAGGGAATCCAAGCAGTTCACCGGCGCGGGTTTCGGCCCGGCGGGGTTCGGCAATATCGATGAGAAGATGCCCGCGTATGATGTGTATGCCGGGCACTTCTGGGAAGTGAACAAGCATGCGGCCATCAAGGCCCTGGGCGAGGTCGCTTCCGACTTCGATCGCGCCACCCTGGCCAACCTGCAGCTGGGCGCCAACCTGTACGCCATGCCCACCGACATCTCCCCTTACGTGGGTGCCGGCTTGGGCCTCGGTTACGGGACCGTTCCCGGGGACCGTTCCTTCGGATTCAACGTAGGGGCCTCCATCGGGGCCTTGCTCTTCCGCACCTCGAACGCCCAGATGAACCTCGAAGGCAGCGCGCAGACCATGCTGTCCGAATTGGGCGAAGATAAGAGCATGCCCACCGTCTACGCGGCCCGCCTCGGCGTGCTGTTCTAGACGGCGTATCGCCTAAGCCCGTCAAGGCGCCGGTGGGAAGAAGGCGACGGACGGGTAAAGCGCGGGACGAGATCCCCGGCCGGGAGCCGACTCCCCCGGGGAACCCCCGCGCACTGAAGGGCCTCCATGCGAATGGAGGCCCTTCCCATTCCAGGTCCTCGGGAAGCGATGATCGGAAGGGCCGGGATGCCGGCTCAGGCCGCGTCGAACACGGCGACGCATTCCACGTGGCGCGTATGCGGGAACATGTCAACGGGCGACACCGAGACCAGGCGCATGGATCCCTCCAGGGCGCGCGCGTCCCGGGCCAAGGTGGCGGGATTACAGGATACGTATACCAGGCGGGCCGGACGCATGCGGCCCAAAGCGTCCCGCACGGGCACCTCAAGGCCTTTGCGCGGCGGGTCCACGATGACGGCGTCGGCGGAGGAGATGGCGTCCCCGGGGAGACCGGCCGCTGAAAGGACGCGTCCGGGATTCTCAAGGGCCTCCGCCACGTCGGCGGTCAGAAAGCGGACGTTACCGGCGCCGTTTCCGGTGGCCGCGTCCTTGGCCGCCTGTACGGAGGCCGCGTTTTCCTCGATGCCGAGGACGGAGCCCGCGCGGCGCGAGGCCCATAAGGCGATGGAGCCGATCCCGGAAAAGAGGTCCAGGGCCTTGGCCCCTTCGGGCACCGCTCCGGCCGCAAGGTCGTAAAGGCGGGGGGTCTGGAACGGATTGACCTGGAAGAAGGTGGACATGCCCACCTGGAACAGGAAGGGACCGAGCTGCTCGCGGAGATGGGGACGGCCCCACCACAAGCGTTCCTCGCCGCCCAGCACCACGTTGGTGCGCTCGGCGTTGATGCTCTGCACGATGCCGACCAGTTCGCCGCCTTCAGGAATGGATGCGAGCGCCTCGCGGCACCGGCGCAGCAGATCGGGGATCAGATCGCGCGGTCCCGCGCCAGGGCCGTTGGTCACGAGTCCCAGCAGGATTTCGCCCGTGCCGGCGCCTTTGCGCAGCAGCAGGTGGCGGAGCCATCCTATCCGGACACCCTCCTGATAGACCGGGACATTGTTCTCCATGGCCCAGTCCCTGACCGCCCAGGCCACGCGGGACAATCCGGGCTCCTGCACCAGGCATTCGCTTTGATCGACGACCATGTGGGACCCAGCGGCGAAGCAGCCGACCGTGACCGCCAGGGAGTATCCCCGGTTTTCCAGGCCGAAAGGCAATTGCACCTTGTGGCGATACCCTTCCGTTCGCGGACTGGGGAGAATGGGATCGATGCGCAGGCCCGGCCAGGCGGAAAAATGGCGCCGCAACTCCTCTTCCTTGAGGATCAGTTGCGACGGGTAATCCTGATCCAGGATCTGGCAGCCGCCGCAGACGGGGAAATGGGAGCAGGGCGAATCCATGGGGTTTGCTATGAAGATGCAAAACCTGCGCCGCAACGGCAATGCGCGCCCGTAGGGGGGCGCGCATGAGGAACCGGATTACGGGGAATGGGGGATTAGCGGACTACGACCAGGCCGGAAGCGGAGGGGCCCTGGGAAGCCGTGCGCCAGTAGTAGACTCCGGGGGCCGCCGCATGGCCGGCCGCATCCAGGCGATCCCATTCCGCCGCGGCGGAGTTGCCGGCGCCCAAGGTCCTGACCAGGCGGCCGGAGCGATCGAAGATGGCGACGGGCGAAGCCTTGACGGCCGAGTTCAGGGCGACCCGGGGCTTGAGGCCCGCGGTAACCGGCGTCCCGATGGTCAGGTTGGTGGTGATGGTGCAGCTGGAGGAGGCGGTATGGCGTTCCGCGAAGAAGAAGTCGAAGGGATAGCTCTTGCCGCTTTCAAGCCCAAGGGCCCCCTTGAGGGAATCCAGGTTGACGGTGGCGGTCTGCAGGGCATGCACGCCGCCCAGGTCGGCCACGCGCTTCCCGTTCAGGAACAGCCAGATATCGTCGTCGCCGGAAATGGTGACCAACTGGCCCTGTCCTTCCGTATAGGTGAAGTTGGTGTGCAACTCCATGGTGAACCCGTAATCGTGCTGGGACAGGTCGACGCCGTCCACGGTTCCGGTCTGGAGATGCCCGAACGTTCCTTCCGCCGGATTCACCTTGGTGAAGGTGTTGCCGTTATCGATGGGGAAGAAGGTCTTGTCGCCGAAGGTATAGGCGCCCTTGGCTTCGTCCCAGTCGAAGCGCATGTCGACGAGGAAAGCGCGATTGATCCCCGGCTTGTCGGAGAACCAATCGGAGAAGCGATCGACGGGGGAATAGCACTTGGCCAAACTCGAGGGCAGGGAGTCCACGAGCTTGGGGTTCCGGTTGTCGCCGACGAAGGCGCCTCCGTCCGCGGGCCCGTTCACGTCCAGATCGGGCTGCACGGTATTGACGCCGAGCTCCTGGGCGCTGCAGCCGTTCCCGTTGTTGAAATGGGGATGCGCCCCGGCGGTATCGCTCGGGCTGATCTCCTTGAAGTCGCGGACCTTGGCCGTGACCGAGACGGCATTATGGGTTTGCGCCGAGACGGCGGCAACGCAGCAGAACAGGGCGCAGAAGGTCGGTACCATTGAAGGCATGTTTGTTTTCATTTGAATTCACTCCGTTTGCGGGAGGTCCTTCAGGGCCTCACCAGATTGTTTGGCGCGGGACGGTGGGCGCCGAAATTCCCCGCCTCCCGTACCGAAAATAAACTCCGCAACCCGGGCAAGGGAATTATTTGTAGGGAAAATCCGACATGTCCCGAGGACGGATTCGGGCATTTTGCGGTCGCTTTTTCCGCATTTACGGGACATGGCAAGAGATTCGGCTTGCCCGGCAACGCCCGGTTACATATGGGGAAAATGTGTCCCTACGCAGGAGGACGGGGCCCGGTTCGGGGCGACACGCGGCGGTTACCCCTTGGGATCAGGAGGCTTCGCGGGCCGCGTCGAGGACGGCCCTGACCTTGGCGGCCAGCTGCGCAGGGGAGAACGGCTTCTCCAGGAACGCATCGGCCGGAACGACGATGCCGCGGTCGGCCAGGCTTTCCAGGGAATGCCCGGAAATGAAAACGGCGCGCAGCCCCGGCTTCAGGGCCTGGAGCGCTTCCGCCAATTCGTCCCCGCCTTCGCCGCGCAGCATGATGTCCGTGACGACCAGATCCACCTCGTCCGGTCGCTGGGTAACGAGGTCCATGGCTTCCGCCGAGGATGCGGCCTCGAGCAAGCCGAATCCGTAACGCTCGAGGATGGTCACCAGCATCTCGCGAAGGCTCGGTTCGTCTTCCACGACCAGGATGGTTTCGCGGTTCGGCCGCGCTCTCCAGGCCGTTTCTCCGGATGAGGGCTCCTCCGGCGCCGTCTGCACGGTCGCGAGCGCCAGCAGAATCCGGAACCGGCTTCCCCGGCCCGGCCCGCTTTCCACGGAGATCCCGCCGCGGGCCTGGCTGACTATGCCGTAAACGGTGGCCAAGCCCAATCCCGTGCCGCGTCCGCCGCGCTTGGTGGTGAAGAACGGTTCGAACAGGCATTCCAGGGTTTCCCTGTCCATCCCCGTCCCCGTGTCCTCGATGGTGATCGAGACATGCTCGCCCGTACCGGAAGCGAGATGGGTGAAGGCCTCGGATCCATCCACATCCGCCAATCGGGTGCTCAGGGTCAGGATGCCGCCCTCGGGCATGGCATCGCGGGCGTTGACGGTGAGGTTGAGGATCAATTGTTCCAGTTGCCCCGGCTCCAGGCGGACCGCCGATTCACCCGCGTCCAACCGCAGGCGGAACTCGACCCGATCCCCGATCAAGCGTTGGAGCACGGGAGCCATTTCCGTGATGGCCGCGTCAACGCCCACGGTCCGGGCCTCATCGCCCTCGGAACGGCTGAAGGACATCAGGCTGCGCGTCATGGCGGCAGCGGTATCCCCCGCCCTGCGGATGGCCTTGAGGCCAGAGGCGATGGGGCCTTCCACGCCGGAAAGGCTCAGCAGATGCTCGCTATAACCGTTGATGGCGGTGAGCAGGTTGTTGAAATCATGCGCCACGCCCCCGGCCAGGCGGCCCAACGCTTCCATCTTGAGGGATTGCCTGACAGGCTCGGACCGGGAAGGATCGCCTTCGACGCCGGATTCCTGCCCGCCTTCGTTATGTTCCATGGAGGCGAGGTACAGGGCCACCGCGGGGGCATCATTGAGCATCGCGCCCTTGACGAACACCCGGCACCGCGTGGCCGGTCCATCCGGCCGTTCCAGGCGCGCGGTGAAACGGGATTCCGGGATCTCCCCGGCCGCGGCGTCCAGGGCCTTTTCCAGGGCGGGCCTGGCGTCTTCCGGGAAGAGCTCGAGGATGGAGGCCTCGGCCAATCCGGCCTCCCCGCGGCCGAGGATTTCCAGGCTCACGGGATTGGCCATGATGACGCGGCGGCCGGCCGCCAAAATGATCCCGATGGGCGCCGAATCGAACAGGGCGCGGAAACGCCGAGCCTCCGCCCGGGAACGCAGGACGGCCTGGCGCAGGGCCTGGGCCAAGGCTCCCCCATCCAATCCGTCCTTGTCCAGGCAGGCTTGGGCCCCTTCGATGATGAGGGTTTCGGCCAGGGCCGGATCGCCTCCGTTAGTCAAGGCCACCATGGGGGCGCCCGGGAGGATGGCGGCGGCGCGCCGGAATCCTTCGGGACCCTTGGCATCGGGAAGCGAGAGGTCGAAGAGGACCGCGTGGATGCCTCCTGAGGCGCGCGCTTGCGCGGCCAGGGCGGAGGCTTTGGAAAGCTTGTCCGCATGCACCACGGTAAAACCGGGTTGGGCGGAGAGCAATGCCCTGGCGATCCCGCCCCTGCCTTCAATCAACAGAACGCTCAGGTTTTCCGGCATCGGCCTTCCGCTCCTTGGCAGGCCCGTCCGGCCGACCTTGGGATATACGCTTGCAAACCTTACCATAGGCGGAACGGGCGCTTCAACGGGATTGCGGGGTCATCGGGCGCGGAATCGGGTCCGGGAACGCCCGAAAATGGCGTAACGAGGGCTTGCGGGGACCTCGGGAAAAAGCGATGCGGAGGAGCGGACGGGGCGGGACCCGGTCTCAGGGCCAGGGGTGTTTCGGATAGCGGCGCTTAAGCTCCTTTTTGACCTCGGGATAAGTGTTGATCCAGAAGCTCGACAGGTCCGAGGTCTTCTGGACCGTTCGATAGTTGGGAGCCAGGATATCGTATACGATCTCCACCTTGCCCTCGAGGATGGAGGTCCGGCCTTGCATGCCGACGAAATCCCCCAGCCGGGCGGAAAGCTCCGGTGGCGCGTTCTCGAAATAGGTGAGCTTGCCCATCCGGCCCCCCGCAAGCTTCAGGGAGACCGGCGCGGCCTTGTCCACGAAGGAGGCCAGGGAATCCCCGAGGTACTCCCGTAACGCGCGCGATACGGAGGCCGATTCCAGATCCCGCACCGAGGATCGGCCTTCGCAGATCTCATGGTAGATGAGGCGCCAATCCTCCTCGTCCAGCTTGGGCAGGCCGTATTCCGGGAAATGCTTCGCGGCGAGGCGGATGCGCTGGACCCATTGCTTCGCCTCGTCGTCGAAATTGGGGAGCTCGATTTCGCCGGATACGAGCCGGTCCACCAGCAGGCGCTCGGACTCTTCCGGGCTGAGCACTCCGTCCTTGAGGGTCTTGCGCTCTAGCGCCAGCCCCCGGAAGAGCAGGTGCTCCTCCTGTGTCACGCGCCCGCGCGCCTCGTCCCATCCGCCCACCTTGGCCCAGCGGCACTCTCCCGGAAAGGCATCCTCCACCCAGGCGGGCTCGCAGGGAAGCAGCATGGGGATGCCCACCTGCCGGTTCTGGTTGGCGCCGCCGGTCTCGTGCAGCTCCAGCGCCAGGATCACGCTTATGTTGGCGGGCACCTGCCCGGATTCGACCACGCCCTTGCGCCCGTCCGCCAGCAGGAAACTCAGGGACTTGTCCGCGCGCACGGCGATGCGATCCTGGAATGGGACGATCCAGCACCGGGTGGCCGCGGCGCGCAGCCGATCCTCCTCCTGTTGCGGAGTCAGGCGGTGCGTGGACGGAACGCCGCCCTTGCCCGCCGGAACCGTCCCGGCCCGATCTCCCTGCGGGAGCCCTCCCACCGCGGGGGCCTTGTCGAGAAGGCGCAACAACTGCTTGTAGGATTCCCGGGTCTCCCGATCGAACCGGCGCGCCTCCACGTCCGTGGCCAGATCGATGCCCAAGGCGAACAGATCCGCCGGGGCCCCCTTGGCCCTTCGCGTCTGGGATTCCAGGACGGCCGCCATGGCCGCGGCCTGGGGACCCACGCCCGCGCGTTTCGCGTCGAGCAGGACCCGCGCCAGCACCGGATGGGCCGGGAACCGGACCAGGGTGCGCCCGATGTCCGTGATCCGGCTGCCGCCCGCGGCGGGAACGCCGTCCGCGGCGGCGACGCCGGCGCCCCCCGTAACGGACGCGCCTCCCCCCTCGGTACCGGGGGCGGTACCCCCTGAGGGCAGGATGGCGCCGATGCGCTCCAGGGACTTCTCGGCCTTGTCCCACAAGGGCCGGGCGGGAGGCGTGAGCCAGGGGATCAGCATGTCCCCTTCCGTCCCGGAAGCCTTATTGATGCGGCCGAAGCGATCGGCCAGGGAATGGAGGGAGAGCACCATGTCCGTGGGCTCCACGCGCAGGATTTCCGGATCGAGCGCGGCGGGCATGGCGCGCTCGCGGTCCGCGCTCCATAGGCGGATGCAGGTTCCCGGCGCCGTGCGGCCGGCGCGGCCCGCCCTCTGGCGGGCGTTCTGCAGGCTGATGGAACCGAGGTAAAGCGTATTCATGTCCCTTTGGGTGCTGTACGCGGCGATGCGCGCCTGCCCGGAGTCGATCACCACCGTGATCCCGGGGATGGTCAAAGAGGTCTCCGCCACGTTCGTGGACACGATTACGCAGGTCCCGGATTGCGGCGCGCGCAGGGCGCGCTGCTGGGCTTCCATGTCCATGGAGCCGTGCAGTTCGAAAAGGCCGATGCCGTGCTGGCGGCAAAGCGGATCGAATGCCTCCAGGGTTCGGCGGATCTCGCCTTGGCCGGGCATGAAGATCAGTACGGATCCGGAGAGGCCCTGGGACAGGAGCCGTTTGAATGCGCGCAGGGCCTGCAGGTTCATGGGCTCCTGGGTCATGGGGGGCTGATGGGATATTTCGACCGGGAAGGTCTCCGCGGCCACCTCGATGAGGGGGGCGGGCGCCAGGTAAGCCTTGAGGCCTTCCAGTTCCAGGGTCGCGGACATCACCACCATGGCCAGATCCGGCCGCGCGTGGGCACGCAGCCGCTTCAGCCAGGCCAAGGTGGCGTCCGCCTCCAGGGTGCGTTCGTGGAATTCGTCCAGCAGGACGGTGCCGATGCCTTCCAGGAGAGGGTCGCCCAGCAATTGCTGGAAGAACACGCCGTAGGTCTGGTAGAGGATGCGCGTATCCTCCTTGGATTTCCCTTCGAAGCGGACCTGGTATCCGACCGTGCCGCCCACCGCCTCGCCCATCTCCTCGGCCACGCGCAAGGCCAGGTTGCGGGCCGCGATGCGCCGGGGCTGGAGCACCAGGATCTTCCCGGGCCTGTCCAGCAGGTAACGCGGGACCTGGGTGGACTTGCCCGTTCCCGGCGGCGCGCACAGGATGAGGACCCGGTCACGGGCGACCGCATCGACGATGGCCTGCCGGTGGGCGAGGATGGGGAGGACGGGAAGGTTCATGGACATGCAGTCTAAGGTCTTAAAAGTGGGGAGGCATGCCAAGGTTGAAGGACCGCTCGGGGTTTTACTTCAACTTTACCCGCATACCGCGCGTTCCCGGGCCGCAAGAGGGCGCCGGACAAGGCCTTACCTACCGTCGTATGGTTGTATTCGGGCCCGCCATATTGCGATAATGAAGCCGAAGCAAAGCACCCGCGCCAACCTGGAAAGAAATCGTGGATATAACAACAATCATGGGCCCGGTCGTCGCCATCGGCATGATCCTGCTCGGGATGATCCTGGAAGGCGGGCATGTCCAGTCCCTGATCCAGCTGACGGCCTTCATGATCGTGGGAGGCGGCACGGCCGGAGCCATCCTCGCCAGCTTCCCCCTGGACCATACCGTCCAGGCCTTGAAGGCGCTCAAGATCTGCATCATCCCCCCCAAGTCGGATCACGAAAAGGTCATCGCCGAGCTGACCGAACTCTGCCAGTTCGCGCGCAAGAACGGCATCATGGCCCTCGAAGGCAAGGCCAAGGCGCACCCGGACGCGTTCACGCGCAAGGGATTGTCGCTCGTGGTGGACGGCATCGATCCCGCCATGCTCCTGAGCATCATGGAAACCGAGCTGGAGACTTTCGAAGAGCACGCCAAGATCCCCATCCCCGTCATGGAAGGCGGCGGCGCCTACGCGCCCACCGTCGGCATCATCGGCGCCGTGCTCGGCCTTATCCACGTGATGTCCAATCTGGACGATCCTTCCAAGCTGGGAGGCGGCATCGCCACCGCCTTCGTGGCCACGATCTACGGCTTGACCATCGCGAACGTCATCGCCCTGCCCCTCGCCTCCAAATACAAGATCCGCGTGGCCCAGATGGTCCACGAGAAGAACATGATCCTGCAGGGCCTGGTGGCCCTCCAGAACGGCGAGAACCCCCATTTCCTGAGCCAACGCCTCCGGGCCTTCCTCCCCGGCGGCGGGCATGGGGCCAAAGAGGGCGCGGCGCACTGAGCGCGCCCGTCCCGAACATTCAAGCACATGGCCAGGAAGCACAAACACCCGGAACACGTCAACCACGAACGTTGGCTCGTCTCCTACGCGGATTTCATCACCCTTCTCTTCGCCACCTTCACGGCGCTCTACGCGCTCAGCAAGGCGGACGCGAACAAGGCCAAGGTCGTGGCCGATGGCCTGCGCGAGGCCTTCGGCGTCAGCGGCGCCAAGATGGTCAATATGGAGGCCCTGGACGTCAACGGCATCCCATCGGACAAATCCCGCCTTCCCAAAGGCGAAGGCAACGAGAACAAGACCGAGCCTTCCACCAAGGAGGCCGGCAAGCAGGAGTTCGAGGAAATCAAGAAGGCGGTCGAGGAGTTCCTCATGACCAAGGGCATGCTCAACAAGGTCTCAATCGATCAGCAGGAACGTGGCCTGGTGGTCAGCCTGAAGGAAGCGGGATTCTTCGAATCGGGGAACGCGGACGTGAAGGACGGTGCCCTGCCCATTCTGGCGGAGCTGGCCGAGAAGATCAAGCAGTACCGGAATCCCGTCCGCATCGAGGGCCATACCGACAATGTCCCCATGAGCTCGCGGACCTATCCCACCAATTGGGAGCTGTCCTCCGCGCGCGCGACCAACATGGCCCGGGTGCTTACGGACCGGTTCAAGGTGCCGCCGGGCAAGATGTCCGCCACCGGCTACGGGGAGTTCCGGCCCAAGACCTCCAACGACACCCCCGCGGGCCGCGCCCGCAACCGCCGCGTCGATATCGTGATCCTGTCCGGCAAGGCCGAGGAATCCGAGCCCGAGACAATCATGGACGATAATGGGGGTGTCTGACGGGCAACGCTTTCCCCGGGACCCCCAGCGCGCGTAGCTTCTGCGCCGCCGCGATCTGACCGCGCAGGATTTCCAGGGAGACGGGTTTGGTGGTGTAGGCGTCCATGCCGCAGGCGAGGCATTTCTCCTTCGTCCCGGGCATGGCGTTGGCGGTCATGGCCGCGATCCAGGCCCTGCCTCCCGCTTTCGCCTCCAGCTCGCGGATGGCCGCGGTCGCCGAAAAGCCGTCCAGCAACGGCATCTGGCAGTCCATCAGGATGAGATCGAAGTTGTTGCGTTCGCACGCTTCGACGCCCTCCCTGCCGTTGACGGCCACCGCCGCCTCGAGGCCGAGGCTTTCGAGGTAGCCCTTCACCACCATCCGATTGATCGCATTGTCCTCCACCACCAGGATCCGCAGGGAGGCAGGATCCCCTTTTCCGTCGTTACGGGCCGTAGCGCCGTCCACGACGGTGCGCGAGTCCGCGCCCTCCCCTTCCGCGGAAGCCTCCTCCGCTCCCGGCAATAAAGCCTGGAGGTCGGCCTGGAACGTCTCCGCACGCGCATGCAGGTCGGCCAGCCTTCGCACCGAGGAACCCATCATGGCGATATACCTGCGCTGGGTGTCGTCCAGGACGGTCCTGCCCAGCAATCCCGCCATGCGCGTGAGCCCGTGCAAGGGAATGCGCATCTTCCGGTACAATCCCGTCAGGCGGAGCCGTTGCCCTTCGATCTCGACGGCGGCCCGTTCCAGCCGCTTCCGATCCGTTACGTCCCGGCCGAACATGGCCATGCCCGTGACGGCTTTTCCGGAAGTGATCGGATGGAAAGCGATTTCCAGGGTTCCGCGTCCACCCGCCCACTCCAAATCGTGCTCCTGGACGAACCGATCGCGGTTGCGGATGCGGCGGGCGGCGTCTTCCCATTGGCTTTGCATTCCCGGGGACAGCCTTTCCAGCAGGCAGGAACCTTCCACCATGGGCTGGCCGGTCATTTTCATGCACAGCAGGCTCGCGGCCGAATTGAAGACCAGGATGTTGAATCCCAGATCCATGGACCAGATGGCATCCGTCGTGTTTTCGATCAGACCGTGCAGGTTGGCCTGATCCCGGCGGATGCGCGCCTCGGCCGCCCGCAAGGCCGCGGTCTCGCGGAAGGCATTGAGGGTGCGCATCACCATGGGGATGAACCTGGACATGTTGGACTTGAGCACGTAATCCGCGGCGCCGTTCTTGAGCGATTCGATGGCGAGTTCCTCGCCGAGCATGCCCGAGAGGAAGATGAAGGGGACGTTAGGGCATTCGCGCCTGCAGTGGGAAAGGGCCTTGAGGCCGTCGCCGCCGGGAACGTTGTGATCGGAAAGGATGAGGTCGAAGGGCTGGTCGTGGAGGGCGCTTTCGAAAGCGTCCCAGTCCGCCGCGCGGGTGAGGCGGAACCTCATGCCCTGGGCTTTGAGCAATTCCTCCACCATGTCGGCGAAGAAGGGATCGTCTTCCAGATGTAGGATGCGCAATTCTTGCATGACGCCGGGCCGTTCGTTTGCAAAGTATAAGCACAGGGACGGACCGCGAACGGGCGGATCCACCCCTGCATTACGCACAAAATGTACGCGCGTTCCGGAGGCCCGGCAGGACGGGAAATCGGGGTCTTCGGGTAAAATTCCGGGAAAGTTTCCGGGTGCCGGCGGGATTCCGGAACGGACGGCCCCGTGCCGGACTCCCGGGCCGCCTAAGGCAGTATTTCCAGGCGCGCGTTTTGATTCGCGAGGGCGCGCAGGGCGGGACCGGGGAGCTCCGAGGATTCCCCCGCATGCCCCCGGCCTTCCCATAGGAGCCTTCCCTGCCAGGTCCAGACGCGGGCCCTGCCGGGCCGGTTCCACAACAGGCGTCCCCCGTTCATGGCGATCGCGCCCATGGACCCGCCGCGGCCGGCCAGCCGCGCGGACAACCGGGAAATCGCCACCTGGGTGGCCGCGCAGGAAACGGCGCCGCCATTGTCCAGGCACAGGGTGACTTCCAGGATGCCGTCCTGCGCGGGACGGCTCAATACGAGGGAGTCGGAGGATTGGGCCGTATCGGCGATGTTTACGGACAGGAACCATTGGTAGCGGAAGGCCGGCGAGTAGGGTGAGGCCTTGAGCTCGATCGCATTGGTCAGCTCCGGCCTGAGAGCGAGAGGCGCGTCCCCGTTCCATTTGGGTTTGGCGGGCAAAATGAACTTCGGATCCGGAATCGAGTTGCGGACGCGGACCGTCACGTCCTTGGATTCCTCGTTCGTTCCGTAGACCGCGGTGAACCGGTAGACCATCACCGTATCCCTGGACACGCGCGGCGCGGTGATGATGAGGGATTCCACTTCCGGATCCAGGATTTTCGGCGCGGGGCCGGAGACGACGGACCAGGAGAAGCCTTGCGAGCAGGCGGCCTTGCCTTTCAGGAGGGCGGGCTGGCCCTCGTCCACCGTCAGGGTTTCCGGCAAGGCCTGGAAAACGCTGTCGCAGACGGTCACGGTGAGCTTGGCATCGCGGCTGGTATCGGCCCCATACGCATTGCTGACGATGACGGTGAAGATCGCGCCGTCGTCGGAGAGCTTGGCCGTGTCCAGGGCGAAGGTGGAGTCGGTGGAGAGGATGGTCGCGCTCCCCCTGCGCCGCCATTTGAAGGCCACGGGTTGGGCGCCGATGGCCCCCACGGTGAATACGGCTTTCTTCCCCTTGCCCACGAAGATGTCCGCGGGTTCCCGGGTGATAAGGGCCCCTTGCACCACGGTGAGCTTGGCTTCCCGGGTGGCCGCCTGGCCGTAGGCGTTGATCACGGTGCATGAATAGAGGGACGCGTTATCGCCCATAACGGTAGCTCCCAGGGCGAGGGTGGAATCCCGGGAGACCACGGTGGTATCCCCTTTCCTGCGCCATTGATACTCAAGGGCGCCGCTACCGGCGGCCCCGACGCTGAAGGAAGCCTTCTGTCCGGCCACGACGGCCGTGTCCCTGGGTTCGCGGGTCACTACGGCCGGCCGGTTCACTTTCAGGGCCGCATTGAAGGAGGTATCGCTGCCATAGGAATTGGCGACGATGCAGAAGTACGACGCGCCGCTGTCCGCCGGGGCGACTGAGGCCAAGGCCAGCACGGAATCCCCCGCGAGGAACCCGGGCGTCCCCGCCTTTTGCCACTGGTATCCCAAGGGACCGGAGCCGATCGCGCGCACCCTGAACGCGGCGGGTTTACCGGCGAGCACGGAAGTATCCTGCGGCTCCAGGGTGATGACCGGGATGACGCCTACGGTAAGCTTGGCCTCGCGCGTCAATGCCTGCCCGTAATCGTTGATCACGGTGCATTGGAAAAGGGCTCCGCTATCGCTCAACGCGGGCAAGGCCAGGACGTATTCGGCGGCCGTGGAAATCACCGCCGCATCCCCTTTGCGGCGCCATTCGTACTTGAGGGTGCCGCTTCCCGCGGCCGTAACCGTGAAGCGCGCCTCGCGGCCCGTCGCCACCTTAACGTCCAGGGGCTGCACGGTTATGGTCGGGATGGTGTTGACCGTCAGGACGGCTTCGGGCGAGGTGTCCGTGCCGTAAGGATTGGAAACGATGCAATACCACGAGGTGCCGTTCTGGGAGGCCAGGACCGGATTGAAGGTCAAGGTCGATCCGGAAGCGACGGTGGCGGTATCGCCTTTCCTCTTCCATTTATAGGCGAGGGGAGCGCTTCCCTTGGCCGAAACGGTGAAGGTGGCCACGGAGCCGGCCAAGAAGGATGCGCTTACGGGCCCCGCGGTGATCTTGGCGGGATCGTTCACGTTGAGCTTCGCGTCTCCGGATTCGGTGGCGCCGTTCGCATTGGTGACGGCGCAATAGTAGAGCGCCCCGCTGTCGGAAGCCGCGGCCGAAGCGATGGTGAAGACGGCGTCGGTTGAAAGGACCGTCGCGTCCGGGCGTTTACGCCAGGCAAAGGCCAAGGTGGGCGCGCCCGTTGCGGCCACGGTGAACTCCGCCTTCGCCCCGGTCGAAACCGTAACGTCCTTGGGTTGGACGGTGATGGAAGGAGGGGCGAAAACCCAGCGGGAGTTGCCGGAACCGTTTGTGCAGTTGGACGCGGCCTTCCCGTCCTGGGCGCCGGTTACCGCGCTCTTGGCGATGGCCGCGAAATCCGCGTCCAGGGTCCCGCCGGCATGGATGGTCCAGGCCGAGCCGGGATTGAGGTTGAGCAGGTTGCCGGACTGCCCCGTCAGGGCGATGTTGCCGTCCGCGCCCAGGTCCCGGCCGCCCAGGTTCGCGAAGGTGGACGCGTTTCCGTTCGTAACCGTGAGGTTACCGGAGACGTTCACGTTGTTGCCGGCCAGGTTCAGGGTTCCCGCCGATTGGGCCAGGGATTTCCCGACCAGGGGCGCCCCCAGGCTGAGGGTTCCGGTTCCGGGATGCCGTACGTTGCCGATGGACCCGCCGGTGACGCTCAAGGTCTGGCTCGCCGGGGAGGCCGCGGCCATATCCAGGTTGGAATTGTCCGCGGAGCCGGAATTCTGGAGGGACAGGGTCACGTTCCCCTTGGCCGTCCAGGTACCGTTCCCCATCAGCAATTGCTGGGTGGGCGTTCCCGCCGATCCGTTGGCCGCCCGGAGGATGTCCCCGTCCGCGGCGACATTGGTGTTGTTGGCCCGGAAATCCAGGATACCCTGCAATCCCGAGGATCCCAGTTCATCCCGCAGGATGAGGGCGCCCTTGACCTGGAGGGTTCCGGGCGCCGTGGTGATCCGGGCCGGGAAGGTGGACCCGATCGCCCAAAGGTACAGGTTGGGAAAGGCCGCGTTCCCGGGCGTGAAGACCAGATTCTTGCCGGCGCCGGCGGTGCTTTGGCTCCGGATCTGGACATTGCCCGTCGCGGGCATGGCGGTGACGCCGGAGAAATTCGCATCGCCCTTTACGATCAGGGTATCCCCGGTGCCCAATGCCCGGAAAGCGCCGCCGCTGGCGGAGAGTCCGGCGAACTCATTGGTCCGGCTGCCCAGGTCGAACATACCGCCGGTCATGGTCAGGACCCCGGCCACCAAGGGCCGGTTGGTAATCTGGACCGTACCGTTCCCGGATTTGGATATCGCCGGATGGATCGCGCCCGGCAGCGGGGAGAACAATTGCGTCGCCGAGGCCGAATTGAAGGCCAGGGTGCCGGTACCGGCATTGAGGGTGGCGGTCGTCCCGAAGTCGGCGTTTCCGGAAAGGGTCAGGGTGGAGGTCCCGAAGGAGAAGGCGCCGGTGTAGCCGTTCATGTCCAGGCTTTGCGCCGAAAGGTTGGCCGTCAGCAGGGCATTGGATTGGGCCGTGCTTGTGATGCCGCTGAAGGACATGTCCATATTGGCTGCGGTGATGTTCCCGTTCGCCTGGAAGTCGTCGAAGACGACCGTGGTCGAAACCCCAAGATTATGGGAGGTTGCGAAAAGGCCGATCTGGGAATTGGCCGCCGCGCTCTGGGGCGAGCCGAATCCCAGAAGGGTCCAGGGAGCGTTCTGGGATGTCTTATAATACCCGTAGAAGACTCCGCCCTTCCTCGCGGCCCGGAGCCAGACGGGAAAGACCGGGACCAACGGAGCGACGCCTGGCCCGCCCGGGCTTTCGAACTCGCCTTGGGTACCGGTGGAATCGAACTGGATCTTGATGCCGTTCTGCGGGGTTACGACCACGGCGAAGCATCCACCGGCCGTCGGGTTGCCGAATTCGTCGTATATCAGGATGCCGGCCTTGGCCCATTCGTAGGAATTGCTCTGGGAGACCACCTGCACGGAAACGTCGAAGTTACCCGTGATGTCATCGCGCCAGACGGCCGTATACTGGTTGTCGGCGAACCAGATATCGTTACCCCTGCCGGTCAGGGTGAGCTTGTCGGCGGCGGCGGTCAGGCTGAAGGAACCGGTGGTCCCGTCATTGTCATTGTCGCGGAACTTCCAATTGGCATTGAGCGCATCGCTGGTGAAGTCGTCGTCAAAGCCGGACTTGGGCCAGGCGCCCCCGCCGTTACTGTATTGGGACCAGTTCCCGCTTTTTTGGACCTCGCCACCGCCGTTCAGCAGGTGCACGGAGGGATTCCAGAAGAAATTCTCGGCCCGCGCCGCGCCGCCCAGGACGAGGGCGAACAGGATCAGGCGCGAAAGGACGCGGCCCTTGGATCCCATGATATGATTATGGACAAACCGGAAAACCACATGAACGAACATGCCACCACTCCAAATCCCCCTCGCTCAAGTCTTCTCCGCTGGGCGGGCCTAGTCCGAAGGCGCTTTGGATCCGCTCAGGCCCGAGAACCGCGTCTCCCATTCCCGGGGAGGCCGCAATCCACGCATCCGCACCCCGTGTCCCCCAACCACTAACCGCGGGATCCGGAGCGAATGCGCCGCCAAATAATAGTTATGGTATGGTTGGAGCGTATCGATCAGGCTGGATGAAAATTTGCCCCCGGATGGAACGAAAACCTAAAATCCTATATTAGCGGAGTGCCCGTTTTGCCGAAATTACCGTCCGTCATGTTGTTTCTCGCCGCCTGTTTCTGGGGAGTCTGCATCCCCATCATGAAGGCCTTGGGCACGGAACAGGCCATCCTGGCCCCCGAGGCGGGGTCCCTGGGCGGTTCCGCGGCCTCCTTATGCGCCCGCTTCGGCATCGCAGCCCTGTTCGTCCTGGCCTGGTCGCGCCGATCCCCGATGGGAATCAAGCCTGCGGAATGGGGGCACGGGGCCATTCTCGGAGGGTTCACCGCCGTCAGCATGTTCCTCCAGGTGGACGGCCTTAACTATACCAATGCCTCCACGGCCGGGTTCCTCATCGCCCTTTATTCCGTGCTCATACCCACCTTCACCTGGCTCGCGGGCAAACGCCGGATGACGCCGGTCCTGTTCCTGTGTTGCATGCTGGTGCTGGCGGGCATGGCGACCCTCACCGGCTTCGACCCGCGCTCCTTCCGCCTGGGGCGCGGGGAATGGGAGAACCTGGGCGCGGCCTGCCTGTTCGCGGGGCAGATCCTATGGGTGGACCGGGTGCCTTATGGCCGTGTCGATTCCGGCCGCCTCACCTTCGTCCTCTGCGCGTCGGTTTCCCTCGCCTGCCTGGCCGCCCTGGCCTTCCTGCCCGGCGGCGTTCCGGCCCTGATCCACGCGCATGCCTCAACCCGGGCCCTGGGGCTCACCCTGTTCCTGGCCCTCCTGGGAACGGCCGCGCCGTTCCTGCTCATGAACGGGTTCCAATCCAAGGTGGGACCGGTCGCGGCCGGGTTCATCTATTGCGTCGAACCGCTCACGGCGGCCCTGGGCGCGTTCTTCCTGCCGGAACTCCTGGTCCGCAGCCCGGATCTCTATGCGAACGAAGCCGTGACGGTGAAATTGGCCCTGGGCGGGCTGATGATCCTCGCGGCCAACCTGCTGCTGCTCCGCGATCGCTCCGGCACCACGCTCCCGGCGTAACCTTCCGATTACCTTGGCCCTGATCGGGTCGACGGGCGCCATGGGGCGTCCACCAACCCCGGAAGGGCCTAGCGGCCCGTTTTGACCGCGAGGAAATCCAGGCGCGCAGCCCCCATGCGCAGGGAGCGCTCCGCGCCCGCGGGCAATTGCGCCGATGAACCGGGAGCGCCCCAGGTCTGCCACAGGATCCTGCCGCGCCAGTCCATGACCCGCGCCAGCCCGGGCCTGTTCCATCCGAGCCGGTTCCCGTCAAGCCAGACCGGACCCGAATGCGTCCTGCCCAGGAGCAGGGACAGGGAAATGCGCTTGACCTCCACCACGGCCTTGGAGCAGGACGGCGCGCCGCCATTGTCCACGCACAGGGAGATCTCGATGTTGCCGTCCTCCTGCGCCTCATGCAGCACCAGGGAATCCCCCGCTACGCTGGAATCCGCGATGTAGGGATTGACCGCCCACAGGTAACGCAGGGGATACTTGGGGAACTTCGCGAGCTCGGCCGCGTTCGCGATCTTGGGGCGGATGACCTTCTTGCCTTCGCCGTTCCAGGACGGCAGGACGGGCAAGGCGACCGAAGGATCGGGAATGGTGTCCTTCACCTTGACGGTCACGTTCTTGGACTCCCAGTTGCCGCCGAACAGGGCCGAGAACTGGAGCACCATGGTGGAGTCGCCCTTGACCCGGGGCGCATCGAAGATCAGGGTGTCCACCTGGGGATCGAGAAGCTTGGGAACGGGACCGGAAACGGGGGTCCACAGCACTTCCGAAGCGCAGCCGGCCTTGCCGCCCAGGATCACCTTGCCTCCCTCGATGGTGACGATATCCGCCGGGGCCTTGAAGGAACTGTCGCAGGCGCGCACGCTGAGGATCGCCTGGCGGGTGGTGTCCTTGCCGAGATCGTTGGCGACCACGCAGTAATAGGCATTGTTGTTCCAGGCTTCCAGCACCGAGTCCAGGGTCAGGACGGTATCCCGGGAAAGCACGGCGGTATCCCCTTGCTTCTTCCATTCATAGGACAGGAGCGGGGAGCCCGATGCGGCCACGGTAAAACTCGCCTTCCACCCGGGTTTGACCACCACGTCCACGGGATCGCGGACGATAACGGGAGGGGCGGGCGGGGCCCAGAACTGCCAATTGAGATTCTTGCCCCCGTCATTGCAGCCCTTGGCCGCGATGCCCTTGGCGGATCCGGAAGCGTCGCTGTTGGCGATGTCGGCGGAATCGGCGGTCAGGGTTCCCTTGACCTTCAAGATCCAGGCGGTGGCGGGATTGAGCGCAAGCAAGCCCGAGGTTTTCCCCGCGAAGGAGGCGTTGCCGTCGATAGTGAGGGTCCGGCCCGCGAGGTTCACCATGGTCGAGGGTCCCCCGTTCTCGACCTTGAGATTCCCTTTCAAGGCGAGATTGAAGCCGTTGAAATCGAGGGCCCCCGAGGACTGGGATAAATGGGTCGCGGAAAGGTTGGATGCCAATTTCATGGTCCCGGCCCCATCGTGGATCACGGCGTAGAGGGGGCCTTTGGTAATGGCAAGGGTCTGTGTCCCTGAGGGTTTAGCTAAATGAAAAACGGCACTGTCCCCGGATCCGCCTGCCTCGAGGGAAAGACCGACCGTACCCATGGCCGTCCATGCCCCGTTCCCTAGCAGAAGTATTTGGGAATTGGATCCAATCCCGTCCTGTACCTGCACAAGGTCCCCTCCAATGGTAACCGAAGGGCTATTGGTGCGGAAGTCAAGGATTCCATCCCAACCTGTAGTCGCCAATTGGTTCCGGAAAACCAATCCGCCCAAGGTTGTGAGACTCCCTGGTCCTACTATAATGGTTGTCTTGGCGGTCGAGGTCGCCAAGGTCCACAGGGTGACCTTCGGAAAAGTCTTTCCGCCCGGATCAAATTTGGTGGTGGAATTCCCCATGGATTTGATGACCACATTGCCAAGGATCGAGTTGAACCCTGTGAGCCCGGAAAAGTCCGCATTGCCGGAGACGGTGAGAGTGCCATTGGCAGCTAATCCCTCCATGGACCCACCAGTGGAGTTTAGGCCCCCGAAATCGGCGTTGTTGCCGTTGAAGTCCAAGATCCCAGCGTCGATGCGCAAGGAGGAGGCTTCCAGCGGCGCGCTCATCAGTACCAGCTTTCCCGCTCCGGTCTTCCGGATGGCCGGAAGGGTGTCGTTGGGCTTCATGTAAAGCGAATCGGGACCCGTAGCTCCCGTGAATTCGATGGCGCCTGTATTGGCGACGATGGACATCGCGGGCGATAAACGCAGGCTGCCGGATACGGTCAGGGTATGGGAAACGAAGGTCAATTTGCCCGGGAAGGAAGTGAAGTCCAGGGATCGCGCCGCGAAGTTGCCTGCGAAGATCACGTCCACGTCATGGCCTGTACCGGTGCCGTCGAATCGCAAATCCAGGAATGACGAAGCGATATCGGAACCTCCCCTGAAGTCGTCGAAGGCAGCCGCGGTCGTCTTCGGAGTTTTGCCAACGCTGTCCACGCTCGTTACGAACAGGCCCACATCGGAATCAGTCGCCATGCCCGTTGCCATCTCTTGCCCGCCGACTTGTTTCCAGGCGGCGGTGGAATCAGTGCGATACCAGGCGGATATCGTCGAGCTGCCTTTTACGAGCCGGAGCCAGACCGGCCATCCGGAAACGAGATTTGGATAAATCGTATTGTCGATGTATCCCTTGGAATTGGGACTCGTTTCGAAGATCACTCCCTGTTTGGGAGTCAAGGCTACCAGCGCAGTTCCTCCCAAGGCGAAATTCTCCAGACTGTTCGACATGATTATCCCGGCCTTGGACCAATCATGGGCCGCAAACTGGGAATCGACCCGGACCGTCACATCGAAGACGCCCTTGATGTCGGTACGATGCACTCCGGTGAAGAAATGCCTTTCCTTGGTAATATCCTCTCCCTGTCCGGAAAGGATCAGCTTACCGCCCTTCATCTGGAATTCCCCGGTACCGGCCACCCCGTCCTTATCCAGGAACTTCCAGGCGCTTACGGTATCCAACTCCGGAGCATCGAACTGATCATCCGCCAGGCTCGCCGGACGTTGTCCGGTCCCGTCCTGGTTGGCCGTCCAATTGTAGGACCGGCCGATGCCGCCGGCCGAACTCAGGGCCGGATCGCGATGCCAATAGAAAGTCTGCCCCTGAGCCAAAACCGCGCTCAACGCCAAAGCGGAAACCACCGGAATGAAATTCATACTTGTCCACCCAGAAAAAAAAGGAAAACCGGTTCAGGCCCGGAAGACCCGCGCCCGCACCACCTACCGGAATTTTCCCCCTCGAAAAAACTCGCTCTGTCCGAGAAACAAAATAGGTACGCGACAGGTCGCCCTCCAAGAAAAAACCGCCTTCAATCCCGATTCGTTTCCATAACGGAAGTAAAAATCACCAAATATCCACAATTTTCTTGCTATTAATCGCCCACCCTCCTTTTTAGTATTTGTACTCGCATGCCCCCATCGGGCGTACGCACGTAGGAGGAACCATGAATAGCAGCAACAAATATACGGCCTTGTTTTTGGCCATGGGCATGATGGCAGGATGCGCGAATATGAATCAGGCGGGCAAGGGCGGCATCATCGGCGCCGGGGCCGGCGGCGTACTCGGCGGAATAATCGGCCATGCTTCGGGTAATACCGCGGCGGGCGCCATCATCGGAGCGGCGGTCGGCGGCACGGCCGGAGCGGCCATCGGCCACTATATGGATAAGCAGGCGGCGGAGCTGCAGCGCGATCTCAAGAACGCCAGGGTGGAGCGCGTGGGCGAAGGCATCAAGATCACCTTCGACTCGGGCATCCTCTTCGACGTGGACTCGGACAAGCTCCGCCCCGATGCCACGTCCAACCTGAAGAACCTGGCCCAGGTCCTGAACAAGTACGATGATACCGAAATCATGGTGCAGGGCCATACCGACAATTCGGGTTCGAAGGAGCATAACATGAAGCTCTCGGACAAACGCGCGGACTCCGTGGGCGATGCCCTCAAAGCGGACGGCGTCAAGAGCGGCCGCATCGACGAGACCGGCATGGGCGAGACCCAGCCCGTCGCCGACAATGGCTCCGCCTCCGGCCGCCAGGCGAACCGGCGCGTGGAAGTGGCCATCTGGGCCAATGACAAGCTGAAGCGGGCCGCCGCCGACGGCAAGATCGCCCAAGCGGACTGAACCCCAGGGACCCAGGGTCCCATTCGCATCGATTGATTGTCTCGAAGACCCGCCAATGGCGGGTCTTTTCCGTTTCAGGCCGGACCCGGCGGGGTCCCTCTTCCCTGGGGCCGGAGCTTCCCTAGCGGATTCCCCATCCCCCAACGTCTTTACACCTGTCCAGCGCTTGGACATGGAAGACGCCATGAAAACCCCCGAAATCGCATCGAATCGACGGAAAATGATTGGCCCGTTTATTGATTTAGCATCCCTGCGGGCATTCCAACCCATTGAAAGGAGGTTTCAAATGTCCAGTTACACCATCCCCTACCAGGCCCCGGAGGGCGCGGGCAGGAACGGTTCGGCCAGGGTCCCGGCATACGTGCTGGGAGCCGCGGTCGGCATCGGTCTGCTTCTGCTGCTCCCCGGGCAGGCGAGGGCGGACGGCTACGGTCACGCCGAGGTTACGCTCGGGTTCCCCCATGGTCAGGTGACCGTGGGGAAGACCTGGGACGACAATCCCCGGCAGGTCGTGGTCGAGGAGGTCACCCACAGGTTCCCCGAATCCGATCCTGAAGAGGAGGATGAGGACTATGGCGCCCGATACGACGACGATGAGGACGAGCCCGACCAAATCGTCGTCGAAAAGCGCCATTGCAGGCCCAAGGTGAAGAAGGTGACCATCATCGAACGCTATGAGGAGCCGGTCCGTTGCGACCGCGAGGTCCGCGTGGTCCGCAAGGTCTACGTAGAGCGTCCCTCCTGCGAGCGTCCCGAAGTGGTCATCTACCGGAATCAGCCCCAACGCGTGATCTATGCGCCCTCGCGCACCGTGATCGTCGCGCCCCGGGGCGGAGGCCGCGGATACCACGTGGATCACCGGTACGAGTCCGGCCGCGGGTACCATTCGGACGACCGCGGTCCTCGGAACCTCTTTCCGGAGGATCAGGGCCGGCCCATGAGGACCCGCGGGGTCCAGCAGCATCTGGTCCAGGTCGGATCGCACCGCTGATTTTCCCGGGGCGGCGCGTCCGGTCGCGGATGCCCGCCCCTTCCTTGCTGGTTACGCGGCCATGGACATGAGAGGCGTCGAACGGGAACGAAGAAAAAGGATGGATAAGATGGAAACGAACGGGATGGAAAAAAGAAACGGGAAGCGGGGCCCGCGGGTTCAGGTCGGGGCCGCCGCGGGTGCTCTCGCAGCCTTGCTGGTCGCGGCTTCCCTTGGGACCGCTCAGGCGCAGGCGACCGGTGAACTGGTATCGCTCGGCCGCAAGACCGGCGTCGGGGCGCGCGCCCTCGGCCTGGGAGAGGCCTTTACGGCTGTGGCGGACGATTACTCCGCGCTGTACTACAATGCCGCCGGCATGACGCAATTGACGCGTTCCGAAGTGGGCATCAACCTGAGCTACGGGATGTTCCAGAACAACGCATCCTTCGACAACGGAACGCCCAACCGGCGCTCCCTGGAGTCGACCAAGCTGAACGCCCTCAACATGATCCTGACGGACGGGGGCAGGTGGGCGTTGGGGATTGGCTACTATACGCCGGTGTCCTTCGATGATCCCCTCATCTTCCAGGCGCATGGGAGCGAGTACGTCTACGATGCGGAGGGCCAGATGGACCATTACCGCATGGGCCTGGCGTACATGGTCAGCGAACAGGTGCGCCTGGGATTGGCCGCCAGCGCCGTCGGCGGGAAGGAGCAGCTCGAAGTGCGGGACGTGAACACGGTCCGCTACCTGGAGGAATACACCGGCTACAACCTGGAGCCGTCCTTCCTGATCCACCTATCCGAAATGTTCAGCGTGGGCGGATCCGCGGTCGTGATGGAACGCCTGGAATTGACGGATACCTACCAGGAACAGGGCGGCAACCCCCTGGAATCGATCTACGACATCCACCATCCCTTCCAGGCCAAGCTGGGATTCGCGTTCCAGTCGGGACTGACCCAGGTATCCGCGGATTGGCATGGGGATTTCTGGAGCAGCTACACCTACCGCAGCGCCGGCGATGCCTTCGTGAACCACGATATCAACTATCCCAACAAGCACACCTTCAATATCGGCTTGGAGCAGCACCTGGACCGCCGCGGCCCCGTCCTGCGCCTGGGCTATACCTGGGAGAACCAGGACGACGAACGGCCCCAGCCCAACCAGCGCGACCCTTACCGCGTGAGCGCCGGAATCGGTTTCATGCCGTCCAAGCGCGTGGGACTGGACTTCGCGTACCAATACGGGGATAGCCGCACCTTCCAGAACTCCCGGCCGGACGGGCCCCAGGATCTGAGCATCGATTCCGAAGATCACCAGGTGATGGCATCCCTCCGTTACCGATGGTAGACGGATACGGCCATGGGGAAATCATGAACATGCCCTGTTGCGACCGGCCCCGCCGGAACCTTTCCCGGATCTCCCTCTGGGCCGCCCTGGCGGCCCTTTCCTCGTTTCCGGCCTTCACGGGCTGCTCCATGGCACCGGCCCGCGTCGTGGAGTACAAGAACCTCGATCCGGATCCGGTCTGGCTGCAGGGCCTGGAAATCCATCGCTATGAAGGCGCAGGATTGGAGTTCGCCTCCGCCTACCGGATCCTGTCCCGCGAAACGATCCCGTACCGCGGATTCGACGTCCAATCCCTGGAATTCCTGGTGGAGGTCCGCAACAGATCCGCCGTCACGGTCGTCATCGATCCCGTGCAATTCGCCCTGGGGCCATTCAAGGCCGACTCGGCGGGACTCGTTGAGTCGTACGAATCCAGGACCACGTATTTCATCGGAGCCCAACCGCGCCCCAAGCGTTATCGTCCGCCCGATCCCGGATTCGGTTTCCGCCCCGATGGATCCGTGGCCGCCATCGATCCCGAAATCATGATCGCGGTTTCCGAAATCGACAAGGACCAGGCCCGCCGCAATGCCGAAAACCAGGCGACCGCCAACGCCGTCATCGGGCTGCTGGACGTCACCAACGTGGTGCTCACTTCGGCCGTGGGCACCAAACAGCAAAGCGACGAGGCCATCCGGGCCATGCACGAAAACGACGCCCAGGCGGAAAGGGACGAATACCGCAACAAGGAACGCTTGATGACCATTGCCGAGCGCAAGCAGGCCTGGGCCGATTGCACCCTCCGCAAAACCACCTTGCCCCCGGGAGGCTCCATCCTGGGCGCGATTCGCTTCCCCTACCCTGCGGCGTTCAGCATGTATCCGGATTCCCTGAGGATGGAATTCCGTCCCGTCTCGGGCCCCGCTATCGGCCTCGGACGTTTCCGCCTGCGCGTCCTCGACCGGAATTCCGAATTCATCACGGGGAAACCGCCCCTTTCCTCCCCTCCTGTCCAGGGCTTGGACAAAAACCCCGGGTGACTGTCAACGCTCCGGATGTACACCCTGGCCTTCCCCGGGACTTTTCCCCCCGATTCGCCTGCCCGGGGCCGAATCCGGCCCGATTCGGGCATCCTGGCCCCACCCTCGGAATTGGCCCGGACTTTGATTGATAGGAGAGCATCACACTTCCCGGAGGCGACCATGAAACTCTTCAACCCGACCCGCACCAACCTCAAATCGAAAACCCTGGGCCTCGCGATGGCGGCGGTCCTCATCCCCGGCGGCCTGGCCCTGGCCCATGACGGCCGCTACGATTCGCGCAGCAACGTCTCCGGCCATGTGGAAGTGGTGCATGAGATTCCCGGCGGCGTAGTGACCGTCGGCGCCGATTGGGGCAAGCGCCGCTCCGATCCGCCTCCGGTCGTGATCGTGCAGGAAGCCCCCCGCCGCGAGGTGGTGTATGTGGAAAAGGAACATGACCGCGGCTGGCATGGCCGGGGCCATGGCCGCGGCCACCACAAGGACCGCGAGGTGACCATCATCCGCGAGGAGCCTCGCCGCACCGTGACCGTCATCAAGTCGGAGCCCGTCCGTTGCGAGAAGGAAAAGGTGGTGGTCATCGAAAAGCGGGATGGATATGATCATCATCGCTCGGGGGACAACCAGTATTACAGCGACGGCAAGCAGGTCTCCTATACCCACAACGGGAACGACGGCCAGTACCAGTACTATAAGGACGCCAACCAGGTGTCCGAGTCCAAGGTGGACGGTTCGGGAACCTATCATTACTATGAGGATGCCAACCAGGTATCCATCCAGGACAATCGGGACGGGCGCCAGCGGAATGTTTACGTCCGCAAGTGAATGCGGTTCCGGTCTCCCGGGAGTGGCATCCCGGGGGCGGTGGACCTTTATCCTTCGCGCCTTCCCTCCCCCGTCCGGTCGCCCCGGCCGGGGGTTTTTCTATGTTTCGGCCATGGGCATGCGGGCCATCATTTTCATCACCGCCGCCTATCTGCTGCTTTCCTTCGCGGATGTGCAGGCGAAGTCCCCCATCCCGGACATCCGCGACAGTTACGGCGTCGCCCTCGCCGATTTCGATCAGGACGGCCTGCTCGACGTCTACATGGTGGGATTCCGCACCCTGAACCGCTTGCTCATCAACAACGGGGACGGGACCTTCCGCGACAAATCCATCCCCGCCGGCGTGGGCGGCAACCTGATGCCCCAGGGGATCCGCAACCTGGAGCTCGGCGCCAGCGCCGCGGACTTCGACAATGACGGCGCGGTGGACCTGCTCATCTGCGGCTGGGGCGAAGCCCTCGATCTCCTGAAGAACCGGAACGACGGCACCTTCTATTCCGTGACCAAGCGCATGGGCCTGCTCTGGGACGTGGACGCGAACATGGCGGTGTGGGGCGATCTGGACAAGGACGGTTACCTCGATCTGCTCCTGACCAACGAGCAAGGCCCGGTCCGGCTATACCGCAACGATCACGGCCTCCGTTTCGTGCCCGTGGGCCTGGACAGCGCCGGTATCGCCGCGGATACGGGTTCCCAGGGCGCCTTGTGGGCGGACCTGGATCTGGACGGGGATTTGGACCTGGTGCTGGCGGGCTGGCACCGCCCGCTGCGGGTCTATGAGCAAGTCGCCCCATTCCGGTTCCGGGAGACCGCCCTGAACGTGGACATCCCTCCGGGCACCCGTTGCAATGCGGTGCTTCCGGGGGACTTCGACAACGATGGCGATCCCGATCTCCTCATCACCGTGCGCCAGGGGCCGAACCTGCTGCTGGTCAACCAGGCCGATCCGCCGCGCAAGGCGGGGCACCCGAGCGATTGGAGCCCGGCCGCGAAGCCCATCCGTTTCCTGGAACGGTCCCGGGAGCTCGGATTGTCCGACACGCTCGACAGCTACGGCGGCGCCTTCGGGGACTATGACGGGGACGGCGATCTCGATCTTTTCCTGACCACCCGCACCCTCAACTTCTACTACGAGAACCTGGGCGGCATCCCCAGCGGCGGCCCGGGCGTCGCGTTCCAGAAGAGGGAACTCCGGGAGGTGGGACTTGAGGACGACGCCTCCACCTACAATACCGGATTCATGTTCGGCGATCTCACCCCTTCCCCCGGGGATGAACTGGTCATCGTCTCGCGGGACAGCGCATCGGCCATCCAGGATGGGCCCGAGCCCGCGCACCGGAGGCTGAAGGTGGCCCTTCACGGCGTGCAATCGAATTCCGGCGGCGTGGGCGGGGAGGTGAGCCTGTGGACGATGGGGCCCGCGGGCGAACGCGACCAGGCCGAGGAATGGAACCTGGAGCAGAGCGCCCAGGTTCACGGCGGCGAGGGTTACCTGAGTTCCTACGTGGGACCTCTCACCTTCTACCTTCCCGACTCCATCAATCCCCAGCGCATACGGGTGCGGTTCCCGGGAGGCAAGGTGGTGGTCCGCCGCGTCAACCCGGAGGATACCCTGATGGAAGTCTGGGAGGGCGGATTCATCGCCGCGGCCTATGAGCGGAGCAGCCGGGCCGCCTACAACACCTTGCGCGATCCCATGAGGCGCAGGACCATCCTGGTATGGATCCTGGGGGCCACGGCGGTGTTCCTGTTCCTGCGCGCCGTGCTCAAGGCCATGGCGGCCAACATCGCGCGCAAGCGCTACACGGCCGAGCTGGTGGATAAGAATCGCGAACTCCAGGATCTCATCCAGGAGGTCAACCGTACCCAGCAGCAGCTCATCCACAGCGAAAAGCTGGCGGCCCTGGGCCAACTGGTTGCCGGCATCGCGCATGAGCTCAACAATCCCATCGGCTTCATCTATGCCAATCTGTTCCAAATCCGCAAGTACCTGGACGGCATCGATCCTTCGCTCCTCGATCCCAAATCCCGGGCGACCCTGAACAAGATCGACCAGGCCCTGCGCGAGAGCCAGGACGGCTCCATCCGCATACGGGACATCGTGCAGAATCTCCGGGGCCTCTCCCGGGCCGGCACCTCCGGTCCCGGGACCGTGCTCCGAAAGAAGCCTTGCGACATCAACCAGCTGATCGAAAAAAGCCTGCTCCTGGCACAGACCACCTTCAGCAAGAACATCCTCGTGGAAAAGGATTATGGCGACGTCCCCCTGGTGGAGGCGGACGAGACCCAGATCCAGCAAGTGTTCCTGAACATCCTCGTGAACGCGGGCCAGGCCCTGGGCGAAAAAGGGGTCATCCGCATCCGCTCGCGCGCGGCGGACGGCGATGCGTCGGTATCCGTTTCCGACGACGGCCCCGGCATCGGGGCCGAGAACCTCAAGCACGTTTTCGAGCCCTTTTTCACGACCAAACCCGTGGGCCAGGGCATAGGCCTCGGCCTGCACATCTGTTATCAGATCGTACGCGCGCATCAAGGGGACCTCCAGGCCCGTTCCGCGGTTGGTCAAGGCGCGGAATTCTTGGTAACCTTACCCCTGATGAGGCCGCAGGAAGACGGCGGCCCGGCGAAAGAGGCAAGGACGACATGAACTTCCATCCCGCGGCACCCATCACGGCGTCGGCGCTCCTGGCGTTCCCCGCATTCCAGGCTTGCGACAAGGGGACGGACGGCGCCGCCGTAGCGGATCCCTCCCCCTCCGCTTCCACCCGATAGGATCCCCCATGGACGCGAAAAAACCCACCATCCTGATCGTGGACGACGAGCCGGCCATCGTCAGCAGCATCATCCGCTCGCTCGAGGACGATTACGAGTGCCTGGGAGCCCCCAATGCCGCGGAGGCCCGGAAGCTTTTCGCCTCCAACAAGATCACCTGCGTCCTGAGCGATCAGCGTATGCCCGGCGAACCGGGTTCGGAATTCCTGGCTTGGGTCAGGCAGCAATATCCGGAAACCATGCGCATCCTCATCACGGGATTCTCGGATTTCGAATCCGTCGTGGCCGCGGTGAACAAAGGCCAGATCTACCACTTCCTCCATAAGCCCTGGGAACCGATCCAGTTGGAGGTGGTCATCCGCCAGGCCGTGCAGGTACACCAGCTCACCGACGAGAACCAACGCCTCCATGCCGAACTCCGGCAGCGCAACCAGGAGCTGGAACGCGAGAACCTCGTGCTCAAGGCCGACACCATCCAATCCGTCGCCGCCTTCCGCGACCTCATAGGCCTCAGCGCGCCCATGCAACGCCTCAAGGCCAAGCTCCAGGCCCTGCTCCAATCCCAGAGCACCGTGCTCATCACCGGCGAATCCGGCACCGGCAAGGAGCTGGTGGCCCGCGCCCTGCACTTCGCCGGGGCGCGCAAGGACAAGGCCTTCGTGGCCCAGAACTGCGCCGCGCTCCCGGACTCCATCCTCGAGAGCGAGCTTTTCGGCCACGTGAAAGGCGCGTTCACCCACGCGGTCGAGACCCGGATCGGCATCATCGAGAGCGCCAACGGCGGCACCCTTTTCCTGGACGAGGTGGGCGACATGTCCCTGTCCATGCAGGCCAAGCTGCTCCGCTTCCTCCAGGAAGGCGTCATCACCCAGGTGGGGGGCCGCGTGGAGAAGCGCGTGGACATCCGCGTCATCGCCGCCACCCATCGCGATCTGGAGGCCATGGTCAAGGATAAGACCTTCCGCGAGGATCTCTATTACCGATTGGCCGTCGTGCCCTTGCGCACGCCCGCCCTCCGCGAACGCCGCGACGATATCCCGGTCCTGGCCGAGCATTTCCTCCGCAAGAAGGCGGTCAAGCTCGGCAAGAAGACCCCGCGCCTGGCCCCGGAAACCGTATCCGCCCTGTCCGCGCACAACTTCCCCGGCAACGTGCGGGAACTGGAAAACGCCCTGGAGTATTCGCTGAACATGATCGGGGATCGGGATACCGTTCTGCCCGAGGATTTGCCCGATCGGATCCAGGGCTCCCAGGCCAATACGGGTTCATGGTCCATAGGCACCCGCGGAATCGCCGGCGGGTTTCCGGGAGGGGATGCGGTTCCGGGAACGGCCGTTCCGGGAACGGCCGTTCAGGGAACGGGCAACGAAGGGATCGGGAGTCCGGCGGGCGCGGAAAGCGCCGCGGGGCTGCCCAAGGATTTGCTGCTCGATGAGGCCGTGATGGCCCTGGAAGTGGAATGGATCAACCGGGCCATGCAGGCCACGGGCGGGAACATCTCCCAGGCGGCGAAGCTTTTGGGCCTCAGCCGCCAAGGGCTTCACAACAAACTGGCGAAGTACGGCATCCGGGGGGAATAACCCCCGCAGCCTCCGATGCCCGCTCCGCGCCGGGTCCGCCGGAACCCCTGGATCAATTCGCGTGATCCTTCACCCAGGTCCATGCTATCGCATAATAGATGAAATTCGCCCGGGATCCGCTGGCGGGGATCCGGTTGTAGGACGGCGCGATATCGATGTAATAGGAGCCGCCCGCGGTCAGGTCCGCCGCGGCCACGTCGACCACCTCCACGTTCCCGTCCCAGCTGTAGGAACCCTGGACGCCCCCGTTCTTCTGCACGGTCAGGTCCAGATCGCTCAAGGCGTTGACCGCCCCGCCCACGATGGGATTGCTGTCCCAGGTGAGTACCGCGCGCAAATGCTTTCCGGAGGGTTTGGGATTGGGCACGGAATAGTTGAAACGCTTGGTACCGGATGACAAATCCGCCGCGTAAAAGGACCCCGCCGTCATTCCCTTTTCCACCGCGCTGTTCCCGATGCTGACCGAGGTATGGCCCGAGGCGAAAGCGACCGCTTCGGAACCGGAAACCACGCCCGAACCGTCGCGTCCATCGGTCGTCGGGACCTGATACCCCCCGTCCACGTTCTGGGCGGTCAGGATCAGGGTCGCGCGCACCTTTTCCGGCCAGCCCGACATGCGCGAGTCCGCCGCGATCACGTCCGCGGCCATGCCGTTGCCGATGGGAGCGCTCCAACTGGTCCCGCATCCGATGGTCCCGGCTCCGCCTATGCAGGTGGGCGTGAAATCCGTACCCGTGCCGGGTATGCCCGGCACCACGACATGGGGCATTTCGCGATCGCCCGCGCAGGATGCCCCGCTGCCGGAAATGCAGCTTCCGTAGATGGGCGGAGGGTTCTTGGTCTGGGTGCAATCCGCCAATTCGTAGGTGCTCAGGTTCGTGTGCCTGACGTTGCCTACGCTGATGGCGTTATAGCACTGCCAATTCGTTTCGTATTGATATCCGTTATTGTCGGAGGGATTCACGAATACCGGGTAAGGGTAACGGTAGGCGAAGTCGTCCATCACCAGGTATTCCGGTTGCGTGGTGTGGTAGGGCGACGTGCCGCCCCTCGACATGCTCATGCTCACGGTCTGGATCCCATTGTTGATGAGGTAATTGACGTCATCGACGCCGTCGAAGCTGGTGCTCTTGCGATGGTAGAAGGTCGCCGAAGGCGCCGCCATGACGAGCGACTTGAAGGAGGTTTGCGTATGCCGGATCCCCATCTGGTCTCCTATGGTCGAAACGTCATAGGTCACGGGGACCCCCAGGCAGCTTACGAAGGTGGAGTTCAACCCATATTCGAAGGTCGCCGCATGCACGCCGTACCCGGCGCCGGAGGGGACGGATCCGGGGTTGTAGGCCGAATTGGCCAAGGTGGACAGCTCAACGCTCGTTCCGCGCTCCTCGTGGAAGAGTTCCACGGATCCCACCTCGTCATCGGCCTTCAGGGTTTCCAATTGCGTACTGGTAACGGTGCATGTGGCCATTCCGGAACCGGACTCTTCGCAATCGAACATCCCATGCCTCAGCTTCAGGACATCCAGGCCGGCCACCGGAGGCAAGGCCGCCGCCGCCTTGCTGCTCGCAAGCTGGGCTTCCAAGGTGGACTTCGTCTTGTCAGGATAAAGGATGGGCGGATACTTCGCATGGACCACGACCCTGACGGCTTCCGACGATCCCATCTGGGATCTACGATCCTCGAGCTCCTCGCTGAGCCGGCCTATCCGGCCAAGGCGCGCCTGGTTCTCGATATGCTCCCAGGCCATCATATCGGATTTGGAGAAAGGGAGCCCTCCCTTCCGGATCTGGATCTCTCCCGTTTCGGGATCGAGCACCTTCTCCAACTTGACGACCACGCCCGGAAGGACGTGCGGGAACTCCCGGTATTGTTGGGAAAGGATTTGGGATTGACCCACGCAGAGACCGGTTGCGAAGGACACGGCCCCCAGAGCACCAAGGAGTGAATTCATGTTTTCCCTTTCTATTCGAAATCCCGAGGACTCAGGGAGTCCCAATTGTCCCATTATCGGCGCGGTAAGCGCATGACATCCATCCGACCCAATACCTTATGCATGGAACGGATTATAGGGCGCGGAGGGAGCCTCCGGTAAGCAGTCGGTTCGTGAGCAGGGTATCGAATGGGATGAATCGGATCCGGGGCCGAAATTCCGCGAATAACCCTTTGGAAATTCTCCAAAAGCGGGGTCAAAAAAAAAGAAAAGCCGATAAAGCTACACGTACAAGATGTGCGTACTAATTGTCGGGTTGAATGAGCGGGAGGGGTTGCACGGACACCCCGGGGATTTCAGAGGGTATCGGCCCTTAGGGATTCAGGAACGGGAAGGGTATCCTGGATGGGACCGAAGGAAAGGGGATTCGGTTTTCCGGCTTCGATTCCGGAAGTCAACCCATAGACATAGACTGAATCGTTGGCGCCGGCCCCCCCTTCCCCTTTTTTCGGAAGGGAAACCATGGAAACCTGATAGGCGGCCTTCGGCATGGCCGGGAAGACGAACCGCCCCGAGTCCCCTTTAACCTGGAATCCCGTCCCATAGAGAAAGAGGTAATGGTCCTTTTGGGCTATGAGCGATCCCGGATCTATCGAGCACTCGAAAGCCGCCAACGGCGCCATGGCTCCCCACACCGTCGCGACATTTTCATTCCGCAGCGCCTTTTTGGCGTCCTCGGCCCGCAACACGAAATCACCCGTCTTCCTGCGAAAGGAAAATCCCTTGAGGATGGATCCCGAATGCTCCCCCGTCACGACCACATTGAAGCGATAGGCCCCATCTTCGATCGAAGTCTTGGGCCAAAGGCTATCCGCCAGGGCCTGGAAGGTCGCAGCCTTAAGAGCGGCATGCATCGCTCCCGCGATGCCGACCCGGACCAGGGGCTCGGGCGAGAAACCGGGAACGGGAATTTGGGTATAGGCATAGACGTCCATTGTGCCGTTGATCGACTCGGAGCCGGAATCACCCTGGAAGGAGACTATGATTTCGGTCGGGTTGCCCGTGCCCACGCTGGTGCCGGCCGTCTGCATATCGCAACGAAGCAAGGCGAACCCCGCGGCAAGCCCGCATAGGGCCGCTTTCCACTTCGGACCCATCTCCCGTTTTTCTCTGGACTCGTCGGACATCACGGCATCTTGGTGTTCGGGTACAATTGCATGCTCAAGGTGAAAATCCGATCGGTCTCGCGTTCCCGATCGATGATTTCCTTCAACTCTTCCTGGAATGATACTATTCGTTCCTTGATGGCTTCAAATCCCCGCTGGGAGGTCGAGAAGACCAGGGTATTGTACTGCCGGTATTCCGGAGCCACGGTATCCAGCATGTTCCCGGCCATTTGGATGAACTGAAGATTGTAATGTTTGGCCAGGAAACCGCGGAATTCAGGTTCCGTGGCGATATGCTTGTCCGTGACCGCATACCCGTTGGCCATTTTCTTGATGAGCTTCAGGCTCAAAAGCAGCTGAATCGCCTCTTCCACCTGATTGGAAGTGACCGAAGGGTGGATTTTCTTGGCGATTTCGACGGGATTGCTCTGGGTCTGGTTGAGCTCGAAATAATTCCAGATGACCGGGTAATACCAGTTGGAGAAGAACTTGTACTGGCTCTCGCTGAGGATTTTCGCGCGGGAACCGCGGAATTGCGACAACTGGAGGAAATAATGGTTCTTTTCCTCCATATCCTTGGCCTGGTTGAACTGGACCAGGAATTCGAAGTATTGCGCCTCTCGCTCCTTAAGGGCCATGGCGCGGACGAACTTCGGCCGCAGGGTGGAACTCATGTTCCGTTTTCCCTTGAGGATGGCGTACAAAAGGCCGGAGGTGAAAAGGGTCGGGCTGATTTTTCCGGAAAAGGTACGCAAGGAAAAAGATCGGTTTATGGTCTTCTGATGCTTGCAGAAGTCCTTGATGAATTCCCGATAGTTCAGAAAGAGGAAAATATTCGGTCGGTCTTTATCCATCCTGATGGAAATGATAGCCATATTCGGTTATCGCGGACCGCCGGCGGATTTTTACGCCGCTCCGAAAATACGCACACTTTGTAAGGCGATTCTAAGGAAATCTGAGCAAAAACGGGTTTTTTAGGGGGTAGGGAAGGAGTAGTATTGTGCGTATCCGAGATCCTTTCGGGATCCCGGTTTCCCTATGGTGGAGGCGGTCATGGCGACTGAATCAAGGGTGCTTCGGGCCCAGGCCATTTTCGGAAGCACGCTTACCCCGGGCACCGCCCAATCGGTCCGGGCGACCAATGTTCTGGTCGTCGACGACGACGAATCGGTGCGGGAGTTGATGGCCACGATCCTGGAATTGGACGGTTATAAGGTTCTTCGGGCCCGCCATAGCGAAGAAGCCCTTTTAATGAACCGCGGGTTTCCCGGGACAATCCATCTTCTGCTCACGGATTTCTGCATGAAACCGCATCAGAATGGCTTCGAACTGGCAAGGCAGGTAAGGCAATCACGTCCCGGCATCCGCGTCATCTACACGTCCGGGTACGTGGAGCAGGACGTGATCCAGGAGGAAATCGAATCCGAGACCTCGCTGTTCCTGGCCAAGCCGTTTTCCCCCCATTTCCTGATCGGCTGCGTACGGAAGGCCCTGCAAGTCCAGGCCTGACCCATTAATGGTGTCCACGACGTGGACACTGTCCAGGGCGTGGACATGCCTCCCGCGACTCCTTTCCCCATTCCCCATTGAAACCGGGCTTTCCGGCCCGATTCCCCGGCCTTTGATTCCGATGGAACCTGGTATGCCCCTTGCTTTCCAAAAGGATATGCGAACCCTACTTGCCCGACTGCATTCCATGCCAAGGCGGCTCACCGCCGCCCTCTTGGCCTTCCCGCTGTTTCTGACCGGATGCTATACCCAATTGTATACCCGGGGCTACGCGGAGCGCGCGGCCTCCAATTACCCGGATTATGCCCGAGGTCCCGCGGCCCAGGCGGATACGGCCCTGCAACCTGACTCCGGCGCCACCGTCGCGGCCCCGGGCGAATCCGCCTCCGTCGCCCGCACGGATCGGGAGGAGCCCGCCGGCACGGTCATCGTGAACAATTATTACCGGGAAAGCCCCTATTACCGGGGCTACCTCCTGGATACCTGGGACTACCCCGCCCTCACCTTCGGGATCTACTCTTCGCGCTATCGCGACTATTGCGATCCCTTCTGGCGGAACGATCCATGGTACGGCCGCAATGGGTATCGCAGCGGTTACGGTCGGGATTATGGGGGATACGGCGGATACCGGCCTCCTTCCCCTGGCGGCGGGAACCCGGGTCCTTACAAATCCGACAAACGCGTTTTCAGCACCGATCCCGATCGTCCGGATCATCCGGTATTGCATAAGGGCCGGCGCTCGGGCTCCGGCAGCGAGCCCGCCGCGCCAGCCCCGAAATCTTCCGGGGAGGTGAGCGGCTCCACGTCGTCGCCTTCCGGTTCGCCTTCATCGTCCACATCCTCATCCACCGGCAGCGGTTCCCAATCGGGTTCGAGCGGTTCCTCCTCCGATTCCTCCGAAAAAGAGGACCATCCTTCCCTGAACAAGGGGAGGCGCCGGTGATGGCCCGCGGAACCGTCGAACCGACCCCGATCGGCCGGGCCTTGGCGTCCCTGGCGCTCGCCTGCCTGGCCTTCGCCTCCCTCGCGGCCGCCCAGGATTCCGATCCCACTCCCTTCAACCTGGGGCGCGCCCAGGATATCGCGGCCCGGCCCATGGCCCTGGGCGGCAGCTATACGGCGGTAGCCTCGGACGCTTCGGCGCTGTATTACAATCCCGCCGGCCTGAGCGCGGTGAAGAAGCATGAACTCTCCCTCTCCATGGAGCGCAGCGTCCTTTCCGGCATGGACCGGGCGGGGGGGTTCCCTTCCCGCACCCAGCGCCTGGAGGATCTGCGGATCCAATCCCTCGTTTGGCTGTTGCCGGTTCCCACCGTCCGCGGGGGCCTCACCTTCGCGTTCGGTTATTACCGGCCGCGCACCTTCTCCGATCTCATCTCCTACGAGGATTCCCTGTCCTCCACCCGCGGCCCTTATACCTATCGCGCCGAGGGCGCCCTGGAGAATTGGCGCGCCGGGTTCGGCGTGGACATCGCCCCGGATTTGACCTTCGGCCTTGCCGCCGGCTACGTGGACGGCAGCGAGCAGATCCGGGTGTCGGACAGCGGCCAGGTGGGCTACCTCCGCAATTACGACGGCTTCAACCTGGAACCCTCCCTGATGTTCAAGGTTTCCCCGAGGCTGCGGCTCGGGTTCTCCGTGGTCTTGTGGGAGAAGTTCTTCAACCTGGAGGAGGTGTACGAAGAAAAGGGCGTGGGCAACTCGGAAGAGAATTTCCAGGTGCGCTTCCCTTTCCAGGTCAAGTCCGGCATCGGTTACCAGGGGGACGAATACCTTTTGGCGGCGGATCTGCGCCTGAACGGCTGGAGCCAGTACCGCTACGGCTCCAGGGACGCCTCGACCCTGGATAAGGCGGGATACAAGGATGAGATGATCCTGTCCCTGGGAGGCGAGCGGTTCATCCGTCCGGCGAACATGGTCGTGCGCGGAGGCTATACCTTCAATACCCTGCCGGAAACGTCTTTCGATCCCACCTACAACCTCCACCGTTTGAGCGCCGGCGTCGGATTCCTGTTCAGCGGCGCCCTGGCGCTGGATCTGGCCTACTCCTATTCCTTGTGGGGCATGGCCGGGGACGGACTCAGCCTGGACAACCGGGAGCACCGGGCTTTGATGACGTTCGCGTTCCGCTACTGATCAGGCTCATCGCTATGGAGTTCGCAGGGCGAACTCCCCGCTCTTCGCTGGTTAAGGTCCACGGCTCATCGCTATGGAGGTCGCAGGGCGAACTCCCCGCTCTTCGCTTGCAAAATGGGCGGGTTCTAAAGCTACCTTTGAGCCATGGCCATTCGCCCGCTACACCTTTTCCTTTCCTTGTCCGTCCTCCTCATGAACCCGGGTTGCAGTCCGACCTCAGGACCGGCGGCGACGGCCAAGCGCCCGGCCGGTCCCGCATCCGGCCCAACCACGGCAATGCTTCAGGTCAAGTCCCCTCCCGCCGCGGCCATTCCCGCTGCCCCTGATACCGGCAGCCGGCTGGAAAAATCCCCTCCTTCCGGCGATGCGGCCGCTTTCGATTCCGCCTTGCTGGAGCCGCTCGCGGCCTATGCCCAGGTCCGGTCCGCCGGCTTCGGAGGTTGGGCGGACACCGGCATGTACATCGGCACCCAGCTGGGCCGATATCCACAAGTGCATCGGGTGGCTTCCCCGGGAGCCGATCGCAGGCAGTTGACCTTCTTCCCTCGGCGCATGTCCGGATTCTACCTGAACCCCCGGCCGGCCCGCGCGGATTTCCTCTTCACCCAGGACGAAGGCGGTAACGAGCAATACGGGCTGCGGTTGTACGATCTGAAGACCGGCAACGCCCGGGGACTCGGCGCGCCCCCGGGCCGCGTGGACGGCCCGGTCTGGAACGATTCCGGGAGCCGGTTCGCCTATTCGCATACGCCATCGGGATCGGATCGTTGGGACATCCGCGTGGGCGGGATCGACGGCAAGGACACCCTAGCCCTGAGCATGCCGGGGACCTGGGCGCCGATGGAGTTCAGTCCGGACGGGAGATGGCTGCTGGTGCAGCGCTACGTCTCCGCGTCGCAGGCGGACTTGCACGTGCTTTGCCTTGAGGATGGCTGGCTGACGCCGGTGGCGCCCATGGACAAGGGCGCGTTCTCGGACAATGCGGTCTGGATCCGCCGCCCCGGACCTCAGGCATCGGCCCGGGAAATCCCCTGGGCCATCGCCTTCACCTCGGACCGGGACGGGGCCTCCCATCGGATCTTCCTGGCCCTGCCGCAATCCCATGCGCCTTCCGGACCTTCCCCGGCGGACGCGGCGGTCCAGGCGCCGCAACCCCTTTCCCCGGCCGACCGGTGGGACGTGGAATGGCTCGAGGCCTCTCCCGACAAGCGGTCCCTGATCTATTCCCTCAACGAAGACGGCCTCAGCCGGCTTTACAAATTGGATCTGACGGAGACGGGCGCCGGTAATGCGCGGGCCTTGAAGGGGATGCCAGCCGGGATCATCCATGAAATCCATTTCCGTCCCGAGGCCGGGAAACCCGGGGCCGCAATCACGGAATTCGGATTCACCTTGAATTCCGCGGTCTCGCCCGGGGATGCCTGGTCTTACGATATCGCCAAGGAAAAGGCGGTCCGGTGGACCTGGAGCGAAACCGGCGGCCTGCCCCCCGGATCCTTCCGGGAACCGCAACTCATACGTTACCCCTCGGCCGAGCAAGCGCCGGCCGGCGCCGATTCCCCGCCCATCCCCGCCTGGATCTATCGTCCCGACGAAAAGAAGTTCCCGGGCCCCCGCCCGGTGCTCATCCTCCTCCATGGGGGGCCGGAGCAGCAAGCGCGCCCGGCCTTCGACCCCTTCCTGCAATACGCGGTGGGCGTCCTGGGCCTGGCGGTGATCCAGCCCAATGTCAGGGGTTCGAGCGGGTACGGCCGCGCCTGGCTCCGGGCCGACGATGGGTTCGCCCGCATGAACAGCGTGCGGGACGTGGGCGCCCTCCTGAAATGGATCCGGACGAGGACGGCGGGAGACGGCAAGGCCTACCTCGATTCCACCCGGGTGGCGGTTTCCGGCCGTTCCTACGGCGGATTCCTGTCCCTGAGCGCATTAATCGAATACGGCGGATCGAATTCCGGCCATTCCGCGCTCAAGGCCGGGATCAGCACGGTCGGGATCACCCATTTCCCCACCTTTTTGAAGCAGACCAGCGGCTATCGCCGCGACCTGCGCCGGGCCGAATACGGCGATGAGCGCGATCCCCGCATGGCCGCGTTCCTGGACAGCATTTCCCCCCTGACACGGGTCGATCGCATCCATACGCCTCTGCTTCTCTGCCATGGGCGCAACGACCCGCGTGTACCCTATGCGGAATCGGAACGGGTTTTCGCGGCCCTGAAAGCCCGCAAGGTCCCGGTCTGGTTCCTGACCTTCGCCGATGAAGGCCATTCCGTCAAGGACCAGGATTCCCAGATCGCCCAGTGGCGGGTGACCGCGGAATTCCTGGCGAGGAACCTGGGACTGCCCGCTCACTGAGCAGTGCGGACGGGTTACTACTCCCGGAGCAAGGAAACGGCACTCCGGAGGAGCGGGCGGAAGGGTCCGCCGCCATGCCATTCATGGGGAAAATGCTATCTTTAACGCCGCTACGGTCACGCCGGAAAGGTCCCTGGATGCATGCACTGAAAAAATACCTGGCTTCGTCCATCGGCAGGAAACAGCTGATGGGAATCACGGGCATCTCCCTCTACGCCTACCTTCTCGTCCACCTGCTGGGCAATATCGGGATGCTGTCCGGCGCGGAGCGCTACAACAAATACGGTTACCTGCTCCTCCATGAGATGGCCGAGATCATCATCCCCATCGAAATCATCCTCATCGTCGCGATCCTGGCGCACGTCTACCTGGCCATCACCCTTACCATCGAGAACCGGGCCGCCCGACCTACCGCCTATGCGGTGAAGCGGAATTCGAAGCAGACCCTGCATTCGGCTTCCATGATGATGACCGGGACCGCCATCCTGATTTTCGTGTTCATCCACATCGCCAACTTCCGCTTCGGCGGGGCGGGAATGGGCGGCATGCCCACCGTGACCTATGACGGCGTGGCCATGAAGGACCTCTACGGCACCATGATGCGCGCCTTCTCCATCTGGTGGTACACGGCCGGCTACGTGCTGGCCATGATCCTCATCTTCTCCCATCTCGCCCACGGCGTGCAGAGCAGCCTGCAGTCCCTGGGATTCAACCACGCCAAGTACACCCCGATCGTCCATTGGGCCGGTCGCGCCTATGCGGGCCTGGTCACCGGCGGCTTCATCCTTTTGGCCGTATGGGCCTATTTCCAACACGGAGGAACCCCTTAAATGCTTCTCGATCCCAAAGTCCCCCCGGGCCCCATTGAGAAGAAGTGGGAAGACTACAAGTTCAACATGAAGCTGGTGAACCCGGCGAACAAGCGCAAGTACAAGATCATCGTTGTCGGCACCGGCCTGGCCGGCTCCTCCGCCTCCGCCTCCCTGGCCGAGCTCGGCTACAACGTGCATACCTTCACCTGGCAGGACAGCCCCCGCCGCGCCCATAGCATCGCGGCCCAGGGCGGCATCAACGCCGCCAAGAACTACACCAACGACGGCGACAGCGTCCAGCGCCTTTTCTACGATACGGTCAAGGGCGGGGACTTCCGCGCCCGCGAGGCCAACGTCTACCGTCTGGCCCAGGTCTCGGTCAACATCATCGACCAGTGCGTGGCTACGGGCGTGCCCTTCGCGCGCGATTACGGCGGACTGCTGGAGAACCGCTCCTTCGGCGGCACCCAGGTATCCCGCACCTTCTACGCCCGCGGGCAGACGGGCCAGCAATTGCTGCTCTCCGCCTACCAGAGCATGATGCGCCAGGTAGGCCTCGGCAACGTCAAGCTGCATACCCGCCGCGAGATGCTGGACCTCGTGGTCATCGACGGCAAGGCGCGCGGCGTCATCATGCGCAACCTGGTGACCGGCCAGATGGAACGCCATGAGGCGGACGCGGTCATCATGGCGACCGGCGGCTACAGCCGCGTCTTCTACCTTTCGACCAGCGCCATGGGCAGCAATGTGACCGCCACCTGGCGCGCCCACAAGCGCGGCGCCTATTTCGCCAACCCCTGCTTCACCCAGATCCATCCCACCTGCATCCCGGTCACCGGCAGCCACCAGAGCAAGCTGACCCTGATGTCGGAGAGCCTGCGCAATGACGGGCGCGTCTGGGTCCCCAAGAAGGGCGGCGACAAGCGCGCCCCCGAGACCATCCCCGAGGCCGAGCGGTATTACTTCCTGGAAGAGCGCTATCCCAGCTTCGGCAACCTGGTCCCGCGCGACGTGGCGTCCCGGAACGCCAAGGACGTGTGCGACAAGGGCATGGGCGTGGGCCAATCGGGCCTGGCCGTGTACCTGGACTTCGCCGAAGCCATCAAGCGCGTGGGCGAGCCCAAGATCAAGGAGAAGTACGGCAACCTGTTCGACATGTACTTCCGCATCACCAACGAGGATCCCTACAAGACCCCGATGCGCATCTATCCCGCCGTCCACTATACCATGGGCGGACTGTGGGTGGATTACAACCTGCAGAGCAGCATT
>JAQBPO010000081.1 GCA_028287465.1 Fibrobacterota bacterium
TTGCAGTTGAATATATAATAATAGGTGCCGAACATGGACTGGCTGAAGTATTCAGGCATTTTCTTCGCGGATTCGAGCTTGCTGGGCGGCACATTGAAAATCCAGTCCACCTCCTTGCTCAGGAACATATTGAAGGCTGTCATCTGATCTTCAACCGGTTTGATGATGACGCTGGCCTGACGCACGTTGGCCGAGTCCCAATACCAGGGATTCTTGACCAGGTCGATTTCGACATTGTGCTTCCAGGTTCGCAGGGCGAAGGGGCCGTTCCCGACAAGGTGTCCGGGCAAGGTCCACATCTCCTTGAATTTTACAATGGTATCCAACGGTACCGGAAAGAAGGGTTCAAAAGCGCATAGCTCGAGAAAGAAACCTACCGGGAACTCGAGGTTGACCACGAAGGTCGAGTCATCGGGGGAGGCGACCCCGAGGGAGTCGGGAGGCAGCTTCTTTTCCCGGATCGGGTTTCCGTTCCGGACGACCTTCATCAGGGATGAATATTCGCTCGCGGTCAATGGATCGACAAATCGTCGCCAGGAACGTACGAAGTCGCGAGCGGTAAGTTGAGAACCGTCAGACCATCGGCAAGAACGGAGATGGAAGGTGTAAGTCCTCCCGTCCGCCGAAAGATCCCAGGACTTCGCGACCCCCGGACGGACTTGGGGGTCCTTCAATCCACGGATGACGAGGCCTTCGAACAGGGCGCCGACGATGCGCAGTTCGGGTTGTCCCGTCACAGCGTGGAGATCCAGGGACGCGGGCTCCGCGCTATTGGCTATGACCAGGGGTTTGGGACCGTCAAATCCCTTATGACAAGCCAGAAGGGCCAAGGAGAGAAAAACCGGAATTGCACGAGCGAGGAGAGCCATTTTTGCTTATCTTTTCGGAGTAGTGTGGAGCGCGCGCCGGACAGCGCAGTGGCTCATCGCCAAAGAGGTGGATAAAACCTCCCAGCGCTTCGCACGCATGGACATTTTATGATTATCGGACATCGGACTTCTGTTCAGCATTTATAGTAAGAAGAGTGATAAATTAAGATCTTTTCATCCTGCTTTTACAGGGTCTTTACGATGAGGTTCGGGACGCGATTTTCGGCCGAACCCCCTAAATTTAATATTTTTAAAAACCAATTGACTTGTTTCGGTCTTGAGGATAACTTGATGCAGGACGAAGAAGACCACCGGCAGGTTCCTGCGGTGCGTGTGCCACTTTAGGAAACAAATAGGGACAAATTCATATGCAAAGATATTTGTACGCGGCACTTATGTGCGGCAGTTTGCTGGGTCTTGGTTCCATTAATGCCAAGACCATCCGAGTTCCCGGTGATTTCCCCAGCATTAATGGCGGTCTCACCAGCGCGGATTATGGCGACACGGTCCTCGTCTCTCCCGGCCACTATAATGAAAACGTCACTCTCGTCCAGGGCGTTATCCTCAAGGGTGTCAATCAGCTTACCACCATCATCGACGGCATGCGCAAAGGTCCCACCGTCTACGCCGTCACCGGTTCCGAAATCAGCAACTTCACCATCACCAACGGCATCGATGGAATCCTCTGCGAAAATTCTTCTCCCTACATCCATCACAATTGGATTCTCGACAATCAGGGCGCGGGTATCGGAGCCTTCATTTCGCTCCCCCAGATTTATAACAATGTGATTTACGGCAATCGTTGGTCCGGCATTCTCGCCTGGGGCGCCAAGTCCCTCGACACCCGTATCGAGAACAACGTCGTCATCCGCAATGGATACAGCGGCTTCACTCTCAAAGGTCCCTGCCGCATCGTGGTGCGCAACAACATCGTGCAGGAGAATCGCGAATACGGAATCTATTCGGATCCCGCTTCCGGTCAGTCGCAGATCGTCTACAACAATATTTACAAGAACGTCATCCCCTTCAATCGTTACACTAAAATCAATAAGACCAACATCTCGCATGACCCCTTGTTCCTCAGCCCCAGCCTCGGCGACCCGAATTATTTCGTGGCGGCGAAATCCCCGATGGTGCGCCGCGGCTACGGCCAGGTCGATATCGGATTGCTCGCGAAGGACCAGATGGTCTCGGTCGACGGTGACCGCGACAATGATGGCATAGTAGATTCGAAGGACGTCTGCCCCGACCTCGCCGAGGACAATGACGGGTTCCAGGACGATGATGGCTGCCCCGACTTCGACAATGACAATGACGGCATTCAGGACGCCAAGGACAAATGCCCGAGCGAACCGGAAGACAAGGATGGCTTCGAGGACCAGGACGGCTGCCCTGACACCGACAACGATAAGGACGGCGTTCCCGATGCACGGGATAACTGCCCTGACGTCGCCGGCGACCCGAACAAGAACGGCTGCCCCTTCAAGACGCCTGCCAAGATCGAAGACAACTTCATCCTGGAAGGCGTGTTTTTCCGCACCGGCAGCGCCGAGATAACGGAAGACTCCTATACCAAGCTCGACGAAGTGTATGAGCAGTTGGCCAAGTACTCCGACCGCAAATACGAAATCGCCGGCCACACGGATAACACCGCCAGCGACAAGATCAACATCAAGCTGTCCCTCGACCGCGCGAATGCGGTTCGGGAATACCTGATCAACCGCGGCGTCGAATCGAGCCGTCTGGTGGGCAAGGGCTACGGTTCTTCGAGACCGAAGGCGGATAACAAAACCGCTTCCGGCCGGGCCATCAATCGCCGCATCGAATTCTACCGGATCAAGAAATGAAAAAGGGAGTGGCAGCTTTGAACTACAGATCCATATTCCTCACGACCCTCGCAGGTGCGGCACTCGCCTTCTCCGAGAGCCCTTATAAGCCGCACGCCTACCAGCAGAACGACTGGTTCTCGGAATACGGTGAGAATACCGCTCTCTACGTCAATCCGGCGTCCATCGCCGAGAATGATCAGGTCGAAGTGGCGGTCGGCCTCTTCCAGACCATCTCCGGCAAAGCGGGGCAGGAATTCATCAGCGCGGTCCATCCGTTCGATTACAACCATTCGATCGGCCTTTCGGTCTTCGAAAACGGTTCGGCGATCGATGGAAGCAATGCCGTCTACCTGGAAAACGCGTATACCCTCGGCTATGCCGTTCGCGCGCCCTTTTTCATGCCCAATTGGCTCTCCAACAAGTTCGCCCTCGGCATCAACCTGACCTTAATTCAGTTCAATGCCTTCAACGTGGTCAAGAGCTTCGGCTTCGGATCCGATGTCGGCATCGGCTTCAATCCTTTCAGCACCTCGCGCTGGGGTCACCTGCAGTTGGGCGTAGCCTTGCAGAACGCCCTTCAGCCTGAAGTCAAGCTGCCTGACGACGCCGCGATCGGCGCCAACGGGAAGTACAAGATCCCCCGCAACCTGAATACCTCCTTCTTCTGGCGCGGATTCAACCACCGCCTGGAATTGGCCGGTTCGGTCAGCGTCATCGACTTAACCCATGACGGAAATGAAGGCCCCGGCGGCAATGAAATCGTCCCCTCGATCCGCACCACCTACTACCTGAGCCCCTTGCTCGGTATCAAGGCCAAGTTCACCAAACTCGGCTATCCGGTCATTGGCGCCACGGTCAACGTGAAGCGCGTCAACCTGTTCCGCTACCTGCAGCTGGACCTCGACATGTCCCATGACAAACTCTCGGTCAAGGATGAAGGCCGTGGTTTCGTATGGAATTTCAAAGCCATCACCCGCGTCGGCCCCACCCGCGAAGAGCGCATCGGTGAAGCCCGTTACCGCCGACTGAAGATCGAACCGGAGGATGCCTACCGCGAAGCCATGCGCCTTTACCTGGCCCGCAAGTTCCTCTTGGCCTCCTATGCCTTCGGCAAGGTCATCACCAAGTATCCCTCCTTCCACCTGGTCGATCAGGCCGCCTTCTACAAGGGCAAGTCCTTCGAGAATCTCCGCATGCACCAGGCCGCGCGTGACGTTTACGCGGATGCCTTGAAGCGCTACACGGATTCGGATCAGCGTCCCAAGTACATGTTCCAGCAGATGAACATCGATTACAAGGAAGGCAAGTTCGACGAGGCCACCCGCCGCTATCAGCAAATCGTCAACCTGTACCCGGAATCGGACGTGAAATCCGACGCCGATTACGTCATGGGCCAAATGCGCTATATCCAGAAGGATTACCACGGGGCGATTTCCCTGCTGTCCCCCATCCTTCCCGGAAACGCCAACTACATCTACGCCCGGTTCACCCTGGGTATGTCCTATGTCAACCTGAAGAAGTACAAGGAAGCCGAAACCGCCTTCCAGGATATCATGGAAAGCAAGCCTTCCAACTCCTCAGAACAGGAAATGAAAGAAGTCACCGCGGTCAAGCTCGGGCATCTCAATTTCGGCAAGGAACCGCCCCAGCTGGTCAAGGCCGCCGAATTCTACGGCTCGGTCTCGCCCTCCAGCTCCAAGTACGACGAAGCCCTGCTTGGCCTGGCCTGGTCCTTCATCAAGGTCAGCCGTCCCAAGGAAGCGTCCGGTTATGCCAACGATATCGTAAGCAAAACCCCGAACAGCTTGCTCGTTCCGGAAGCCCATCTGTTGCTCGGTTATTGCGCTTTCTTTGACAAGGACTATGACAAGTCCATCAAGGAATTCGACAACGCCATCTCCCTGGCCGAGAAGAAGGCCGTCGCGGTCGCTGATATCCAGAAGAAGAAGGAAGAGAACATGGCCAACAGCAGCGACTTCCAGGCTGTGCAGAAGGAAGCCCTGTTGCTCTCCAACCAATTGCCAACGCCGCGCGTCATGGAAAAGCGCGACCAGCTCCGCCCCAAGTTCGACGAGATCCATAAGAAGATCGAGAGCTATCTCGAGTTCCTCCGCGAAGTGGAGCAAATCGAGAAGTTCCTTCAGAACAAGGATCGTATCATCAAAGACGCGAAGTTCACCAAGGCCACCGTGATCAATATCCGCGGCGGGGCGGGTGAGAAGAGCGGACCTTCCAAGCAAGAGCTTGACAATCTGGATGTGAAGTAAGGGCATTGGCCCGCTTCAAAAGGTTAACAATGGAGACAGTTGTGACGAAATCGAGCCTTTTCCTCCGATTGGCCCTTGCCGGGGCCTTCGGGCTTTTGTCCGCCACCTATTCGCATGCCGATGCCAAGCTTCAGGAACTGAAGAAGCGCAAGATGGAGCTCGACCAGGCGGCCGCCAAGTGCGACGCCATGGACGAATCCGAAAAGTCGGATTGCATGGCCAAGCGCCAGAAGAAGGTCGACAAATACCGGGAAGAACTGGATAACTACAAGAACGACCTGGCCAAGGAACAGTCCAAGGCGTCCCAGCGCGAGGCGAAGGAAAGCCCGGCCGATTTCAACAGCAAGATCCAGAACCGCGAACAGAGCATCAAGGAATTCCAGGATTACGTGAATAGCTGCTCGGAGAAAACCGACCGTTGCGCGTCGGCCCTTTTCCAGGTAGCCAACCTGACCTACCAGAACGAGGAAGACGGCTTCCTGGTTAAGCAAAACAAGTACGAAGAGGAATTCCGGAAGTGGGAAGATCACGACAAGAAGGGTGGGGAGCCGAATCAGCCCCGTCGTGACCATAAGAATTCCATCCGTTATTTCGAGCGGTTCCTGAAGGAATACCCCAACCACAAGCAGGTTCCCGAAGCCCTGGTTCGCGCCGCCTTCATCTCCGACATGCTCGGAAATGAGGATCGCGCCTATGAATACCTTAATCTTCTTGTAACGCGGTTCCCCGAACATCCCTTGAACATCCAGGCCCATCTGCGCTTGGGTGAATATTGGCTGCTGAAGCGCAAATACGCCAAGGCGATCGAACAATACGAAAAAGTTCCGGTCGATTATCCCGGAAATGAAGCGGGTCTGGCCCTGTACCATCGTGCCGAAGCCTATTACAACCTTGCTGATTTCGACAATGCCGCCCGTTGGTACTACGAATACGTGGTGCGCGCGGACGCCGGCAAGCTGAAGGCTGATCTCCGTGATGAAGCCATGGCATTCATGGCGGCAAGCTGGGCTGACATGGACAATGGGTTCGAAGCCGCCGAAAAATTCCTAAGCGCCCACGGAAATCCCAAGTGGGAAAAGGATGTTTACTACGAAATCGGTCTAAAGAACAAGGGCCATGACCGTCTTGATGAATCCGTCAAATCCTTCAAGTTCCTCCTGGAGAAGGACCCGGCCTACCCGAAGGCTCCGGTCGCTGATTTGAATATCGTCGAAATCCTGGTCCTCCAGAAGAAGGCCGAAGAAGCCCAACAGGCCCGTATGGACCTGGTCAAGCGTTATGAATCCAATTCCGAATGGTCCCGCCGCAACTCAGGCAATTCGGAAGCCATGGCGGAAGCCGCCAAGGCCATCAAGATCGCCATGTACCATATCCCCGTCTATTACCATCAGAAGGGGGACGAGGGCAAGGGCGACCCGGATATGTTGCGTAAGGCTGAAGAGCATTACCGTAATTACCTGAGCCGGTATAGCGGCGAGAATTCCTGGGATGTTTACCAGGTCCACCAGAACCTGGCCGTGCTTTACAATAAGTTGAAGGACTTCAAGCGTTCTGCCGACGAATGGCAATGGTGCGCGGCTGCGAACACGGATCGGTTCGGAAAGCTGCCCCCTGAGAAGAAGGACATCGTGACCAAGGGTGACGCTGCCTACAATTCCGTCCTCATGATGGATGAGAACCGGAAGGAAGCCCTCAAGCGCCTCAAGGACGACAAGACCGCCGCGTACAACTCCCAGGAGACCCGCGACTATTTCAAGTCTGTCGAGAAGTACATGTCCCAGTTCGGAAAATCCAATTCCGCTCCTGAACTGGCCTATAATGCCGCCTTCGTGGACTATGAAGCCAAGCAGTATAAGGAAGCGATCCAGAGCCTTTCCCGGCTGGCCGACCAGTTCCCCAACCACGAACATAACGTCCTGATCCGCCGCGCTCTTGCCCAGAGCCTTCTCGAGGACGGCCAGTACGATTTGGCTGAAAAGCAGTTCACGGTTTTGAAGAACAAGCTCTGCCCTTCCGACAAGCAATGCGCTGAAATCAAGAAAGCCCTGGCTTCGACCATCTTCAAACAGGCCGATACCAAGGCGAAATCCGGCGACCATGCCACTGCCGCCCAGAAATACATCCAGCTTGCCCGTGAATTCCGTGATGTCGATATCGCCGACAAGGCCTTGTTCGAAGCCGGCGTGAATTTCGACTCCGCCGGCCGCACGGAAGACGGCGTGCGCACCTTGCTTCGTATCCATGCCGAATACCCCAAGTCCGAACTGCGCATCAAGTCCATTCTCAAGGGCGCATCCATGTACATGGCCAAGAAGAAATTCCGCGACGCCGCGGAAACCTTCCTCCTGATCCAGAAGAACTACCCGGACGATTCGCTCGGCTTCCAGTCCATCGCATGGGCTGCCGATGCATATGAAAAGGTTCCCGATCCCCATAAGGCCGGCCAGACCTATGAATCCGCCTTCCGCTTGTACCCGACGAATATGAAGACCCCTTCATACCTGTACAATGCCGGCCAGCTCTATGAGAACAACAAAGAGTTCGGCGATGCCATCGCGGTATACAAGCTCATCGGCGACAAGTTCCCGAAGAGCCAGTACGCCATCGAAGCGATCTTCTCGGTTCCCTTGCTTCTCGAAAAGCGCGGCGACTATGCCAAAGCCGCTACCGCCTACGAGGATTTCGTAAAGGACTTCGAGAACGACAAGAACAAGCTGATCCGCGCCCACCTCGGAGCCGGAAAGAACTATGAGAATCTCGGCAATGAAACCAAGGCCTTGGATCATTTCGGGAAGGCCATCGCCATCCAGAAAAAGGACGGCGAAAAAGCCATGATTCCTCCTGCCATCGCCGCTGAAGCGGGATACCGGGCGGGCGAGATCTACTTCAAGAAGATCAAGAAGATCCGCTTGGACGGCAGCAAGGGCCAGAATGCCCAGCGCGTAGGGGAGATGCAGAAGGCCCTCGTGCCTTCCATTCAATACTACGCTAAGGCGGTGGAGATGGGCGAAGAGGAGTGGACCCTCCGTTCCACCCTCCGCATGGGTGATCTGTTCTATGCAATCGCTTCCATTTCGGATAACGAACGCGCTGCCGGCCTTTCCGGAGACGACCGTATCCGCGCCAAGATCGAGAGCAAGGCTGGGATTCCCGGTTACCTTGAAAAAGCCCAGGAGCTCTACAAGAAGAACCTGGAAATCGCGAATAACCAAGGGATCGAAAGCCCTTGGGTCGACTCTTCCGGCCTCCGCCTGATGCAGGCTTATTCTTTCAAGGGTGATGCCTTGGAAGATCTGAGCAAGCTTTTCCTCCAGGTACCGCTCCCCAAAAAGGCGGGAGAAGAGGAAAAGGCCCAGCTGAAGCAGGCCTCTGAGGAAACGAAGGAAAAGGCCATCGCGAACTATAAGGAAGGCCTGCTCGCGGCCCAGACTTATCATATCGACAACGATGCGCGTCAAAAAATCGTGGCCCGACTCCGCGACCTCGCTGCGGATTCTCCCGAGATTAACGCGCAGGTTACCCCCCGGCCCAAGAGCGCTCCTGAAGAATCCGCTCCCGGTCCCGGCAAGGCATCCGAGTCCGCCACGGCTAGCATCGATTTCAAGGATGCCAAGTACGAAGCGAACCTGAAGCGCATCGCCAAGATCTACGAGAACTCATCCTTGAGCGAAGATCAGAAGATTGAATTGTTGTTGCAGATGGAGACTGAAGCCAAGCGTGAAATCGGCGAGATGAACGCCGAAATGGCCAGCCCTTCCAGCAGCGACAGGTAATCGAGTCGATAGCGCGGGCAGGACTCCCGCGCTATTCTTTTGAGGTGACCAGGCGAGTCGGACGCTCGCCCCAACTTCCCAAAATCCGGGCAGTCATGCCTGTAATCGACCTTAGGTTTTCCAGAGGTCGAATGTCTTTGTACATTGCCATCCACTTGCCTTTTTTCGGGAAAAAACTGGAAATAAACCCTAAAAATGGCCAGCGCGAAGGAAAGGTCGAATATATCTTTATCTCGGACGCAAAAGACCACTCCGGTCTTTTGAAACAAAATCCAGCAGACTCAGTCGACCCTGAACCGGCGGATACACCAAACAGGCTTAAAACCCCTAACCTATTTGTTATAGAGAGGACATTGAAATGGAACTGATTTTAAAGGGCTTTCAAGGCGAAGGTAAATTCTACATGTCGGTCATCTTGTGCCTGGGAATCATCTCACTGGCCATTATTGCCGAGCGCTTCTACTACATCTATGTGAAGTCCTCCGCCGGGCGCGCCAATTTCATGCGCAACATCGCCCAGCTGCTCCAGACCGGCCGAGTTGCTGAAGCCGGACACCTGGCCGCCAGCCAGAACTTTCCTCTCGCCAAGATCATCTCCGCCGTGTTGCAGAACAAGGCGAAGGGACAGGCCGCGATTGAAAAGGCCGTGGATGAGGTCTACTTGACCGAAGCTCCCCGCATCAACCGTTACCTGAACCTGTTGCCCGCCTTCGCGAATATCGCGATGCTTTGCGGCCTTCTGGGCACCATCTTCGGTCTGATTCTCGCATTTGACGCGGTTGCCAATCTTCCGGCCGCACAGCGTCCCCAGGCTCTCGCCAACGGCATCTCGGTCGTTATGGTGAACACCTGGACCGGCTTGGCCACCGCCATTCCGATTCTGCTGCTCCATGGCCTGCTCTCGATGCAGTCCGAGCGCCTCCAGGAAGAGATGGAAGAAAAGGCCGTTAAGGTGATGAACCTCCTCTAAGAAGAGCGTAAGGGCATGGCGAACGCCATGCCCCACACTTTTTTTAAAAAGGTAAGGCAATGAAAAAAGCACGATCAAAAAAACACCATGCCAAAGAACTGGATCTCATTCCAGTCATGAATCTGTTCTCGATTCTCGTGGTTTCGGTCATTTCCATGGCCCAGTTCGAAAAGCTGGGAGTATTGGAGCTTTGGTTGCCCGAACGCGGACAGCCTCAAGCAAATGACAAACCGCCAGATATCGACGAAGCCCTTCTCAATCTGACCGTGATCATCACCGATAAAGGCGTCACCATCGGCGCCGGCGGCGGTTTCCAGCCCACGATTTATTACCAGGAAGAAGTTGAGTACCGTAGCCGCTCCGACCAGCATGTATTCCGCAAGGTGTACGTAACGGGCGAAGAGGTCAAGTCCCCGACCGACGGCAAGGTAATGTCCCAGTACGAGCGTGAAACCATCATGTTGAACTCGGTCGTCAAGAAGGATTCCGCGGATCCGGGAACTTATCAGTACGCGGCCATCGACCCCGAAGGCAATGCGTTGATGGACACGGCCGGGAATTGGTATGCCACCGTTCCTCCGAGCGGCGCCCTTTACCGGGTGGTAGGCGATGAGACCCTTAAGAAGATGGATCCCAGGACTTCGGCATTCTGCAAGGTGGAGAAACTCTCCGCTTATCAGGAAGTGGCCAAGACCTTGGAAAAAATCCACTTGCTCTATAGCCAACGGGATCCTCTCCCGGCGGATGTGGATGATGTCGTGATTCTCGCCGATGAAAGCGTCATTTATGACAAGGTCATCCAGATGATGGATGCCTGCAAGTCCGCCGGTTTCGACCGAGTTGCCTTGTCCTTGATTGGAGGAGAGGTTTAATGGCCAAGCGTAAAATCAAAAGGCAGCCGGAAGCGGCTTTGATCATCACGTCGCTCGTGGACGTGTTCGTCATAGTGCTCGTTTACCTTATCCGGTCGATTTCGTCCGAAGGTAGCTTGATGACTTCCGCCGATAACCTGGTACTTCCAATGTCCCAACGTTCCAAATCGCCTACCGAGATCTCCTTGACCATTATCGGCGACCAGAAGCACATCACGGTCGATGACCAGGTGCTGATGGAAACCGAGGTGGTGCGCAAGCAGGACAGCCTGTTGGTCAAGCCGGTTCTCGAGATACTCACTAAAAAGCGCGAAGAGGAACGCAAGGCCGAAGTGCTGGGTCTCATCAAGGAAGCCACCGGCAAGGTGGTGGTGCAGTTCGATAAGAACACTCCGTATGATATCGTCACCAAGATCATGGCGACCTGCGGCTACGCGGGTTACAACAACATCAAGTTTGCCGTGAGCAAGAAGAACGAGGAGGGCTAAATGGCGCAGGACTTTATGGCGCCCCAGGGCGCGGCTGTGGATCCCATCGTTGCCAAGATGGAGGTCGAATCGGACAAGCGTCTAGGTAAGTTCCTCGGCGTATTCGCGATCATCGGCGGAGCCTTCGTAGGCTACGCCCTGACCATCGAAGTGATGATTCCCGTCGCTCTGTACTCCACCACGAAGGAAGACACGACCCAGGTCGTGATGAAGCTCGCGGACGTGGAGAAGAAGAAGGATGAGGACAAGAAGAAGAAGAACATGCCTCCCAAGCCCCGGAAGAAATCCGGCGGCGGGGGTAAGCCGCGCGGCCGGGGCAACCCGAACGCTCCGGTTACCCAGGCGGCCTTGAAGCTAATCACTTCCAGGACCACTTCTTCCTCCCTGTCCAGCTATGACTTGATGAATCAGAAGTTCGCCAAGGACCTTGATAAGGTCATCAACAACGTGTCGGGCTTGACCAAGACGGGGCAGACCCGCTTGGGCGGTCGCCGCGGAAAGGTCGACGGAGGCTGGAACGACGGGTTTGCCGTCGGCGGTTCCGGTGGCGTTGATGATTTGTTGGGCGGTCTTTGGGGCGGCGACGCCGGTCCACTCGGGGTGAAAGCCAAGGGCGGTCTGGGGTTGAAGGCTCCTTCGGCTTCGGATATCGACATGGGTCAGGAGAGCGGCCAGCGTTCAACGGAGTCCATTCTCCGCGTGATCCGGCAGCATACCCCGGGCCTCCGTCATACCTACAACAAGTACCTGAAAACCAATCCCGGATTCAAGGGCAAGATTACCCTGAAGTTCGCGATTGCGCCGAGCGGTTCCATCGTTGAGCTCACTATTGTGGGTACCACGACGGGCGTTGGCGAGTTTGATTCTGAAGTTCGTGATAAGGTCAGGACGTGGAGGTTCGAACCCGTCAAGGGCAAGTCGAACGACGTCGTGACGGTTCCTTTCACCTTCTCCGAATAATCGAATCTTAAGTTCCTGCTGAACCGGTGCCCTTCCCAGGGCACCGGTTTTTTATTTTCCGGCCCCGCCGATTGCAACCGGGGCCATTTTTATGTTAAATTTTGCGGAAACAGGAGAGTAACCCATGGTTCATAATCGGCTAAAGCTCACGGCGCTGGGATTCCTCGTTTTCGGAACCGTCCAGCCCTCTTGGGCTACCTATTCCCGCGTAGAATCCATGGGGAAACGGGCCGATTTTTTCATGGATGATATCAGTATCTTCGACAATCCGGCCAACATGAATATCTTCCCCAACTTCCTGATCGGGGAACTGGGTGTGTATCGTCAGGGTCCCGGGGATACCTCCGCCGAGGTCCGGCGCAATATCGACCCTGCCAATAGCTGGTTCGGAGGCATCTTCTCCTATTCGCTATCCAAGAACAAGGAGTCCGGAAACCTATATCCTCAGATCAGCCTTGGAGGTGCCTTCAATCGCCGGGACGAAGAGCTTTTCGCCCTGCTTCCGGATAGTGCCGACGGCAATGCCGTTCCGGATCCCGCCACCAATTTCGACGGCTTCCTGGGCATGACCCTTTCCAACGGAGGCATGCTGGGCTCCCATATCTATGTCGCCATGCAGGAAGGCGCCAACCTCCAGAACGGCACCATTACCGGCGCCCCGGACCCGGATGTAAACCTATACGCCCTTCGTGGGGACATCGGTCTGAATTGGCCGATTGCACGCAACATCGATGGCGAACTTTCCATTGGCGGAGCCACTATCAGCTATGGGCCTCGGACGATCGATCCTGAGTTCTCCTATTTCGTCAAAGGACGGGCCTTCTCGACCTTGGAAATCATAAACGGCGAACTGGTTCCCATCTTCAATTACAGCGTATTGAAGGCTCCCGGACGGGAATACACCAAGCTCCATTTCGGGTTGGGCGTGAATGTATCGCTTGACCGCGGCTTCTTCTGGTTGGGTGCCCAGGGTCTCTTCGACGAAGATCAACAGAGTGGAAACAGGCTCAACGCGGACGGTACCGTTTCGTTCAACCACGTCAGTTCCACCAAGACCAGCCAGACCATTCGGGGCGGCTTGGTTTCCTTCGGCATTGAGCGCAACGTATGGTGGGATTGGTTGGTCCTGCGCGTGGGAGGCCAGAAGGAGATCTCCTATCGGGATCAAACCAGCACCCTTCCCGGCCAGAGCTTCAATTACATCTTCACCAATCCGACCAATGATGGTTCAATCAATGATGCGGTGGGCTTCGGAATCGGTATTAATATCGAGGAAAAACTCAAGGTCGACGCGACCTTGGCCGAAGACCTTCCCTATACCTTCGGTAATCTTTTTTCCGGACCCATGCATCACCTGATTTCGCGCATTTCCGCCACGTATTCGTTTTAGTATCTTCCGGGCGATGACCCGTCCAGATCACATCCTGCCCGCGCCCCCAGGGGGTGCGGTGCGAAGTACGGGCCTGACGGCCTTGATGACCGCCCTTTTCGCAGGGGCCGTTTTCCTCGCGGGATGCGGCTCCTCCACCGATACCATGCAGCGAAAGCTCGAGGTCATCTCGTCGGAAGATCTCCAGGACATCGTGAAGGAGATCCCGGATAAGGCCAGGGGTGCGGCCTTGGCCAAGCCATACTACAAGGTTGACGCGTACAAGGAGTTCCACGGGGACACGGCCGTGGTCTTCCAGGCCATGGCAACCGTGGTGTTCTTCTACCTGGATCCCTCCCTGGACCTCTGCCAGGTCAGGAAGTACCGGTATAAGACAACTTCCGGCATCTGGGATCGTTACGAAGTGAAGCTAATGCATTTCCCCAAAAATTATTCTGGCGTTCCGGCCCAATAGTTTTTAAAATACTGTGGAACAGAGAAACATTAGTTTCTAGATTTTTTTGAATCCCCTACGGTTAAGGAGGGATACCCCCTTTGTTCGGCTTCCTTTCCAGCGATATCGGTATTGATTTAGGCACGGCAAACACCCTGGTACATGTCAGCGGCCGTGGAATCGTCATCAATGAACCCTCGGTAGTGGCGGTAGAACGCCGCACCAACAAGGTCCTCGCCATCGGTTCCGAAGCCAAGCGCATGCTCGGACGGACCCCGGGCGAAATCATCGCCGTTCGTCCCATGAAGGACGGGGTGATCGCGGATTTCCAGATGGTGGAAAGCCTGCTGACCCGCCTCATCCAGATTGCCCAGAAATATCCGCTCTTCTTCCTCCGTCCGCGTATCGTCGTGGGCGTGCCTTCCGGCATCACCGAGGTGGAAAAGCGCGCGGTCCTGGAATCCGCCCAGAAAGCCGGAGCCAGGGAGGTCTACCTTGTCGCCGAACCGATGGCCGCGGCCATCGGAATGGGCATCCCGGTCGAGGATCCGAGCGGCAACATGATCATCGATATCGGCGGCGGTACCTCCGAGATCGCCGTCATCGCCCTTTACGGTATCGTTTGCGACGCCTCCGTGCGGGTCGGCGGGGACGAGATGGACGAAGCCATCATCAACTACCTGAAAAAGAACTACAACCTCCTGGTGGGCGAGGGGACGGCCGAAAAGATCAAGATGCAGATCGGTTCGGCATATCCCCTGGATCATGAGCTGGAAATGGAGGTTCGCGGGCGCGATTTGATGGCCGGCATACCCCATACCCTGAAAATCACTTCGGCGGAAATCCGCGAAGCCTTGGCGGAGCCCGTGAATGCCATCGTGGAAGCCGTTAAAAGGGCCCTGGAGCAGACGCCTCCCGAGCTTTCCGCGGACATCCTGGAAAAGGGCATCGTGATGACCGGCGGCGGTTCGCAGCTGCGCGGTCTGGATGAACTCCTGCGCCAGGAGACCAATCTCCCCGTCAATGTGATTGACGACCCTCTCGTCTGCGTGTGCAAGGGCACGGCGCGGATCCTGGAGGACATGGACAAGTATTATAAGGTATTGATGGAGGCGAGCCGGTAGTATGGCGCAGGTCCTTGCGAGCGCCGGAAGCGCTCGACGGACCCGCGCTTTTACGAGACCATATGGCTTCGGACCCTGCAAATGCCGGAAGGACTCGACGGACCGTCGAAATTAAAGTGATAATACGTCGGCAGTCCTCCCGGGGCGCCGGAAGCTCCCTGCGGACCGCGGAGTCCAAAGAACTTGCCCCACCATCCAATCAACCTTAGCACCCCTCGGATCCACCAGTGAGCATTATCGATTGGTTTTTGAGGCTCTTCACCTTGGGGAAGGGCATCCTCTCCCTTTTGCTGTCCATCGTCTTCTGCGCAGTCCTGATTTCGCTCAAACCCCCGGAACGGCAAACCTTCCACGACGTGATGATCAGCACCTTCCTTTATCCGGCGCAAGCTATACTTTCCCGCTTGAACCGGACCATTTTCGTGTTCAAGGAGAACGAGGACTTGAAGCGTCAGAATACCTCCCTGCGGCTCGAAAACGACTACCTGGTCCAGGCCATCAAGGAGTTGCCGCGCGTCCAGGAAATGGAGGCTTTCGGGGAGCGAAGCGGTCTTCGACTCAAGATGGCCCAGATCAGCGCCGAGGATCCGGGACGCTACTCGAATAATTGGGTCATCAACCTGGGACGCGAGGATTCGGTCGATATCAACATGCCCGTCCTGACGGCGATGGGGGTGGTGGGGAAGACGGCCAAATGCTATCGCAGCCATTGCCTGGTCCAGGGGCTCACCGATCCGAGCTGCAAGGTTTCCGTCCTGGTCAACCGCAGCCGGGTTAACGGGATGTTGGAGGCCTGGCCCGGAGGCCGCATGGTGGCCCGTTTCGCTGTGGACGCGGACGTGGGACCGGGGGATACCTTGGTGACTTCCGGAATGGGGGGCGTGTTCCCCAAAGGCCTCCTGTTGGGCGTGGTGGCCGGGGATCATCAGGACGCTTCCGAGGGCGGGGATATCCTCAAGGGCCTTGTAATCAAACCGTTCCAGAACCCGCATCGCGTGGAAGAGGTTTTCGTACTCATCCGCCCGGATTCCTGGACCGTGGGGAAGGAACCATGAACTTCCTGAAAAGCATGAGCTTCCTGGTGCTGGGGCTAATCCTGCAGCAGACCCTGGTGCAGATCATCTCGATCGGTTCCATCAAGCCTGACCTGGTCATGGTGGTATTGGTGGCGGTTTCAATGCGTTACGGCTCCGTGGTGGGGCTTTTCAGCGGGGTGACCATCGGGCTGATCCAGGACGTATACGCGATCGAGGCCCTGGGAGCGAACGCCATGGCCAAGTGCCTGGTCGGGTATTTCACGGGACTCCTGGACGAAAAGGTGATCAAGGTCATGCCCGCCACCAAGGTGCTTTTCCTGGCAGTGGCTTTCCTTTTCCATGACATCATCTATGCCATGGCCGCCGGGTACCACGGAGAGGCTTTCTGGCAGGCGATGATGATGAAGACCCTTCCCTCGGGTATCTATACCCTTCTAGTGGGCGCCTTGGTATTCTATTTCCTCGTGGCGCCTTCGCGCTCCGAAGCCTGACCATGCAAGCCAACCCCTCCACCCGCCTGGACGATCCCTTCTACCGCGGGGCCATCGGGCGGAACATCCTCATCATTTTCGGTTGCCTCGTCCTCGGTCTCTGTTCGCGCCTGTTCTACCTTCAGATCATCAAGGGCTCCTACCACCAGAAGCTTTCCGAGCAGAACAGCATGCGCTTGCAGATCGTGCATGCGCCGCGTGGCCTCATCTACGATCGGAACGGCGCGCTCGTTGCGCGGAACCGCCCCTCCTATCAGGTCGCCATCCTCCCAACCCAGTTGAAGGATCCCAAGCGCGTAATGGCGAACCTGATGCGCTTCCAGGACAGCGCCGGCGTGCGGATTTTCGATTCGACCCTGGTTGCGTGGAGCCTGTTGCGGGGCAAATGGAAGAAGTTCCAGCCCCTGGTCATCCTGGAGGACGCCTCGACGCAAATCGTAGCCATGGTGGAAGAGCACCAACTGGACCTCCCCGGCGTGGTGACCGTAATGGATTCCAGGCGGTCCTATCCGTTCGGATACAGCGCTGGCCATGTATTGGGATATATGGACGAGATCAAGGAAGAGGAGCTTGAGGATTCCGCCAATTACAAGGAGCAGACCGGCGACAGCCTGCCGTACATGAAGGGCGATCGGATCGGCCGGAAAGGCCTGGAGAAGACCTATGAACCAATTTTCCGGGGGCGGGACGGGGTGCGGTACATCAAGGTGAATGCCTTCGGCAAGGAGATGGAGGTCATCAAGGAGATGCCCCAGATCAAGCCTGTCCCCGGCAGCAACCTTGTGACCACCATCGATATGGGGCTCCAGGTCCTGGCGGATTCCCTGTTGGGCGATACCGTCAAGGGCGCCGTGGTCGCCATCGACCCCAGGAATGGGGAGGTCCTGGTAATGGCTTCGAGCCCGCGCATGGATGCCAATATCTTCTCCCTCTCCAAGGAACGCAGGTCCAAGGAATGGGCCAAGCTCGCCCTGGACCCGTCCATGCCATTGAACAACCGGGCCACGGTGGGCGGCTATGAGCCGGGATCGACGTGGAAAGGCGTCATGAACGTGGCCGCGCTCCAATCCGGGAAAGTCGACCCTGGAGAGCGCATGGCCAGGGGTTGCACCGGCGGCTACCGGTTCGGAAACCGCGTTTGGCATTGCTGGGACCCCAAGGGCCACGGTTCCATGAGCATGGTCGACGCCTTCACGGAATCCTGCGACGTGTACTACTATCAAGTGGGCCTGATCATCGGGATGGACATCATGAACAAGGTGGCCAAGGATTTCGGATTCGGGGATAGGACCGGAATCGATCTCGACGAGGAACGTTCCGGTATGTTGGTGGACTCGGCGAGTTACACCAGGAAATTCAAACGCCGCGGCTGGACCTGGACCCGGGGCCTGGTCCTCAATCTTTCCATCGGCCAAGGGCAGATCGTGACGCCCCTGCAGTTGGCCAACTACGCGGCCGGCCTGGGCAACGGCAAATACCTTTTCCGTCCGCATTTCATCAAGGAAGTCCGGGACCGCGCCGGCAACGTGGTGCAAAAATACCAGCCCGAAGTGCTGCATGAGCTGAACATGACCCCGGAGCAGCAGCAGGTCATGCTCAAGGCCATGGAGGCCGTGGTCAATTCCCCTCATGGGACCGGGGGCCGCGCGCGCATGACGGACGTTATCGTGGGGGGGAAGACCGGATCCGCCGAGAATCCCCACGGCGGCAAGACTCACGCCTTATTCATCGGGGTGGCGCCCCTCTACCAACCCGAATTGGCCATCGCGGTGGTTTTGGAAAACGTAGGCCATGGAGGTTCCCTTGCGGCACCTATTGCAGGGGCGATTTTCCGCGAGTACTTCAAGCGGAAAGTGGCCGGAGCGAAGCAAGTCCTTTGACGTGCCGATGCTCATCACCCTCTGCCTGATCATTCTGATCGGGTTGATGACGGTATATTCGGCCACCTGGGACGAGCCGGGGAAGCATTGGCTGAAACAGACCGCCTACGTGGTCATGGGATTCATCGGCATGGGCGCGATCTACCTGATCCCGCCCAAAATCTTCTATGCCATGGCGTATCCGGCCTGGGTCATTTCCCTTTTCCCGCTTCTGTACATCATCGTGCTGAAGGCCAATTCGGTGGAACGCTGGATCGCTCTGCCGGGGGGGTTCAATCTCCAGCCATCGGAATTGACCAAGGTGGCCTTGCTGTTGGCCATGGCCAGGCTATTGTCCTTCCAGCCCATCACCTTGTCGCGCCCGAAGACCGTGATAGCCCCAGCCCTGCTCTTCATCTTCCCCTTCATCCTGGTCCTCAACCAGCCGAACCTGAGCACGGCTCTTTCCTTCGTGGCCATGACGACGGTGATGGCGTACTGGTCCGGCCTGACCATCAAGGAGATCTTCCTTCTAGCCTCCCCGGTGATATCCGTGGCCTTGACCTTCCACCAGGTGGCTTGGGCCTTGATGTTCATCGTTCTCATCGCCATCATCGTGGTAAGCCGGATCAACCTCAAGATCGCGGCATTGCTGCTTCTGGCGAACATCGTGGCCGGTTACGGCGCCATCTTCGTCTGGAACAAGGTCCTGTACGAGCATCAGCGGGGACGCATCATGACTTTCGTGGATCCGCAGCGGGATCCGCTGGGGGCAGGCTACCAGGTGCTCCAATCCAAGGTGGCCATCGGGTCGGGAGGCATGATGGGGAAGGGGTTCCTGAACGGGACCCAGACCAACCTCAGCTTCCTTCCGGAAGAGCATACGGATTTCATCTTTTCGGTATTCGCCGAACAGTTCGGGTTCCTGGGCTGCGTCGCGGTGCTGGGACTCTACCTGTTCTTCCTGCATCGGATCCTGAGGATCGGGGCGGATATCCGCAACCGCTTCGTGAGCCTGGTGGCGGTCGGAGTGGCCGCCATCCTGGGCTTCCATATCATCGTCAACGTTTCCATGACCATCGGCCTGATGCCCGTTACGGGACTGCCGTTGCCGTTCATGTCCTACGGCGGATCCTTCCTCATTTCATGCATGATCATGGTGGGCCTTCTTATCAACCTGCGGGCCCATGGCCACAACCTCTGACCCAAGCGCCTTGGATTCCGTCGGGACCCGCAGGCCCGGGGCGCCCGTTTCCGGGAAGGAATGCGGCCCATGGACGCGTTTCAGGAAACGCGTTGAGCCCGTCTTGAACGTTCTCTCGGGCCTCTTCATGCCCGCCTTGTGCGCGCATTGCCGCGCGGACCGCTGGGCGGGAACGCCGCTTTGCCTGGGTTGCCTGCGGAAAGCCGGACCCTTGCGCCCTCCCGTTTGCGGAACCTGCGGCCTTCCCGATTGCGGCCAGGAGCACGGCGGGACGGATGCGGCGGGCTTGCCGATGCGGTTCCTGTTCCGGATGGGACCGCAGCTCTCGACCCTGATCCATGGTTTCAAATACCGGCACATGCGACGGAACATCCGCTTCCTTTGCTCCTACTTGCGTTATCGAAGGGACCTGGCCGAATGGGCCGGGGAGTTCGATGCCCTGGTCCCCATTCCCATCCATGCGGTTCGCAGGCGGGAGCGCGGTTACAACCAGGCTGAGGAAATCGCCCGAGCGGCTTCCCCTTATCTTGGCCTTCCCGTATTCGCCCATGCCTTGGGACGTACCCGGGCGACCGTATCCCAGACGAAATTGAACCGCGAGGATCGCCGGAGCAACCTGGAAAAGGCCTTCGCCTGCCGGGACCCGGAGGGAATCCGGGGCAAGCGCCTGCTCTTGGTGGATGATGTCTACACCACTGGAGCGACCGTTGGCCGCTGCGCTGAACTGCTCATGGAGGCCGGAGCGGCCTCGGTAGGCGTTCTGGCCCTGGCCCGCGTGGAGACGATGCGCGACGCGGACGATTTCGCCCTTGAGATGGAAGCGGTTTCCAGCTTCGCCGGCTGAAAGTTGGCGGAGGGTGAGGGACTCGAACCCCCAAGCCTTTTGGGCGGCGGTTTTCAAGACCGCTGACTTACCAGTTAGCCTAACCCTCCGTGTCCCATGAAAGTTAACATTTTTCGCGAGTGGCCAAAGCTTTACCGCTGAAACGCACCTCCGGCGGCTTGACCCGATCCTGACCCGGGGGAAACCGCATCCCCATCGCCGGCTTTGGATTGTTGCGCCTTCCTTTGCGGATCAAGCGCAATGCCGGAACCAAACTCCCAAAATTATTTAAGGAAACGCTCCTGGCGATTGGGCTATAATGGCACTTGTTGACCGGACTGCCGGCCCTGGCCCTTAAAGGAGAGCGTGATGCTTCAATTCACCCGTAAGCGGAATCCAATCGTATTGCCCTCGGTCATGCTGATGGCGTTGGCCCTCATGTTCTGCGAACCCGGCAAATCATTGGATCCGGCCCCGGCCGTCGTGACTCCCGGAACCGATACGGGCAAGGTGGCCTTAATCACCGTGGTGACCTCGCCCGGTACGGTGCTGCCCGGCGATACCGCCACCATCGAAATCGCCATTACGGACACCTCCACCGGCCTTGCCCTCAAGGGCGCCAAGCTGGCGATCACCAGCACGCAATTCACCGTGATGTCGGCTTCCTCGGCGAAGGTATTCAACCTGGACTCGGTACCGGACGACGGCAAGGTCAGCTTCCGGGTCACCTCCTCCACGCCCGGCAACGGTTCCGTGAATGTCCGGGTCACCTCGGGATCGAAAATCCGCACCAAGTCGATCGCCGTCATCATCACGGAAAAGCCGGTCGCCCCCAAGATCCTGGAAACCCTGCCCAAGAACGTGGCCCCCAAGGAGACCACCATGGTCTCGTTCGCCATCGTCGATTCCGCCCAGTCGAAGCCCCTGGCGAACGCGGCCGTTACGGTGTCCAGCGCCTTGTATACGATATTCGATCCAAAGACCAAGGATACCCTCTCGACGGATACGACCGGCCCGGACGGCATCGTGAAGTTCCGCGTCTATTCCGCCACCGCAGGGGGCGCGGGAACCTTGCAGGTAAAGGTCAAGACCGCGGCCGGCCTCACGAGGACCGTGACCTACACCCTCGCCGTATCCGAGGATACCGCCCAGGAGCGCCCCCGTAAAATGGTCTTTACCGCTTTGCGTTCCAGCCTGCGCGCGGACGGCACCGATTCGACGGAACTGCGCGTGCTCATCAAGGACGACAACAATAATCCGCTCCCCGGCGAGAAGCTCCGGTTCACCTCAACGGGCGGCGTGGTCAAGGCCGAAGCCACCACCGATGCCTGGGGAATCGCGAATACCGTCCTCAAATCCGAACGCGTGAACAAGACCGTGGTCGTGACCGCCACCCTGGAAAAGACCGGGGCCACGGCCCAGCAGACCGTCTCCTTCGACGGCGTGACCATTTTCATCAGCCCGGCCAAGCGCATCCTCATGAAGGACAGCATCAACCCGATCCTGTTCGAGCTCAAGGACGGCGGTAACGTCGCGATGTCCGGCGATTCCCTGGAAATCGTTGCGAAGGGCGCCTACAAGGGATTCGACCGCCTGGGTAAGGATTCCATGGTGGTGGTCACCGACACCAAGGGCCAATTCCGCACCTCCATCACCAGCCAGGATGCCCGGAGCATCATCGTGTTCGCGAGGGCCCTGGGCGCCAAGTCCCAGGATACCGTCACCTATACCAACAATGTCCTGACGCTTTCCAAGTCCAAGTCGAGCATCGACGGCAACGGCAAGGACCTGGTCACCATCACCGCGACCTTGAAGGACGGATCCAACAATGCGATCGCGAACGCCGAGCTCCGGTGGACCACCACCTTCGGGGATTTCACGACCACGCCGTTCACGGCGACGAACGGCGCCGGGCAGACCAATATCGTATTGCGCAGCCCCAACGGTTCCGGCATGGCGATCATCAACGTGGAGGCCTACACCAAGGATGGATCGGGCAATCGCACCCTCCTGGCCAGCGGCGTTGAAAACGTACCGGTCAAGGCCTTGAGGGTGGCCCGCCTGGTCCTTAAGGTGACTCCGGACAATATCCCGGTGAAGACCGGCGAAACCCGCCTCATCGCCGTGGCCTATGACAGCTCGAACAATTACATGGCAGGCGTGCTGGTGGGCTTCAAGATGGTCAAGGGGGCGGGCGGAGGCGATGAAATCATCAGCCCTCCCGTGGACTACACCAAGGCTGGCCAGGCGGAAGCGACCTTCAAGGCCGGCGGGGTCATCAGCCTCTACCGGGGCGTGAAACTGGCCGCCGTGGCCCTGGACATATCCGGGACCGACACCATGATCATCGCGTCCTCGGATACCATCGGCCTGACCGTATCGGGACCGCCCCACCGCATCAGCGTCGGCGTGAACATCCTCAAGGGCGAGAATCCCAATGACGGCACCTTCTCCCTGCCCGTGGCCGCCGTGGTCACCGACGTGAACGGGAACCTGGTGGCGGACGGCACCCCGGTCAACTTCAGCACCACGCCCATCGCCGCGCACTATTGGGGAGAAAGCTGGTCTCCCATCAATGACTGGCCGTATTACGCCTTGGGGGACACCGTCTGGTACACCCTGCCTTGGAGCGATTACAACGATAACGGCAAGCTGGATCCCGGCGAGGAGGTCAGTGCCTACGATGCCACCCGGAACCGTCCTTACCGAGGCGAAGATCGCGATGGAAACGGCGTGATCAACTTCCCGCCGGAATCCTTCATCGACATCAACCATAACGGCGTCTGGGATTCCACCAATGCCGAGCCCAATATCCAGGCCCCGCCGACGGATACCTCGGGAGTCAAGCTCTTCGTGGATTTCAACAAGAACGGGATCCGGGATACGGTCGAGCCCTTTTTCGATTATAACAACGACGGCAAATGCCAATGCACGGGCCAAAAGGACGCTTCCGGGGCAATCTACGAGCAGACCTTTTTCGGAAGCACATCGAACCACGCTTTCCCGGGCGAGGTTTCCGTAGGCATACCCAGGCAGATCGCCTCGGAAGGCGGCAAGTCCACCACCAAGATTACCTACGTGCAATCCATGGCCCGTTACGTATCCGTCCGGGTCACGGCCGAATCGAACGGCATCCAGTCCTTCGTGGACGTCCAGCTGCCCATCGTCAAGGATGACAAATGAGGAACGGCATGAAAATCCGCACGGCGATGACCGCGCTCCTGTTGCCGGGGTTGGGACTCTGCTTCCCCCCGGGCGCGCCCATGTCCGAGTTCGGGCCATCCCAGGTCTCCCTGGCTGCCTATTTCGATCATAGCGGGCAGGAGCTTTACGAAGATGCGTCCCCGTCCGTATTGAATTCGACCGGATTCAGCCTGGATTACGGGCCTTGGGCCTTGCTCCAGTTCGGCCTCTTCGGGGGCGTCACCGAATTCGACGTGGGGCTGCCGGATACGCGACTCAAGGATACTACGGCCTTCGCGTACAATACGGATTACTCCTTTTCGGCGGGCGGTTCCCTAAAGGCCGCCACTCCCCGTTTCGCTTCGGGGACCACGCGCGCGGTGGCATTCGGATCCCTGACCTATCTGGACAACAAGGACGTGCCGGGCAATGCCAAGACCGGCTTGATCTACAATGCCGGGGCTACCATCCAATACATGTTCCGCGACCGGATCAACTTCGTTCTGGGCGGTGAATACTATGCCGTATACGGGGATCAGACCTCGGCCGCGGGCGGCGCGACGGTTCCGTTCGGCATGACGGAGGCCTCGGGCATCATCGATCATGGGCGCGGCATAGTGGGGGTGGAATACTACTTCAAAGGGCGTAACCGGCCTTTCCTGAGCGTAGCCTTCCGTCCTACGGGCAATATGGGCTGGCACGATGAATTGGGGCTCCGCAATGCCTCGATTTCCGTTTCCCTCGGGGCGATGGCGACCTTGGGCAAGGAAAAGCCCGATGCCGGGGAAGAGGATCCCGGCCTGATCGATCAATAGGTCCTTGGGGGCGGATTCCGGGCCGCAATTCACGAGGCGCCCGAGCCACCCCGCCTTTTCCAGTCGCTGATCAGCCCGTAATCAACCGTTATTGAGCAGCCATTCCTCGACCACGTCGAGGAACAATTCGCCGTCCCGCTTCCCGCATTCAATCAGCTCCTTGGCGTATTCGCCGTCGAAGAGCAGATAGCTCAGGAGCTCGGAGGAGATCCAACCGCCGAAAAGGTAGCGCAGGGTCTTGGGAAAGCGCTTACGGTACTTGTGCGCGATCAGGCTGAAATCCAGCATGGGCCCTACGCGGCACAGGTCGATGACGCGTACGTCGCGATCGGCCTCGTTGACCTTGGTCGCCAGCAGGTTGATCCGGTTCATGAACTGGGAGTCGATGTCCACGGCGTCCAGGAACATGGAATCGAGCATTGTGGCGGCGATCCGGCCCAGGGTGGGGGCGACGTTGTTCTTCTGTTGGTAGGAATCCCCGCGCAGGCTGATATTGATGATGCGCTCAGCGCCCAGGCGGATGGCGGCGTTCAAGGGCGTCATGTTCCGAAGGGAGCCGTCCCCGTAGAAATGCCCGTCCATGACGACGGGAGGGAAGATGAGCGGTACCGCGCAGGAAGCCATGATATGTTCGGTGGTGAGCGAGGTGCGCACGCCGCGGACGGTGGGCCTTTCCCAGGAGGGGCAGATTTCCCGGGTCTGGAAGAAGGTCACGTTCTTCATGTCCGTATAATCGAAACAGCTCAACGCCAAGGCATGATCGGGCAAGGTGCGGAGGCGTTGCTGCACCTGCCCCATATCCGTATTGCGCCTCAGGTAATCGTGCAAGGGCGCCGTATTCAGCATGGCATTGACGAGGGAGGTATCCGAGCCATGGTTGCGCTGATGGCGCGATGAGCGCAACAGCCGGACGAGGTTCTTTACCACGGCCTTCAGGTCGGATTCGAAAATCTGGTCCGGCGTCAGGGTGGACCAGAGATGGGTGATGGCGTCCACGCCGCTGGCGTAGTTGGGCGCGGACTGCATCAGGCGCACGGCATTGATGGCGCCGGCGGAAACGCCCACGATGATCTCGATCTGGCCGTTCTTCCGGAAGATGTCCTTCCATGCGCTGAGGATGCCGGCCTGGTAGGCGCCGCGGGCTCCGCCTCCGCTGAGGATTAATGCGACCTTTTTCCTGGCCATCTGACTTTACCGTCCCGCCTCAGGCTGCCTTGTAGGCAAGTTCCGCTTTGCGGGCCTTCTCCTCGGCCTTCCGCGCCTTCTCGTAGGCGGTGAGCCAATCCCGGATCAACAAGGCCGCCAATTGGCTGGCATGGATGCTCGCGTATTCGCGGTGCACGAGCATGATGGAGAAGGCCAGGCCGCGGGTCGGGTCGTCCTTCAGCTTGACGTAGCCGATGAACCAATCGAACCGGCCGGGCGTCTCTTCCCCGTCCAGGGAACCGGTCTTACCGCCTGCTTCGATCTTCTCCAATTGGTTGGCCTTGAGGATGGAATGGAAGCCCTTGCGCGCCGTTCCCACGCGGACCGTGGCCTGCATGAACCCTTGCAACTTCGGAAGGTTGTAGAGGGAGACGAAGGAGCAACCGGTATCCCTTCTGATGGGCGTTTCCGTTCCGGTGGCCAGATTGATGATGCTCCGGGGAAAGGAGCAGACGCGCAGGCGGCCATCGTCCCCGGCTCCGCGCGCGATTTGCAAGGCATGCCAAGGCGAGATGGTGGTCTTGGCCGTGAACCCGCAGGAGGCTTCGGCCAGGGAAAAGCCGGAGTCGGGGAAATCGATGCGGCTGGTGGCGACGCACGACGGCAAGGTAGGCTGATTGAATCCCATACGGATGGCGGTGTTGCGCAAGGTGGAGGGCCCCATGGAGAGCCCCAACATACCGAAGGCCGGGTTCACGGATTTGGAGAAGGCCTCTTCCAAGGTGATCCGGGGCAGGTGGCGCTGACCTTCCGTCATGAGCTGACGTTTGTACAGGGTATGGTATCCGCCCAGCTGGGGGATGCTGTCCACCAATTCCCTGGCATTCGATTCGAGCGCCGCCGTGGCCGTCAGGATTTTGATCAGGGATGCGGCCGGGAACCCGCCGCCATAAGCCAGTTTGGGCGTGGCCGACAGCAGGGAGTCTTCACGCTCGCCCAAGGCCAGGATATGGCCGGATTTGAGATCGGCGATCAGGATGACTCCGGTTTCCGGGCGATAGCGCTGCAGGTATACATTGACCCTGCTGTTGAGGAGGGAATCCGGCGCATAGTCCGCCACCATGGCATTGCCCTGGTAGCTGAAGGTATCCGGCCGGGGATAGTTGCGCATGGGCGCCTGCCATTCCACGGCCGCCGTCGTTGCGGGGGCGGTGGTGGATTGGCCGGGAGTCCCGGGATTGGCGCTGGACAGAAAGGAAGCTACGGCGGATTTGCCTTTGCCGGAGGAAGGGGTCGGGGAACCGAAACCGCCGTATTTCTTGAAGCCGATCAAGGCCAGGATGACGCCCAAAACGGCGAGGCCGCGAAAGATGAATTGGCGAAGGCCGGAGGGCCTCGGCCCGCGCCGGGAGGAAACGCGTCTATAGGGTCCCCCGAAATCATAACGTTGCAGTTTCAGGGCACTATCCTCCGGTATTCCTGGGTTCGGGCGCGGCTCGGAAAATCCGATCGCGACCCAAACAGTTTATGATTTTTCCTGCCGGAAAAATAGGAATAAATGGCGAGGGACCCGCCCGAAGAGCCGCTTAAGGCGTCGGCAATACCGCGGCGGGTTGGAAAAAGGATCGACGATAGTAACGGAGCTCCTCGACCGACTCGCGGATGTCCGCCAAGGCGAGGTGGGTTTCCTTTTTCTTGATGGGGGGAAGCTGGGGATACCATCGCAACGCGAGTTCCTTGATCGAGCTTACGTCGATGATCCGGTAATGGAAGAAACCATTGAGGGCGGGCATGAGCCGATCCAGGAAGCGCCGATCCTGCCATACCGAATTGCCGCATAGGGGAGAGGATTTGGGCTTGCAGAACCCGGCCACGAAGGCGAGGGTCTTCTGCTCCGCGGTCGCGAGAGTTTCGGTCGAAGACCGCACCCGGTCCAGGAGCCCGGATTGCCCATGATGGGACTGGTTCCAATCATCCATCCCCTTGAGGATTTCCTCGGGCTGGAAGATGGCCAGATTGGGGCCTTCGGCGATGATATTGAGTTCCGTATCGGTAACCAAGGTGGCGATTTCCAGGATTTGGTCCCGGCCGGAATCCAGGCCCGTCATTTCCATATCCACCCAGATGAGGTTGTTTTCCACTTTCCGCCCCTTTTCCTATCTTTTTGAGCCGCTCACGGTCCTTCGGGACCATCGGGCGGTAAACATAGCAAGGCCTCCAAGGGACAAAATGGACAAGCATAGAGAAGTCGTCATTACCGGTATGGGATTGGCCAGCCCCCTGGGGCACACTCCCGAAACCTTCTTCGCCAATCTCCTGGAAGGCCGTTCCGGTGTTTCGAACATAACCCGTTTCGATACCTCCGCTTATGCCGTCCACTTCGCCGGCGAGATCAAGGAATTCGACGCCTCGCCGTATTTCGACGCCAAGGAAATCGGCCGCACAAGCCGGTATATCCAATATGTCGTCCACGCCGCCATGAGCGCGGTGGAACGCGCCGGATTCCAACCGGGCAAGCTGGACGTGACCCGCGCCGGAATCATCCTGGGCTCGGGCATGGGCGGCATCGAGGTCTTCACCGAGAACGCGGGCTTGCTCGAAACCAAAGGACCGAAGCGCGTATCGCCCTTCTTCATCCCCATGTCGATCACCAATATGGGAAGCGGCATGGCCGCAATGCGCCTGGGCTGGCGCGGCCCCAACTGGTCCGTATCCTCGGCCTGCGCCACCGGAAACCATGCCTTCGCCACAGCCGCCGACCAAATCCGCCTCGGACGCGCGGACGTGATGCTGGCGGGCGGCGCCGAGGAATCGGTCTGCGCCGCCTCCCTTTCCGGTTTCTCGAACATGCGGGCCTTGTCCCGCCGCAATGACGATCCCGCCACCGCTTCCCGTCCCTTCGACGCGGACCGGGATGGTTTCGTCCTCGGCGAAGGCGCGGGCGTGCTCGTCCTGGAGGCCCGCGAACATGCGGAACGCCGCGGCGCCAAGATCCTGGGCGTGCTCAGGGGCTACGGGAATAGCTGCGATGCCTACCACATGTCCGCGCCCCTGGAAACCGGGGAAGGCGTGTGCCAGGCCATCGAGATGGCCCTGAAGGAGGCCGGCGTCCCCAAATCGGAAATCGGCGTGGTCAATGCGCATGCGACCTCCACGCCTCTCGGGGACGTGGCCGAAGTGAAGGCCCTGGGCCTGGTATTCGGCGATCACCTCAAGAACATGAAGGTGCATTCGACCAAGTCCATGACCGGGCATCTGCTGGGCGGGGCTTCGGCGATCGAGGCCATCGCCCTGGTCATGACCCTGAATACCGGGGAAGTGCATCCGACCCTCAACGTGATCAACCAGGATCCGGAAATCGCGATCGATTGCGTGCCCAACGTGAAGTCGCGGACTTCGGCACGGTTCGGGATCAGCAACAGCTTCGGGTTCGGCGGGCATAATTCCTGCATCGTGATCGAGAAGGGCTCTTAAGCCCCGGGCTCTTAAGCCCCGGGCTCTTAAGAGCCACGGTCTCCTAAGCCCCGGGCGCGTGGGTGCAGGTTCGGATTGGACGGTCGGGGCGGAGGGTGAGGGATTGGAACCCCGGAAAATGAAAAAGGCCCCGGGAGCGATCCCGGGGCCTTCGTATTCCGATCCTTTTCGGCTTAGGCGCTGAAGAGGGTCTTGCCGGTCGAGTTCAAATCGTCGCAGGCTTCCTTGATGCGCTTGGCCATGCCCTTTTCACCGGCCTTGAGGTAGGCGCGGGGGTCATAGGCCTTCTTGTTGCCCACTTCGCCGTCGATCTTGAGCACGCCGTCGTAGTTCTTGAAGAAGTGTTCGGCGATGGGGCGGGTGAAGGCGTACTGGGTGTCCGTGTCCACGTTCATCTTGACGACGCCGTATTCCAAGGTCTCCGCGATCTCTTCCTTGGTGGAGCCGGAACCGCCGTGGAAGACCAGGTCGAACCGGGCGTTGAACTTGTTCTTGAGCGCGTCCTGGCCGTCCTTGAGGATGCTGGGCTTGAGCTTGACGTTGCCGGGCTTGTACACGCCATGGACGTTGCCGAAGGTGGCGGCGAACATGTAGCGGGCGTTGGGCACGGTGGAGAGGGCCTTGTACACCTCGAGCATGTCCTCGGGGGTGGTGTAGAGCTTGTCTGCGGCTACGCCGGAGGTGTCGTGCCCGTCCTCTTCGCCGCCGACCACGCCGGCTTCGACTTCGAGGATGATTTCGTTCTTGGCGCAAAGGACCATGAGCTCCTTGGCGATCTTCATGTTCTGGTCGAGGGGCAGTTCGGAGCCGTCGAACATGTGGCTGTTGAAGAGATTCTTCTCGCCCTTGGCGCGGCGGCGTTCCGTCTCGGCGATGAGGGGCTTGAGGAAGGTATCGACCTTCTTGGGCTGGCAATGGTCGGTATGGAGGGCGATGTAGACGTTGTACTTCGCGGCCATCAGGTGGACGTGGTTGGCCAGGGAGATGGCGCCGAGCACCATGTCCTTGACGCCGGTGCCGGAAGCATGCTCGCCGCCGCCGGTGGAAACCTGGATGATGCCATCGGACTTCGCCTCGGCGAAACCGGCCAGCGCCGCATTGGCGGTCTCGATGCTCGAGACGTTGATGGCGGGATACGCGTATTTGTTCTTGTTGGCGGTATCCAACATCTTGTTATAGGTTTTGAAATCCACAATGGGCATGAACGACTCCTTCTCGGCGATTTGCGCTGAATAGCGGAAGAAATTTACATCCGGCCGGGGTTTCATGCAAGCTCCGGACCCCGCCGTTCCTGGTTCGGGGCCCCTTTACCGCGGGCTCCTGAGCGGTTTTCCGGCCCGTATCGACGGGGACGGAGGAGGCGGTGAACGGTTTAATTTTTAGTTTTGCCTGGATGGGGCCCGACCTGCCAAAACATGACACGGGAGCCGCGTCCCGCGAGGCCGGGGCCGGCGGCGTTTTACATGGGGAAAAGCGGGATCCGGTCAAAACGGGGTCAGGCAATGGGGTCGGGGCCGGGAGCCCGGAACCCAAGGTTTTTTCGATCACCCAATACAGCCGCAGCGTTGAGCGCCTGCTCAAGACCCAAGTGCCGAAAATTTGGGTCAAGGGCGTCATCACCCAATTGAACCAACGGGGTCGGATCGCCTACCTCACCCTTGGGGAGTTCGAGGAAGGGGATGCCCGTCCCCGGGCCGTCCTGGAAGTGACTTTGTGGACCTCCGAGCTCGAGGTCTTCAACCTCCGGTTCTCTCGCCTGCCCATTCCGTTGGCCCTCCGGGTCGATCTCAAGGTGGCCCTCCTTTTGGAGGCGAACTTCTACGTTCCCTCCGGCCGCTTCCAGCCCCGCGTCCTGGACATCGACGAGAAGTTCACGATCGGGGAGCTCACCCTCACGCGCCAGAGAATCCTCGAGCGCCTGCACAAGGAAGGGCTCATCCGCCGTAACAAGGAGCGGGAGCTGGCAGCCTTGCCGCTAAGGGTCGGCCTCATCACCGCGCCCGGATCCGCCGCTTACCAGGACTTCACTACCGTACTGCTGAACTCGGGATTCTCCTTCCGGATCGCCTTCGCCGGGGCCAAGATGCAGGGGGAGGCGACGGAAGCCACCGTGCTCCATGCCTTGAAGGTCCTGCAGCGGCTTCCCCTCGACGTGATCTGCCTGGTCCGCGGAGGGGGCGCCAAGACCGATCTGGTCTACTTCGATTCCGAAAGCATCTGCCGCGCCATCGCCGCCTGCAAGGTTCCCGTGCTCACGGGCATAGGCCACGAGATAGACAACTCCCTGGCGGATCTGGTCGCGTACGACAATAAGATCACGCCGACGGATTGCGCCAAGTTCCTGGAGTCCATGGCGGGGCAATGCTACGGCCGGCTCGCGGAGATCCATCAGGAGCTGACCGAAGCCTGGCGCATGGAATGCCAGGAAGGGTGGCACGGCCTGGCGCAAAGGGCTGCCGCTTTCAAGCACCATTGGGAAGGCCGCAGGGCCACGGAGGAATTGCGCTTCCGGGAGCACGCGCGTTCCCTGGGGGCGCTTGTCCGCCAGACCTTGCGCGCGGAGGGCCGGCGCCTTGCGGTCGATAGGATCGGATTGTCCCGCGGCCCAAGGAAGATCCTCAACCTGCAGCGGCTCCGCTTCGCCAATCGCACCCAGGCCATGGACCATGCCTGGCGCCGCCTGAAGGCGGGCAGCGAACATGCCCTGCGGGAGCGCTACCTGCGCCTGGCCGCGGAATCCGGCCGTCTTCTCGAAGGGGAAGGGGAGAGGCGATCCCAGGCGCGGCGCCTGGTGAAAGCCTGGTGGACCCAAGGGGTGCGGGCGGGCAAGGAGGCCTTGGCTCTGAAGGACCGGCTGATCCATGCCGCGGATCCCGCGCGCATGCTGGCCTTGGGCTTCAGCCTGATGCGGACCAGGGACGGCAAACCGATACGCAGCATCTCCCAGGTTTCCCCCGACGAGGTGGTGGTGAACCAGCTGAAGGACGGGACGGTGGAGAGCCGCATCATTTCTAAAAAGGAGCCTGGATGAAGGAAGACAAGAAGAGCTACAGCGAGGCCATCGCGCGCCTGGACGCGATCCTGGAGGACATCGACCAGAGCAAGGTGCCCATCGACGTGCTTGCCGAGAGGGTGGTGGAGGCCGCCGGCCTGCTCAAGCGTTGCAAGAGCGTCCTGACCGAAACCGAAGCCAAGGTCAAGGACGTGCTCCAGGACCTGGACAAGGAGTTCGGGGACGCGGACGCGGATGGCGACGCCGACGAGGAGGAATAGGCCTGGACCCGGCGATGAAAGAGTCCCCGGTTCCCCTGGCGGATCGCCTGGCCGCGGACGTATTCCGGAAATCCTACCGACAGTACCTGGCGCTGAAGCCGACGCATTACCGCTGGAGCCATCTCGCGCCCCAGAGCATCAGGCATCTCCAGGAGTCGGTGGACAAGAACTGGTCCGTTGAAAAGCTCGCGGACTACCTGTACTGCGAACCGGACGAGGCGGAAGCCTGCCTGAGGAGGTTCAACATGTCCAAGAAGGTGAACGCGAAGGATACCACCGCGGGCCGGTTGCGGGAGGCTGTATTCGAGTGGATCGGCGAAGTGGCCGACCTGGACGAGAAGACCCGGCGGAAATTATCGGACGATTTGTCCAAAATGGTGGGCAACCAGCTTTTCATCGCCGCGCAGGCGAAAGAGGACCTCCTGAAGCTGTCCATGGAGTTGGAAGGCAAGGAAGCGGTCGATTCCCCGACCCCGAAGGAAAAGCCCCCGGCGGCGGAGCCGCCCAAATGGGGCCCGCAATGGAAGGATTGAGCGCGGAAGGGGCTTGACCCGACCGGTCCCGGTTCCGTCCGTTCCCCACTAGTCGCATTTCGATACTCCATCATTGATCCGCACGGATCGAAACCCCCGTCCAGTCCTTCCCATGCCGCTTCCGCCCGAGCCCATCGCTTTCGCGTAAAGCGGGCCCGTACCGGGTGTTGGCGATTGACTTCGCAAAAATCGGCGTGCTAGAATGGACACCAGAATGCCATTCAATCCCCCGGCGGTGAGTTTGAAATCCCGTGCCTGCCTGGCTTTGTGCATCGCCTCTCTCCTGGCTTGCCAAAAGAAGAACGATCCGGTTCCTCCCGCGAATGCGGGTGGACCCGCCTTGGAACGGCCGCCTTCGATCCCGACGGCGGATTCCGGGGAGGGAGCGGACCTTTCCGGAACGGATTCCGCGAACGGATCGGTATCGACTGAGCCCGCCACCGGTCCGGAGAAGGCGGAATTCGCGAGCCGACCCGTCATCAAGGCCTATCCCGGCCGGGCCTGGCAATACCGTCCGGTCCTGTCGAGGCCCGGTCCGTTCACCTTGCGCATCGTCCAAGCCGCGGATTCCGCCATGCGGACGGACCGCGGGGCGGTGACCTGGACCCCCTCGAAGGAAGGGGCCTACCCGATCGATCTGGAGGCGGTCATCCATGGATCCCGCGGCGAAGCCAGCCTCATCCGCCTCAGGCAGAAATTCACGCTTACGGTAGGCAAGGTCCTGGCCCTGGCGCTCAAGCCCCTGCCGGCACAGGTGAACAAGGGCGATACCGTGCTCTTCGATCTGGGAGGCAGTTCCTTTCCCGCTTGGGCCGCGCCATCGTTGACGGTGCGATTCGATTACCAGGGCGATGGGACGTGGGACACCGATGCCCTTCCCCTCGCATCCAATCTCCATCACCGCCATGCGTTTGATGGGGTCGGCCGATTCGCGCCGAAAGTGGAGGCCCGGTACGGGGATTCGGAAACGCGGACCGCGGAAGGGAAGGTCGCCGTGGTCAGCGCGGTCATTGCGGTCCTGAGGATCAGCCCGGATACGGTGGAGCCGGGGGGGATGGTAAGCATCGACGCCTCGGAATCCAAGGCGGATGGAGGCTTGGCTTTTTCCCTGGACCTGGACGGGGACGGCAAGCCTGAATGGCGGGATTCATCGTCCATGAAGGCGGTCCTCAAGGCCCCGGCCTCCGGCGTATACCAGGCGTCCCTGACCGCGCGCAATCCCATGGGGCAGACGGGCAAGGCCACCGCGGTTCTCCGCGTGAACTCCAGGCCCAGGCTGGATATCAAGGTGAAGAATCCCAAGGAGAACATGACGGCCGCGGTGGAATTCAAGGCCCGGGCGAAGGATGCGGACGATTCCCTGGCCAAGGTCCGTTGCAACTTCACCGGTGAATCGAATGCCTGGGAAACGCGCTCGATCCCGGCGGACAGCGTGGCGGGCCCCGGTGAATGGTGGTTGCGCATGAAGCACGTCTACGGAAAACCCGGCAAATACACGGCCGCCGTCTGCGTAGCCTCGATGGACGGCCGGGAAGCCTGCCAGCAAGCCAAGATCGAGATATTCAATGCGCCTCCGGTCTGCCAACCCGGCCCGGATCTCAAGGCGACCCTGGGCAAGCCGTTGGTGATCGAAGGCACCGGCGTCGACCCGGACGGCAGGATCGTGAAATGGGAATGGGACCTCGACGGCGACGGTAAATTCGATCTGGTATCGGCCGAGAACGGGAGGTTCCAGTACACCTTCAGCAAGGAAGGCGTTTTCCCCATGCAACTGCGCGTGACAACGGCCGATGGGGTCAGCGCCATGGGGACCCGGAAGGTCGAAGTGAGGAAGAAGTGGAAAGGCTGAGGCGGGCCATGCGAATGGGCGGCGGCGGCCTAGCCTGCCTGGCCATGCTGTCGGGTTTCGCTGCGCGGCCTGCGCTCGCGGACAAGCTCATCCTGAAGAACCGCGAAGTCGTTTTCGGATCCATCACCGACGAACGCGATTCCGTCATCCGGTATTTCGACCGCTTCGAGCGGCCGCGCAGGATAGCCGCTTCATCCGTCGATACCATCCATTACGACTCGAAGGACGTGCGCGGCCTGGTCAAGGTGGCGTTCCGCAAGGGCCAGCCGAAGGACCGCAGCGGGTATTTCCGGATCCGGCATTCCGACGAATTGGACCTCGAGGTCGAATACAAGACCGATTCCGCGGCCGAGCTGGATCTTTTCTTCCGCAACAACGTGCATATCCGGGTGCTTCCCAACTCCCAATTCCGGGTCCTCAAGGCTCCCAAATCCGCCAAGGATCCGTTGGTCCTGGAGCTGACTTCCGGCCGCGTGATGGCGACCTCCCAGCAGGAGGAAGCCCTGGTACGCGTCGTGACGCCTTGGGGAATCGCGGTGGGGCGGGGCGGGTTCCAATCGGGGGTTTCGTCTTCACCCAAGGACTCATCGCTGCAGGTGGTATGCCTGCGGGGCTTGAACGGGGTCCAGGAGACCGCGGAGAGTCCGGGCGAACTCGTCGTGGAAGAAGGGAAATCCGTCGGCCTATCCAGGAAGGAAGGGGTATTCAACCGGATGGTTCCCGACGCGGAAGAGGAAAGGATGTTCCTGAACCTTTCGGCGAACATGGGCCATTACCGCTTCTCCGGAATCGAGTACCCCGGGATCGGTTACTTGCCGAAGGCCATAACGGGCCTGGGTTTCATGGTATTCTTCTACGGCACCGCCATCGGGATCCTGGATTATGTCAACCACATCTGAGTCCGGGAAGAACGCCTTTCGGCGCTTCCGCGCCGCTTCGGGCATGCTCCCGGCTTGGGCCTGGATCCCGGCGTTCGCGATCATCACGGCGGTCCCGGCCGGCGCCCAGTTCACCGACTTCCAGGGCGGGAAGCTCTACCTGAACATGGAAGGGAACATGTCCCCGTTCGCCATCGGGAGCAATACCGGCGCGCGGGGGGCGATGAACAACGTAACATCCCTGTATCCTTCGGCCAGTTCCCTGTTCGGAAATCCGGCTTCGCTTTCCCGGTTGCACGGCATGTCCGTGCAGACCGATTTCTTCCTTCCCGGCCTGGGATTGGGGGTAAGCAGCGAACGGACCAAATTGCTCCGCAACAATATGCGCGTGCCCATCCAGGATTTCCTGGAAGGGGAGAACAACAATGTGGAACGGCCGGTCTATCCGGATGTGAGCCTCGGATTGTACCAGTCCACCAACCTGGGAGGGTTTTCGGTGGCTTTCGGCGGCGCCTCCGCAACCCTGGGGGCGGGAGTGCAGCAGCCATTCCGGGGCCAGCTGGATTTCGCCCTGGGAGGCATGCGCATCGGCCTGGGGCTTCCCGAAGATGAGAACGATCCCGAGGCGGACAGCATCAAGGTCCTGATTTCCGGCGACGCCTTCGCGCGGGTTTCGGCCGAACTCAACGATTTCTCCCTGGGAGTGGCGGGAGAACCCTGGAAGGGTGTCCATCTCGGGTTGGCGTATCAGCGGTACACCCTGGATCTTTTACTGGAGGCGGGCGCACGCGTGGACGGCATCCTGCAACGGGCGGGCCAGGAATCCTATTTCCACGGGACCGGGGTGAACTACCACGACGATTTGGACGCCAAGGGCCTGGGGAAGGTGAGCGGATCCGCCCATGGCGTACGCATGGGGGCGGCCTGGCAGTTTTCCCGGCACTTCGGCGCGGACGCGATGGTCAGCTTGGCCGAGACCATGTTCCTGAAAGGAACGGTGGCCTGGGAATACAATGTGCTTCCTTCCCTGGATTTCAGCGGCGAAAAGATCATGGACCCGGCCAAGATGAATCCGACCAAGCTGACTTTGACGACCCGCAGCAAGACCCAGCTCCAGGACATGCGCGTGAACCTTCCATGGGAGGGGGCGGTTTCCCTGCATACCAATTGGGAGAATTTCCGGATGAACCTGGACTACTCCTATTTCATGCGGGGCATGACCGTGCACTACACCATGATCGACAGCGTGGATGCGTTCGATTCCACGACCAAGGACGTCTACAAGGATGCCTTCGGGGAGGATTCCGTGACCGTTTCCCGGAGCGAAAACAGCTTCCGGCTGGGCCTGGAACAGCAGTTCGCCGTCGGGTTCCAGATCTACCAGGTCTTCTTCCAGCTAGGGGGAATCTTCTATACGGTAACCGAGGGCGACGTGCTCTCGGAGGCAGCGGCCTATCGTCCCGAAGCCCTTCCCTTCCTTCCCACCATGAACATGGGTTATTACTTCCCGTTGGGACCGAATTTCACGGCCACGGTCTCCCTGGTCGCCTTTCCCGTTTCCCTTTTCAAGACTAGCGTGGAGTACCGATACTGAAATGCCAATCCGGTTCCCTTTCCAGGCGGCGCGCGCCATGGCGATAATCGCGAACGCGATATCCTTACGCAGGCGTTTGCCCGCCTTCCTGGCGATCTTCCTTTTGGCCGTGGGCGCTTCCCGGGCCGCCATCGTGCTGACCCAGGTACCTGCCGGCATGCGCAAGCAGACCGCCGATATCTCCCTGGCCTGGACGGGCGGGAACGGCCGGGTCCATGTGCGCGCTTCCACCGTGCCGGGGGGTAGCGGCGGCGCCATTTCCCATTACGACTCCCTGCATCTCCCCAGCCAACTCGACGCCGGCTCGTTCACCTTCAAGATCAACCCGGATATCCCGGTCACCTACCGTAACACCGACCTCCGCCTCGGCATCAACTACTGCATCCTGACCGACGGGACCCAAGCCTCGCAGGAATTCATCATCATCGTCGAGTCGGGCAATGCGCCCGCGCTTCTATCGCCCGCGAACGCGGCATCCATAAAGGATCTCACTCCGGTTTTCTCGTGGTCCGGGAGCGCCCCGTTCTACGCGGTGCTGGTTTCCGACGAGCCGTTCAGGATTACCGAGGACGGCACCGTAAGCGGCGTAAGCGCCATCTGGCAGATCATCACGCCCTATTCCACCGTCCGTTACGGCGATCCGGATCCTTCCGGATTCAATACCGTATCGGCTCCGCCCCTGATTTCGGGCAAGACCTACAACTGGCTGGTCCTCAACAACTACGGCAACAACAGCGCTTCGACCTCCAAGGTAGCGCCCGTCCCGTCCTCTTTCGTATACGCTCCCGCGCCACCCTTGCCTTCCGCCCAGCTCCTGGAACCCGAGGATAAGGACACCATTCCCGGGATCGATCAGATCCTTTTGCGGTGGACCCTGGTCGATGGAGCGGTGAGCTACAAGGTGGAGTTGCTGGAGGAGAATCTCGTGGACGGCAGCCAGGCCGACATCGCGTTGTGGAAGGCCAGTTCCACGGGAGGCCAGATCGTGCTGGACAACGCCACGGGTCTGTTGCGGCGCTACAATTACAAATGGCGCGTTTACGCGATCGGGAACAACGGCTCGGCTTCGCTTTCGGCGAAGCGCAGCTTTTTCTACGCCGTCGACGTGGGCGATATCACCGTTACCGTCAGGAATCAGGCGGGCCAAAAGCTGGCCTATGCGCCCGTGAAGCTCAATCGGCTCGGAGGCGCCTCTTCGGCCGTCTTCCAGGGCGGCTCCACGGACAACGAGGGAGTGCTTTCCATCAAAAGCGCGCCCTTGGGGAGTTACGAGGTCCGGATCGAGAACCTGGACGGTTACCAATCCAAGGCGGACACCCTGGTCCATGCCGGCAAAACCGGAACCGGAGTTACCATGACCCTGAGCCCCGCGCTTGGGAAGGTCGTAGGGAAGGTCGCCTCCGCCGGCTCCGGGACCGGCATCCTGAACGCGAAGGTGACCGTCGCGGGCGCGGACGGATCCGAATGGACCACGGTCACGAATTCCCAAGGGACTTATTCCCTAGGCATACCCTACGGCAACTGGCAGGTCAAGGCGCAGGCGGCCGGGTTCGCCACCTCCTTTCCGGCGAGCGCGTCCCTGAACTCCACTACGCCTTCGAGGACCGTCGACTTTTCCATGGTGGTCGACAAATACACCCTTTCCGGAACCATCCAGAACTCCTTCACCCGGCAGGGGATTTACGGGGCTTCGGTCTTCCTGACCCAAGGAGGGGAGACCCGGTCGGCCAATACGGACGGCAATGGAGGCTTCTCCTTCCCGGTTTCCGCCGGGACCGTGAGCCTCCGCGTTTCCAGCGCCGGATTCGCTTCGCCTGAACCGCAGACCATCAGCCTGGACGGCGACAAATCCCTGAACCTGACCTTGGATCCGAATGCTTCCATCCTCGCGGGCAGAACGCGGGACGCTTCCGGTACGGGTCTGGGCGGCGTCATCGTGCAAGCCACTCCAAAGGCGGGCCCGATCCGCAGCATCGTCAGCGACAACCTCGGCAATTATGAACTCAGCCTTCCGGCCGGGGATTGGATACTCGACGGTTTGGCGAAAGGCTATTCTTCGCGCGGGCCGAGGAAATTCCTGCTGGACGTTTCCAAAACCGTCCAGGGAGTCGATTTCCCCTTCGATGCGAACAAGTCCGGTATCAAGGGGCGGGTAACGTCCAACGGCGCCGGCCTCGGCGGCGCCCGGGTCTCGGCCGGCGGAGCGTCCTCCCTTTCCGACAATTCAGGGTATTACCTCCTGTCGGTCAGCGGCGGCAACCAGATCGTCGCGGCCGCCAAGGATGGCTACCTGATCTCCAGGACTTATGCCGTGCCGGTAAATCCCGGCGATACCGTCTCCGGCATCGATTTCCAGGCCTCGGGAAACGCCGGTACCATCAAGGGCCGGGCCCTATCGGGTGGAGCCGGCGTAGCGGGCGCTTTGGTCATGGCCACCAACAAAGCGAATCTCGAATCATTCCAGACCAATACGGACGGTCTAGGCGCATTCACCATTTCCCTGCCGGGCGCGGATTACCTGATGACGGCATCGAAGGAGGGTCTCGCTCTGGATCAGGCCCTTTCCTTCTCCCTGCCCTCCGGCGGCACGATCCAGGATGCCGACCTGCGCCTGGTCCCGGATCAAGGCACCGTCTCGGGAATGGTCTCGAGCGGCAATGCCGCCGTGGGCGGATGCGAGGTTTCCTATCGTCAACCGGCCAACGCGGCGCTCGCGGGAAAGACCGTTACGGATCCGCAGGGCCGTTTCTCGCTTTCCCTGCAGGCCGGATCGGTTTATGCCATGACCGCATCCTGCCAAGGGTACCAGGTCGCGTCCATAATCACGGATTCCTTGCCCAGGGCCGGAACCCTGGTCCAGGATTTCAACCTGGCGAAGGCCGGCGCCTCGTATAAGGGAAGGGTGGTTGATGGTCGCGGGAGCCTCCAACCGGGCGTCAAACTGACCGCCGAAAAGAACGGCGAGGTGGTCTCGACGGTCACGGATTTCTCCGGGCAGTACTCCCTGTTCCTGGGCGCGGGAACCTATTCTCTGGCCTTTTCCAAATCCGGGTATCGCACCGTTTCGCGTTCCGTGCAATTGGCTTTGGGGGAAAACCAGGCTTACGGGCCGGATACCTTGAGCGCCTCCCTGGGGAGGCTTTCCGGCCGCGTGGTTTCGGAAGGGTCCGGCGTCGCAGGCGCCTTGATCACCTTGACCGGGCTCTCCCCGGAAGCCGGCGGCGGGGCCCTTACGACCGATGGGGACGGCCGTTTTGCGCGGGACGATCTGCCCGCCGGCACTTACACCCTTTTGGCGGGCGCCGAAGGGTATGCCGAAGCCAAAATCACATCGCTCTCGTTGCTCCCCGGGGAACAGACCAGCGTGGAGGTGACCCTTGAAGCGAACCGCGGAGAACTCGCCGGAAAGGTATTGAAGGATGGTGCGGCCGCGGCGGGCGTTCCCGTTTCCGCCAATGCCTACGGTGTCTCCCGATCCACGGTCACCGCGACGGACGGATCCTACAAAATCGGCAGACTGCCGTCCGGCATCTATTCGGTTTCGGCCTCCCTTCCCGGGTTCGCAACGGACCAAGCGTACGAGGGGAAATCCCTGGCTGCGGGGGGGGCCCTTTCCGGCCTCGATTTCAGCCTGACCAGGAATGCCGGGAGCCTATCGGGAACCGTTACCGGCGCGGCATCCGCTTTCGGCATCCGCATTTCCCTCCTGGGGAAAAAGGGAACGCGCGCCTACGCTTCTTGCGACGGTTCGGGCAAATACTCCATTACCTCCCTCCCCGCCGATGCCTACGCCCTTTCAGTCACCGCCCCGGGCTACAAATTGTCCGGCTCCACCCAGTCACCCGAAATCACCGTCGTCGCCGCGACCGGATACAATCCGGCCCTGGTGCCCGCCGTGTTCCGGCTTACCGGCTCGGTAATGGACCAATCCGATGCGGGCATCGCGGGTCTGCCGGTGGAATTGCGCGCCGGACAGGCAATCCTGAAATCCACCAGCGCCGTGAACGGCGCCTATGCTTTCGATGATGTTCCCGCGGGCCAGGATTACCTTTTGTCCGTCAAGCCTCCCACCGCGGACTTTGACGCCCGCGATACCACCTTCGCGCTTGGCCTGGATGCGCCCGCGCAAGCGACGGCCAACCTCCGCACCCTATCGAGGCTTTCCGCATTGTCGGGAACCATCTATCTGGATGATGTCCCCGTGGAAGGCGCGTCCGTAAACGTCTCCGGCAACGGAAACAATATAGCGACCCAGAGCCAGCCCGCGGGCATCTTCAAGGTGATGGGCGTGGCCGGGGCGTCCACGGCCTTGCGGCTGACCATCGCCAAGCCGGGTGCGAATACCCTGGACACGAATCTCGTGGTAAAGCCCGGGGAATTGAAGACCGGCATGTCCATACGGTTGAAAACACTTAAGCTGGCGCTTTCGGTTTCCCTCGCGAATTCCGAGGGCAAGGCCATCAATGGCGGCAGGCTGGTCGTAGCCTATGCGAAACGGCTCGATACGCTCACGGCGGGCGCGGACGGGAAGCTTTCCGTCCCGGGAATTCCAGGAAACCAATCGCTTACCCTCGCCACCCTGCTCGACAATTCCGCCTATGACAACGTGGAATACCCGGTCTTCCTTAAGGAAAAGGATACCTCGGTGGCCATCGAAGCCAAGGTGCATGCCGCGATCGTTACCGTCCAGGTGCGGGATCAGAACGGGGATGCCGTGGACGGCGCCGATGTATTGGTGAACGGCAAAGCCTTCGGAAGGACGATCCAGGGCAAGGTGACCGTCCGGAACCTGGCCAGGGGCGAGTACCGTTTCGCTTCCGGCAAATCGGGATTCAAGAGCGGGGCCTCACAGGCGCTGTCCCTGCCGGGCGATACCGCCGCCGCCCTGGCCATGACCTTGGCCAAGATCGACGGCGGCGTCTTCGGAACGGTAAGCGATTCGGGCCTGGACAAATCCGCCGGCGGTCCGGTGAGCCGGACCTTGCCCGGTGCGGTGGTGCAGGTGGCCGCAGGGGCGGACACTTTGCGCGATACCGTCAACTCCCTCGGCCAATATTCCGTGAATGGCCTCGAAGACGGGCGGAAATACGCCGTCACCTTGTCGCTTCCGGGTTACCCCCCTTTTTCCGATTCCCTCATCGGGAATCCCGCCGCGCAAAACCTGGATATCCGCCTCCGTCCCTTTCCGGGAACGGTGCTCGGGCGGGTCGAAAGCGGCGCGGCCGGCGTCGCCGTAATGCTGTCCCATGCGGCCAGCGGACAGGTATCCTCCGCAAGGACGCGCCCCGGGGGTTATTACGCCTTCACCGGCCTCCAGAACCGCAGCGATTATGCCTTGCAGGCCTTTTCAGGGAGCCTGGCTTCGCAATCCGCGTCCTTCCAGGCGAACGGCGGCTCGGCGAAACGCATCGATCCGGTCCTCGACGCTTGGGGCGGGATGAAAGGCGCGGTTTCCGGAGGCGCGGCCGCTTCTCCCGTCGCCGGCGCCCTGGTATCGGTTCGCAACGCCCTCACCGGGGTCGCGACCTGGAGCCTCACCGATTCCGCGGGCAGGTATGCCTTAACCGGCTTGGCTTCCGGGGCCCATGAGGTCTCCGTGGAACGCAAGGGCTACCGTTCTTCCGGCAAAGCCGGGCTTTCGATCACGAAAGGCTCCACCCTCACGGCGGATTTCCGCCTGGACGAAACCCAAGCCGGCATTTCCGGTTCGGTCGAGGACGGAACCGGGATCGGGCTTTCCGCCCTGGTGACCCTCATCCGGGGATCGGATACCGCCAGGACCCTGACGGATGGGGGAGGCCAATTCGTATTCGGAGGCATCATAGCGGGAACCTACCGTCTGTCGGCCGCGAAAGCCGGATTCACATCCCCGCCCGCCGCCACTCTCGCCTTTGACGGCAAAGGCATCGTAACCCGCACTCTGATCCTGAACAGGCGGGCCAACCTCATCCAAGGGCTCGTGCGGGATGCCTTGACCAATACCCCGGTCGCGGGCGCCGTCGTTTCCCTCCAGGGAGGCGCTACGGCAACGTCCGATAGCGGGGGGCGTTATGAGTTGGATGCCTCCGGATCCCCTTCTCCAGCCTTCCTGAACGCGTCCATGGACGGTTACCTCCCACGGACGGGCGTTCCCGTCTTCCGGGAGGCGGATGGATCCGCGGTCCAGGATATCGTGCTCGCGGCGGACTACAGGTTCGACGGCGAAATCGACGTATCCGTGCTCGAAGGCCTGGAACCGGTGGAAGGCCTTTTCGTTACCGTGCAATCCTTCCATCCGGACGACAGCCTGAAATTCTCCTTAACGGGCAAGGCCCCCAATTCGTTCCGGAACCTGCGCCGACCCGCGCCCTATACCATCAAGGTCAAACGCAATGGGTTCAAGGACATCAGCCGGGTTGTTTCCCTGACGGCCAGGGAAGCGGTCCAGAAGGATACCTTAACCTACCCGACCAGCCGAATCCGCGTATTCGTCACTTCGGACGGAAGGAACGGGAAAGGGGTCAAGGTGACCCTGAACGGATCGGAACTTCCTGAAAGCGCCGATACCGCGGGACTCTATGCCAGCGGCGCCAAGGTTAAGCCCGGCCGGTATGAAGTAAGCCTCGGGGATCCGGAATCCAACCTCATCCCGCTCGGGCAATATTTCATCGACCTGGGGGAAGACAGCGTTCGGACGGATACCCTTCCCCAGGTTTTCTACGGGGTGAAAATCCAGGATTCCATCATCGGCTCGGCCTTCCAGGCCAAGGTCCGTAGGGTCGACTCCCTGAAGGCCGCGCCCGCCGTAGTCTGCACCCTGTATTATCGGCCCCAAGGCGATCCCGTATGGAAGTACGTGACTCTCGACTCCGTCGCGGGCGGGTTCGCGGGAACGGTGCCGGAGCAGTCCCGGGCCGGCGTATACGAGTATTACCATGCGCTCAGCTCGCCTTCGGGATCCCGCATCGGGACCGTCACGCGGACCGCGTCCTCGACTTCCGCCGCGGCCCTGGCCTATTCGGACATCCAATCCCCCGCGCGTTTCAGCCTCCGGGATCCGTTCCTGTTGCAGTCCGTCGCCCTGGGCCCTCAGCGCCTGGAGGCCGATACCTCCCTCTATTCCCTCGGCGCACGCGATCTGTTCCAGGTCCACCTGCGCGGCGAGAACGGGCGGGACCTCGATGGTCGCTTCGACGAAAAGGCGGCATCCGGGGATACGGCCTTTTCGGTTTCCTGGGATTTCTCGGACCCGCCTCGGGCCGCCGCTTTCGGACTCACCTTGAGCGTAGACCCTTCCGCGCCCAGGAATTGCCGCTTCAAAGGCGGCTCGGTATCGTTCGACTCGCCCTTCGGGGTCGAATGCACCGCCCGCATGGGAACCGTGCGCCTGAAAAAGATCTTCTTCGTTAAAATCCAGGACCTGACCCCGGTTTCCATCGGCGTCAAGTTCGTGAAGGAGAACAAGAACCTGGAAGAGGACGGCGCGTCCCTCCCGCTTTCCAACCGGACCGAATCGGGATACCGGTTTTCCGCCTATGCGAAGACCGCGGAAGGCCGGATGTTCAATATCGCCCCCAGGTGGGCCTTCGAAGCGGATTCCGCAATCGGCGAACTCGATCAACTCGGCGTCTTCACCCCGGATCCGGCCGTCGCCCGCGGAGCGGCCATGCACATCTACGATACCCTCCAGATCGGGACCACCAATTCCGGCGCGCCGGTCCTGAAGGCCTTTTCCTTCGCGACCAACATCGCCACCTATGCCCAGGTGGTGCCCGCCGGCGCGGGGCGCACCCTTGTCACGAACGGAGAAGGCGCCGTCCTCGACTTCAACCTCGCCGGCCTGACCAAGGCCTTCACGGTCAGCGTCCGGAAGCCCAAGGTCAGCGGCCTGCTGCGGTCCTCCCCCCGGGAAGAGGTGGTGGGCGACATCCTGGACATCGAACTCAGCGAAAGCCAGCCCTTCAAGGCGGACAGCGGCGCCGTCATGCGCCTGCCCGTGACCCAGGGGATCGCGCAAAAGCGGAAGGTATACCTGGGGCATTGGAACTCCTCGCGCCTTTCCTGGGAAAAGGTGGACAGCGCCAACGGCGAAAAGGAGGTCGACGGCAAGGTATACAGCTTCTCGAAGTACGCCGTCATCATGGGCAGCCTGCCCTTGGGGGCCTACGATTTCATCGCCACGCCCAATCCCTTCACCTCCGAGGATCCATGGGGATTGCAACTCGGGTACAAGGTGTCCTCGGACGTTTCCAGCCAGGTGGGGGTGCGCATCGAGGTTTACAACATGATGGGCGACAAGGTATACGAGAGCCAGGAACAGCAACTGAGCAAGGGCGAGAACGTGCAGCCCGGAACCAAGAAGGCCGGCGTGGCTTCGCCGGAGCGCCGCGCCGCCCTGGGTCCCTTCGTATGGGACGGGCATGACAGTCATGGGGCGGCCTGCCGCAACGGGCGCTACATGCTGAAACTGATCGTGAGGGACGGCCAGGGCAAGAAGGAATACCTCAAGAAAGTGGTGATGCTGAAATGAACCATGCCATGCGGACCCTCCTGGGCGCGGCGGCGATCGCTTCGGCCCTTTCGCCCTGCCGGGCCATCGATGTTTCGGGCAGTCCCGGGGCCTTCGCGCCCATCGCCATCGGGGGCCGCGGTACCGCCCTGGCCGGCGCCCAGACCGCGGCCCCGGTCGGGGTGGAGGCCATCCTCTACAATCCCGCCGCCATGGCCGAAACCAAGGATTGGACCGGCGGATACTACTACTCGAACATGTACGCCCTGGTGCCCTATCATTTCACCTCCGGCACCTATCGCATCAAGGGCAAACCCTATGTCGTGGGCGCCGCCTGGCTGCAGAACGGCGACGATGTCTATTCCGAGAACGAAGTCCTTCTGGGCGGTGCGTTCGAGCGCGGCTGGGTCCATCTGGGAGGCACGTACAAGCTCCGCTTCGCCGGTACCGGCGGCGGGGGCGAGGAATTCCATGACCCGGAAACCGGGCTGGGACACCAGGTCCAGGGAAGCGCCTTGGGACTGTTGGGATTCGATGTGGGCGCGACCGTGCGACCTTTCGGCCCCAAATATACCGTGGGCGTTACCATGAAGGATCTCCTATCCCGCATTTCCTGGGATACCCGCAACGAGGCCGGAACGGCCATGGGGGAATACGCCGAATACGTACCGGTGACCCTACGCTACGGATTCCTCTTCGACCCGGACCCGTTCCTCGACCTGGTGGTGGATTACGAACCGTCGCTCTACCATGACGGCCTCACCAGGCTCGCCACCGGCATCGAAGTCGTTCCCTTGGAGCTTCTCCCGGATTCCTGGGTCAAGCCCTACCTGCACGACCTGGTGGCCGGGCGCATCGGGTACGCGCGCAATATGTTCACCAATGAGGCCTCCCATCGGCTCTCGGTGGGGGCGGGCCTTGGTTACCGCACCCTGGGCATGCGCCTGGCCGTGGATGCGGCCTATGAGTGGGTCTACAATTTCGAGCACCACAATAACCTGAGGCTCGGTTTCAACCTCAGCAGATAAGGATGCGGTCGCGTACTTGAGGTGGAAAGGGGCGGCTCGGTGGACAGACGGAGCATCCGCTGCCGCCTCGCCGGTTTCGGCGAGGTGCGCTTCCAAGCGGTCTTCAGCGATTCACTCCGGGGTCAGATACCCATCCGGAAACCCAGCAGATAGTGGCGGTCTTCGAGCTGGCCCACGTACAGGCCGGCTTCCTCCGCCCAGGAGGTGAATTCCATCTGCATGAAGTAGAGGTTCGCGAGCAGGCCGTAGCACGGGTATCCGCCCTTGAAGCCGCCGCGTATTTGCGCCAGGGACAGGTTCATTTCCGCGCCCATGTTCAACTTGCCAAGGAAGGATTTGTCCGCCATCACGTCTTCGATGTCCAGGGCGAAATTGACGTATCTGAGCATGCCCTGCTTGCGGAGGACGGCGGGTAGGTAGGCGAGACCCAGGCTGTAGGTAGCCGGGACCCGGTCATTGTGCATGGACAGGAACAAATTGTAGATGACCGCGCCTACGCGCAGTTCCGTGGGAATGATATCGTAAAGCGCCCCGGCGCTCACGCCGAATCCGAATCCCGGACGGTAGATCCTGCGCTTCTCTTCCGCCAGCCGCGCCTCCAGGGTGTCCGAGGCCGTCGCGTATTGCTGGATGGACAGGGACTGCTCGAAGTTGTTGTAGGTGGCGATGGTAGGGGAGAGGCCGATGCTCAGGCCCGGATACACCTGGACGGCGCCCGCCACCTTGGCCACGAAATCCGTGCGCACCCGCGCCGAAGCGGATGGGATGTAGATGCCTTTGTCGAGCATGAATCGGCCCTGGGAGCCCAGGAACCAGGCCGCGCCGATGCCGATGGGGAAGTCCGGATCCGTGCTGCGCGCCGCGAAATGCATTTCGGGAAGGGTCCCCAGACCAATCTGCCGGCGATCGAAGACCATGATATCGTCAACCAGGGTATTGTCGGCGGCCATGCTGTCCACGCTGGTGAAGCTGTTGGTGTGCTCACCCGCCACGTTGAGGGCGTCCCCGGCCACGCCGAACAGATCGCCCACGTCGAATTTCAGGGACATGCCGGCGTCAAGCGGCGTATTCAGCCGCGCAAGGCCGGCGGGATTGTAATAGATGCCGCTATAGTCGTCCGAAAGGGCAACGAAGGCGTCGCCCATGCCCAGGGCCCGGCCGCTCAGGTACTGGGGCCCCCGGACGCACCAGGCGGACTCGGCGGCCAAAAGCAGGAAGGGAAGTAGGTGCCCGGTCTTCACTTCATTTCCCCTTCTTGAAGCCCTTCACGGGGCCCTTGCAAAGATCAAAAGTGGAAACCGTGTCCATGGTCTTCGGCGTCGCCGTCGAATCGAGGACGAGAAGCACCTTATGACGGGTATCCGAGATGCCGGAGCCGGAGTCGCCCCAGAAGATCTCCGCTTTGCGTTCTGGATGCAGGAGCAGCTGCAGGGGTTGGAAGGAGGCTTGGTAGCGCAGGTGGAATGCGGCCTCGCCGGACTCATCGATCTTCCCGTCCAGGTTGTTGTCCGCATTGTCCTTATCGGCATGGTAGTTGACGTTCCCTGCGGTATCGGGAGCGCCGCGGGAATCCTCATCGGTCCTTCCGTCCCCGTCATTGTCTATCCCGTCGAGAAGCTCCTCATCGATGCAGCCGTCGCCGTCGTTGTCGACCTTGTCGAACACCTTGTAGATGACGACGGTGGATCCGGCGTCCTGGATGAACTTCTTGACCTGGGTGATGGCGGAATCGCCGACCTGTTCCTTGCCTGTGCCCCCGAGTTGGGCCTTAAGACGCTGGCAGGCGGTATCGGCGGCGGCGCAATTGCTGCCGGAGATGGAATCCTGCTTGTTCAACGCCCCGTTGAGGAACAGGTCGAGGGCCTTGTCGCTATTGGCCAGCAGCTCCTGGGATTTCTCGAGCAGACCGTTCAAGGCCGATATCTTCGCCGTATCGTTCTTCAGGTCGGCGATATTGGCCATGATGCTGTCGGGATTGAGCTTGGAGGGGTCGCTGAAATCGATGATGCCGTTCAGGATATTGTCCTTGGAGTTGATCCGGCCGTCCCCGTTGAAATCCGCCAGGGAGAGCACCGCCTCGATCGCGGAGGCCAAGGCGTAGTCGGCCGAGAAATGGTTCAATGGCACCTTCCCGTCGCTCTTGCCCACGCGGTCCTTCTCGGCCAGGATGCTCAGGTACCGGTTGATGCCCCGGTTCGCCACGTAAATCTTGTCCTTCACGGTATCGGGCTCGCTCAGGAAGGGGATGCTTTTGCCATCGTTGTTCTGGAAGGACTGCAGAAGCTGGAACATATTGATGTGCTGATCCAGGAGGACGCATTTGGCCGCGCCGTAATAGGCTTCGGACTTGGAGGAGTCCTTGCCGATAGCGGCCCTGAATTCGGCCTCCGCCGCGCCGTATTCGGCTTTCCGCAGGAGGATCTGGCCTTCCAGGATATGCTCTTCGGCCGTTTCCGGTTCGATGCCGATCGCTTGCTTGAAAATGTTGCAGCCGGCCAATAGCGTGGCCAGGCCCGCCAGACCCATCGCCAAGGGAAGGGTCGGGAGGGCCCTGAGGCCGATCCGGAATCGTGTCATACCGGATATTTTATCACCCCGGGGAGAAGGGGGCAATGGAGATTATCAGCCGGCTTTTACCATCCGATGGACGATATAACCCGCGTCCCGGGCCAGGATGGAGGTTTCCCCGAACTGCTTTCTCGCCTGGGCGGGATAGTCCAGGAACTGGTTGGCCACCAGATAGGCTTCTCCGCCCGGTTTGAGGTGGCGCCAAAGGGAATCCAGGATGCGCGCGGGCAGGCCGTAGTCCGTCTCGCCATCCTTATGGAAGGGGGGATTGGAGAAGACCAGATCGAACTCCCCTTCCGCTCCTTCCGCCAGTTCGGTGCACAGGGTCCGTCCCGGCTTGGCGTGCAAGGCGAAATTCCTCTCGGCGCAGGCGATGGCGATGGCGCTATTGTCCGTGGCGAGCACCTCCTTCGCTCCCAAGGCGAAGGCCGCCAGGGACAGGGCGCCGCTGCCGCATCCGAGGTCCAGGACCGATTTCCCGGCGCAGGAGGGAAGGTGCAGGGCCAATAAAGCGGTTCCGGGATCGGTGGCCCGATAGGCGAAGATGCCCGGTTTGGTCAGGTATTCCAGACTTCCTCCGCCGGTATACGCCAATCGAAGGCGTACCGGGTCGAAATACCTCGGGTCTTCCACCGGTTCCACGGGCGCGGCCGATTCCTTGGTGAACCGGAGCAGGCGGCAGCTGGATTTGATGCCCAGCAGGTACATGTTCCCGAAATGGGCTTCGGCGCGTTTGGCGAAGCTCTTGATGCCCTCCTGGTTATGCCCGGCCACGAGGAGCCTGCCTTCCGGCTTCAGGAGACGGAAGGCTTCGGCCAGGACGGCATTGACCTGGGCGGTGCCGCGGCCCAGGCGGAACGCGATGCAGTCGAAGGAGTCCTCAGGGTAGCGGATACCGGGGAGGAAGGTCTCATCCCCGTTACCCATGCCCGCGGAAGCGTCTTTCGGCGGCGCGCCGATCCGTTCAGAACAGGGCAGATCGCCCAAGAGGCATTCGACATTGGAGATTCCCAGCCGCGATACCAGGGAGGCCGCGGCCATATGCTGGGGAAGGTAGGCGTTATGGCAGACGATCCTCGAGAACCGTGGCGCGAAGGCTTCCGCCAGGGTCCCGTCGCCCGCCAGGATGAGCAGGGCCTTATCGCCGGTCTCGTCCGAGGCGGTGGTCAGCAGACGCAGGGCGGGGTCGGCATTACGGTCGGCGGCGCTCATGGTTCCTGATATCCCAAAGCGGAGAGTTCCGCCTCCGAAAGCCAGCGCCATTTCCCGGAAGGAAGGTCCTCGCCGAGAAGGATGGGTCCCACCGCGATCCGGTGGATCGATTCGACCCGGTTGCCCACGGCCGCGAACATCCTCTTTACCTGATGGTATTTGCCTTCTTCCACGGTCAGATCACACTCCCTTTCGCCCCGCATTTCCGCCTTCGCGGGCAGGGTGGTTCCGTCCTCGCCGCGCAGCTCCACGCCCACGGCCAACTTCGCGATCTGATCCTCCGAAACGGGATGCTTGGTCCCCACCCGGTAGGTCTTGGGCACGTGCTTGCGGGGGGAGGTCATGAAATGATTGAACGTCCCGGAATCGGTCAGGAGCAGCAGGCCGGTGGTGTCGGCGTCGAGGCGGCCGACCGCTTCCAGCCCGCGCCGCAGGAACGGCGCGGGGAAAAAGGAGAAGACGCTCTGGTGGTGGGAGGGCGTATGGCTGCATTCCGTATTCGCGGGCTTGTGGAAGGCCAGGTAGAGATGTTCATGGCACGGGAATTCGAAACCCGCCGCGCGTACATGGAGTCCCTCGCAGGAGGCCGCCTCATGGGGATCCGAAGCCATCCGCCAAGACATGCCATCCGGACCGACGGTGCCCAGCTCGACCGAGCCCCCGCGGATCATCCGTTCGCAATCCTTGTGGTTCCCGAAACCCTGGGAGGCGAGAAGTCCGGCCAGGGAACCTTTGCGCTTACCCATCTTCGGGATCCCGGGATTGGATTTCCGCGTCCTCGTCCGGATCGGCCGGGCGGGAGAGATCGATCACCGGCGCCTTGATGCGCTCGAGGATGAGCAATACCCGATCCTGGGTGGTATTGGGAATGCGGTAGGCATGATTGCGCAGCACCTTGTATTCATCGCTCTGGAACACCGCCATTTCTTCCGCGGCCTTGGGGCCCTTCATGAAGATGGCCTTGCCGCCCACCGGGAGGCAGCTGCCGAAGCGGGGAAGGGTATGCTCGACGGTCTCGAAGGCGCGGGTGATGGCGGCCGCGAAGGGTTGGGTGAGGCTCCTCGATGTGACCTTATGGCCGAAAACGGATATGTCCTTCAGGCCCAGCTCCCGGATCACCATCTCCAGGAATTGCACCCGGCGCGGGCGCGGTTCGGCCAGCACGATTTGCGTGGACGGGGACATCAATTTGATCATGATGCCCGGGAAACCCGCTCCCGTCCCTACGTCCACCATGGGGGAGGGCCATTTGCCTTTCATCAGGCCGTGCAGGATCATGCAATCGGCGTAATGCCTTTGCGCGATGGTATCGAATCCGATCAGGCGCGTCAGGTCCTGGTCGTGGTTGTGCTCCCGCAGCAGTTGGTGATACGCCCAGAGTTGATCCAGGGTTTGCGGCTGCAGGTGCACGCCGTACCGGGCCATGAGCTGGCCCAGGGCCGGCTTCGAAGGCCGGATGGATTCGGCCTGGCCCTGACCCGGCGTCGTGAAACGTTTGCCGCGGATCGGCTTGCCCGCGAAGCCTCCGGGGCCTTTCCCCCGCGCTCCGGGCCCGCCGGGTCCTTTACCGGCCGATCCCTGGCCGCCGGAGTTCCGCGTGTCCGAACCCCATCCGTCCGGGGCTCTCGCGCGCTGATTGTCGGAACCGCCTCGTGCCTTATTGACTTGACCTTTGGATCCGGGAGTCCGCGCGCCCTGATTCGCCGAACCTTGCCCGCCCGGTCCTCGACCGGCCTGTCCCCGACCGGCCGGTCCCTGACCGCCTTGTCCCTTATCCGCCGGACCTTGCCCCCCCGGACGCTGCCCTCCGGGTCCTTTCCCGGGTTCACCGCTTCCGGCCGGTTTGCGAGGTCTCATTGATTCTCCCGGGATGCATCCGCTGGCAGATTGGTTTCATATCCGAAAAGGGTGCCGGACAGCTCCAGCAGGGTGAGCATATGCTGGCGGTAACGCGCGCGGAACTGGGCGGAAGCGCTTTGCCCGAGGCGTTCCTCGAAGCCCATCCGTTTGGCCAGCTTTTCAAGTTCCTCCGAGGAGGCGGGCAATTCGTGCCTTTGTTGCAGGCCCTGCAATTGCAGGACGTGCTCGATGCGGCGAAGGAACACGTAACTCTTGGAGAGCAGGTCGTGGTAATTGGGGCTGAGCAGGCGGTACCGGTAGAGGCGGCCCAGGACGGTCAAGGTATTGCCCGAGATCAATTCCGGAATCGCCCGGCCATGGAGGACTTGCAGGTACTGGACGTAGAATTCGATGGTCCGGATGCCGCCGGGCCCGAGTTTCACTTCCGTGGAAAGCCGGTTCTCCTGCTTAAGCTTGTCCAGGCCCAGTTGCCGCACCTTGCGCATGCTGGTTTCGATCTTTTCCCGGTTGGCCGGATCCAGGGTGACGGCCTGGACCCGGCGTACCACGTCCCGTCCCATGTCCAGGTTGCCCGCCACCGGCCGCGCCTTGAGCCAGGCCTGCAACTCCCAGCCTGAGGCTTCGCCGCGGAAATACGCGTCGTAGTGGCCGAGCGAGCCTATCAATTGCCCCTGACCGCCGTAAGGGCGGAGCTGGGTGTCCACGCGGAACATCTTGCCGTGGGATCCGGCGGCGCTCAAGGCCGAAATGAAAAGCCTGGCCCATCCCTCCAGGGAAGGGATTCCGGCCTGGGATACCTTTTCGGGATCGTATACGAAAACGATATCGATGTCGGAGCTGTAGTTGAGTTCATTGCCGCCTAGCTTCCCCAAGGCGATCACCGTGATCGCATCGCGCATGTGGATCGTTTCCGCCGCTGCCATGGAATGGCCGAAGGCGGATTCGATCAAGGCGTTGGATAGATGGCTGATTTCCGCGGTGATCCGGTGCAGGTGCTCGCCCAGCCAGATATCGCGCAGGCCGATGCGCAGGTATTCCCGGTTGCGGTAGCGCCTCAGGCTGTCCATCGCCTCTTCGAAGCCGTCCATGAAGGGCGTCATCTCCAGGATTTCCTGATGGAACTCCGCAGGAAGTTTCGGCTTTTCCAGCGTCGACGCATCGCCCAGGGTCATCAGGTATTCCGGCTGGCGGATCAGGATGTTGGCCAGGTAATCGCTATGTCCGAATGCCTTGATCAGGATTTCGTTCAGGTACGGATGGTTGAGCAGCTGACGGACGAAGTAATCCGGATCGGGAAGGGCTTCCAGGTACTGTCCGAGATGGCGGAGCACCGATTCCGCGTCGGGACTCGCGCGCAATTTGGGCGCGGCCACCACCAGGGCGGCGCAAAGGATCCCTTTCTCACGCACCGGCTCAAGCATGCCCTTGACCAGGTCCGGGCCCGAAGCCGGGTGGAAGACGCCGAGACGGCGCAAGGCCTTTTCCAACCGCCTGGGAGGGCCGTCCGCCTCGAGGAATGCGGCCGTGATGGAGACTTCCGCCTCCTCGTCATTCCCGTCCCGGGATGCGTGGGCAGCTTCATCCGGCGAGAAGGCGTTTTCCAGGAAGCGCAGCGCGAATATGCCATGGACGTCCTTGAGGACATGCTGCAGATCCCAATCCAGCTGGGCGTCGGGCTCGAAGCGCGCGGTAGGGAGATAACCCATGCGTTTGGCCAAGTACAGGAATTCGTCCGATCCGCGCGGCGGCACCATCAAATCGCGGGAATGCCCGCGGACCATGCGCAATGCGTTGATGAGCCGGCGAAGGAAGACGTAACCCTGGTAGAGCTTTTCGAATTCCGCGGGGTCGAGTATCCCCTCCTCGAGCAGGGCTTCCAGGGCCGCTTCCGTATTGGGTTCGCGCAGGTCGGGGAACTTCCTCCCGTGGCGGAGCTGCAGGAACTGGACCGTGTACTCCACTTCCACCAGGCCCCCGGGGGAGAACTTGGCATTCACTCCTTTGGCGCCCTTCAGTTCCACCTGCTTCGCCCGCAAGGTCAGGGTATGGGCGATGTCCACCGCTCCTGCGCCGAAGACCAGGGAGTCCCGGGCCGCCATCACCTTGTCCGCGAATTCGCGGCTGCCCGAGATGGGCCGTAATTTGAGCAAGGCCTGCCGCTCGTAATCCAGGGCGCCGCCGTCCTCGCCGTAGTATTCGTTCCAACGGTCCATCTGCGAGGCGAGGGGACCGCTGTCGCCATGGGGACGCAAGCGCAGATCGAGCTCGAAAATCCCCTCGTTCCGGGTCACGATGATTTCCCGCATGCCGGAGACCACCCGGGAGAAGAATTCCCCATGGCTGATCGGGTCCGGTCCACCTTGGGTCTCCCCGGAGGCGGCGTAGATCAATTGCACTTCCAGATCGGAGGCGTATCCGAGTTCGCGCCCGCCCAGCTTCCCTTGGGCGAAGAGTCCGAAAGGGCAGGGGCCCTCTCCCAGCCGCGGCTCGCCGTGCTCCCGGACCAGGCGCCCGTAGGCCAATCCCATGGCCGTGGTCAGGGTCACCTCGGCGAGGTTGCTGATCTCGGCGGAGAATTCCTGCAGGGTCTTGAGCGGAAAGATGAGGTGGACCGCTTCCAGCCGGAAAAGCTGGAAGTCCTTGAAGCGGTTCAAGGCGGCAGCCTTGGCCGGTACGGCGGATTCCCTGTCCACCGATTCCCGCAGCATCTGTTCCAGTTCCCTGCGCGTGGAGGGTTTCTTTTCGTCGTCCAGGCGATGCAGCAATCCCGTGACCTCGCCCAGGGGGAGCTTGGTCATTTCCTCCCACAGGTAGGGGCCTGCCCCCAGGATTTTCGCCAGGGAGGACAGGAAGGTGAAGTCCTCGACGGCGGGCAGGTCGGGACGGCCACCGGATTGATCCATCAGGGCATCGATGAAGTCGTTGAAGGCCTGGATGGCCGCGGGATAATCCGAGGCCTGGGGCAAGGTGGACATGAAGCGTTCCATCAGGATGATGGCCACCTTGAGCCGTTCAAGGGTATGGGGATTGGTGATGGAGTGGCCGAGGGTATCCGTTATGAAAATGCGGTCTTCGAAGCTGTGGCCCTCGGATCGCGTCAGGAGCTTCTGGATGGAGACGCCTTGGAGGGCCAAAGCATTGCTCAGGGAGAAAAGCAGGGCCTTGCGATCCGTGCCGCGCACCGTCAGGATGGCATGCCTTTCGTCCGCGTCGATATGGATTTCCAGGGGCAGGCGGGCGTCCTGCGGCATTTCGTTCTCGCTACCGCCCATGGTCGCGTACGAACCTTCCGTCCCATTCGCCCGCGCGGGGGCGGAACCCGCCTTGCCGCTGATATAGGCCCCGATCCGGCGATATAGGTCCACCCGCAGTTCCTGGGTCTGGCGCGCCTGCAACAGGCCTATCAATCGCTCCAAATCGGCGAGCAGGCCGGCCTGGAATTCCGGCGTCAATACTCCGGGAACCCGGTGCCCCAGCACCAGGTAATCGATGATCTTGCCGCGGGCCGGAAGGTCGTCCCGGGAAACCGTCCCGATCTCGAGTCCGGAGCCGTAGCTGAAGACCTTGCCCAGGCGGATATCGAAATCGTAACTCGCCAGCACCCCGGACAAGGCCGCGAAGAAGCCGGGAAGGTCTTCGCCGATGACGGTGAGGCCCCAGGCATTTTCATCCAGGCGATCGAATTCGAAGGAAAAGGGCCGGGAACGGGTCAGGGCGGCGATGCGGCGGAGATGGCCCTCTATCTCGGCGATGCTGAATTCATTGAAGTAATCGGCATCCAAGCGGCGGGCGTGATCCGCCACCAGCCCAGGGGGGAATCCCGCGGCATTTTCGAGGATGCGTGTCTTCTTTTCGGAGGGAGTCAATGGCTCCATTTCCCGTCTAAAATAGAAACAAAAAAAGACTCCCGTTTCCGGGAGTCTTCCTGGCCCCCGTTGCCGGGGGGACTCTAACGGAAACGGATAGGAACACTGTAAACGAAAAAGGGCCCTCCTCGCGGAGAACCCTTGGAATGCGAGAAGCGTGGAGTTCGCGAGGCGAACTCCAGAGCGACGAGCCTCTATCCGTGGTAGTAGAGCTCGAACTCGTACGGGTTCGGACGCAGCTTCAACGGTTCGATCTCGGCGGCCTTCTTGTAGCTGAGGTAGGCCTCGACCATGTCCGGGTCGAAGACGTCGCCGGCCAACGCCCATTCCTTGTCCGCCTCGAAAGCGGCATGGGCCTCTTCGAGGTTCTTGGACGTGGAAGGGATGTTCTTCAGCTCTTCCGGGGGCAGCTCATAGATGTTCTTGTTCATCGGGGCGCCGGGGTCGATCTGCTTCTTGATGCCGTCGACCATGGCCATCAGCATGGCAGCGAAGGTCAGATAGGCGGATCCGGAGCTGTCCGGGCAGCGGAACTCGAAACGGCGGGCCTTGTCGCCCTGCACGTGCGGGATGCGCACGGACGCGGAGCGGTTGGTGGCCGAGTAGGCTAGGTTCACGGGCGCTTCGTAACCGGGCACGAGACGGCGATAGCTGTTCACGCTGGAGTTGGAGAACACCTGGATGGACCTGCCGTGCTTGATGATGCCGCCGATGGCGTACATGGCCGTCTTGCTGAGGTTGGCATAGCTGTCGCCGGCGAAAAGGTTCTTGCCTTCCTTCCAGATCGAGGTATGGACGTGCATGCCGGAACCGTTGTCGCCCCACATGGGCTTGGGCATGAAGGTGGCCGTCTTGCCGTACTTGGCGGCCGTGTTCTTCACGCAATACTTCAGCTTATGCACCTGGTCGCCCGCGAGGACGGCGGTGTTGAACTTCACGCCGATCTCGCACTGGCCCGTGGCCACCTCGTGATGGTGGATTTCCGGGGTCAGGCCCATCTTGATGAGATTGGTGACCATCTCATTGCGGACGTCCATCAGGGTGTCCTGGGGAGCGGCGGGAGCGTAGCCGCCCTTGAAGCCGATCTTATGTCCCAGGCTGCCTTCGGCGTTCGAGGTCCAGGGACCTTCGCCGGTATCGATGGTGTAAGTGCCCTGGCGCGGATCGCTATTGAAGCGGATGCCGTCGAACACGAAGAACTCGGGTTCCGGACCCATGAAGGCGAGGTCGCCGATGCCGGTGGACTTCAGGTATTCCAGGGCCTTCTTGGCGATGGAGCGGGCATCGCGATTGTAGGGCTGGCCCGTGCGGGGTTCGATGATGTCGCAATACATGCCCAAGGTGGGGGCTACGACGAACGGATCGATATAGGCGGAAGCGGGGTCCGGCCGCATGATCATGTCCGAAGCTTCGATGCCTTTCCATCCGCGGATGGAGGAGCCGTCGAAGGCCATTCCGACCTTGAACATTTCATCGTCGAGGCGGCTCACCGGAAAGGTGAAGTGATGCAGTTGACCGAACATATCTCCGAACAACAGGTCTACGAATTGGACTCCGTTGTCCTTGGCAAGTTTCATGACTTCGGCGGGGGTCATAGCGTCTTTTCTTCTCCTGACAAAGGTGAATCGGGTCCTGAAAGGCCCGATGTTTTAAAAAATGACTTCGGGAAATTAGAAAAAAGTTGGCCGGACCTAAGGTTGACAATCCCTGACAAAAGCCGCCTATTATTAACAATCGGCGAATAATGTCTTCTTTTGTCTTCCTTCCCCCCGGGTTCAACCCAGCTTGATCCGGAAGTGTTAACTCCCGAATTCATGCTGAATTGGCCTCCATCCCCTTTTCCCATTCGATTTTTCCAATCATGGCTGGGTGAACGGTTTCCCGGACTCCCCGTTTCCCCGTATCGAATCGGGGTCTGGTATCCATCAAAGCTAATCATGTGCCAAGACGACGTGACGCTAAGTCGATCCCAGGTTCGATGCGTCACATCGTTCCCCCAGGCGAGCCACTTTGTGGCTCGCCTGGGGGGGTCGTTGGATCTTTCCGTTGGACGGGTCCCCCTGCATGCGCTTTGCCGGAAGGAGAAAGGAATTAATCAGGTGCTGGGCTTGAAGTCTTGGAAAAGTCGGCTTGCCTGGGGCTCGCGTTGCTGGGTGTACTTGCCTTTATAGTAGGTGATTTCCCCTTCGGGCATCATGAAATAGACCTGGCCGATGCGCACGTTCGGGTAGACCCGGATGGGGTGGACGACTTCGATTTCCAGGGTCCAAGTGGGGAACTGGCAGATCAGGTTCCCCTTCTCGTCCGGCAGGTAGCCCCAGCCCACGTCGCCGAAACCGGCGGTGATATGGGTATTGATGCCGAGACGGCCGATGGAACTCCGTCCCTCGAACATGGGCACGAAGCGATTGCTCGTGGCGGTTTCATTGCTGCAACCCAGGTATAGGGTCCCCGGCTCCAGGATAAGTCCCTCTTCGGGGATGACTATGGCCCGGGTGGGATTCTCCTTCTTCATGTCCAGGGTCGTGCCTTGGGGAAGATCGTAGACGAGCAGTTTCGGATTGAGGGAGACATCGTAGGAGTTGGGACCCAGGTTGGCCGGCGTGAATGGCGCGATGTGGATGCTTTCCATCTCCATCTGCCTGACTATTTCCTTGCCCGTAAGTACCATCTGGACGCCTCTCGTTGGGGCTAAAGGTATAAATTTGGTTCCGGCGGATGCGTACGTCGAGGCCCGGAGCCATCAATCGGAGCCCAGGGCTTTGCCCGCGCTGCGTTTGCTTTTACCTTAATGCGATGAAACTGGCTGCATGCGCGCTGCTCGGCGCGGTGGCGTACGCGGCCTCAAGCGGATGCCTCTACCTTGAATTGCGGGCTCCCGGGGAATCCCGAGGCGGCGAGATCCGCGAACTCCCGCTCTACCTGGCCTACCCGGATACCCTGGGTCCAATCGCGGTCCGTTCCTTCCTGGAAGCCTCCCCGCAACAGGCCGTCGATCTTCTCAAGCGTTCCGATTGGCAACTCAAATCCCTCAGCATTCCGGAACGGCAGGCCCTCAAGGCCCTTCGGGACCTGGTGGACGGCCGGGTCCGGGAGGCGGGGGAGGGAATGGCCGCCATCTCCGCCAAGGCCCCGGCGCGATTACGTTGCGTTCTCCGCATCGATCGGGCCCTGATCCTGTTCCTGGCCAGGTTCCCCGCGGACGCGGAAAAGGAATGGGCCGCCCAGGCGGTGCGGGTCGATCCCTGCCATGAGGCCGCCCGACGTAACCTGTATTCCCTGTACCTGGGCCGCCAGGATGTCAAAAAGGCGATGGCCCTGGTCGATGGGATCCTGGCTTCGGAACCCAAGGACAAATGGGCGAACGAGGCGAAGGGATACCTGGCCCGCATCGCTTTGTCCGACGACGATTGGGAAGGGTTCCTCAAGGAAAAATCGGAAGGCCGCGACTCGCTCTTCGATATCCAGATCGCCTACGGGAAATACCTGAAGGACCATGGGCGTTACGAGGAGGCCAAGCAATACTATACCCGGGGACTGGAAGGGGCCCCCCGGAACGGGCCCGCATGGCTGGACCTGGCCGACGTGTATTACCGCCTCGACCTGCTGTTCCTCGCGAACGCGTCCCTGGAGAAGGCTTTCGAAACGGGAATCTCCGATCCTTACGTCTATGAATTGCTGGGTCGCGTCCTGGTGGGGATAAGCGCCTATGCGGCCCAGAGCAAGTCCAAGCAGGACTGGGAGTTCGGGGTGCTCGACATGCGCGACCTGCATTGGAATTTCGATCCGGAATGGGCGGACCGGCTTTGGCGTCTCGCGGAGAAGAATCTCGAAAGCGGTTTCTCCCATGACCTGAACCGCAGGAGCATGGCGCAATTGCTTTACCACGTCTATTGCCATAACCGGAAAACGGACGCGGCCAAGAACCTCCGCTCCGGTTTCTGGTTCCATTTCACCGGCCCGGCCTTGCCCGGCAGGGTGCCCCTGCGCGCCCCGGCGCAAGCGCCGGAACTCCGCTTGGATATCCGCTTGGGATACGTAAGCGGCCCCCTCCTCCTGGCGGCGTACCACACCGATTTTTTCGAGCCCTTTTAATCCCTTTCCGCCCCTTTTGAGTACCTTTGCCCCCGAGGCCCCCGCCTTCCGTTCCCATTAGTGTGATCCCGCACACGGACCGGTACGCGGAGAAAAGGCATTTTTGCCTTGGGGTCAAGGAGGCATGATTTTGGGCACCGCTAATCGAATTCCGTTCTTATCCTTTCTCATGGCGGCCCTCATAGGCATCACGGGCGGGGCGCATGCCCGGGCGATGGAAAACTCTTGCCTAGACAAGGAGGCGTCCGTTAACCCTGGCGGTTTGACGGTTCAAACTCCGGCCCTCAAATACACTGTCACCAATTTCGACCCGAGCTGGTTCGATACGGACCATCCGGAAAAAGCGCCGACCCTCTTCTTCCTGAACATTTCCCCGACACTGAAGTCCGATGCTGCCAAGGGCGTATTGCGTCTCAGGGTGCAGGTCGTCGCGGACACGTCCCTGGGCCGGGACCCCGGTTCCGCCTTGATCGCCTTCGATCGCATTTCCGCCCCCCTGGACGAGGGAAAGGTCGGCATCAGCCTGCGTTCGAACGACGTGTTCGAGCTCTCGTGGGAGAGCGGCGGAACCAATTTCCAGAACAGCCGCCTTTACGACCTGATCCTGGAAAAGCGCGTGGCCCCGGAAATGAACCTCATCTTCAAATTCAACCTGTCCTGCGAGACCAACCGCGCCGAGTTCCTGAGCGCGGCCACGGCGCCCATCCGCATCGGCGACGAAAGCATAGGCCGTCTCCGGTTCGTCAAGATGATCCAGGCCTTGTATCCCGGGACCAAGATTACCAATCCCACTCCTGTCCCCATCTACACCATCACGCCGATTTTCCAGGTGGCCTCCGAACTGTTCAACACCAAGGTGTATGACTATCCGCCCGACCAGCCCAAGATCGAGATATTCCTCTATGAACTGCGCCCGGGTACCAATCCCAAGGATGCCCTGGATGGATTGGAGTTCGCGAAATTCGGCATCTTCGGGGAATCGCCGATTGCATACCCGGCGAACCTGCCGCAATTGCAACCCGGGATGACCTATGTCTGGCGCGCACGGGCCTTGTTGCGCGGCCCCACCTCGGATTTCCTCTATTCGGACCCGTTGTATTTCAAGGTTGATGAAAGGCTGGAGGGCGGATCCTCCATCCCGCCCTCGGAGTTGAGCGAGATTACCACCCTGGAACAGCAAATCAAGTACGGGGACGATTACTCCAAGCGCGTCATGGCGGCGTTGAAAATCATCCTGGGGGACAACTTCGAAGTCTTCGACCTTTCCCGCGCAGGGAAGATCCCGGCCAAGGGCCAGATACGCCTGAACGGGCACCCCTATTCACTGGAGGAATTGGAGCGGCTGGCCAGGGAATTCCACCAGAGCCGGCATAGCGTAACGCGGTTGAGGTTCCAATGAGCGCTGGAACGGATGCGGAGATGAGGTCAAGGGTAATGAAACGGTATTGGTCGGCGATGGTGCCGGTTCTGGTCCTGCTGTCGGGGTTCTCGGCCGCCACGGCCGCCTGGGGGGCGCCTGCCGCCTTGGGCGTGGTCAAGTACGCCAAAGGAAACCTGCAGGTTACAGCGGGGAATCCTCCCGTGCGGAAGGCCTTGCAGGCTTCCGAGCTGGTGGCCCCCGGCGCTAGGATCGAAGCCGGCAATGACGGAAAGGCCGTCATCAGGCTATTGCCCGATCAAGCATTCCTGGAGATACGGCCGAAAACGGTTTTCACCATCAAACGCGTGAAGTCCAAGGACAAGCGCGTCCGCCGCCTCACCATGGAGGCGGGGGAAGCGGTGTTCGGCCTCAAGAAGAAGAGCGAACCGATCCAATGCGAAAACGCCCAGACCCAGGCCACCGCGACGGCGGGCAGATTCTCCTGCAAGTCCGATGAGAAGGGCGTCGCCACCTTCCTGGTGCAGGACGGCGAGATTTCGGTCTACAACCGGCCCAAGGACCTGACGGCCATGGTCCGCAGCGGACAGAAAGCGGTTTCGGATTTGAACGGCATCAAGGTCACGGACGCTACCGATTCGGAATTGGAGGAAGTGGGATTCCGGCAGAATACCATCGAAGTGGATTTCGTGAATCCCCAGACCGAGGACTTCACGACCCTGGAAGTGGAATATGAAACCAACTTTTGAAGGGCGGACGGGAACCATGCCGGTTCGGACCATGAACATTTCGGGCGCATTCCGTATCCTGGGCATCCTCGGGATCGCCCTACCGCTTTGCGTAGGATCGATTTCCGCCCAGGCCCAGACCTCCCCGGCGGACGCCGGAGGCGATACCTTGGACACCTCCAATCCTCCTCCCAAGGGCCTGGAATCCGGAGCGGCCGCTACCGGGATCTCCGCCGCGCCTGCCGCCGAAGAATCCGCGGAGGTCCTCGCGCCGGACCCTTCCGAAGGCGGGTTCATCATCCCCATCGACGGTGATGTCTTCTACGAACCTGAATTGCGGGTCCTGTCCTCCCTGCCCGGCACGCCCCCCGCGAGCATGGTCCTGCTGGTGGATGGCTATCCCGAAACCAGCCCCTTGTCCGTCACCGATGGCCTGCTTACCGCCCGCCTGACGGGGCTCAAGACGGGCGTACACCAATTGTCCCTGTTGCTTTTCAACGAGCGCACCGAGATCATCCAGAAACAGGAGGCCCGGTTCTTCATCCGCCTCCCCGAGCCCGTCCGCAGGCCCAAAGGCGGCAATTACCGCCAGTTCGGCCGCGTGGTCGCCAAGGTGGACTGGAAGAACGGCGAAGCCAAAGGCCGCATCCTGTCCCAAAGCGAACTGAAGCTTAAACCGGGCTCGGACTCCCTCCTCCAGGCCGGTGAGGCCGAAACACCGGTCTCCCAGGAGCTCGAAGGCGTCACGGAGGTCGCCTACAACGTCAAGTACAAACAGGTGGAAGCCTACGGAA
>JAQBPO010000084.1 GCA_028287465.1 Fibrobacterota bacterium
CAGCATGCTGATGGTAGGCTATGTGCAACTGGCCACCGAACCCGGATTCAAGGAGGCCTCCGAATTCGACTTGGCCAAAGCGGGGGTGGTCTGCATGATCCATTTCTACGAGAACGTGCAGAAGGGCGATTCCGGCTACTCCATCCCCTCCATGGAACGCTTGGCGGGCCTGTACCGCTCCGGGGCCTTGGACGAATACATCCAGGCCAAGCTCCGGAAATAGGCCAGCAGCCCGCAGGCCGGATGACCGTTGAGGCTGGGTCGTTATTTGGATTGGCGGCTTATGAACGGTGGTTTTATATTGAATCACCATGGCGAACCAACCTGCTTCGGAAATCGAGATGCTTCGCGCAGCGTATGCGGCCTTCAACGCGCGTGACATCGATGCCGCCCTTGCCCTGATGACTCCAGACGTGGCCTGGCCCAAGGCGTTCAAAGGCGGTTTTGCGCATGGGCCCGAAGAAGTCCGCGCCTACTGGACCGAGCAGTGGACCGAGATCAATCCAACCGTCGAGCCGATTGCCTTTTACCCGGAGGACGCCGGGCTGGTCCTGGTCGAGGTGCATCAAGTGGTGCGCGATCTGGCCGGAGCCGTGCTTGCCGATGGGCGCGTCAACCACCGCTTCACCTTCAAGAATGGCCTGATTCAGGCCATGGAAGTCTGAACGTACCGTTCGACAAGCCGCCGAAAAGGCGGTCTCCGAAGGACGATTGCTGCGTGGCCAAACTTGCGTAAAATGGGATGCGGAAATTCGCCTTGGTCGTAACCGGCTTGAGCGGCGGTAAGCTTGCTCCAAGACCAATGCTGCGGCGCACCAAGCGCGCTACCATCCGAATCCTCCTGAAAGCGCGGAAAGCCGCGCAGGGGGGGTCACCCTCCGGTACCGAGTCCGCACTTCCATGTATGAATTGCGCAAGTATGGTATTCGGACAAGTCCTTCAGGTATTTCTCCAATAGCCCATCCTTACCCGCGGATACCTTTGGGGCTGTTCAAGGGGCTCCGATGCTTTTCGATGGATGCCCGATACCGAGATTCCCTGCCTTTACAACAATCCGAGGTACGCAAACATGAAAACCGAAAATATCATGGGGAACCGATCCCCCGAATCGTCCCCGGAAGCAGGTTTCTCCCGGGTCGCGGTGATTGGGTCCGCGATTCTCTTCCTTGCCTTCGCGTCCGCCTTCGGGAAGGAAGCGGGATCTTCGACCGGATCCGAAACCGTCCGAAAGCAGGGCCCCAACGCCGACATGTACACCGACAACTGGCGCCAGGGCGCCGCCACCGGCACGCGGGTCTGGAACGCGGCCGCCGACTCGATGAGCTTCACCTGGAACACCCCCTCGGGCTTTGATCAGATTGGAAGGATAGGGAAAGACTATACGAGCCCCGGTCTGGCCAATGTGAAAGTGGACGATGTCCGGAGCAATTGCATCATGACCGCGACCGCGAATTTGAAAAGCGTGGGCAGCGGCGGGTATATGTGGGGGGTTTACGGCTGGACCGGCGACCAGAGCGGCAAGAAGGTAAATGAATTCTATGTGATGTACCAGAATACCTTCAATTCCACGCCCGGCCAATCCGGCTATATCGATATCGGCAGCGTCACTATCGATGGCTTTACCTTCGCCTGCGTCAAGAACCTGCACATGCCCTGGGCACCCAGCCAGAACCAATATATGGCGATTTTGAAATCGGGTCCATGGGCCAGCTTAAAACCGACCCCCTGGACCGGGGATTTTTCCATCGACCTCAAAAAAGTGTTCGCCTATTTCCGGCTGAACGGATTGCCCAATGAATATGTGGTGGACCTCACCTGGGGCATTGAGGCCATGGGCGGAACGCACGGGCAAATCATCATGACCAAGGTGGTGGTTCCTGATCTGAAAGCTTCGACCCACTTGTTGTTCAATTCACGGGCGCTGGTCGTCAATCCGGCTTGGCAGGCGGGGACAAGGTTGTTCGCCGTGAACGGGAGAATCAGGTCCATTTCGCCCGAAACGCAGCAACCCTTTTTTCCTTTGATACGGGTCAATTCCAAACGCGACGGGGATGGCAGCGCTGCAGCCGGGGCCAATGGGCATTAATGTTTGCTTCCATCCGATTCCAGGAGAACTCATGTTGAAAACTCGGAATGCCCCGGAAAAGCACCCGCTCCTTACCGCCCTTATCCTAATGGGAGCCGCCTACAGCGCCACCCGAGGCGCCACTTTTGCCATTTCGCCCGGAGGGATGGATTCCAACCCCGGAACCTCGGCCCTGCCTTTCAAGACCATCCAAAAAGCCGCCGACGTCATGCAACCGGGGGACACGGCGATGATACGGGGCGGGATCTACCGGGAAAGCATCAAGCCCCCGCGCGGCGGCACGGATGAAAAAACCCGGATCACCTACAGGGCCTTTCCCGGCGAGACCCCGATCATCAAGGGCTCCGAGCCCGTCAAGACCTGGGTCGCCCAATCGGGCGGCGTTTGGAAAGCGGATTTGGCGGATACGTTCTTCGGTGCCGCGAACCCGTTCACCACCAACCTTGCCGGGGATTACCTCATGTCCGGCCAGGTCAACCACCTGGGCGACGTCTACCTGAACGACGAGAAGTATAAGGAAGCCTTTACCCTGGCCACTGTCCAAAGCACGCCCAAGACCTGGTTCACCAGCCATGCGGGAACCACCACCACCCTCCATGCGAATTTCGGCGGGGCCGATCCCAATACGCAATCGGCGGAAGTGAACGTGCGCGCCAGCCTGTTCGATGGAGCCCAGGGAATCGATTACATCACCGTGGATGGACTGACGATTGAGCAGGCGGCGACCCAATGGAATGCGAACACTCCTGTGCAGACGGGAGCCTTGGTCACCTACAGCGGCAAAGGGTGGATCGTCCAGAACAGCCATATATACCACTCCAAATGCGGATGCGTCGCCCTTCCGGCCCGGGGGGAGCAAATGACTCCGGGCACGTACGGTTACCACATCATCCGGAACAACCTGATTGAAAAATGCGGGGAAGCGGGCATCAGCTCCTATGCGGGGACCTATGCCGGTTTGATCGAAGGGAACCTGATCCAGGACATCAATTACCAGAATTCGATGGGCGGCCAGGAACAAGGGGGGATCAAAACCCACCTGGCCATCGACCTGACCATCAGGAACAACATCATCCGCAGGGTGTACAACGGCACCCTGGACCGCCGCAACGACATTTGCGCCCCCGGGATATGGCTGGACTGGTCCTGCCAGGGCGTCCGCATCACCGGGAACGTGATTTACGATATCATCCAAGGCGGCACGGGAAACGCCGGCGCCTGGACCATCAATATCGAAGCCAGCCACGGGCCCATCCTGGTGGACAACAATGTCATATTGGGCGCCAACGTGCAATCGAACAGCGAGCGGACCATATTGGCGCACAACCTGTTCATCAATTCCGGATTCGACGTGCAAGGGAACGATGTCCGCACCCCCCAATGGTGGAAGCCCCATAGCGGCCATACCCGGGCCGGCAACGGCGTGGACAGGATGATCGGGGACCGGTACTACTCCAATATCTTCGCGGGCAGGGGCATGAACAGCGGCCAGAAAGGCCAGGACTACAAGGGCGGATCCAATGTCTTCTACCTGGGCGCGGCCATGCAGCCGTACAAGAACCTGATCAGCCCCGGGATCGACAGCGGCAGCGTCGAAAACGCCGCGTTCAATCCCGCCTTCACCCATACCGACTCGCCCCTGGGGGTCTCCCTCCGCTTCTCCGTGAACGCAACGCCATCCTTGGTCAAGAGCCGTCTGATAACCAGAGATTTCATCGGCGTCTTTTCCGTGGTCAATCAAGGCATCGAAAACCCTGACGGGAGCGGCATCGTGATCGACAAGGATAGGTTCGGGCTCCCCAGGAACCCGGCCCGTCCCATGCCCGGGCCGTTCGAAAACCTTTCCCCGGATTCCGCCAAGGTCTATTCCATGGAGGCCGGACCCGCCGTGGCAGGGACGACCGCTCTCAGGTCGGAACGGGCAGGACCCCGCCCCCTTCCCCGCTCCAGGTCGATCCGGACTTCAGCCGGGAAAATCGAAGTGATCCACGGTCCATTCCGGGAGGTCTTCGGCGTCGATGGGGCCTCTCTACCTGAATGAGCCTTGGATCCAATGGCATGCCTTCACCTGGACAAGGTCGATTCCGAACGGACTTGATGGATCCGGATCCGTTCGCCCCTTAACCGGAAAGAAACGAGAGCGATTTCCGGGTAGATTATCGGATGAAGGGGAAAGCGAAGGCGGTCCGTATCTTTTCGGGCCCCTTACGTGTCTCTACCATTATGAGCCCAGGATCCAATGACATGCTGGGAGGCGCCATCAAAGCTTCCTGGCGACTGTTTCTCGACACCTACGAGCCGCTCCGGCCGGACCTCTTCCGCTATTGCCGGTATCTGACGCGCAGCCCCTGGGATGCCGAAGACCTGGCCCAGGAGACGATGTTCCGGGCGTTCTCCAGCCTTGGCATCATGGCGGAACCCCCGCGGAATCCCAAGGCCTGGCTTTTCCGGGTCGCATCGAACTTTTGGCTCAACCGCGTGCGTCAAAGGCGGGAAGTGCCGACGGACTTCGGCCTTGGGTACCCGGAGCCGGCCGCGGATGCCGAGCCTCGCGCGTCCCGAGAGGCCGCCGGAACCCTGCTCGCATTCCTCTCTCCTCAGGAACGGGCCGCGATCGTACTGAAGGATGCTTTCGGGCTATCCCTCGATGAGGTCGCCGAAGCGCTCTCCACCACGACCGGAGCCATCAAGGCCGCCCTGCACCGGGGACGGGCAAAACTGGCGGCGCCTGAATCGGCCGTGGCGGCTCCGGTAGCCCCCGCCGTCCTCGATGATTTTTGCGAAGCCTTCAATGCACGTGACCTCGCTCGCCTCACGTCCCTTCTTCTCGATACCGCGACCTTGGAGTATCCCGGCTTCAAAATCGAATACGGGGCGAAAGCCGTCACCGAAGGTTCGTTGCAGGGAACGCTCTACGGCTGTCCCGAGGAGGGAATCGAACTCGCGGCTCCCCCGCGCTGCGAACTTCGCGCGCATAGGGGGGAATCGATCATGCTCTGGTGGTCGGGGGACGAGGTGCATGCCGTCGTGCGGATCGAGTCGGATGCCGGGCGGATAGCGCGCCTGACCAATTATTATCATGCGCCCGAGGTCCTCACCGAGGTCTGCCGCGAGCTCGAGGTTCCGTTCCGCACCCATGGTTATCATCCCGCATCGACTTAAACAAAGGATCCGCCTTGAAAATCAAAACAGTGAAGTCCAAGGATGGCACGTCCATCGCGTACGAGACCACGGGCGAGGGACACCCCCTCATCCTGGTCGGAGGCGCCTTCTGCGGCCGTTCGGCCCCTACGTCGGGGACTCCCCTGGCGGCCCTGCTTGCCGATCGATTCACCGTATTCAGTTACGACCGGCGGGGCCGGGGGGACAGCGATGACGCTTCGCCTCATTCAGCCGGCGGCGAAATGGAGGATCTCGCGGCGCTCATTACAGCGGCCGGAGGGTCGGCCTATGTATTCGGCAATTCGTCCGGCGCCTTTCTGGCGCTCGATGCCGCGGCGCAAGGGTTCGCGATCCCGAAGCTGGTCCTCTATGAACCCCCGGTCATCCTGGATAAGGACCGGGCCGGATACTTCGTGGAGCTATCGAAAGAGCTCGACGAGGCCGCCGCGGGGAACCGGCGGTCGGATGCGGTCGAAGCGTATTTCACCAAGGTGATGCAAATGCCCGCGCCCGCCGTCGCCCAGATGCGGAAGTCCGGGATGTGGGCCGGCCTCGAAGAGATGGCGCATACCCTCGGTTACGACCTCCGGCTCACCGCTCGCGGACCCTTGCGCCTTAAGGAGGCCGCGTCGGTCCGCTCGGAGACCCTGGTCATGAGCGGAGAGGCGAGCCCGGACTGGATGCGCGAGGCGGTCCAGACCCTGGCACGCGCCATCCCGAAAGCCACCCACCGCACCCTGGAGGGGCAAACCCATGCCGTGGATCCCAAGGCCCTCGCCAAGGCGGTCGGGGAATTCCTCAAAGGGCCTTGAAGGCCACCCTCGCGACATGCGCCTCCTCATCCCCGAAATCGATGGTCGTGGAGGAGGCCTTGAATCCGGTCGCCGTGAACGAATCGATCTTATACTTCTCGACGGAATGGTCGCTGGTGGTGGTGATGGTGATGGAGTCCTTGGCCGCATTCATGGACCAGGTTCCCAGGTCGATCTGGGGATCCGCGGGGTCGCATTTCGCCGAGCCATTATCGGTGCTCCATTTGCCGTCGGCGGTATAGGAGGTGATGTCATCGGCCTGGCACGCTCCCATGAAGACGAAGACATCCGTGATAAGGGCGCCGCTGCCATCCATATCCAGCCCCGGGGTCACGGTTTGCGCGGTCATTTTCCATTTCGAAGCGACAAGCAAGGCGCTCCTGTTCGTTTCCGCCGGCGCGGTGGAATCCGGACTGTCGCAGGCGCCCAGGATGAAGGCAAGCGCGGTGAAGGCGGTTAGGCGGATTCGCAGGGACATGGGATACTCCGGGTTGTAGAGCGGCATTGCTCCGCAGGCTATAACGAACATCTCCCGCAGAAGCGCTACCGGCGATGCGTCCAACGCACCGGGAAATGCCGGATTGGATGGCCCGGATCCGGGAAAAGGGAAAATGCGCCGAATTAATACAATCGGAATCCGACCGCGCGCGCTATCGTCCCTCACGCGCCCTTGCTGGACCGGGGCAGGCTCCAAAGGGGACAAGCATGAGAGTTGCGTTCGTTTTAATCGCGGCGATGGCCTGGGGCGCCGCGCGGGCCCAGGAGACCGTGGATGCGACCACGCTTACCGGCAAATACATGATGGGTTACCAAGGATGGTTCTGGGCCCCGGGAGACGGTTCCGGGGACGGCTGGAACGAGCACTGGTTCCGGAATTCCGATCCGGCGGCGAAGGATATCGTCGTGGACATGTACCCGGATATGCGGGAGCTGGACCAGGACGAATTGTTCCCCACGGGCCTCCACATGGGAGACGGCAGCTCCGCCATGCTTTATTCCGCCTATAAGGAGAAGACCGTCCTGCGCCATTTCAAATGGATGAAGGAGTACCAGGTGGACGGCGTATGGGTGCAACGATTCCTGAATTACGCGCTGAGCCCCGCCAAGGCCCCGAGGTTCAACCAGGTATTGAAGAACTGCCGGAAAGGCGCCGAGACCTATGGCCGGGTTTTCGCGGTGATGTACGACCTGACCGGAACCAATAACGCCAACATCGGGAAGCTGAAAGCGGATTGGATGTACCTGGTCGATTCGCTCCATGTCACGGAAAGCCCGCGCTACATCAACCACCACGGCAAACCCCTGGTATCGCTCTGGGGGATCGGGATGCAGGATCGCCCCCAACCCGCGCAAGACAGCCTGATGGACATCATCAAGTGGTTCCAGACCGGGGCTCCGGCCAGGTACCGGGCGACGGTCATGGGAGGCACCTACGAGAATTGGCGGACCGTCGCGGAACCCTTCGCGACCACGGCGAGGGCGGTGGACATCATCAGCCCATGGACCATCGGCCGCTATAACGATACGACCGAAGCGAACAACTACAAGAACGTCCTTGTCGCGGATATGGCCGAAGCCAAAAGGCTCGGCAAGGAGTATCTCCCGGTCGTGTGGCCGGGGTTCTCCTGGCATAACCTTTTCCCGACCTTCCAGTCCAACCAGATCAAGCGGCTCGGCGGCAAATTCTATTGGACCCAGGTTTACAATGCGGTCAGTTCCGGATCGACCATGTTGTATGGGGCGATGTTCGACGAGGTGAACGAAGGGACCGCGATGTTCAAGGTGGTCCCGAAACGCTCCATGGCCCCGGTCGAAGCGTCGTGGGTCGCGCTGGACGCGGATGGATACGATCTGCCGAGCGATTGGTACCTGCGGTTGGCGGGCCAGGCCGGGAAAATGCTCAACAAGCGGATACCCCTTTCGAAAACCATGCCTATGGACCCCGCCCACCCGGACACGGCATGGACGGGGGTGAGGGAAAGCGCCGCCGGCAAAGCCTCGGATGGAAGGATATCGATGCGGCATGGAAACGTTTTCATCGCCCTGAAGCGGAATGGAAAGGGGGAAGCCACCCTCAGACGGGTAAACGGGGGGATCCCGAAAACGCGGTGCTGTTGGGAGCGCTGAACGACGGCGGCATCCTTTCAAGGACCTTTTCGGACCTGGAGCGGATGGGAACGGGACGGCCTACTTCTTGAGGACCGGGTAGCGCACGTGGGTGACGCCGATGCCCTGGATGACCTTCGGATTCCCGAGGACCATCGGGGTGCCGGCCAGGCGGTCGAAAAGACGGATGCCGGAGCCGAGAAGGACCGCGGCCAAGTCGACGTGGATTTCGTCGAGGAGCCCGGCGTTCAGGCATTGCTGGATGGTGTCGGCGCCGTGGACCCCGACGGACTTCCCGCCGGCCGCGGCCTTGGCTCGCGTGACGGCGGATTCGATGCCGTCGGTGATGAAGTGGACGGTCGAGTCCGGACGCGGCCATCCCTCGGGGATTTTGTGGGTGACCACGAAGGCCGGTCCCCAGGCGTGGTTTCCGCCCCAACCTCCGGCTTTGTCAAAGGTGCGTCGGCCGGTAAGCATGGCGCCGATTTCGGTAATCAATCCGCGAAGGTGGCCGGCGCTCGGCGGGGACACGCGGAACGTCATGGGGTCCCCTCCCCCGATCGGGATTTCAACGTCGCCGGAAAAGTACCAGTCGAATACTTCGGCCACGCCATCCTCGGGGTCGGCGACGAAGCCGTCGAGGGACATGGACATGAGGGCGATGACTTTCGACATGGCGCTCTCCTTGGTTTATTTGAGAAGCCGCTTCGATCCTTCGTGGACGAAAGGAACGGACGTTCCCTTCAATATAAATTCCTCATCCAGGGCCATAACGGCCCCCGGCAGGCCCGTTCCGGCCCGATTCCTCTCGCGCCCGTTCCGCCCCCGCGGTATGATAAGACCATGCGATTCCGTTCCGCCCGCTCGGCCGTTCTCTCGGCCTCTCTTTCCGCTTTATTCCTCGCCTCCCTGCTCGGCCCGGGGACCGCTTCCGCCGTCCCTCAACCCGCCGCCGGCAACGTTCCGCTGCTCATGGCGGCCCCCAAGCAGGTCCTCATCTTCGACAAGTTCAACGGCGTGGGGCACGCGGCCACCGATACCTGCGTATCCATCCTCAAGGCCACCCTGCTCGCCCATGGCATGACCGCGGAATCCACCAAGGACTCCCTCGCCTTCACGCCCGCCAACCTCGCGCGATTCGGGGCCGTGGTCTTCATCAACACCAATTACCGCAACGGCGCCGTCCTGGGGCGGGAACAGGAGGCGGCCTTCGAGGGCTACATCCATGCGGGAGGGGGGTTCGTCGCCATCCACAATGCTTCGCCCCTTACGGGCTCGCCGGAGATCGATGCCGTCTGGCCCTGGTTCGTGGGCATGTACGGAACCCGTTTCATAGGCCATGGGAATCCGCAGACGGGCACCGTGGTCCTGGAGGATACCGCCCACGCCTCCACCCGGGGACTCCCCACCCGGTTCACGGTAAAGGACGAATGGTATCTCCTGAGGGACGATCCGCGGTCCGTGGCGGGCATTCGGGTATTGGCCCGGGTGGATGCCTCCACCTTGGCCTCGGGCGGCAAGGACCGGGTCGTCTCCTGGTACCGTCCCTTCGAAGGAGGCCGCGTCTGGATGACCACCCTCGGGCACGATCTGGGCACCTTCGGCGACGCGGATTTCCTGGCGCACCTGAGAGGCGGCATAGCCTATGCCGGGGGCTGGGACGGCGCCACGGCGGTCCGGCAGAGCGGCCAGGCAACCAAGCGGGATCCCTTCACGGCATCGGATGGGCCCGGGCAATGGCGGGACGGGGCCGCGAATCCGTATTTCCGCGCGCCCGGGGACGCCCTCTGGCGGAACCTGATGGGCCGTATTGCTCGTTGAAGCCCAGGTAACCATCCACGGCTCGAGGCCGCGGTTGAAAAGAAGAACCTATTGAAAGTCGAAACGGGTTTGTAAACGGATAGGAATGGGAATCCGTGAATGGCCTCCTCGCCTATCGGGAGATCCCCTCGTCAAACCAGGTCATACTCCTTCCCCCCGCATCGAATACCCGTACCCGACCACCGTCCCGCCCCGGCCCACCCGGATCCGGAATCCCATCCCGGATCCAAACCCGCCCAGCCTGGACCGGAGCCGAAACCACCTTGCTCCCGCCTGCCGCCTCGATCCGCGTGGATGAGGTGGAACCGGCCCATAGGATGGCATCCCGAACCAGATCCACATAAGCCGCGATCCGCCAATCACCGGGATCATGCCCGATGCTGACATATGCCCCCCGCGCCAAGTCGGGAAGGATCCAGACGAGGGGATGATCCCCGTCGGCGTTGTTCGGCGAATAGTTCTTCTCATCAGCCTTGGCCAATACCCTTACCCTGGCCCGCGGGCTCTTGCTGAACTGGTACCATTCGTCCTTGAGGACGATTGAAACGGGCATGTTACGGGTAACGGGGTGTCCGCGATCCTCGAAGAGGAGGGTCCCCTCCCGCAATTCCGCATGACTCACCCAGGTGACATCGCCCAGGAAACGGGCGAACCAGGGCCAGGCGTTGTTGGCGCAGCCCGCGGCATGTACCCCCACCCATCCCTTTCCGGACTCGACGAATTTCTGGAACGCCGTCCGTTCGGAGGCGGTGAGGTCGAAAGGGTACAGGTTCATTTGCAGGAGAACCTGGTATTGGGCGAGAGTGGCATCGTTGAGCAGGCCATGATCGGAGCTGAAATCGATGGTAAAGCCGTTGGCCGCGGCCATGGCGGTTAGGATGGGCTTGGCGGCATCGCTCGTAGGGGTATGGTCGGACGTGGTACCCTGGATCATGAGCACCTTGAAGGGCGCTTGGGCCAGGCTCAGACATACGGATCCGGCGAGGAGCAACCCGGCCAATGGTTTCAAATACGCGGGTTTCATATATATGGGCTTCAATTCGGGGCCACCAGCATTTTCCGGACAAGGCTGCCCTGGTCGGAGGAAAGCGTCAGGCCATAGAGTCCCGGGCGGCGGCCCAATAGGCGGCCAAGGTCATATTCCCTGGGTCCCGACATCGTCTCCTCGAGCCATACCCTCCCGTTCACGTCCCATACCCGCAATACCGCTTCGGCATCCGGATGGACGCGGACCCTAAGGCCCTCGATACGGAGGGACTCCGGCCGCAATAGGCGGATGGTTCGGCGGGACGTAGGCGGGGTGACATCCGGGCGGCAGGTCCCGGTATAATCGATTCGCACGATGGCGGTGGCGGTGACGGAGTTGTAGTTGCCCGCGTAGTTCATGAGGTAGAAGGCCCCGTCCGGCCCCACCTTGAAATCCGTGGGATGGTTCAGCTTCAGGGAAAAGGCCTTGCCGTAGCCGCGCACCGCTCCGGTCGCGTCCAAGCGCATGGTGTCGATGGAGTTCTTGAGGAAATCCGTGACGAACCATAGGCCGTCGAACTGGGGCGGCATTTTGACGGGGCTGTTGGGGATGGGGTCGTACCGGTAAATGGGACCTGTCATACCGCAGGATTGCTCATAGGCGAAGGTGGCGGGTATGGCGGGAGGGAGATTCGCCAAGCCGGTATTGGCAGGGTTGGTATTGGTCGGAGCGGCCGGGTTCTTATCCCCAGGGGTGGGGTGGATTCCGTCGCCCAGGGTAAGCAGCTTATTCTTGCCCGCGAAGTAAGGGAATCCGGCATTGTAGGGATTGGCGGCAAGATTGTATTCCTCGGTCACGCCGAAGCCGTCCGGTCCCACATCGGCCCAGACCATCCATTGGGTCTCGGGGTCGATGGCCAAGGTATAGGGTTCGCGGGTGCCCATGATGTATATCTCCGGGCGGGTCTTGGCGGTGCCGGGCGGGAAAAGATTCCCGTCAGGAATGGTATAGGAGCCATCGGCCATGGGATGGATGCGCAGGATCTTCCCCCGCAGGTCGTTGGTATTGGGAGCGGCCACTTCCCCGGCGCGGGTATCCCCCACCCCTACCCAGAGATTTCCCGCGGCGTCGAAGGCCATCCCGCCCCCGCCATGCCATCCGATGGTGGCGGGGAACTTGATCAGGATCTTCTCCGAGGCCATGTCCACGCCGCTCCCGTTCAAGGTGAAACGGGAAATCCGCAATTCGATGGGTTGGGACGCGGGCATGTAGAGGACGTACAGGTTACGGTTGATCTTGAATCCCGGATCCAAGGCGAGGCCCATCAGGCCGTATTCATCGTAAGGACCCGCGACGTAGGCGTTGAGGCTGCCCAAGGTCAAGACGGTTCTCGAGGCGGCGTCGTATTTCCGGATCTTGCCGGCCTTCTCGATGAAATAAATGTCGACGTTCCCCTGGGGAGTCATGTCGAAATCCATCTTGAGGGGCTCGTTCAGGTCGCCCGCCTGCCGGGTCACCAGGGTGGTCATGCGGAATTCCGCATCGACCGGGGCATCGCACCCCGGATAGGGAGCGGCCGCGGCGAGGCGCAACCCCGCCAGGATCAAGGTTCCAAGCAACGATTTCATACCAACCTCTCAGATGCCCCCACCTGATTTCGATCGGATTCAGCGCGGGAAAACCGGGACGGGAACGATGCGTCGCAGGTGCAATCGGCCCAAGCCATCCACGCTCAATACATCCGGAACGCCATTCGCGGCGCCGTAACGGCCGGTGGCGATGGAGACTCTGGAACGCCCGGGCCGCAGGGCCGTGGCTTGTCCGCGCACCTGGCTGAACACCCAGCGATGGAGCGCCGGATCCCTTCCCGCCGGTTTCCAGGACTCGTGTCCGTAGCGCATGCTCGCAGGGTATTCCGTGTACTTAAGGCGCGATCCGCCCACGGCCCGGATGGCGGCGACCATGGCCTGGGTATTGCGCACCGCCACGGTATTGTCGTCCGCCGCATGGAAGGTCCAGATGTTCACCGCATCCAGCCTGGGGGCCTGGTTGGGATCGCTGCTGCCGCAGACGGGAACGGCGGCCGCGAAACGATCCGGGAAGGCCATGATGGAGTACCAGGTGCCTTGGCCGCCCATGGACATGCCCGATACGTATTCACGATCCTCGTCGATGGGGAACTCGCGCTCCAGGCTGTCCAGGATCGCCATCACGGCCTTGAGGTTGTCGGTGATGGGGGACTTGGTGAAATCGTAATTGTCCCAGGGCGGGGGGCAGATGACCCACTGCTCGTTGAGCGGGCATTGAGGGACCACCACGAAACAGGGATCGGCCTTCTGGATGGAATCGTCCGCCCAGAAATTGCTGAAGCCATTGTTCAACTGGGAGCTATTGTCGGTCCCGCGCTCCCCGGCGCCATGCAGGGCCAGCATCACGGGGTACTTCTTCCCGGGCACCCTGTTCTTCGGCAGGAAGAGCCGGAAAGGGATGGACTTGGAAGGATTGACCTTCCACCACCGCGCCTCGAAGGCCGAGACCTCGGCGCCCTGGATCCCGGAGACGACCAGGCAGGAAAGGATGAAAGCCGGAATGACGATCCGGACCAGGAATTGCGGCACTGGATACCCCCTCAGGTACGCCCGCTTCGGACCCGGTTGGCGGGGAAGGCGCGGCGTGGGCAAATATATCCATAGGGTTCCATCGGACGCTTGCGAGCCGTCGCCGGGCCCTAGAAAGCGGTTTTGGATCGAAAGCGCACCGGCCTTGCGGCGCGAAGGCCCAAATTCGATTTTCCATGGATGTCCATTCGAAGGAGGATCCCATGGGAAACGAAAAGGAGCCCAGTGCGGCTCAAAAAGCCATAGGCGGCTTCGCGCCCAAGCTGGTGGACCTCACCGATGCCCTCCTATTCGGGGATATCTGGGAGCGTCCCCAGCTCTCGAAGCGGGATCGCAGCCTAATCACCTGCGCGGCCCTGGTGGCGACGGGCAAAACCGAACAGATGAGCTTCCATTTTCCCAGAGCCATCGAGAATGGCGTGACCCGGGACGAGATCGTCGAACTGATCACCCATCTCGCCTTCTATGTCGGCTGGCCTAATGCGATGTCGGCGATTGGCCGCGCCAAGGAATTGCTGGGCAAGGAACCGTCCTGATCGGGCTTAACGCCTCCGAGCGGCATCGCGGTGCTTCAAGCGGTCAAGAGGACATTCCGCCGGACGGCTCCGGTCCCAGTTCGGCCGCATTCCCCTGGGACAACCATGCCTTCATGCCCCCTTCCAGGGCATAGGCTTCCACGCCCTTTTCCCGGAGCAGATCGGATGCGATGCGGCAGGAGCCGCCCTGGTTGCATACGGTCACGATCGGCAGATGGTCCCCGGTTTCGATGCGGTCCACGGCCTTGGAATCGCCCTGCTTGAGCGCATTGTTGATGAAGGTATTCTCCGCGCCGGGGATATGCCCGGCGGTATGCTGCTCCGGGCTGCGGATGTCGACGACGCGGAACTTCCGTCCCTCTTGGATCCACCGCTTGAGGGTGGCGGGGTCGATGGAAGACCGGGGTTCCGTCTTTTCGTGTTCGCTCATATGCCGCGTCGCTCCTCGCCGAAGGTCTGGATTCCAAAGTGGTTGGCCGGTCGGTCCCGGTACAAGGCGCCATCCTGCAGGCGCGTCTTCCTTGAGGCCGTCACCGGTAAAAAGGTAAATTTCGTGGATGAGAATAACGCACATCAACCCGGACGAATTATATAAAAGCCCCGTTTTCTCGCAAGCCGTCCTGGCAGAGGGAGGCAAAACCCTTTAAGTGGCGCCGGCCTATGCGGCTCGGCGCGGCAGCAATCGAGGACCGAACATGAGGACCCAATATTACACCGCCGCCAGCCTGGACGGCTTCATCGCGACGAAGGATGACTCGCTAGAGTGGCTGTTTCCCCTGGCGGACCCCGACCAGACCAGCTACCCGCAGTTCATCAAGGACGTCGGCGCCCTGGCGATGGGCTCCGCGACGTACGAGTGGATGTTGCGGCACCTGATCAAGCCGGGATCGGCCGCTCCTGGCGAGTGGCCGTACGAACAGCCGACCTGGGTTTTCTCCACCCGCGAACTTCCAGGCATACCTGGCAAGGATATCCGATTCGTGAGGGGCGATGTCCGCCCCGTGCACCGACAGATGCGATCCGCGGCGAACGGGAAGAACATCTGGATTGTCGGAGGAGGCGAACTGGCCGGACGGTTCCTTGATGCCGGACTCCTGGACGAAATCATCGTCCAGGTGGGCTCGGTCACCCTGGGTTCAGGAAAGCCCCTTTTGCCGCGTACGATCACCTCGCCCTCCCTGAAGCTTGTTTCCGTCCAACGGTTCGGCGAAGGCATCGCCGAGCTTCGCTACGAAGTGCCGCGTCCGTGAAAGGGGATGAATCGGCCCCCAGGCGGCTTTTTCCGGAGCCTTCGCCGGGCAGGATAAATATCTTAGGCTTGGTGTCGAATCCGGCAAATGCCGCTCGTCGCATGGGTAGAGACGAATCCCGGGGCAATGAAGCCCTGGGAACCCGATTGAAGGAGAACTGAAATGGGAACGAATACCATCCGCCTGCACCGCGTATTCGCCGCGAAACCCGAGCGGGTCTACAAGGCCTTCCTCGACGCCGATGCCAAGGTCAAATGGCTTCCGCCGAACGGCTTCACCGCCAAGATGCACCATCACGACGCCAAGGTCGGCGGGACCTATAGGATGTCCTTCACGAATTTCACCACGGGAAACGGGCATTCCTTCGGCGGCACCTTCGTGGAGCTGACCCCCAATGAACGCATCCGCTACACGGACAAGTTCGAGGACCCTAACCTGCCCGGGGAAATCCAGGTTACGATCAACCTGAAGAAGGTTTCCGTCGGCACCGAGCTGAGCATCGTGCAGGAAGGCGTTCCCGACGTCATTCCCGCGGAAGCCTGCTACCTCGGTTGGCAGGAGTCTCTCAGCCAACTTAAACTGCTGGTCGAGCCCGAGATTCCGGACTAGCTTTCCCGGGATGATCAGAGCCGGGCGGCGGGCCCTCTCTTTCGGGGGGATCCCGCCCGCTCGCTCCAAGCGCTTCTCCAGCCGGGAACCCTGGGAAAAATGGTTAACTTTCCGATCCTCGAATACCCCCAGGAGGACTTCCATGGATCCCGTCATACACTTTGAAATGCCTTTCGAAGATCAAAAGCGCCTCTCCACGTTCTACAAATCCGCCTTCGGCTGGAAAATGGAGAATATGGGCGAACAGATGGGGGATTATGTAACCGCCTCCACGACGGAACCGGGGCCCCAGGGCCGTCCCAAAATCCCCGGCACCATCAACGGCGGCTTTTTCCCCAAGAAGCCGGATTGGCCGGCCCAATATCCTTCCGTCGTCATCGGGGTGGGCGATATCAAGAAAGCCATGCAGAAGGTCGCCAAGGCGGGCGGCACGGTACTGGGCGAACCCATGGAGATTCCCGGGATAGGGCTCTACGTATCCTTCACGGACACGGAAGGCAATCGCGTGAGCATTCTGCAACCCGCCCCGATGGGAAAGCCGGCGAAGAAGAAACCGGCGGCCAGAACCGTGGCAAAAGCAGCCGTAAAAACGGCCCCAAAGACAACCGCAAAGACCGCGACGAAAAAGAAAGCGGCCGTCGGGAAAAAGAAGAAGAAGTAATCGCGGAGAGCGCAGGGAGCGCTTCGCCGGGAACCATGCGAGGATCAGGATGGCGCAGATAAAGATTTACGGGATTGCCTCGCGGCTGAATCCCATCAAGGAAAGGCTGTCCGATGCCATCCATTCCTGCATCGTCGAAGCCCTGAAGTTCCCGCCTGACAAACGGGCGCACCGGTTCTTCCCCCTTGATCCATCGGATTATTTCTATCCCGCGGGCCGCACCGACCGTTACACGATCATCGAAATAAGCATGTTCGAGGGACGTTCGATCGAGACCAAGAAGCGATTGATAAAGCTCCTTTTCAATCGACTCAAGGACCAGCTGGATATCCCGTTCAGCGACGTGGAGATCACCATTACCGAAACGCCCAAGCACAATTGGGGCTTCCGGGGCCTGCCGGGCGATGAGGTCGGATTGGATTACAAAGTCGAAATCTGAAGGCGCCGGTACCCGCGCCTCAATGCCGGATCTTCAACGCTCGTAGATCAGCCTTGTGCGCTCCCCGTTGGAAGCACGCTCCAACAACAGCTTCGAATGGCCGTTTCCAGAGGTCTTCGCCGACCTTCCGTCGATCGAGAACAGGTCGACGGCCTTGGTTCCGAAAACATCGGCCGGAACTTTTTTCCTCTGGATCACGATGCCGACGGGTTGATTCGCGAGAACCGCCAGGGTCAGCAATGCGACCCCTCCAGAGCTTGAGGAGGACTCCAGCCCCGAGGCCGGCGGAACGGTGCTGAAGTTGCTCGACATGATATCATCCGATTTCCTGCGGTTTTTCCATGCCGTTTCCGCGTTCAAGGTCATCCAGGCGCGATACTGGCCCTGTTGCCCCTCGATGACGAATTGCATCATGTCCCGGACGAAAATCAGCAGGAAGGCGGAGAAGTCTCCGGTATATCCGCCATTGTTGAGGATGCCGGTGGTGCGGTTGCTCATATTGTTGCGGACATAGTCGGCGGTTTTGACGGCGTCCCGGTAATAAGAGCTGTCGCCCGTGGCTTTGAAGAGCAGGTAAGCCGATCCCAGGAACGTCCCCTGATTATAGAAGAGGGGCCCGCCGGAGACGGACCCATTGGCCCGCATATTGTCGGCAACGGCGCCCGTGCCCGCATTGAAGAGGGATCCCCGTTCCCATTTGTAGATCGCCTTGGCTTTGTTCAGGTAGGAGGTATCGTTGTATATCTTATAGAGGTTCATCGCCGCGTACGAACCCGGCCCATTGCTGCAGGCGTTCTTGGAGCCGCGTTCGGTGTTCTTCCACCAAATCCCGCCGCCCAGGCTCATGTCCCACTGGGTGGAATACACCCAGTCGAAATTCCGTTTCGCGGTATTGCCGTAAACCGTATCCTTCGTCAACGAATAGGCCCTGGTCGCGGAAATGATCCACCATTCGATATCATCGTTGAAATCGTTCTGCTTCCAATCCGTTCCCATGCCGTTGGTCTTATGGAACCCGTTCCAGGCGTCTTTCATCTGGCGGACGTACAGGCTGTCCCTCGTCAGCTCGAACCTGTCCATCATGACTTCCCAATCGTGGGCGTATCTCCAGAAATCGATCCTCCCCGTCCGATCGTCCCTTTTGTAGAAGGTGTTGTTCGATTTGTTCCAATACAGGTTATACCAGGCGGTATAGGCGGAATCGGCCTGGGCCCTGGTAACCGCTCCGGATCCGAGCGAATATCCCCCCAAAAGCAGGGCGGTCGCGATTCCGAAAACGAGCGATAGGCGGTGGATTCTGCCGGAGCGGTGAATCATCGGGATTCTCCTTTTGGAAAGGCGTCGATGCCTGTGCATCCAACTTACCGCGGATGGCCATGGGATGCACTTCGGGGAAGGATGAGAATGGTCCCGTTTTCGTATTTTCGATCATTAGCACTAAACGTCCGGGCGCATCGGTCCCTGCGGGTGGGGATTCGAGTTACTTTTTGACCCAATGGGGGCATCCGTGAAGCGGATCCTTTGGGTTTTTGAGAACAAAGGTCTTATGCGGGGCGTCGAATTCCCGGCCCTCTTGCGACTATAGGCGGTCGAGCGCGTTTTCGCGCGAAAAGGAGGCTTACATGAAATACCTATGCCTGGCATACGGAGACGAGAAGAAATACGCGGCCATGTCCAAGGCCGAGTTGGATGAGATGGGAGTGAAGTGCAAGTCCCATGATGAGGAACTGCACCAAGGGGGCCATCTGGCCCTCATCGCCTCCCTGGCCCCGACCCGGTCCGCCACCACCTTGCGGCCCCTTAACGGCAAGACCGTTCTCTTCGATGGGCCCTATGCCGAGACCAAGGAACAGGTGGGGGGATTCTTCATCCTCGAGGCGAGGGATTTGAACGAGGCCATCCAGGCCGCCTCCAAGCATCCCGCGGCCCGGGTGGGCGAAAAGATGGGGTGCGCGGTGGAAATCCGGCCCATCGAATTCTTCGAAGTGACCGACCGCGCGCGGGCCTGAAGGACGGCGGCGGGCGGCAAGGTCCGAGGACTGCGGGTAAGGGTATGGGGCGAAACGGTAGAGAGCGGTGGGAAGGTGAAATGGGGAATGCGCATGCCCGATCGGCCCTGGCCAAGGTGGACGAAGTCTACCGCCTGGAGTCGCGCCGGGTCCTGGCCACCTTGATCCGCCTCCTGGGGGATTTCGATCTCGCCGAAGAGGCGGTGCATGAAGCCTTCCGCGCGGCGGTGGAGCAGTGGCCGAAGGAAGGCGTGCCGGGCAACCCCCGTGCCTGGCTCGTGTCCACGGGACGCTTCAAGGCCATCGACGGCATCCGGCGGCGGGCCCGCTTCGACGAACATGCCGGGGAAATGGCCAGGTTCTATGAGGGCCTGGGCGAGGGACAGGCCCGGAACGGAGAGCCGATGGAGTCCCAGGGGATCCAGGCATACGGGGGTCCTCAGGATGGGGGCCTGGAAGACGATCGGCTCCGTCTCATCTTCACCTGCTGCCATCCTGCCTTGGCCCCGGATTCCCGGATCGCCCTGACCTTGCGCGAGGTCTGCGGCTTGACCACGGAGGAAATCGCCCGGGCCTTCATCACCGAAGCGCCCACGGTCGCCCAGCGTATCGTCCGCGCCAAGGCCAAGATCCGCGAGGCCCGGATCCCCTACGAGGTGCCGGCCCCGGACCAGCGCCCCGACAGGTTGGATGCGGTCCTGCGCGTCCTGTATCTGGTCTTCAATGAAGGCTATTCCGCGTCCTCCGGGGACGCCGTGGCCCGGGCCGATCTCTCCGGCGAAGCCATCCGGCTCGGACGTCTCCTGGTGGAACTCCTTCCCGAGCCTGAAGCCAAGGGCCTCCTGGCCCTGATGCTCCTCCATGAAAGCCGCCGGGCCGCCCGGGCTTCGGATACGGGCGAGCTGATACTCCTGGAGGACCAGGATCGTTCCCTCTGGAACCGCGACCTCATCCGAGAAGGATCGGCCTTGGTGGAGGAGGCCCTGTTGTCGCGGCGCTTCGGGCCGTATACCTTGCAGGCCGCCATCTCCGCCGTGCATGCCGAGTCCGCCCCGCCGGAGGGGGCCCCGCCGAAGGCCACGGACTGGGCGCAAATCGCCGGCCTCTACGATGTCCTCCTGCGCGCCGACCCCTCCCCCATCGTCGGGTTGAATCGGGCCGTGGCTGTGGCCATGCGGGACGGCCCGGAAGCGGGCCTCCGCCTCATCGACGCCCTGCTGGCGGACGGATCACCGTCCCGCGAGGCCCTCGTCGACTATCGTCTCGCCCATTCGGCGCGGGCGGATCTGTTGCGGCGCCTGGGCCGCAAGTCCGAGGCCGCCTCGGCCTATCGCCGCGCTTTGGATCTGACCCGGCAGGATCCTGAAAAGCGCTTCCTCGAAAAACGCCTCAACGAACTCGAATCATCATCATGAAGGAGACCCCATGAAATTCCTCGCCCTCGCCTATTACCATGAGAAGACTTTCGAAAAGACCCCGCCGGAGGAGATGCGGGCCATCGTCGCCCAATGCGGCCCTCTGGACGCGGCCCTGAACGCCACCGGCAAGATGGAGATGGTGGCCTCCCTGGCCGCCACCAAGGACACCGTGTCCGTGCGGCCCCGCAACGGCAAGCCTTCGGTCACCGACGGTCCCTATGTCGAGACCAAGGAGCAATTGGGATCCTTTTTCCTGCTCGAGGCCGAGGACATGCAGGAGGCCATCCGGCTCGCCTCCATGCATCCCGCCGCGAACCTGGGCGAGAAAATGGGCTGGGGCATCGAAATCCGGCCCATCGAATTCTGCCGGGCCAAGGAAATGGGCGTGTCGAAAACCTAGGGCGCCGGCTCCGAGCTTTCCAGCCGGGGACCTGTTGAATAGATTTGCGTTCCCAGGCAAGGGAGGGGAACGCCATGAACGACAGGCAACAGGATAGGCAAGCGATCGCGCCGGAAAACACCGCGGTGCGGGTCGCCTTGTGGCGGGCCTTGCACGTGGAAGCCGATGCGCCGCCGCATGTATTCGAAGATGCGGTCGGATTGGAGATCGCGGCTCCGGAGGAGGGATGGCGCAATCGTCCGGACATGAGCCCGTTCACGCGGGCCTTCCGCGCGTCCATCGTGGCCCGCGCCCGTTACCTGGAGGATCTTGTGGCGGAACAGGCCGCCCTGGGCGTCGGCCAATACGTCATCCTCGGAGCGGGCCTGGACACCTTCGCCCAGCGCCGGCCGGAACTCGCCTCCCGGATGCCCGTATTCGAGATCGATCAGCCCGGCCCCCAGGCATGGAAACGCCAGCGTCTGATCGACCTCGGGCTCGGCATCCCGCCCTACCTGCGGCTGGTGCCGGTGGATTTCGAGGCGGGCGACCTTTGGTGGGAGCGCTTGGTCACGGCGGGCTTCGATTCCGCGAAGCCGACGGTCGTGGCCTCAACCGGCGTCAGCATGTACCTGACCCGCGAAGCGATCATGGCGACCCTGCGCCAGATAGCCGCGCTCGCTCCGGGCTCGACCCTGGTCATGTCCTTCCTGCTTCCCATCGAGATGACGGACCCGGAGGTCCGCCCCGGAATGGAGCGGGCGGCGGCGGGGGCGAAAGCGAACGGAACCCCGTTCCTCAGCTTCTTCATGCCGGACGAGATGCTGGCCCTGGCCCGCGAGGCGGGTTTCAGGGAGGTCCGGCACGTCTCGGCGGCCGCGCTCGGGGATCGCTACTTCTCGGGCAGGACGGATGGGCTCCGTCCCCCGAATAATTCCGAGGAATTGCTGGTGGCGACTACCTGAATTGCGCAGGCCGGTCAGAAAGGCTTCAGCACGAACCTGCCGTAGGCGATGAAGGCGCAGAGGGCGGCCACGACGAGCCAATATCCGAGGGGACCGTAATTCGCGGTGCCGGAAGCCAGGTGCAATCCGCAGAAGACCAGCATTTCCGCGGCGATGATGACCGCCGCGATAGGAGCCAGGCCGGCCAGGGGCTTACTGAAAAAGGGGAGGATCAAGGCCAGGGCGCATAGCAGCTCCAGTACGGCCATTCCCATCCAGACTCCGTTGGGAATCGCTTTCAAGGACGGCATGGTCTGTTCCGCGGAATGGGAGAATTTCCATACCGCGCCCACGGCGGTATGCAGGGCGAGAAGGACTTGAAGAACCCAAAAGAGAATATTCATGGTTTACCTTTTTGAAGTGAGTTGAGGAAAGCCGAAGAGTCCGGAATCGATCAGGTGCGGGAAGGAGCGGGCCAGGACGGGGGCTCTACGCCGAACTCCTTGGCGTACTCGGCATTCAATCGCTGCCAGCCCTCGAACCGCATGGCCTCTGGGCCCACGATGCGTCCGATGGGTTGACCGGTGAGGAACCCATCGAGCACGTCGAAGCAGATATGCCAGCCCGCGGCGCCCATGGAGATGAATCCCCGGGGGATATTATGCCAAAGCATGAGCCGGGTGCCATCACTGCCCAGCGGCTCCAGTTCCCAGCGGAGGTCGGAACCGCCCCAGGTATATTCCAGCGCCTTCGGCGCGTCGGCACGCTTCACCTGGATTTCCGCTACCGCCTGTTGGGCGGGCGCCCCCACGGTGGTGAGCTTGGCGGAGCCGACCGCTCCGAGGTTACGGTCCGGATCGAACGGGGCCCATTCGCGGAGATGATCGGGCTCGGTGATGGCCGCCCAGACCTTGGCGGGAGGATGGCGAAGGTCGCGGGTCAGGACGAGAATCCACTTCTCCCCCTCTTTCTGGATCTTGGCTCCGGCCGCGGGGCCAGGGGCGTATTTCTCACGGTTGCTCAATGCTTCTTTCCTTTCTTGGGAACCGGGTCCATGCGATCGAGATGGCGCTCAAGCGCGTCGACATGCGCCGTCCAGAAGCGCCGGAAGGGCTCCAGCCAGGCGTCGATTTCCTTGAGCGGCCCGGGCCGGAGCCGATAGACCCGCTTCTGCGCTTCGATGCGCGCTTCCACCAGGCCGGCCTCCCGCAGCACGCGGAGGTGCTTGGATACGGAGGTCTGGGGCATCCGGAGCCGGCTCTCCAGCTCGCCGACGGAGCATTCGGACGACGCCAGCAGACTGAGGATGGTGCGGCGGTTCGGTTCCGAAATGATTGCGAACGAAGATACCATGCCGTTAATATACCCGATGGTTCATATACCTGTCAAGGCATATTCGATAGGGTTTTTTGTGCTGGTCATCCGGGGTCCGAATCCTTATTTGTAATCATGCTTCGGATTTCCGGATTTGGCCCGGGGCGGACCGCCTTATCCGGCCTACTCCTCATAGCGGCGGTCTTGGCCGTCCTCAGGGGCGTCGCGCCGATCTGGATTCGCCGCCATATCAACGACCGCCCCGCGAGCGTCAACGGCTACAAATGGGACGTGGCGGACGTGGATTTACGCCTCCTTCGCTTGGCCTATGACCTCGAGGGCGTGACCCTTCGCAAGGAAGGCCTGGCCGTCCCCGTTTTCCGGTCCGGAAAGATGACGTCCACCATCCGGTTCAAATCCCTTTTCCACGGACCCGTATTGGCCGATGCGGAAGCCTTCCATCCGGAATTGAACTTGACCCTCAATCCCGGTAAGCGGCGGTCGAAAAAGCCCTTGGATTGGGCAAGGCTTCTCCATCGGCTCACCCTTTTCCGCCTGAGCGGCTTTACCATCCACCAGGGAGAAGTCCATATCCGCGATCTTTCCGAAAGCCCCCCGGTGGAGTTGTCGGCCGAAGATGTCCATATCGAGGCGGAGCATCTTTTCCGCGGCGGAGCGGACTCATCCGAGTGGGCCGGCCTCAAGTCCGATGGCTTGTTCATGGGATCGGGGCGATTCGTTCTGGATACGCGCCTTCGCCCCGAGTCCGGAACTCCGGTATTCGAAATCGATTTTACCCTGAAGGGAATGGACTTGAAGGCCATGAGCCGGGCCGTGGAGGCCTATGCGGGGATGGCGGTGGAGAAAGGCCGGCTGGACCTGGACGTGCGCGCCCGCGCTTCCGGGGGCAGGTACAAAGGACAGGTCCATTCAAAGTTGCACGATTTCGGATTGATGAAAATGCCCGGAAAGGATAAAAGCTTCGCGAAGGCCTTGGAGGAAAAAGCGGCGCGGGTAGCGGGCAGGATACTGGAATGGAAAACGGAAAAGAACGAGGCGGAAGGCAAGGGGCCGCCCAAGCTGGATTTCTCGGGCGAGTTCCCCGCTGAAGTAACGGACTCCTGGTCCATGTCCGAGTACGTGCTGAAGGAGGCTTTCCGCAAGGGGTTGAAGCCTTAAAATCATTCCGCTCGCGCGCAAAACCCGCTAAGTGTTTTCCGGAAACGCGGAAAGCAATTTTGCCGTTGTGGCAATTCATCCTGGGCCCATCCCTTCCCGCTGGAACGATTCCCGGCCATTGCCGATCCCCTTTTCATCCCTGCCATTACGGCACAAAAATGAAATTGATGGACCCGGCCGCGTTCCTTATACTAGGAACAAGATGATTTCCCATTACTGTAAATGACCTCGGAAAAGGAGCCGAAATGCTGAGCAAGTCACAGGCAAAGGCCTTTTTTATCGGAGGTACCGTGATATTCGGGGGCATATTCATCGCCCTGACCGTCGATTCCATGAGACAGGTCGGCGCGCGGACCCATGAGGACAAGATGACGGACCAGGTGGTCCGGGGGAAGAAGATCTGGGAAAAGAACAATTGCATGGGTTGCCATACCTTGTTCGGCGAAGGCGCCTACTATGCCCCGGAATTGACCAAGGTCTACGATCGGAGGGGCGCGGCCTGGATGAGCGTATTCCTGAAGGACCCGGAAGCCATGTTCCCCGGCCAACGGAAGATGGTCAACTATCATTTCAACGACGCCCAGATCGCGGATGTCATCGCCTTCCTGAAATGGTGCGGCGAAGTCGATCTCAACGGCTTCCCCGCCAAGCCCCCCTTGCGCGATCTGATGAGCCGGCCCGCCGCCGTGGCCGCGCCCCAATCCGTTTCCTCCAAGCCGCAACCCGCGGTCTTCCAGGCCATCTGCACGGCATGCCATTCCCTGGGCGGCCAGGGCGGAACCGTCGGACCCGCCTTGGATTCGGTCTTCGCCCGCAAGAGCAAGGCGGAGATCGCGGTTTGGCTTGCGGACCCGGCCAAGGTGAAGCCCGGCACCCTGATGCCGAAGCTACCCCTCGCCCAGGAACAAATCGACAGCCTGTCGGACTATCTCTCATCCCTCGGAGGTGCCCATTGAAATTCAAATCCCAGCAGATCGCCTATTGGTATTTCGCCGCGGCGCTGCTTTTCCTGTGCCTCCAGATCGTCTACGGCTTCATCATGGCCTTCGCGCATATGGGCTACGATGTCCTGCACCCCTTCATCGCCTTCAATACCGCGCGCGCGGTCCATACCAACCTGCTGGTGGTCTGGCTGATCACGGGATTCATGGGATCGGCCTATTTCATGATCCCGGAGGAAAGCGATCGGGAATTGTGGTCCCCCAAACTGGCGGTCATCCAGCTCATCGCCCTGGTCGCGGTAGGGGTCACCGCCGTCATCGGATTCCACTTCAACTGGTGGGAAGGGCGCAAATTCCTGGAGATCCCCCGCGAACTCGATTACCTGGTGGTGTTGGACATCCTGGCCTTCCTCCTGAATATCGGCATGACCATTTTCAAGGGCAAGCGTTTCACGAGTACGGCATTGGTGCTCTATATGGGATTGCTTTTCGCGGCCCTGCTCTATCTCCCAGGCATGATCGATTTCGACAATCAGACGCGGGATTCCTTCTACCGCTGGTGGGTGGTCCATCTCTGGGTTGAGGGCGTATGGGAACTGATCATGGGCGGCATCCTCTGCTATCTCCTCATCAAACTCACGGGGGTGGATCGGGAAGTGGTGGAGAAATGGCTCTACGTGATCGTGGGCCTGACCTTCGTCTCCGGCATCCTCGGCACCGGCCACCATTACTATTACATCGGCACCCCCAGATACTGGCTGCTGATCGGAGGGATATTCTCGGCGCTGGAGCCCGTCGCCTTCCTGGCCATGGCGATAGCCGCCGTGACCATGGTCCGCAAAGGGGAACGGAAACATGAGAACAGGCTGGCGCTGAGCTGGACCTTGGCCTGCGCCATCCTTTCCTTCGTCGGGGCCGGCTTCCTGGGCATCGCGCATACCATCCCCGGAGTGAATCTTTACACCCATGGGACCCTGGTCACCGCCATGCACGGCCACCTGGCCTTCTGGGGGGCATACGCCTGCATCAACCTGGCCATGATCGCCTATGCCATGCCCCTGCTCACCGGCCGCAAGCTCTTCGATACGACCGGATCGCTCTGGGCTTTCTGGCTTTCCAATGTCGGCATGGTGTCCATGACCGCGGCGCTGGCCGTGGCGGGGGTAAGCCAGGTCATGTTGGAGCGTCGCATGGGACTGGATTTCATGACCGTGCAAAGGGAGATCGAAGTGCATTTCATCGGCATGGCCTTGGCCGCGAGCCTGTTCACCTTGGGCATAATCCTGTACGTGCTGAATTTCATCCGCTATGGCACGCCCAAGTGGGAAGGCGCGCAATGATCGCCGCGGGCCCCCTGGCGCAAGCTTCGGCCGAAGGCCAAGCGCCCCGGATAACGGAAATACCCTATTACCTGGCCACCGACCATGAGGAGCAGGTTTTCCGGACCGCGTTCCAAAACCGCCTGCCCATGATGTTGAAAGGCCCCACGGGATGCGGCAAGACCCGGTTCGTGGAATACATGGCGGCGAAATTGGGCCGGCCCCTGATTACGGTTTCCTGCAACGAGGACACCACCGCCACCGACTTGCTGGGAAGGCATCTGTTCAAGGGAGGCGATACCGAATGGTACGATGGGCCCTTGACCCGCGGCGTCCGGGAAAGCGCCATCGTCTACCTGGACGAGATCGCGGAAGCCCGCGCCGATGCCATGGTCGCCATCCATCCCCTTACGGATTACCGCCGCGAATTGTTCCTGGACAGGACCGGCGAGACGCTGAAGGCCCAACCCGATTTCATGCTGGTGGTCTCCTACAATCCCGGTTACCAGAAAAGCCTGCGCGAGTTGAAGCCTTCCACGCGGCAACGCTTCGTGGGTTTGAGCTTCGGGTATCCCGATGAGGACCAAGAGGCCGCGATCGTGGTGCGGGAATCGCAGATCGAAATGAAGGTGGCGCAGAAGCTGGTCCGGATCGGCCGGAAAATCCGCGCCCTCAAGGAGCTTTCCCTGATGGAATCGGCGAGCACGCGCTTGTTGATCGCGGCCGGGCTGCTGATGCGCGGCGGCCTGCCCCCGCGGCTGGCCTGCTTCACGGCGATAGCCGAGCCCTTGACGGACGATATCGACGCGCGGGCGGCTTTGAAACAACTGATCGATATTTCGATTTGAATCCGGGTACCCTCGGGGTGGATTGAGGCCGGGATGCTGGAATGGGAAGAAGGGCTTTTCAAGGGCGGGCGGGCCCTATTCGCGGCCCTGTGGACCAAGCCCAGATCCAAGCCCTTCCGGGCGGCCGAAGCGGATCTCGCTTCCATGCGGATGGAGCTGTTCTATTTCGCGCACCTCCTGTCGGGACGGCAACTGTCGATCTTCGAAACCTCCGATGCCATTCTGCGGATCGGAAACCGCCTCTGCCTCCCATCCAAATGCGCCCTGCATACCGACTCCGGATTGAACCGGGATTTCTACCGCGTCAAAACCGCCTTGGGCGCGCTTTCCCTGAGAGAGCGGAAGGCGCTCGTGGACCTGGACGAGGAAGCCGGCCTGGCCTATCTCTCCGGCCTGCTCGCCGCGGAATATCCCGGGCTGCTGGAAAAGCTGCATACCCAAAAGTTGCGGTTGCCCGAGGACTTTCCCTGGGCACGGCATTTCGGGGTCGTCCGGGCGGACCCGGCTCCGAACGGCGTCCAAGCCGCAGGTACGGGCGATGGGGATCCGGAGGACGATGCAAGCGAAAAGGACCCCCGTAACCCTGATGCTACCGAAATCGAAGGCAAGGGGCGGACCCAGGTCGAGGTAATCCTGGGGGAGGACATCAAAGCGCCCGATGTTCCCCAACATACCTTCGAGAAGGTGGAAACCCTGGAAGAGTTCGAAGGGCTGGACCGGCAATTGGACGGCACCGACGATCTCGAGGACCATCAGGATGCCTTGGATGAACTGGACATGCGCCATGTCATCCGATCCAAGGATAAGGCGGCCGGCCTTTACCGGGCCGACATAGCCCTCAATCCCTTGGAATTGGAAGGCTCCACCCGCAAGCCCGCAGCGGGCATTCCGTATCCGGAATGGGATTTCCGTAAACGGGAATACAAACGGGATTGGTGCTGGGTGCAAATCGCCGCGTTCGACAAGCGGGACCATGCCTGGGCCGAAACGGCGAGGCGCAAGCACGGCCCGGCCATCCTGGCGTTGAAAAGGAAACTGGAACAGTTTTCCACGGATTACCTGCGCGCGCGCGCGCAACCCTCGGGGGACGAATTCGACCTCGAGGCCCTGGTGGAAGCCCGCATCTCCATGCAAAGCGGCGGCGCGCCTTCGGAAAACATCTATACCTACCGCCGACGCGACCTGTCCGACGTGGCCACCCTGATCCTGGTGGACTTGAGCGATTCCACCGATGCCTGGGTCAAAGGCGAGCATGTCCTGGAAACCCTGCGCGGCGCCTTGTTCTGCCTGGGCGAGGCGCTGGAGGCCTTTACGCACGGGTTCGCCATCGCGGGTTTCGCTTCCGACACGCGGCGCGCCTGCCGCTATCTGCCCATCAAGGATTTCGACTCGCCGTGGAGCGAGGCCGTCCCCAAATTCGGCGCCCTGTCCGCGCAAGGCTATACGCGGATGGGCCCGGCCGTGCGCCATGCGACGCGCATCCTGGACGCGCGCAATGCCGCGAAAAAGGCCATCCTCCTCATCAGCGACGGCAAACCTTGCGACTATGATACCTACGAGGGCCGCTATGGGATCCAGGACGTCAAGAAGGCCTTTCAGGAGGCGAAAAGGAAGGATATCCTGACCCATGCCTTCGCGGTGGACCACAAGGCGCGCGAATACTTCCCGGCCATGTTCGAGCCGCGCAATTACAGCGTGATTTCCCAACCCAAGGATTTGGCGGACGCGATCTTCCGTTTCTTCATGACCTTGAAGGCGGACAAGTAGGCGAGGGGTATCCGGATCCTCGCGGAATTGCCTACATTTTCGACCGGATCCGTATCGGCCTTATGGGCGATCGGGCCTGCAACAATTCGGAGACATTCCCATGGCACCCAAAACCAAGAGCATTGAACCCAAGGTCAAGAGCGCCTCGCGCGCAAGCAAGCCGGGCAAGGAGGCCGTGAAGCCCAAGACCCCGGCGAAGGCGAAGCCAAGCGCTGCGAAGGCCAAACCGGCAGGGGCGCGAGAGGGCGGGAAAAGCGGTAAGGCCGGCAAGGGGGACGGGCAAGCGACGGGACCCGCCGCCTCCAAGCTCATCGACAAGCGGATCCGCGACCTGAACGATTGGCGGGGAGAGACCCTGGCCCGCATGCGGGCGCTGATCCTGGAATCCGCTCCCGGAATGATCGAGGAGTGGAAATGGATGGGCACTCCGGTCTGGTCGAACGACGGGATGGTGTGCACCGGGGAGTCCTACAAGTCGGTCGTGAAGCTTACTTTCGCCAAGGGGGCCAGCCTCCCGGACCCGGCGCGCCTCTTCAATTCCAGCCTGGAAGGAAATACGCGCAGGGCGATCGATATCCAGGAAGGGGAGAAGGTGGATGCGGGGGCGTTCAAGGCGTTGATCAAGGCCGCGGTGGCCCTGAACGGATCGAAGGCGAAAAAGCGGTAGGCCCTGGGGCTCCCCCCCTGCGGCAATGAGCCGAGACCTCCGCGTGGCGACTATTCCACCGTCGGATTCCTATTGGTTGGCGTTATCCAGGAACCAGTTTCCGGTGGCATCGTCCTTGATGGAAAGATCCGCTTTCTTGTCCCCGTCATAGTCGGCGGGCACAGGCTTAGCACCTGCATCCCCGTACCAATCGTAATATTGGTTCCACTTCCCGAATCCATCACTGGCCAAATCGATGTACCAGCCTCCATTACCCGTGGACGTTTTGATGCTCAGGTCCGCGCGGCCATCTCCGTCAAAATCCGCCGGGACGGCCGTCGCTGCGGAAACCAGTCCGGGCCGGAAGGTCTTCGGGGTGGCGCCCAGGCCATCCGAGAAATAATCGATTATCCACTCCCCCGCGGCGGTATAGACAGCCAAGTCGGTATGCTTATCCCCGTCGAAGTCGAAAGCCAGGGGCTTTGCGGAAGCGAAGGATGTGAACGTCGAGAAAACCTGATCCCAGGTTCCGAACCCGTTCGAGGCCAGGTCCAGATACCACTTTCCGTCAACGGCGAAGATCCCGATATCGGCCTTTCCATCGTTATCATAATCGGCCGGAACCGGCTTCTCGCCTGCGCCCCCTATGGCATTGATGGCTACCGTGGACTGCCAGCAACAGTATCCATTTGAAGCATAGTCGATGTACCATTTATGCTGGGGCGGATAATAGATGGACAGGTTGGCCTTTTTGTCGCCATCGTAGTCGGCGGGGGTCGGAAGGGCTGCGGCGTCCCCGTAGCCCGGAAGGGTGAGGAAAGAGCCCGTGGAGGAATACTTTATCTTCCAAACGCCCGCATCCGAGAATACCGCTCGATCCGCCTTGCCATCGCCATCGTAGTCGGCGGGAAAGGGCCGGGACTCGGCGCCGCCCCAACCGGGTTCGGCGGCACCGTTCCAGCCCCCGAAATGCAAAGGGTTGGGCTTGAGGCGCAACAATTCCGCACCGCCATTCGTCACTCCTACCGGAACCGTCGTGATACCGGTCCGGTTGTCGAAAGAGGCGTTATTCACCAGGACCCAGGAACCGGAGTTCTTGGGATGCCGTTCCACGATGTAATTGCCTTGGATCCCGAGGGTCACGGCGTTAATGGTCGTATTGGTCCGTTCCTTATTCATGACGAGCAGATGGGGAACGCCGGCCAAAGCGTTCTTGCCGTCGAAGATGCCTACCATGAACCGATCCGAACTGATGCTCTTCAAATAGGGCGTGGCAGCGCCGACCTTGGGAACGGGTTCGGTAGTGAAGGCATCATTGGTAGAGCCGTGGACGGTGGTTTTCCAGGTCAGATTCATCAAGGTGGAACCCATGCTTTTCACCTGGGCATTGATATTCTTCGCCCAGGTATATGATGCCTGGGTATTATAGGCATCATCGATTAAGGCATTGTCGTAGCAGGAGGCATTGGGCTTGGCGTAGGTGAAGTAAATCAGGCCCTTGGCTCCATAAGCGATAGGGGCCCAAGCGCTGAATCTGAGATTCGGTTCGGTAATCGCCGCATACCCTGGGACGCATGCGCCGGTTTTATCCAATCCGCCGTGTTTTACCGAAAGGGGATACGCCCAGAAGCTTTTCGCAAGGGGCGTGGTCTCCTTGGCGAAGAGTTCGAGATTCCGGAAATAGTAGGTGACCGTTTCCCCATAGGTCTGGAAGGTGCCGCCTGCAGCATCCAGCACGGTATAGTAGTCGAACCCGGCGACCTTGACCTGGCTATTGGAAATCCAATTATGCACATAGGTTTTATAACCGTTCCAGTCGTCCCAATAGCCCACCTGATCAGGAGTCACATTCTTGACATAAGGATTCAGGTTCACATAGGCCAGCTTGGAAACATCCACGGACTGGAACCGGTTTTGCCAAAGCAGGGTATTGGCGATCACCGCAGGTTTGGGTTCGTCGGCCAGATTGTATCCATAAAGCACCCCACGCTGGGCCGACGTAAGAGCATCGGTTCCGGACGCATCGTACTTGGCGAGAATGGCATCCGCGGCGGCCTGATTGTAGGTTAGGCCGGCGGCCGAGCCCCCGTACCCATCGTCATGGATAAGGGTTTTGAGTCCCGTAACCGTGGCCAAACGGTCCAACCGGTATAGGTTCCCTGCCCGGGTCTTGGCGAAATCGCCTTCACCCATGAGCAGATTGAAATTAGCCGACTTCAAGGTGGCGAGGTGCTGCTCATCCGAGGCGATATTATTGCCCGGTAGGACATCGGGATCCCAAAATGTTCCGAGTATGAATTCGCTTTGCGAAAAGGATTGGGCTTGCGCCATGGAGAGGCCGCAGAATATGGCGCAAAGAACATACCGCATGAACAGCTCCTGGAAGGATTGGGGAAAGGCCGCACCGCAAGATATGCAATGATCAGGATCCACCCAAGCACCAATCTCGGTGGTGATAGCCAGGGATATCGCCTATTTTGAGGTGTTTATCACGAATCGAAACACCCGTCCCTTACCATGCACATCCTCCTTGTCCGGCCGGGTGGGGAAAATATATTAGCAGGGGGAGGACCACCTATGTCCGCATTCGCCTTGTACCTGATCGGGTTCATCATGATTATCGGCGGGATGGCCTACGGGGCCTTCCGGCTGGGCGTCCCCCACGTGTGGATCATCATCGGAACCATCATCCTCCTGGGCATCGGGTTCACCACGGGGGCCTCCCGCACCCGCCGCCGCGACGTCTAGCAAAGACCCCGAAAGACCCTTCCCCAGGTTGCCTGCCTTGCGCAGCCTTGGCCCCAATAGTCACTTAATTGAATCGATAGCCTTCCCCTGGACCGGGGATCCGCCTTAGAATAGGGGAAACCTTTTCCCAACGAGACAGGCATGCGCTCCCATTCCAGAGGTTCGGTTTTTCCAGGGGGTCGGTTGGCCTGCCTTATCCTTCCCTTCCTCCCCATCAGTCCGGGCGCCCAGGATTTCATCTACGCCACGGGCACCTTCGTGACCAACGCGCCGGCCACCATTACGGCCCATCCTATCGGGTTGAATCTACCGAACGATTCGACCTTCGTATTCCGGACCGGGGCCGGGAACAAGATCGGGTTCAGCCTCCCCGTCGCCTTGGCGAATAGCGCGATCCGGCCGGGTTTTTCCGTCCACCCCATTTCCCCCATGCCACTCATGGAAGACCGGGGTCCCCTCCTGGATGCCGCGGGACGGCGCATACCCCAATACCCGTCCGGTCCGTCTCCGATGCAGGAAGACCATGGTTCCCATAGGGGATCTGGAATCCGGTTCCGGGCGCCCGCGCCTGGCCCGTCCCCGGTGAACCTCGCCGCCCGCATGGCGTCCGCATCCCTGCCGTACCGGTTCTCGGTGGCCAGCCTGTCCGCAAGCTTCGGCGATACCGGCGGCATCGTCAAGACCCTGGTGGAAAAAGCCAATGGCGATATCGAATTACGGCTCCCATCCATCGGAAGCGCCGGTTCCCGGTTCAAGGAGCTTCTGACGGAAGCGCAATACCAGGCCCTGTTCCCGAACCGGTTCGGCTTCGGCAAGACCGGGGAGGCCAGCGACGGGCATGAGGATTTCTATTCCTACGCCTCGTTCATCAAGGCCGTCGACAAGCTCTCCACCATCAAGGTGAAAATCCTGATGCGGGCGGGCACGGACTATGCCCAGAAATTGATCTGGACGGACACGGCCTCGGGCGTTACCAGGACCATGATCACCCACGGGGACTATGACGCGGAATGGAACCTGGACGTCGGCGAGGATACCATCGGCACCATCCGCTATGCCGATTTCTGCGCCGAAGGAAGCCTGGAGATCCGCAAACGCGAACTGGCCGCGTTCTTCGCCAACGTGGCGCATGAGACCGGAGGAGGCTGGGAGGGCGCGCCGAACGGCGGGCAATACGCCTGGGGCCTCTACTGGCGGGAAGAAGTGGCCTGGCAGACGAACCCCGGCAATGCCGATCTGGGCTACGTGGATCTTTCGAATACCATGTATCCGGCCTATCCGGGCAAATCCTATCACGGGCGCGGGCCGATCCAGGTCTCCTGGAACTACAACTACGGGCAGGCCAGCGAATTCCTCTACGGGGACAAGAACATCCTGCTGCGCGCGCCGGAGCTGGTCTTGGCGAGCGGCGATGCGGCCTTCATGACGGCCATCTGGTTCTGGATGTATCCCCAAGGGACCATCCCCGCCAGCCACGACATCATGACGGGCCGGTGGAAACCCAACCCGGCCGATATCGCGGCCGGCCGGGACAAGTCAAGGTTCGGCGCGACCGTCAACGTCGTCAACGGCGCGCAGGAATGCGGGCATGGGGCGGATGAACGGGTCGCGGATCGCGTCGGGCACTTCAAATGGTTTTCCGGGATATTCGGGATATCCCTGGAACCCGTCCTGGACTGCGGCTCGCAACAACCGTTCTGATTCCGCCCCTCGCCGGATCCTCGGACCGCTATTTAGGGGCCGCCTGGGTGGAAGAGAAGCTGTAGCGGGCGAACTTCCATTTCCCGCCTTCCTTGCGCAGGAGGAATAGCTCCTGGAAGGCGGAGGGGATTTCCGCGCCATTGGCCACGACCTTCATGAGTCCGCTGGAATTCGATCGCAACATGGCCCATTCCGGACCCAAGGCCTTTACTTCGGCGACCTTGAACTTCAGGGTCAGCGAGATGGCTTTGAAGGTCCCGGTATAGAATCCCTCCACGGCCTCGGTTCCCACGGAAGTGGGCGTCTCCTGCATCATGACCACGGGGTCATCCGCATACAGGCGCATGACGGCCTTTACGTCGCCGGCATTGAGGGCGACCTCATACCTGCCCAGCAGTTGTTCGATTTCCGTCCGCTGGGCCCCGTCCAGGGCCCCGACCCCGCCATTGGGGCCCGCGACGGCGTCCTCCGTCCCGCAACCTACCAAGGTGCTGAGGGCGACCACGATTCCGGCCATTTTCGATTTCGATGCGTTCATGATACTCTCCTGTTTGCAAGGCGGCCCGCCCAGGCGGGCGCCCTTCGTGATGGCCGCTCCACCTTGGGCGACCTTGCGCAAATAATACGGGAAAACCATCCGGATCGGAATTGAACCAGGTTAGGAAATAACCTTAACCCAGGTTAAGATCCTGCGGGCTATTTGTTGAAGTTGCGCCGGAGCTTGCTCAGGAACTCGGGCGTCATGCCCAGGAAGGAAGCGATCTTCGCATCGGAAATACGGTTCAGCAAATGGGGATATCGCGCGATGAAATCAAGGTATCTCGCCTCGGCCGTAAAACCGAGGGAGCGTATCAGGCGCTTCTGCGAAGCGATGTACGCGTTCTCCGCCAGGATGCGGAAATAGCGGTTGAAGACGGGGAAGCCATCGTAAAGCTCATAGAGTCCCTTCCGTTCTATCTGCAGAACGGTGGAATCCTCCAGGGCCTCGATATTCATTTCGGAAGGCTCCTCCTTGTACAAGCTGCCCATGTCGACGATCCAACCGTTCTCGACGGCGAATTGCAGATTGTGTTCCTTGCCGTTCGGATCCGCGACGAATACCCTGAAACATCCTTCAACGACGAAGGTATTCCTGGAAGAGAGATCCCCGGCTTGGAGAACGTACTGCCTTTTCCGATATGCTTTCCGGATGAAACGATCCGCAACCGCTTTTTCCTCCTCCGCGCGCATAGGCTGGAACAGGAACTGGTTGATGTGCTTTATCAGGGCTTGGTGCGTCATCCATCCAAAAATAACCCAAGACAGCGGCCTTGGCGGGAATTCCTATCTTATCCGGGGGAGCGCCCGAGGCCCCAATCCGCAAAAAGGAGAAGCACCATGCCATCGAACCCGCAGAGAATCATCCCCCATCTCTGGTACGACAAGGAGGCCAAGGAGGCGGCCGCATTCTATGCTTCCGTATTCCCCGAATCGAAGGTGGAGAATGCCACCCGCCTGGAAGGGACTCCTTCGGGCGATGTGGATCTCGTCTCCTTCCGGCTTTGGGGACAGAAGTTCCAGGCCATCAGCGCCGGGCCGCTTTTCAAGTTCAATCCGTCCATCTCCTTCATCGTGAATTTCGATCCGCTCTTCTTCGGCAAAGGCCCCTCCGCCGTAAAGGAGGCGAGGGACAAGTTGGACGAAGTGTGGGGGAAGCTGTCCCAAGGCGGAACGGCCTTGATGCCTCTCGACACGTATCCGTTCAGCGAACGGTACGGTTGGATCCAGGACCGGTTCGGCCTGTCCTGGCAGTTGATGATGGGCAAGCCGGATGGCGATCCGCGGCCGCCCATCATCCCGGCCCTCATGTTCACCGGACCGAACCTGGGCAAGGCGAAGGAGGCCATCGATCTCTACCTGTCCGTTTTCCGGGATTCCAAACCGGGGATAATGGTGCCCTACGGACCGGGGCAGGAGCCGAGCCGGGAAGGAACGGTCATGTTCGCGGATTTCATGGTCGAGAAACAATGGCTGGCGGCCATGGATAGCGCCGGGGAACATGGTTTCACCTTCAACGAGGCGGTTTCCCTGATGGTCGTTTGCGATACCCAGGCGGATCTCGATCAATATTGGGGGAAGCTCTCCGCGGTGCCGGAGGCGGAGCAATGCGGTTGGCTCAAGGACAAGTTCGGCGTGTCGTGGCAGGTGGTGCCCGCGAGCATGAACGAAATGCTCCGGAAGGGGACCAAGGAACAGGTGGCCCGCGTGACCCAGGCCTTCCTCCGGATGAAGAAGTTCGATCTCGCGGCCTTGCAGGAGGCCTATGAGGGGGCCCTTACCCCCTGAGATAGGCCCGTAAGCGGGTTTCCGAGGGGTTACTTGGCGATCGGAACGATATAATTCTGCTGGGGGAGCCGCGCCTCGGGCATGGCCTGTCCCAGCAGATTCAACACCTTCACGCCGGTGCTCTTTCCGTCCAACCCTATTTCATACTGCCCGACGTAGGACTTCAGGCGGATGGACTTTTTATCGGCGCTCACCATGGATCGGATGACGGTAGGCTCGCCGGTCGTGGACGGCCGCTTCCAGTATTGGAAGGTGGTGGAGCCGGAAGTCCCGGAACTGTTGCCGAGGCGGGTGACGAATTTGACGATCACGTACTCGTCGCCGCCCCTTAATTTCGCGATCCAGACATGATGGCTGCCGGTACCCGGATTATCATTGAAGGTTACGGGCGTGCCCGCCTTATAAAGGGAATCGATTTTTGCCACCGTGAAATCCGGCGAGCCGCCTTGGGCATTGAACGTGGGGTAACCGGGCGCGTTCACGAAGGTGGTGGCGTTTCCCGCTTTCCATTTTCCCGTAAACCCCACGGAATCGGTGTTCACGAAATCCTTGAGGGAATCGGGCTCGGAAGTGGTCCTCATCTTATCGGCGGCCAAATCATAGGCCCCGGCGGAGTCGGAGAGGATATGGTAGAACATCCCGGTTTTCTCGACCGTGAACTCGGCTGCGCCGAATGCGGTACCTGTAAAGCCGAAACCGGACACTAACATTGAAATCAAGCCTATCCTGCGGGAAAGAACCTTCACTCCGAACCTCCATCGATGTTGCATTTGACCTTATCCATCGAGGGCTAGTATAGAGGCCGGATAAAATCCGGATCAAGCTTTTCCGGATACGATTCCGCCTTGTGATTTTTGCGGCGGGTTCGCCCTCAGATTTCCTGAAAATGGACCATGGATTCCGCGCCGCGGATTTTGGGTTAGTTTTACCGGGCGGCGGAACGCAATCGCCCCGCGGAACGAACATGGGAAAATCCGAATCTCATCCAGAGGCCTTGATCGTTTCGGCTTGCCTGCTCCTGGCCGGTTGCGCGACGACGCACCATATCATCCCCGCGGCCCCGTTAAAGCGCGGGGAATCCTTTACCAGCGCGAACATCATCGTTCCCCTGCATAAATTCGAAAAGGCATCCTTCCAATTGGACAACTATTTCGGGATCGGGAACGATCTGAACCTGGGGATCGCCATTTCGAACTTCCTGTTCTTCCTCCCGACGACCGTTTCGATTTCGAGGTATCAAGGGCGGGACGGGGCCAATCTGGCCTATAGCGTCTTCATCAATGATCTTTTCGAAACGTCCTATAGTCCCTTGTTGGAAGGCGGGGTGTCCTATTCCAGGATGGAAAACGGATATCCGGATGCGGCTTATATCGGCCTGGGATACTATCTCCCCTTTTCGATTTTCCAAAGCTTTTGGAAAGCGAATGACCACGCCTTCGGATCGGAATCACGGCTTTCGATGATCGGTCAACTCGATTTGGGAAATGAGGACGCAGGCGCATCGGTCCGGTATAACGGGAACCTGTCCGACTATTACATCGAATATTACAATTCCGGGAACAAGATCAATTTCCTGGCGGGTGACGCGAACCATGCCGGAATCGAGTTACCCTATGGGGAAATCGCAGGGATCGATACCCTGGGCCTGGAGCCTTCCGAAAGGATGCGCATCCGTTTGAAGGACCATTCGGCCGTTGTAATCAGGGACCGGGACCCCTATCCGGATTGCATCGGTTGCGCGGCCCGCCAACGCACCATGGGAGCCTATCCGATGGGGGAGGATTATGCGGTCTATTGGATCCGGTATCCCGGACGGCTTCTGAACTACCCGGGACTCAATAACGGCTTCCTGGAATTATCCCTGCCGGAAATCCTGTCCCGGTACGGGGAAGGTAAAAGCATCGTACTCCGGCAAAAGGAGGAGTTCCTGGATTTGAAAAAGCGGGGCCGGAAGCCATTCTTCGAAGACATCAGTTTCGGCGTGAATTATAATTTCCATGGAAGATGATCGAAAGGAAGCCGGGCAGGGATATGAAAAACCTTTTTGAAGCCGCGAGCGTCGCGGAAGTCCGGGAACGGATCGAACGGCTCAAGCCGGATAGCCAAAGGCAATGGGGCAAGATGAACCCGGCGCAGGCGCTGGCGCATTGCGCCGGCGGGTTGGAGATGGCCCTCGGGGAATTGCGTCCCCCGCGGAATTTCATGGGACGGCTCATCGGAGGCGTCATCAAGAAACTGGCCCTCGGCAACGATGAGCCGATGCGCAAGAATACGCCGACCGTCAAGGGAATGACCATCGTGGACGAACGCGTCCTCGGCGCGGAGCGGGAACGGGTAAAAGCCATGATCGGCCGGTTCGTCGAGGCGGGTCCGGAAGGATGCACCACCCATCCCCATGCCTTTTTCGGTAAGCTGAAGCCGGAGGAATGGGGGGTCCTGATGTACAAGCATCTGGACCATCACCTGCGGCAGTTCGGCGTTTAGGCCTCCGGCCTAAGGGATCACGGAAACGGTTTTCCGTTCGCTTCCGGAAGCGACCTCGACCAGGGAAACCTTCCCGGTCCGCAAGGGGATGGCATGGGATCCGGAAGGGAAGGATTCCCGGCTTTCGGATAGGACCTTTCCGCCGGCATCGAACTGCCGGATCCGGAAACGTCCCGCCCTGGACGCGGTCAGGGTCAGGCGGCCGGCGAGATATTCGAGCCGCATGGCAGGTCCGGCATGGGCCTTGGAGCCCTCCAGGGACGTGGGGGCCGATTCCACCAGCTTATAGATCGAAACGGAGTCGTTGCCCTTCTGGTTCGCCCAGAGGATCTTCCCGTTGGGCAAAGCGGTCAAATCGTAATACGGCGAAAGCCGGATGGTTTTGTCCGCGAGGGGGAACTTCGGCGTTACCACGGCGCCCTTCGGGGTGAGCAGGGCCATCTGGATCCCGTTGTTCGCGGTTCCGACCACCTCCTCCCACATCAACAGGACATCGTCCCCGTGCTTGGCGATCTTCGGATAGAGGGCGAAGGTCCCGGAGGGATACGAAGTCACCCATTGCAGGGGAAGGCTGTCCCCCGCCGCCGACAATTGCCGGTAGGCGACGTCGAAACCGTTGCGGCCGTTGGCCGTGGTGAACGACACGCCGAAGGTCCCGTCCGGGAAGGAAACGAAGCTGCCGAGCTGGGTCGAGGTCTTGTTATCCCCCACGCTCCCCGGTATCTTCAGGAATTGCTTGTCGAAGACCTGGGTGCCCTTGGCCCCGCCATCCGTCCATTTGGCGAAGCCCAAGGCGCGGGGATAGGCGTCGCCATGGGCCAGGGTGTAATAGTCGTTGCCGACCAGCATCAATCGCTGATCGAAGTTGTGGCTGGAATACCAATCATTCGGGGTCACGAAGGATCCGTCCAGGGACATGAAGGCCAGGTAGCCGGCCTGATGCCGGACGGTATCCGGGGACCAGGCCATGGTATGGCCCACGTATAGGGCCAGCTTCTTCGACGCCTTGTTGTAGAGGAGCCGGCCGGAGGAAAAGGTGCCGGGTTCGCCCTTGGACCAGAACACGTTCTTCACCCCGTCCCCGAAAATCATTTTCGTGAAGGTCTTCGCGCCCGCGGCGTCGACCCGCGTGCACCAGAATTCGTAACCGCTCCCGCTATGGGGGCTGTCCTTGGAATAGATGACGGCGAAGCCGTTGTCGTCGGTGATGCGGGCGAGCCCCAAAAGCGCCTTCGCGCCGACGATGGAATCCGGCTGCAGGGCGCCCGTCATCTTTTCCGTGCTGTCGAATTGCAGGATGCGGATCCTCGAAGCGCTGTTGAGGTGGAAGGCGACGTCGAAGCCGTTGTCGGCATTGCCATTGAGCAGGACCAGGGGCTTGTTCCCGTAATTGGAGACCGAGGTATGGGAAGGCTGGCCGGACAGGGTGCCGGTGGCGGGATAGGTGGCCACCTTGACGGTGAATTCCGCGGCCCCGCATAGGGACACCGGGAGGATCTGGGCCAAAGCCCATATATGGAAAGCGAACCTGCCGGCCCGTACTTGCGTCATGGAATCCCCCCCGATTTCCCCAACTTACCGCCATTTCCCGGATCTGTCATGAGGCGTCCGGGACATACGGGACGGTGAGGGGTTTTAGTTTCCGGCTCCAGGTTTTTTAGGGGTTCGGATTCTTTGGGTTTGGAGATTTTCAGGAAATAGGGAGGGGGTCCAAAATAAGCTAGCTTCGAAAGATCCTCATCCGGAGCGTGCAAACATGGTGTTTAGAGCCGATATCCCCCGTCCCCTTACCGTCGCTTCCGCCCTGTTCGCGGTCCTCCTTCCGGTCTCCCCCACTTTCGCAAACACCGTCATTGCGGGAGGCTTCGTCCCTGAGAATCGGAGTCTGACCGTTCGAACGGTCCAGGTATCGGATTCCTCCAGGACGGACGGGGCGGTGGAGGTCGCTGTCATCGAGTTGGATAACAACCTCCCGGATTATGAGGTGGTCCTGGATTTTTCCGACCGGTACGGGAGCGGCGAATTCGTTTCCGAAGTCAGGTTGGAAGGGCTGGAGGGGATGCTGGGGCGGGGCCTGTCCGAGCCCGCGGGAGCGCCTTTGCTACCCGGCGCGAGTCCCGGCCAATTTGTCTGGTGCCCCGGGCGTCAGGAATCAGCCACCCTGGGTTACAAGGTCCGCGTCCTGGCGACATTCAAGTCGGGTAATCCGGAAAAGCCGTCCTTGAGGGTCAGCATGCCCATCTCCCTTTGAGGAGAGTACCTCTCACTTGGGGGAGAGGATAAGGCTGCCCACGGAAGTGATCCCGACGGCTTTTTTCGGCAGCTTGAGGATCAGGGAATACTCTTTCCCCTCCACATCCATTTCGATCCGATAGCTCCCGGGTTGCAACCGGGTCAGCTGGAATTTCCCGGCCGCGTTCGTGAATCCTACGATCGGTTCCTGGGAAGCCACATCCAACGGCGTCGCGGAAAAGGATTGGTAGACGACCGGAACGCCGGGCGCGAGCAGCAAGGTGCCCAAGGCTATGATGGTCGCGCTCGATCCCATGTAGAATGCATAGCCGCTCTTATAGCCGGGATAAATGGTGTAATCCGTCCTCTCATCGCTGGAACCGAAGGGCGGGTCGAGCACCTCAAGATGGAATTTCTTCAGGTAGTAGGGATTGATGGTCGGGACCACGCCGGGCCTCCAATTGGAACTCTTGGCATCATACCCATCGCCGTTCGGGTTGACGAGGATATTGCAGGCTTCTTCGTTCGAGACGCCTTTTACGAGCACGAAACTGTTGGTGACCGGCCTTGAGAAAGCGAGATTTCCGTCTACGTAGACCAAGGCGGTTTGCAGGGTCAGATCCGAGTAATTGGTGACGACCGGCGATAGCTTGGGTTCGAACCGGCGCCCATAGACCTCCGCATAACCCTGATTGCCCCTCCAGCCCGCCGTTCCGGTGTATTCATTGGCCGAGGGTCCGAAAGTGGTCCCGGCTTTCAGGATCGGATTGTAAGGGAACTGCGAAGACCCATGGTAGTCCCATGCCATGTCGGTGGAATAATCCCAATTCGGGGGCGTTCCCTTTTCCGTCCCGTCCGGGACATGGTTGTCGACCCGTTCCGATGCGGCGAAGGCATGGTCGCCCTGGTTGAAGTAATATGAAACGGTGGCGGAAACGGAGGTCGTGACGGCCTCTTGCCGATCGAGCGTGTTCCTGAGCGAGAAGGACGTGGACCACCCCTTGCCCCAGCCGCGGCTGAGGCTCAGGGAAGCGTTGTAGAAGTCGAAGCTGTCGGGCCTGAAGGTGTATCCGGATGTAAGGTTCAAATCGATGAACTTGGAATGGCTTTGCAAGGTCCCGGCCATGTTAAGGCCCCCCAGGTAGCTCGGATCCTGTCCGGGCCGGAAGAAGGCCTTGCTCAGGTATTCCATGCGCAACCGCCAAGTCTTGGGCGAAACGTTGCTCGAAACCTTGGGGATATAGGTGTACTCCAGGTTGGCCGCCCAGCCAAGGCTTGAATCGATTCGAAAACTGGCTGCGCAGTCCGCCTTGATTTTCCCGAGCTTCATGGCCTGCAAGGCGTTGAACCCCACCATGCCCGCCGTATCCAGCGCTTGGGAATAGGCTTCCATGGTGAGGAAATCCGAAAATCCCCGGCGGAAATCCAGGAACAGGACCGGATGCCCCAGATCGTATTCGTAGTTGAGGATCTTGTATCCGTCGGGTTCGGGTCGCAGCCCTCTTACCTTCCAAACGTCGCGCCTGGGGAACCCTGCATTGTAGGAAAACGCCGACCTGCCCGCTGCCAGCAGGCTTGGCTCATGGATGAAGTTGAAATTGATGGTCTGCATCTGGCCGGAGTTGTCCGTGATCTGGATTTCCACTTCGCTCTCGCCCGCGGTGAAGGGAAAGCCCTGCAAATCATGGGTGCCGGGTTCAAGCTGATAGGTTCCCCGCAGCATGCCGTTTATGAACACCTTGACTTCCGATTGGTTAATCAGGAAGAACTCGTAATCCTTTACGGGATAGGCGACAAGATGGGGTTGCAGGGAAAAATCCCTCGACAGGCCGATGCCGCCCATGTTCAGGAAACTCTGGAAGCCGCTGGTCGGGAAGGAGAGATCGCCGACCGAAAGGCGTATCGCCTTGTGCGGCCAATCGTGCACCAAGCGGATGTCCTGGCGGTTGGCTTCGAAGCCGTTGAGGTCCGACTTCTCCCAGATGCCGCCTTTTCCCTCCAGGACCCAGGAAAATACGTTCACCGCGCCATCCAGGTTGGTGATTACAGGTTGCCTTGGCTGCTTATTCAGGGCATCCGTGGTCGCCCTCCCCGAGCCCAGGCTGTCCAAGCGGTTCCCATTGTATTGGTAGTAGGGTATCCGCTCCATGACCCGCGTATTGAGGTAGGCGCTCAATCGGCTCGGTTCCATGACGGGCACGGAATAAGGGTCGACGGGGAGGCCGGACATGGGGTGGATCTTGGTGCCGACCAATTGGGCGGGAACGCCGGTGGACAATTCGAATACCGAGGTGTTCAACGAAGTGGGGAAACCGCATTCGATCAGGTCCTCGACGGTGAACCGCGTCTGGGATTGCGCGCGGCGGGCCAGCTTTTCCCAAAGCTCGCGCTTTACCAGGCCTTGCAGGGCATTGAGCACGGGATCGGCCGGGAAGGTATAGCGCTTCTGTTCCTTGGAATAATTGATCCACAAGGTGCCATAGGATTTGCCGTCCACCAACAGGGTCACTTCGATGCTGGGCGGCAAGGGAAGCGGCTTGTGCTTGAAGACATCTTCGAAGAGTTCGTCCCTCGTCCTGTCGAGCATGATGGTCTGCAATTCGATCTTGGGAGCCGCGATTTTCACCGGGGCCTGGACTTTCGAGGGCGCGGCGGGACTTACGACGCTGTCCACGGCGGCGCCCGCTTCCCATCCGATATCGACCAGCAGGGTGGAATCCGACTTTGGCGGCGGCTGGGATCCGGATTGGGGTTTCCCTTGTCCGGCGTTCACGCCGGGATCGGACTTGCCCTTCAAGGCGGGGACCGGAGGCGTCGCCCAAGGGCCGGAATCCTGTTTGGCCATGCTGCCGGGTATCGATTCGACTTCTTCGGAGGGTGGAACCGGAATCTGAGCCTGAGCGGGAACGGGCTTGGGCTTGGGTTGATTCTTCATCAAGTCGAGAAAGACCTGCCGCTGAGGACCGTTGATGCTGATCGAAATGCCGAACCGGGACAGGACCTTATTGGTGAAAGTACCTTGGGAACTCAACTGGCCTTCCAGGCGGCGCAAGGTCTCCTGGTCGACCATGGGAGCCAAGGCTTGAAGCACCGGCGAAGCCGGGATTTCAATCAGGGTGCCCCCGGCGGAAAGGTTGATCCAGGTGTCCGCCACCTTCTTTCCCGATACGATCAAGGTCATTTCGAAATTGGAAACGGTCGGTTCCCCTCCTCCTTCGCCAGCGCCCAACGCCCGGCCGGGACCCCCCAGGATGAGCGCGAGCGATAGGAAAAGCAGGCAGGGGTTAATGGACATCGTGCATGTGAGGGAGGTCCAGCATACTCAGCGTTTCCGTCTTTCAACCCCTTGAAAAGGGGCGTCTATCCCTGGCGCGCGGCACCGAGGATTTATTTGGGGGCATCCGGGAAAACCGGCATTACGGCGACCGGCCCGACCGGCAAGTCCGTGGGCCATGGCAATACCACCATGCGCCGGAAGCCCGGGAATACGCTTTGGGACGTGGCTATCGAACTCTTGACCTCCTTTACCAGGATGCGTTCGTTGAATTTGAATTTCCCGTTCTTGTCCAACGGCGCTACCGATAACTGCATGTTCTTCAGGGATTGCAAGCCCGTCCCTTTATTGTTCAGCAGGACGACGAGGGAGGTTCCCGTGCTGTCCTTGCGCGAATAGGCCGTATCGGCGATGACCGCCGGCTTGACTCCTTTGGGCCTGATGACGATGATGCCTTCATACCGCGTTTCGATGCTGACCAGGCCCATGGCCGATTTCGGTTTTTCCTTCGGCTCCTTCAGTTGCAGGGGCAATTGGGTCGCGATGAACCCGAGGGAAACCTCCTTGCTTGGAACGGTGGTGCCTACCCATTGGATCTGGATCTTTTTGGTATCCCCGGGATATAGGATGAATTGCGAAGGATAGACGACGAAATCATCCGCGCCAATGGACGAAGGATAGGACACGCTCCCATCCAGGTTGATCACCCGCGCGGATATGTTGATCTCCACCGGCACCGGCGCGCTCTGGGGTCCTTGTTCCAGGGGGCCTTGGACCTTGTCGCTCGTCGGCGGGCCCTGGGTCTGGAAGGTGAAGGTCACTATCTGGCTGATGATCTTGTTCTGCGGTTCGAAAATCAGGATCCAGGGATTCAAGGTGAAGCTGGAACCCCATGCCGTTGCGGCCATGAGCCCGGGAAGGATCCCTACCAAAGATTTAAAACGCATAAAACCTCTAAAAAATGGGCGATGTTGCTAAGGATACCGTAAATCAGGGGCCGGAAACAATCGTAGCGGTGATGGTCTCCTGGTAGAATCCGGCGAGACGGGCGGATTGATCCGCCCAATCGGCATAGATCGCGATCAGATAGTTATCCGTGGCGCTCGTGGGCGGAACGCTGGTGGGATTCCACGTTGCCACGCCGGTGCCGGGGTTCACGGAGAGGGCCATATCGGCGGGAGCGGCAAGCCCGGCCCCCAGTGTTCCGCTGACGCTGCTCAGGACGATATTGGACATGGCGAATTGCCGCGCTCCGACCTTAAAGAAACCCTTGTTCGTGAAGGTGAAGGTCACATGGAAACCGGTCGAATCATTGCTGTTCACCACGAAGAGGGCTATTTGCTGGCGTATGCCCGGAGAACCGAAGTTGAGGCCGAGGTTGGCCGTCGCGGACTGGATGGTATTGACTAGAGGAGGATCGGTCCAAGCCGCCCGGGAGGGGGCTATGCAAAGGGTTGCGACCATGACCAGGCCCGTTTTGATGGATTTGATCATTAAGGCACCTTCAGATTGGAAATCCTTTCCAGGTTCAGCTATCCGCGCTAAGATGGTACCATTAAACGGGATTCGAAAAAAAGCCGTATTCCAGGCTCGGATCCGCGAGGTCAAAAAAAAGAAGGGCCTGGAGGCCCTTCTTTCATTCAAAAATGTGGCGATGCGATTAAAGCGTCGCGACCAGGTACACCGTTACCACTTCTTCGTAGAAACCGGCCAAGAGGGTGGCGTCAGCGGCCCAGGTGGCCGAAACCTCCACTTTCCAATCCGTGGTGGCTACCGTTTGCGCTCCCGAGGCCCAAACCGGGCTGACCACGTTGGCGGCCATCGCGCCGAAGGTCTGGGTGGTCAACGGAGTCGTCGCGCCGCTATAGGTACCGGAGGGCACGGTCGGCAGCGCGAACTGGGCGCCGGTGAATACGTTACCATTGGGAGTGGCGGCCAAACCCTGTCCAGGCTTGGCAAAACCCGCATGCTTGAGGGCGAAGCTCAGGTTGAAACCGCCTGCGGTATTGTTGGTGATGTAGAAGGTCGCGATGTTGGTCATGGCCGCGTGCACGGCGTTGACGTCGATGCTCGTGTTACCGATACCGACGGCATAGTTGTTCACAGGTACCGTTCCGCCGCATAGCACGCCTGCGCTTACCGGGACTGAACCAATTGCAGCCGCGAGAACCGCGGCTGCGACTCCTCTACTAAAAACCTTCTTTACGTTCTTCATGCTGTTCATCCCAACCTCCTTGTTAATGTGAGAATGAGCATTACTAGTTCTATCGGACTTTTTTCTTAGGGACTTTAGGGAATCCATTCCCTTTATTCCCCAGAGGACCTACAGCCACATCCATGCTCAGGCTCCGTATATGATTATGGGGGGTGGCGGGGGAATATGCAAGACCCCTATAAACAAAGGGCGAAAGACCTGTTTTCCGCGGGATTGCGCGGATCCAGGGCGCTACGGTTGGATGTACGAGGGAGGTAAAGAAAAGTTTCGGAGCGTGAGCTAGATCACCCAGGCGCCGTCGCGGAACACGGCTTCGCCGCCCAGAAGCACCGATTCGGTCACGGCGAACACGTCCACGTGGTGCCTGCCGTCGCGCCTGCGGAAGTCGGGCTTATTATATACGGCGTGCTTGGCGCCCAGGGACAGATGGATGCCGCACATGCGCTCCAGGGTCCCGATATCCCTGACCATGCGATCCCGGCTGAAGGCCCGGTTCATTCCGAATCCCAGTTCGCGGACCCAGACCTCGCCCTCGTCCGCGCGGATGGCCGCGAGGACCATTTCGAACGCGGGAGTGGAATCGTTCGCGTCGACCACCCGGCCCTTTTCGATCACGAGGGTGATGGGCCGCTCCGGACGGTTGGCCCGGTAATCGGTATCGGCGAAGATGGAAATGCGGACGCGGCCGTTCACGGACTCCAGATCCCGCGCTTCCGTGAAGACCTCGCCGATGGGGAACTGGCCGCCCACGTTCTTCATGTCCCGGTAGTCGCCCACGTTCAGCTTGGCGGGCTCGAAAGCCGAAGCGAAGACCAGGCGCTCTCCCCCGCTGTCCACCACGCCGCCGTCCGCGGCGTCGATACGCGCCTGCAAGGCCCGGCCCACCCCGCGGTAATAGAGGGGATCGTAGGCCAGGGAATCCACGTACCAGGAGGCTTCGTTCCCGGTCATCCTCTCCAGATGCGGATGTTCGATCACCTTGAGGCCGCGCTTGAAAAGCTCGACGCGGATACGGAACGCCTCCAGGCGGAAATTGCCCGATTGGATGAGGACGACCAGGTCGCCGGGGCGCAGGGGCGCGAAAGCCCCCAGGATAGCCTCGGGCGGGACCGCATCGAAGTCGATGAAGGCGGCCGTGGGCAGGCACCGGCGGTAGGCATCGGCGAGGAGGACGGAGAGTTCGCTGCGCCTATCGTAAACGAGTACGGCGTCCCCTGATGGCCCGTGCTCCACCGCCAGGGCGAGGATGTCGCGGATATGCTTTTCCGCGGAACGCGTTTCAGCCGGACCGATCATGGCGCCGGGCCTCTTGGGTTGAAGTGGAAGTCGACGTGAATCCTGAAGCGCTAAAATAGGTATGTTTTTGCAATCGCCCCCGGGAAAAGCGGATACTCCCTGAAGGCTGACGGGCGGGCAACGGCGTGAAAATCTCCCATATCGAAATCTTCAAGCTGGCGCTCCCCATGGAGCCCTTCGTGATCGCCACCGAAGTGGCCACCGTCGCCCAGAACACCTTCCTCCGCATCCATGCCGACGAGGGTCCGGTGGGCATGGGGGAATGTTCCGCCTTCCCCATGCTGGTGGGCGAGACCCAGGCCACCTGTTTCGAAGTGGCCAAGGACTTCGCCCGGTTCCTCAAAGGGAAGGATCCCTTGGACATCGAGGGGTGCATGAATGGGCTCCACGCCCGTCTCGCCTTCAATACCACCATCAAGAGCGCCTTCGACATGGCCCTGCACGACCTGGCCGCCAAGGCCGCCGGCATGCCCTTGTACCGGTTCCTGGGCGGCGCGCGCAGGGAAATCATCACCGATTTCACCATCGGGATCGGCGCCCCGGGCGCGATGGCCGGGAAGGCCTTGGCCGCGGTCGCCAAAGGGGCCGCCACCTTGAAGCTGAAGCTCGGCAAGCATGGGCCCGAAGACGTGGAACGCGTGCGACTGGTCCGGGAAGCGGTGGGCGGGGGCATCGCCCTGCGCGTCGACGCCAACCAGGGATGGGACTTCGACACCGCCGCGGCGACCTTGCGGGCCCTGGCGGCCTTCGACATCCAGTTCTGCGAGCAGCCCATCCACCATGACTACGATTACCTGCTGCCGGACCTGCGCAAGCTCTCCCCCGTTCCCATCATGGCCGACGAAAGCGTTTTCAACCATCACGACGCCATCCGCCTGATCGGCGCGCGCGCCGTGGATTACATCAACGTGAAGCTGGCGAAATCGGGAGGCATCCTGGAAGCCATCCGGATCGCGGACGCGGCGGAGCGGAAGGGCGTCGCCTGCATGCTGGGCGGCATGCTGGAAAGCCGGCTGGCCCTCACCGCCAAGGTCCATCTGGCCATGTCCCACGGGAATTTCCGATTCTACGATCTGGATACCTGCCTATTGGGACAGCTGGTGGATCCGGTCCTGGGCGGGGCGAAGTACGACAAATTCAGCCTCGGGATCGGCGATGGACCGGGAATCGCGGCCGATATCGACCCCGTTTTCCTGGCGAATTGCGAAAGCGTGGTCATTTGACCCGATCCCGGCGCATGCGGCCATTGTGGCCGCGGACCGCGCATTGCTATTTAAGGATGGGGCCCGGCCCCACTAATGGAAGGGGCGTAGCCCCGGCGCAAGCCGGTCAACGCCCCTTGCCCTGAGAAACCCTGAGAGACGAGGCCCTATGTTCGGCAACTATTCTTCGGCGACCCTGGTGGGCGCGGCCCTGCTCCTGGGATCCTGCTCCCTGGACGATGTCCTCTCCACCTCCAGCGGCGGCTCCGGATCCTCCATGGATGACAAAGTGGTTCTGGGCCTGAAGACCGCCCTGAAGGTCGGGATCGATTCCAGCTCCGGGATCGCGTCCCAGCTGAACGGCTACTTCGCCCATAAGGTGATCAAGATCCTCCTGCCGGAGGAAGCCGCTCAGGCCCTGGCCACCGCGGAGGAGGTCGCCGCCATGGTCGAGCCTTTTTCCTCGCAACTCTCCGCCATCAAGGCGGTGGCGGATTTCACGCCGGGCACGGACAAGAATTCCCTGGCCTCCAATATGAAGGCCTCCGGCACCTTGCTGACCCAGATCGCCGACCTCAAGGGGATCAGCGATTCCGTGGTCAAGTACATGAACCGGGCCGCGGAATACGCCGCCCCGCGATCGGTCCCGATTTTCAAGGGCGCCATCACGGGCATGACCATCTCGGACGGGCTTTCCTTGCTCAACAGTTCCGACAGCACCGCGGCCACCACCTACCTGAACGGCAAGACCTTCTCTCCCCTGGCGACGGCGTATTCCCCTATCGTCGACTCCACCCTGGCGCTCGTCCCCTTGACCCAGTACTGGAGCAGCTTCCGTAACGGCTACAATACCGTGCTCGCGAATTACCAGAGCCTGCTGGCCTTCCAGACTTCCTGGAACGCGAACGCCGTGGTCTCCACCGTGCCCTCCCTGCAGGTCAACAAGCTGAAGCCCGTTGCCAACAAACCCATCGAGACCGAGAGCCTGGGCGGTTGGACCACGGACAAGGCCCTGGTGGGCCTGTTCTACCTGGTGGGCGAAGAGGAACGGGATATCCGGCGCGACCCTTACGGCTACGTCAAGGGCCTGGCGGCGGACGCGGCCGACATCCTGAAGGAAGTGTTCGGCGAAATCATGAAGATGCAGTAGGGGCCTGGCGGCCGGTCGCGGGCCGCGCCGGCTATTCCCGCGGGCCGCGACCGGCTATTCCGAAAGGACAAGGGTCCTGGCCAGGGAGACTCCCGGACCCGAAAACAGGACCCGGTAAACGCCCTTGGGGACCGCGCCCCCGCCGGCATCGCACGCGTCCCACTCCAACTCCGGCACCTGGCCTGCCACCGGTATCCGGCGCACTTCCCTGCCCCTGGCGTCCAGGACCCTGATCGCATCAAGTCCCTGCAGGCCTCGGAAGCGGAAACGGCCTCCCGCGGAAACGATCCGGACATCCCTCGCGAAGGCGGCCTGGCGTCCCGCCACCGGCGTCCCCCCGGCAAGCCCCACCGTTACGCCTTCCACGGTAGTGACCCTGACCTTGACCGGCAGGGTCGCGTCCGCGGGAACGGTCCACTTGTAGCTCCCGGTATTGTCCACCTGGGTGGCGATGCGCGCCCAAGCCGTCCCTTTCCAGTATTCCAGGTTCACGTAATAGATGATGCCGGTATGGCTCCAGGACAGGGTGCGCTGGGACCCCACGGCCCAATCGTTCGGCTGGGGCGGGTCTATCAAGGTAAGGGACGGGGCCACCGCGGCGTTACGGCCGGCCTTGGCCAGGACCATCTTCAGCAGGGTGGCGCCGTACCCCTCGTACATATAGCCCTTGGAATAGGAGAAGTCCGCCGTGCCGTCCTTGTTGGTCGGGGGCGCGACTATGGTCGGCTCGATCTCCGTGTCCTCCCACCATTCGTTCCAGCTGCAGATGGCCGTACCCAGGACGGTATCCGCCTCGTCCACGGCCATGGACAGCATCTGGTTGAAGGTGGAGCCTTCCGCGGAATCGGCCGCGACCTTGCGCGGGATGGGATAGTTGTTCGCCGAAAGGCGTACGGCCCGATCATTGTATCCCGGGATGGCATTGGTCATCAGGCGCGTTCCGTAGGGGGCTATAGCCTTCTTGTGCGCCTGGAAGTTCTTGCGGGCGGCCTCGACGAACCCCGTGGCCTTGGGATAGCCGTCGAAGGTCTTGATCCCGTGGACGTTGTAGATGGTGATGGCGTCCCAGTTCTTGTGGCGTTCGGGATCGGGCGGGCCGAAATGGAAATCGTCCCCCATCAGGAAGACGTTGAAGTCCTTGCGCACCCGGGCCAAGGCCGTGGCATAGTCGCCGTTCATCATGCGCGAGAGGTAGACCACCACCACGGGCTTGCCGCCGATCCTCCAGTAGTTGGGATGGGAGAAGAAATTGTCGTTCATGTATTTGATATGGTCGTAGAACAGCTGGACTTCCGAAGGCCCGAAGGTCCAGCGGCCGTCATAGAAGGCGCTGGTCTCGTAGAACAGGCAGAAGGTGACCTTGGCGCCCACCAGGTTGGGCGCCACGTTCTTGAGGATGGCGTTGCTCTGGTAGGAATCCGGTCCCCACCACGAGGTGATCCAATTGTCGATCCCGAAGTTGGTCGACCATTCCGCGTGCTGCCGGACCGAGACCTTGTTGGACGCGTTGTCGTAGGTGCCCATCAGCGGGGGGATGTCCATGCGGTTCTTGCCCCGGAGGAAATTGGACTGGTTCCAATTCGCGCCGGCGTACCAGGGATAGTAATAGACGCTTACGTGCGGTTCCGCGGCGGGAACCGATCCCAGACATAAGAGGATGAGCCCCCAAACGGTCCCAAGCCTGGCCCTGCCGATCCCATTCCTCATACCCGCCCGCATCCCCTCTTTCCGCCCGTTCCGGCGGGAAAACCTGTTTCCATAATACGGGAGTCCGCCGGGCGAAGCGCGGGAAAATATCCCGGCGCGCGCCCGGTTACGCATAAAACGGGGAAATGGCCGGTTTAGCGTTTACTTTTGAAAACACCGAATCGTTTCCGGAGCAGCTCCATGAACAAAATCATCTCCCTCGCCTTCATTTTGATCCTCGCCTTCTACGCGTTCAGGCGATGCTCCCCCCTCCACCCCACCGGACCGGCGGCTGGAACCGGGATCCGCGGCCCGGATTCCGGGGCCGTGGCTCCCGGGCACCCGGCCCCTCCGACGCCGTCCCCGTAACCTCCAGGTTACCCAAGGACCGGAACACTTCCTCCCGGGTTCCTTTTGACCCCAACCCCGTGACTATACGGTCGGAGTAAATCCGGCGGCGCCCTTAGGTTGAATCCTACCTGGGGGGAATACAGTAAGGGATTATCATGCCGTTTCGGCCTTGCCATAGCTATGCCTTTTTCCCCACGTGCCTGGCCTTGGCCCTGACGGCGCTGCCGTCCCTGTCCCAGATCGTTCCAGTGGGCAAGGGCAGTTATACCACCACCCTGCCCGCCGGCCGCAAGACCCCGGCCGATTCCCTGAATGTCCCGGTCGATCCCCAGGTCACGGCGGATTTCAAGCAACCGGTGACGACGAACGAGTGGTGGTCCTCCTTCCTGTATAAGAGGGTGCCCAACCAGCACGGCAATTCGGGCAAAAGCTACCCCCACCCCCTGACCATCCGCGGGGCCCCCACCGGCCTGGAAATGGGCTATGCCTCGATCGCCACCAGGGGCATGGATTGGGAATGGGAATTCGCCGGGGGCACGTACGAATACCCCCATATCCCGGACCTGACCGTGGGCATCGAAGGCCTGAACGTGCCCATCTCCAAGACCGCCGGATATTCGGACTGGGCCGTGACCGCAGACTGGACCGACGGGGCCAAGAACCTCCGGGCCACCCTGGCCCACGGTAACCCCTATGCCTTCTTCAAGATCACCGGCGGGGCCGCCAAGATCGCTTTCGCGTCCGCCCCCACCGTCTGGTCCGAGGAGGGGGGTATCCTGGGCGTGACCGTTGCCGGGCACAATTACGGGATATTCCCGCCCGCCGGCTCCGCCTGGACCGGGACGGGCAATGCCCGCTCCTCCACCCTCAACGGCAAGGACTACCTCTCCGTGGGCCTGCTGCCGGACAACCTGTCCACGGATGAGGCCCGCAAGGAAGCCCTGGCCCTGTTCCGCGCCCATGCCTACGCCTTCGTCACCAAGACCCGGGCGGCCTGGGCCTATGACGAGAAGACCGCCCTGGTGACCACCACCCTGACCACGGAAACCGAGGCCAAGGAAGGCACGGAAACCCGCACCATGCAAGCGCTTTACCGCCACCAATGGCTGAACTACCCCTTTACCACGTCACGTTATACCTATGCCTCGCCCCGGGGGACGATGAAACTGATGGAAGGGAACGTCATCACCACCCTGATCCATTTCACGGGCATCCTCCCGGCCTTCCCGGACAAGGGCTATGACCGCGCCACCCTGCAGAACCACCTGAACGCGGAAAACGGGTATACCATCGGGGACGGGGACACCTATGGCGTCGGGAAGAGCATGGGCCGCGTGGCCATGCTGGCGCCCTTGGCGGACCAGGTGGGCAATACCGCCTTGCGGACGGCGTTCGTGGACAAGCTCAAGGCCAAGCTGGAATCCTGGTTCACGGCCCAGGCGGGCAAGACGGACAAGATCTTCTATTACGACAAGAAGTGGAACATCCTCTTCGGCTACCCGGCCTCGTTCCATTCGGACGATGAGGTCAACGACCACCATTTCCATTACGGTTACTTCATCATGGCCGCGGCGGCCATCGCCCAATTCGATCCGGTCTGGGCCCAGGCCCAGAATTGGGGCGGCATGGTCGAAATGCTCATCAAGGACGTGGCCAACACGGACGACGCCGATACCCGCTTCCCGCGCTTGAGGAATTTCGATCCCTATGCCGGGCATTCCTGGGCCCATGGCAGCGAGTATTACGGGCGCGGCAACAACCAGGAGTCCTCCTCGGAGGCCATGAACTTCCATACGGGCCTGTACCTGTGGGGCCTGCATACCAATAACAAGGCCATGCGCGACCTGGCCATCTACCTGTACACGACCGAGTCCGCGGCCGTGCAGCAATACTGGTTCGATGCCGACAAGGCCGTATTCCCGGCCTTGTATCCCAACCCCTGCGTGGGCCAGGTGCTCGGGGCGGGCGGGGCCTATTGGACCTTTTTCGGGGCCTCGGCCAACTTCATCCACGGGATCAACTTCCTGCCCCTCACGACCGGTTCGACGTACCTGGGATGGTACCCGGAAAACATCAAGAAGAACATCGATTACATGTACAACAACCCCTACAAATACCAGGGGAAGACCGGCACCTGGGACGACGTGATGTGGGGGACCCTGGCCTTCGCCGATCCCGCCGCGGCCTTGAACCGCTTCGGCGGGTTCAACGCGTACGCCGCCTTCGACGGCGAGAGCAAGGCGCATATCTACCACATGGTCATGAACCTCAGCGCATTGGGGACCGTGCAAAGACGGGTCCAGGCGGACGTGCCGTCCTATGCCGTCTTCGATAAGGGCGCCGTGCGCACCTATGTCGCCTACAATCCGGACGATGCCGCGCGCACGGTCAAGTTCTCGGACGGCGGCACCCTGACCGTGCAGCCCCATACCACCGCCACCCTCGCGGGGTCGGCCGGGCCCATCGGCATCAACGGCCGCATCGCTCCCGCCCGGTCGCGCCCGGACCTGGTAATGGCTTCCGGTTACGAGGGCATCCGCCTGGCGGTCCGGGGAAGGGAGGCCTTCGCAATCTTCTCCCCTGAGGGCAAACGCCTTTGGGAGACGGCCTCCGGAACCCTACCCGGCCCGCAAGCCTTCGCCCGCGGGATCTATTGGGTCCAAACCCAGGCAGGCGCCGGGACCCTGCCGGCCCCGCAATAACCCAAACCCGCGAAGCCGCAACAAACCAAACCCCGGGATCGGTGTGGACAAGCCTGTCCACGTTTCCTCGCCCGGCCGCCAGCGCGAACCGGGAATCCCCTCCATATTGACCGTTAGCCGATCGCGCCGGAGTCACCGGCGTTCCGGGCGGTATCATCAAGACCTGGGGGGGTTATGGCGACATTCAAGGGGATCGCGATCAAAACGGCCTTGGCGGGCCTGGCCCTGTCCATGGCGGCCAATGCCGAATTCAAGGTGGTCGGTTATCTGCCCTCCTGGGGCAATGCCATCCAGACGGTCCAGTACAAGAAGCTGACCCATGTGATCTGGTCCTTCGCCGCGCCCGCCGACAACGGCTCCCTGAGCGGGTACGACGGCGCCAAGCTCACCCAACTGGTGGCCGCGGCCCATCCGAACAAGGTGAAGGTGTTCCTGGCCGTCGGCGGCGGAGGGAACGGCGATAAGGGCTGGTCGGTCGCAACGGCCTCGGACGCGGGGCGGCAGGCGCTCGTGAAGGCCTGCATGGATGCGGTGCATACCTATTCCCTGGACGGGATCGATTTCGATTGGGAATACCCGGACGGCGCCCAGGTGGCGGGTTTCAACGCCACGGTGAAACTGCTCGCCGCGGCCCTGCACGCGGAAGGCAAGCAGATCTCGGCGGCCGTGACCATGAACGATTGGCCCAAGAGCTTCCCCACCAAGGAGCTCTATGACGGGGTCGCCCCCGGTTTCGATTTCCTCAACATCATGGTCTACGACAATCCCGCGCCCCACTCCACCGTGCAACATGCCGTGACCGGCCTGGACGTATGGCTCAAGACCAAGGGCCTTTCCAGGGACAAATGCATCCTGGGCTGCCCGTTCTACGGGGCCGCGGGGAAATACAAGGATATCGTGGCCGCCAATCCCGCGGCCGCCTGGGTGGACAAGGACGGTACGGAGGATTACAACAGCATACCCACCATGCGGAAGAAGACCAACCTCGCCCTCGACCGCGCGGGCGGGATCATGTTCTGGGAGCTGTCCCAGGACGCGACCGGGGAATTGTCCCTGCTTTCCGCCGTGAACGAGGTCATCGTCAAGCGCGTGCCGACGGGAATCCTCCCGGGCAAGCCATGGATTTCGCCCCTGGAAACCGCCGGCGCAAGCCCTGTCTGGACGGGACGGGGAAACGTCGGCTATCGGATGGGAGCCTGGGACGGAGAGGGATTGTCCGTGGACCCGGTCGGAAGGGCGGTCCATCCGGCAGGCTTCAAATAGGCGGCCATCCCTAAGGCGGCCGGCCGCTAAGGTACGTTTCCGCTAAGCGGGCGTGCCGCCGGGCGGCCTACCCTGATCCGCCGAAACCCCGGTATCCGGAGCATACCCGGCCCTGGAAAGGGCCAGCAGGCATAGGGACGTCAGGAAGGCCGCCGCCAGCCAGGCCCAGGCGATGGATTCGATGCCGGAGCGCTGCGCCATCACCCCTATCAGGCCGGGACCCGCGGCCGCGCCCAGGGTCGACGCGGCCACCTGGAATCCCATCGCATTGGCCGCATGGCCTGAACCCAAGCGAGACGGCGTGGAGGCGACCATGGCCGGATAGACGGGCGCGAAGGCGGCCCCCATCAGGGCCAGTCCGGCCAGGGTAACCCAGCTGATACCTCCCGCGAGCACCAGGCCGGCCGCCGCGATCATGCCCATGGGCGCGATCCGCAGGATGGCCCGCACCTTGTCCCCCAGGGGCAGGAATCCCGCGAGGATCCGCCCTCCCAGGAACCCGCCCCAATACATGCCGGCCCAGAGCGCGGCCTTGCCGGGCGCCAGGCCGCGGCCCTGGCTGAGCAGGGTGAAGGCCCATTGGCCGACCGAGAATTCCAGAGCCGTGTAGACAAGGAACGCCAACACACCGGTCCAGACTCCGGGAATCACGAACGTACTCCGGTAGCCTTCGCCGCCGCGATGGGGAGCTGAGGCGGGAGTGGCCGCGATGTCGGTTCCGGATGCCGGCGCGGGGGCGGAAGGAACGACCCATCCCTTCCGCGAAGCCAGAAATACCGCCGCGAGAACGGCTTGGGTTCCGGCCACGAGACCGTAGCCCCATCCCCAGGCCAGGCCTTTGGAAATCACCCCGGCCATGACCAAGGGACCCAGAAATGCGCCAAAGCTGTAACTGGCATGGAGCCAATTGAGGGTGCGGGGGGGGAATCGGAAGGCCGCGTAGGTATTGACGGCGGCATCCACGGCGCCTGCCCCCAGGCCCCCCAGGAACCCCGCGGCCAGCAAGGCGCCGAAAGAGTGGACCAAGGCATAACCCGCCAGGCTGAACGCGGTAATCAAGTTGCTCGCGGAGAGCAGGGTCCCGATGCCCATGCGCGCCAGCAGGAACCCGCAAGCGAAACTGGACAGGATATAGCCGGCCATGGAGGCGGACAGGAGGAGGCCGAGGGCGTCCAAGGGCACGCCGAAAGCGGATCGCATGGAAGGCCAGGCCACCCCGAGGATCCCGTCGGGAAGGCCCAAGGCCGCGAAGGCGAGGAACAGGATGGGCACCGCCGGATTCATGGATCAGAATCTAGGTATGCGCGCCGGCGATGCAATCCGAATCCGGGAACCGGAACCGGACGATCACCCATTGGGCGCTTCCGTAACCTTCAAGGAACCTCCATCCGGGCCCGCGGCCCTCCGCATGACTTGCGAACAAGTTTCGGATACGGCGCCGATACGGGCCCATGGGGGCGCGGAAAAGGCTCCGCGGAAAGCGGCCGCATTCCATGGAATTCCCCGATAATTCCTCAAGAGCCAGGGTGGTTTTGGCCCCAACCGCAAGCGGATAAACCGCCCCTCAAGGCCCAAACCGCCTATTCTAGGGGAACCTGGAACAGTGGCCGGAAACCGGCAGCCGGGTGTAGAATCGGTCAGGGGGAATACATGCACGCTTCGTCGAAACTCACCACCGCTCTCCTCATCGGCGGCGCCTTGTGCGCGACGCCCTCGTCCTTCGCGGCGTTCACCTATCCGGGTTGCGCGGATCCGGTCGCCTCGGACTTCGGCATGGAGATCCTGAACTCCAATGCGACGGACAAGGCGACCATGGAACCCATGAAACTGGCGTTCGACATGGATGCTTCCGGAAACGTGAGCGTGTACTTCACCCAGCGCCAGGGAATGCTGCGGAAGTACGATCCGATCAAGAAGACCGTGGTCGACATCGCGAACTTCGCGTCCTATCCCGGCTTCACCACCAAATTCTCCGGCGGCAGCGACGGCCTGCTCGGCATCGCCATGGATCCCGCCTTCAAGACCAACCATTGGATCTACTTGTACGTCAGCACCGCCACGGATTGGCGCGTTTCGCGCTTCACCCTCAATGGCGAGACCCTGGACATGGCTTCCGAAAAGAACCTGCTCAAGATTCCGCAATCGGCCGCGAGTCCGCATCCGGGCGGCGCCCTGACCTTCGACAACCGCGGCGATCTCTGGATCACCACCGGCGACAACGGCAAAGGCTGGCCTTCCGCCAATACCAATGACCTGCGCGGCAAGATCCTCCGCATCCATCCCATGCCCGACGGTTCCTATACCGTACCCGCAGGCAACCTCTTCGCCGCCGGCGACAAGACCAAGGGCGAAATCTATATCATGGGCAACCGCAACCCCTACACCATCACCATCGACACCGTCCGCCACGGCGTGACCTGGGGGGATGTCGGACCCGATGCCGGCCTCATCACCGAAGAACGCGATTTCGCGACCAAGCCCGGCAACCACGGCTGGCCCATGTACGCCGGCAACCAGGTCTCCCAGGGCAAGGGCGGCGGTACCGTGGACAAGCCGATCAACAACGACGCCAGCAATACGGGGCTTTCCGAGCTGCCTCCCGCCGTACCCGGGTTCGACAATTACAAGCAGTCCTGCTCCATCACCGGGCCGGTCTACTATTACAACGGCACCGTCGCCTCCAAGGTCCGGATGCCGCCGCATTTCAACGGCATCTGGTTCGTCAGCGACTTCAGCCATTTCGCGGTGGAAGGCCTGCAGCTCGACGGGCCCGGAAGCAAGATCCTGTCGCGTACGCCCATCTTCCAGGACATCCAACTGGAGCGCATCACGGACTTCCAGGTGGGCCCGGACGGGGCGTTCTACTTCGTGAACTACGCCGGTTACCGCGACTTCACCTCCAAGACCGGGATCGTGCGCATCATCTACAAGGGAACCTGTTCGCCGCCGATTTCCCTGGCGGTGAACAAGCCCGCCCTCATCGACGGGGACGTGCGGATCGAGGGGATGACCTTGAATCTCTCCGGTTCCGGAGCGCATCGGGTGGAAGTGAAGGATCTGTCGGGAAGGCTGCTCGCCAGCCACCACGGAACCGGCCCAGCCAGCTACAGCCTCGCCGGTACCCGGAACGCAGGCGTTTGCGTGGTGACCGTCTCCACGGAGAAGGGCCGCTCCGCCTTCAAGATCATCCGCTAGCCCGTCCTTCAAAGCGCATGGAGTTCGCATTGCGAACTCCGGAGCGATGAGCCACCATCTTGTTCACGCGAAGAGCGTGGAGTTCGCATTGCGAACTCCGGAGCGATGAGCCACTATCTTGGATTTTCGAGTCATCCGAGCCGCCTGCGGGCCGGACGGGAACCAATAGGGCGCTCATCCCCCCATTATCCCAGGTTTTCGAGTAGAATGCCCACTTCCTCCCGGTATTTCCCCAGGAAATCCACCAGCACCTCATGGGCATCCCGCCCCTTAGCGCGATTCCGATGCAGATGATGGTACATATCCCGCATGAAGGCGCGCAGCCTGCTCCCATGGGCTTCCTTTCCCGCCTCCAGGAACAGGTTTTCCAGGAATCGCAAATCCCCGTTCCGGATGGCTTCCGGATCCGCTTCCGCGCCGGCTTCCGCTTCCAGGGCGTGCAGGAGGAACAGGCCCGCGGGAATATCGCTCAGGCTATGCTGTTTAACGTGGATGATGGATTCCACGATCCGGGCCGACCGTTCCTCCAGGAAGGCCACCTCGGCCGAGAAATCCTCCCCCGGTCCCTGAAGGCGGCGGATGGAAGCGGCCATGCGCCTGGCGTTGAAGCGGACGATCATGACGTGCAGGGAGGGGAAGCAGAAGGAGTTCCGGTCGCTCAGGTGGATGACCAGGGAATCGAGGCTTGGCCCGGGCCCGGGCCGGGTCGCCACGGTGGTGTCCCTATGGGCGAACACCTTCCGTGCCCCCAGGAAAAGGGATTCGAGCCCGGCGACGAAGGATTCCATTTCCGGCAGGGCCCGGTCGCCGAATCGCAGGTGCAGCCACCCAAGGGAACCGATCCACAGGCGCACGAACCCCAGGTAACATGGAAGCCACGTCGGATCGAACGGCACCAAGTGGTCCAGTTCCATGTCCAGGGGGATCCTCACGTGGCCGCGCTTGCGGAAGAATTGCGGGAGGAAATAGGTGCGTAAGATGTTCCGGACCAGGCGGAGGCATATCCGCCGGAACCGCGGCTCGCGGGCCAATAGCCAATAAAGCCGCAGGACGCTGGCCGCGGAGGTGATTGGATGGGACGGTGGCTTGCTGCCGGGCATGGGTCTACAGGGAAAATAGGAAATGCGCGGGTTTGATGGATCATGGCCCGATTTATAAGCTTTTCCCATGCCCCCGCCCGACGATCTCATCCTTTCCCTGCGCGAGGCCCTGGGCCTCTCCCCCGGGAACCTGGCCTTGCGCGTGCATCTGGGCGAAGTGCTTTTGCGGAATGGAAATTCCGCCGACGCTGAGAAGGAATTCCGGCAGGCCCTTTCGCAATCCCCGTCCCATGAAGGGGCCAAGCTGGGCCTGGCGGAAGCCTTTTGCCTCCAGGGCAAGACCTCGGCCGCTTTGGCCCTCCTGGAAGGCTGGCTGGCCCAGGGAAATCCCCCCGCGCGGGCCTGGCTGTGGGCGGCGCGCGCCAACCTGGACGACGGAAAGGTTTCGGAAGCGGAGCGTTGCTACCGCATGGCCGTGGGGAAGGATCCCGCCTTGGCGGACCCCGCTTTGGAACTGCGCTTGCGCGGCGGCGCCGAAGGCGGGAACCCGGAACCGGCGCTTAAAGGGCCGGCACGCCCGCAAGGCGGGGAAACCTGGGAGATACCCCCGGACCTGGGCGCCCTCGAAAGGCCCGCCTTGGATTTCTCCGACGTGGGCGGCATGGAGAAGCTCAAGGAGGAGATCCGGCACAAGATAATCCATCCCCTGGAGCATCCGGAAATCCACCGCGCCTACGGCAAGAAGATCGGCGGCGGCATCCTGATGTACGGGCCCCCGGGTTGCGGAAAGACCTACCTGGCGCGCGCCACCGCGGGCCAGGTGAAGGCCGGGTTCATGTCGGTGGGCATCCATGAAGTGCTCAACATGTACCTGGGACAGAGCGAAAGGAACCTGCACGACGTTTTCGAGACGGCCCGCGGCAACGCCCCTTGCGTCCTTTTCTTCGACGAGGTGGACGCCCTGGCCGCGAACCGTTCGGACATGCGCCAGAGCGCGGGCCGGCAGCTCATCAACCAGTTCCTGTCCGAGCTCGACGGCGTCGGTTCGGACAATGAGGGCGTCCTGATCCTGGCCGCCACCAACGCCCCTTGGCACCTGGACGCGGCCTTCCGCCGGCCAGGCCGCTTCGATCGCATCCTGTTCGTGCCCCCGCCGGACGAGCCGGCCCGCGAGGCGATCTTCCGCATCGTCCTGAAGGGCAAGCCCGTCGCGGACATCGATTACCAAAAGCTGGCCAGGGCCTCGGAAGGCTTTTCGGGCGCGGACATCAAGGCCGCCGTGGACGGCGCCGTGGAGGCGAAGCTGCGCGAGGCCATCCAGTCCGGCAAGCCCTCTCCGCTCGCCACCCGGGATCTGCTGGCCGCGGCCAAGTCCGCGCGGTACTCCGCCAAGGAATGGTTCGCCACCGCGCGCAATTACGCCCTGTATTCCAACCAGGGCGGCATCTACGACGATATCCTCGCGTACCTCAAACTGTAAACCGGCAGGCAAGGCGGATCCATGAGTGCCGGAATCGAGCGGGCCCAGCTCCTCATCAGCCAATCCCGCTTCGACATGGCGGAAAAGGAATTGCGCGCGGCGCTCGCGGAAACGGACGGGGATTACCGGGCCCATAGCCTGCTCGCCTATTGCCTGATCCGCCTGGGACGCCTGCCGGAGGCCCTGGCCGAATCCGGCGCCGCCGTTTCCAAGGATCCGGGCGCCCCCTATCCCTATTATATCCGCGCCCTTGCCCTGATGGAATCGGGCAAGCGCGAGGAGGCCATGGCAGCCATCCGCGAAGCCATCCGGCTGGACCCGTCCGAGGCGGACTATTTCGCCCTGCTCGCCGGCATCCATCTCGACGGGAAGAAATGGGATCAGGCCCTGAAAAGCGCCGAGTCCGCCCTGCTCCTGGATGCCGAGCACGTCCAGGCCGCCAACGTGCGCGCGGTGGCGCTCATGCGCCTGGACCGGGGCGCGGAAGCGGGGGAAACCCTGGACTCCGCCCTGGCGCGCGAGCCGGAAAGCCCCATCACCCATGCCAACATGGGATGGACCCTGCTGGAAAGGCGCGACCATAAGAAGGCGCTGGAGCATTTCCGCGAGGCCCTGCGCCTGGACCCCGAGCAGGAATGGGCCCGCGAGGGCATCGTCGAATCCATGAAGGCCCGCAACGGCTTCTACCGCCTCATGCTCCAGTATTTCTTCTTCATGTCCAAGCTGCCCGCCAAGGGCCAATGGGCCGTGGTGATCATCGCCCTGATAGGGACCCGGCTGCTGCGGGCCACCGCCCATGCCTATCCGCCCTTCGAGCCGGCCGCCCTGGTCATCGGCGCGATGTACGTCCTGTTCATGGCCGCGACCTGGCTGGCGCGCCCCCTGTTCGATCTGGTCTTGCGTCTGGATCGCTTCGGGAGGCTCTGCCTTTCCCGGGATCAGATCAAGGGTTCCGATTGGCTGGGGCTGACCTTGCTCGTGGCGGCGGCCTTCCTGGCGCTCAGCTTCGCCATGGGATACGGTGTCCTGTTGGGCGCGGCCATCGGGTCCCTGGCCTTGTGCGTCCCCGTCGCCGGCATCTACCAGACGCCCAACCCCCAACGACGCCGCTTCCGGGCGGCCTATTCCATCGGTCTCGCGGCCTTGGGCATAGCGGCCCTGGTGCTGCCCGCCGAGGCCCATCGCACCATGGCGGGAGGGCTTTTCGTGGCCGGGCTGATCGTCTATACCTGGATCGCCAACCTTTAGCGACCGGGCTGGAGCAGCTTCTCCAATTTCCTCAAGGCCCCTTCCAGGGAATTCCGTGTCTTGAGGACTTCGGCGAACAGATCCCCGCGCTTCTCCAACCGCTTGGGCATGGTCCGGATATCGAAATCCTCCATGCGCACCTTGCGCTTGAGCTCGGCCCATTCCAGCGGCGCGCTCACGGTGGCGCCGGGTTTCTCCCGTACCGAATAGACGGAGGCCACGGACTTGCCTTCCGAATTCTGCATGCAGTCCAGATAGATCCGATCGGTCTTGCGCGCCTTGAGCGATCTCTCCACGGTAAATGAATCCGGCTTCACCTTGACCGCATAGGCGCCGACCAGCTGCGCGAATCCCAGGGATTGGGTGAAATCATAGGCCGGCTTCAAGGGCACGTAGATATGGATGCCGCGCGAACCGGAAGTCTTGGCGAAAACCTTCAGGCCCAGGCCTTCCAGGATCTCCCTGAGGTATAGCGCCAGGGAACAGACTTCCGGAAAGGCGACGTCCCCGGGGGGATCGAGATCGAACACGATCCAATCGGGACGGGAAAGCTCCGGCGCGCGGGAGAGCCAGGGGTTCTGGGGGATGACCCCCATGTTCGCCAGCCAGATGAGGGTTTCCGGGTTCTGGCACAGGGCATAATGGACCAGGGAACCGTCCTCTTCCCGGACGGGAATGGTCTTCACAAAAGCGGGCGCGGTCTTCACGTCATGCTGGTAGAAAGGCGGGGCCCCGATGCCGTTGGGATATCGCTTGAGGATGAGGGGGCGATCCTTGAGGTGCGGGAGGATGAAAGGAGCCACCGCGGTGTAGTAGGCTATGAGGTCGCCCTTGGTATAGCCTTCCTCGGGCCAGAGGACCTTGTCCGGGTGGGTGATGACCGGGCCGGTGCCGGGATCGGAACCGGCCGGGGAGCCGGTCGCCTTCGCCGCCTTGGTAACATCCGTGGTACCTAATCCCGGTCGGGTTCCCGCGGATTCCACCAGGCGTTCGGCGGGTTGGGCCTCCTCGCGGACGCATGCCTTGGGATCCTTGTCGGGCCGGAGTCCCATGAAGATGGGCTGGCGCATGCGGCCATCGTCCGTCCACTCCGCGAACTCCACCTCCGCCACCAGCCTGGGCCGGATCCATTGCACCTTTTAATTGGTCTTGGGCGTTTTGTCGAAGGGGCTTGCCTTGATCCTGAGGGGTTCCATGAACCCGTTCACCTCCTTGAGTAGCCTGGCGTTGAAACCTCCCCCTACATGGCCGGCGAAAACGAATTCGCCTCCCTGGTACAGGCCCGCGACCAGGGATCCGAAAAGGGTCCGGGATCCCCTCGGCTCGGTATACCCGCCGATGACCACTTCCTGCCTGAGGTGGCCCTTGACCTTGAGCCAGTCCGCGCTGCGGCCCTTCCGGTAAGGCCCGTCCTTCAGCTTGGCCACCACGCCTTCGAACCCCAGGCGCACGGCCTCCTCGAAAATCCGGATGCCGGATCCTTCGAAATGCGCCGAGCCCCTCAATGGGCCGGGATCCTTCCCGCGCTTGGGAGCGGGGAGGATACGGGCAAGGACGGCCTTGCGATCGATCAGGCGGCAAGCGGTGAGATCCATCCCTCCGCAGAACGGCACGTCGAAGGCGTAGAAGACCATGCGCCCCTCTTCGCTTCCGGATCCCGCCTTCCGGCCGGCTTTAAGCCGGCCTTTTCCCTTGAGGCGGTTCTGCAGGAGCTGGAAGCGCGGGACCCCTTCCGCGTCCAGGGCCACGATTTCCCCGTCCAGCATGCAGGACTCCGCCTTGATGAGGCCGCCCGTGTCCAGCAACTCCGGGAACATGGCGTCCAGGCTCTTGGCCGAGCGCGAGATGAGGTGGAGGCCGGATGCGTCCTTGCGCATGAGCGCGCGCCACCCGTCCCACTTCGTCTCGAAGACCCACTTGGGATCGTCGAAGGGTTTGTCCGCCAAGGTGGCGAGCATGGGTTCGATGAAATCCGGAAGCGGGGATTTCCTGGCGCCCGCGGGCCAGGACTTCCCATCGGTTTTGCCGGCGCTTGATGCCTTTGCGGCTTTTACCGCCTTTACTTCCCCGGCTTTAAAGTCCTTGGAACTTGAGTCCTTGGAACTTGAGGCCTTGGAACGTGAGGCCTTGGTACCTGTTGCCTTGGTGCTTGCGGCCTTGGCCCCAGGGGTCGCGGACGCTTTGGCAAGCGCGGCCCGGCGGGTCGACGCATTCCGGAGGGCTTCCTTGGGGATCTCGAATCCGGCGGGCCTCTCCGCGCGCGCGCCATAGGGAAGGATCAAGGCCGGCTGCCAATCCGCTTCGGCGGCTTCGTCCTTCTTCTTGAAGAACAACCATTGCCGATCGTCACGGGCCGTGCGGATGAGCATGAAGCCGCCCTTCAGCTTTTCGCCCTTGAACTCCAGGTGGAGCCGGCCCTTGGCGTATTGATCCAGGGGATCCTCGCCCGGCGTCACGGTATAGGTGCCCGTATCCCAGATGACCATCTGGCCGGCCCCGTATTGCCCGTCCCCGATGGAGCCTTGGAAGGTGAGGTATTTGACGGGGTGATCCTCGGTATTGACCGCCAGGCGGCGATCCTTGGGATCGAGGGACGGCCCCTTGGGGACCGCGTAGGATTTGAGCACGCCGCCCATTTCCAGGCGCAGATCGAAATGCAGCCTGGAAGCATGATGCTCATGGACCACGAAGCGCCCTCCCCGGGCCGCGGCCTTCCCGGAAGCCGGCCGCCAATCCTTGCCGATTTCGGGCGGGGGCTCGGGGGTGGCCTGGAAGTCCCGCTTCTTCTTATAGGTAGCCAGGGAGGAACGTGCCATTGTCGGTTACCCCGCCTTTTTCCGGTGATAGTGTTTTTCGGAATGCTTTTCCGGATCCGCGTGAACGGCCTTGGCGGCCTTGGCGGCTTTTGCGACCCGCGAGACCTTGGATTCCTTCGCGCCTTTTCCTTCCATCGCGCCTTTCGCGCCCTTTTGCAGGCTAAGCTTCAATCGCTCCATCAAATCGATGATTTTACCATCCCCGCCCTTGGGGGCAACGCTCCCGGACTTGGCCATTTCCCGCCCCACCTTCTCCTGGATCGTCTCCTCCAGGCGCGCACGATGGGTGTTCTGGAACTCCTCGGGCTGGAAATGGCCTTTCAAGGTCCCCACCAGCTGCTTCGCGAGATCCAGTTCCTTTTTCCCCACCGCCGTTTCCAAGGACGGGAAATCGAGCGACTTCGGATCCTCCATCTCCTCCATGAAGTGCATCAGGTTGAGCATGATGGCGGGGCCGTCGCATTTGAGGGCCGCCAGGTGTTCCTTGTTCCCGAACTGGATCTTGCCCACGCCTACCATGCCCGAGCCGCGGATCGCTTCGCGCAGGAGCACGTACAGGTTTTCCGCTTTCTTGGCGGGCATGACGTAATAGGGGCGCTCATACAGTTTGGAATCGATTTCCCCGTCCTTGACGAACAGGGAAATCTCGAGGTTGCGGGTATTGGGCGCCTTCCCTTCCTCGAGTTCGTCCTTCTCCATGGGCACGTAGGAATCCTTTTCGTGCTCGAAGGCCTTCACGATGTCGTCCGGGGCCAGGATCCGCCCGCACTTCTTGCAGACCTTCTGGTACCCGATGCGACCGTGATCCTCTTTATGAAGGAGGTGGAACTCCAGATCCCTTGATTTGAAGGCGGGATAGAGGGTGATGGGGATGTTGACGAGTCCGAAACTGATGGTTCCCTTCCAGGCTGTCGGCATCCGCTCTCCCTCGTTGAAAAGGCCTTCAAGGCCCTCAAACCCTTGATTTCAAAGGGTCCGGGCGCGTCCCGTCCCCAAGGGGGAAGATAGGTTCGGGAGGGTCCGCCCGCAAACGTTTGAGTTCCTTGGGGCGGGAGGATCCGGCCGGGGCCCGAGGGCCGCAAAACCCGAAGTTTGACCGGAACTTGAGCGGGAACCTGCAGGCCGCGCAGGCAATCCCCATGGACTTCCGCTCGAAGTTTTTACCGGGCGCCGACCCGGGAACGGAAATATTTGCTTGCTCCTTCCGGGACTGCTTCAACTCCGACATGAGAATCCGCGCTAATTGCGCGGCTTTTGGGGGCTGCGGGGATTGGCATCGGGATTGCTTTGATACAGGTCATACCATTACCGCTTTCCGAAGGGGCGCATATGTTTGCAGATACGATGGAAATCATAGAGAAGAAAAACCAAGAACCCTTGATCAGCATCCGCGATGCGGCCCGGATCATCGGAGTCCCCCCCCATACCATCCGGTATTGGGAAAAGGAATTCTCCGATTTCCTGGTGGCCCCGCGCACCATGGGGAAACAGCGCCGTTACGGCGACGCCCAGATCCACAAGCTGCGGACCATCTTCCGCATGCTTAAGGAGGAGGGCTATTCCATCGCCGGCGCCAAGCGCGCTTTGGCGAAGCAGAACCAGGCGGCGAACCTGGGCAATAGCCAGGCTTCCGGTACCTTGGAGAGCCTGAGCGCGGAGATGGCGGAAAAAATCCTCGCGATGGTCAAGAATGAGCTCAGCTATCAATTCTAGGAAGCCGCTCTACTCCGTAATCATCGTCACCTACAACTCGAGCGGGAACATCCGGGTCTGCCTGGATTCGCTGAGGAGGTGCGGCCATTCCGCCGATGCGCGGGCCGCCGGGTCGCACGAGATCATCGTGGTGGACAACAACTCCAGGGACGGAACGCAGGATTACCTGCGCGCCCAGGACGACATCCGCCCGATTTTGAATACGGAGAACAACGGGTTTTCCAAGGGTTGCAACCAGGGAGCGGCCATCGCCAAGGGCGAGTACCTCGTTTTCCTGAACCCGGATACCCTGGCGACCGAGGGCTGGACCGATACCATGGCCCGGTACTTCAAGGATCCCCAGGTAGGCGCGGTGGGCCCCGTATCCAATTACGTGGCCGGACTGCAGCGCCTGGACATGAACCTGCCCCCCGCCTGGCGCGACGCTTCGACGATCCCGGGCAACGGCGCGGTGGAAGTGTCCGAGAACGTGGCCCGGATCCTCCGCGAGAGTAACACCGGCAAGGGCGTGGTCACCAAGCTGCTCATCGGCTTCTGCCTGATGATGGAGCGGTCCCGTTTCGAATCCCTCGGAGGGATGGATGAGAACCTGTTCCTGGGCAACGACGACCTTGATCTAAGCTGGAGGTTGCGGAACCTCGGCCTCAAGCTCGTCGTCGCCTCGGACGCCTTCATCTTCCATGAGGGCCAGAAGAGCTTCAAGACGGAAGCCAAGTCCCATGTCGACCGCCTGACGCAAGAATCGACGGACGAGATGTACGTGAAACTGGTGGAACATTACGGCGGCCGGGACAAGGTCCCTTCCGCGATCGAACTATGGGGCATCGGCTGGTTCAGCCCTTCCCCTTCCCTGCTCCAAGGGCCTCTGCCCAAGAAAGGCGAAATCATGGACTCCGGACGCGGCCTAAAGATCAAGCAGGACAAGGAAAGCTTCGCGAAGACCGAACCCCGGGAGCAGAACGCCTGGAAGGCCGTTACGACGGTCATTTACGTAGGCGCCGACGCGGACGTCGCCGGAGGCGGATCGGAATCCTCTCCCGGCGATGCCCTTGCCCGCCTGGAACGCACCCTGGCCACCCTCCCCGCGAAACCGGGAACGGAAATCATCGTGCTGAACTGCGCCGGATCCTCCAATATCGCCTCCGCTCCGGAAGCCCCCGCCGGTTCCAACCTGCGCAAGCTCGACTTCGGCCCCCGCTTCCCCGTGAACCAGGCCCTGGACATCGCCTTGTCGCTGATGCCCGGCAGCCACGTCCTCTTCTGCATGGCCGGAGTGGAACTCTCCGCCATGTTCAACCACTGGCTCGACAAACGCGATCCGGCCGCCCTCGGCGCGTCCTTGCCGCTTCCCCTGCGCATCGGGGACGCGGACAAGGTCGCCGCCTGCCCCGCCTTCGCCTTCGTGGGCGCCAAGGACTGGCTTAAGGAAGCCCTGGCCGCCGTTTCCAAATCGACCGCGACCACGGACACGGCCGCATGCCTGAGCGCCCTGGGCGACCGCATCCGGGACGCCGCGGCCCAATCCAGCGCCGGTAAACCCGCGGACCCGCCTTGGCTGATGGCCCGGGCTTCCGATCTGCCCGAGCTCGCGAGCTGGACCGGCGTGAAGGACGTTCGCACCGGGGTTGCGGCGCCGGAAGCCGTTCCCGCCAAGCCGGCCTATAATCTCCTGAAAGCCCTTACCCAGATGGGCCGCACGGAAGCCCAGGCCTCCCTGCCTCCCGCCGTGGCCGCCGCCGCCCAGGCGATCACCGCCACCGTGCCCGTCGCGGCCGCTTCCAAGCCGGTCGGATCGGCACCGGCCCCGGCCGTAGATGCCAAGGTTTCTTCCGGCTCCGCGGCGGAACCCGCCGTTTCCGGGCCCCCATTGGCCAACAGCCCGCTCTCCCTCTATCCCGAAAGCCTCCGCGCCGCCATGCGCGGGGCCATGGACATCGGCTTCGCGGGCACCGCCGCCGAGGCTCCCCCGATCAAGGGAGCCTTCCGGGTCTTCGACGCTCAAGGCGAACTGGTCCCGGTCCAGGGGCAGGATCTCTTGATCCTGCGCGTCACGCCCGATCTGATCGATGGGCTCACCGAGCGCCTGATCAATCTCCGCCGCGTGGCCACCGGCCTCAAAAGGCTGATTACCGTGTTCGACGGCGCGAAGGCCAAAGGCATCGCGGCGGTCTCCCCCGTCGCGCCCGTGGACCTGACCAAGGACGGCATCCGCACGGCCCTTTGGGGCGCGGGTTTCGCCGTGACCGGGGAACGCGACTACGTCGGCTTCCCCGAAGGGGGCAGCCATTCGGAAAACGAGAACCTGCGCGGATGGATCCAGACCGAAGCGATCCCCCGTACGACGGCCCACGTGACGGAAAAGATGGTCTCCATCGTCATCCTGGGATTCAACCAGGTCGAATACACCAAAAAGTGCATCGAATCCATCCGCAAATACACCCGCCAGAAATACGAGCTGATCCTGGTGGACAACGGCAGCAAGGACGGCACCGAAGCCTACTTCCGCTCCATCCCCGGCGCCAAGGTCATCCGCAATCCCGAGAACCTGGGCGTCTCCAAGGGCTGGAACCAGGGGATGCGCATCGCCGACGGGGAGTACATCCTCATCCTGAACAACGACATCATCGTCGGGCCGGACTGGCTCGAGAACATGGTCCGTCTGGCGGAAAGCGATCCTTCCATCGGCCTGGTGGGCCCGCGCTCCAATTATATCGCGGGACCGCAGGTGGTCGCGGACGTGCCCTATAAGGCCGAGGGGGATATCCAGCCTTTCATCCGCAAGTGGCAGGAGGAACATTCCCTGGCCGCCGCGGAATTCGGGTTCATCAAGGGTTTCTGCCACCTCATCCCCCGCCGCGTCTTCGCCAAGGTCGGGTTCTACGACGAGCGGTTCGGCAAGGGCAATTTCGAGGACGACGATTATTGCCTTCGGGTCCGTTACCACGGGTTCCGGGCCCTGTTCGCCCACGATGTATTCATCCACCATTACGGCAGCGTTTCCTTCAACCAGGAATCCGTCGACTGGCGCGCGCTCATGATCGAGAACCAGAAGAAGTACGAGCAGAAATGGGCGAAAGGAGCCGCAGCCGTGAACGATACCGTGGTGGACGAGGTTTCCGCGCCGCGCCGGCAGGCATCCCCCAAGCTGGCCGAAGGCCTCGCGGCCTTCGAAAAAGGCGATACCCAACGCGCCCGCGCCCTGTTCCTGGAGGCGCAAGCCTCCGACCCAGCCGATGCCGAAGCCTATTGCTGCCTGGGCGTGCTGATGTTCACCGAGGGAAGCGTGCAGGATGCGGTTTCCTTCTTCATGCGCTGCCTCAATCTCGACCCGAACCATGAGGACGCCGCCCGCAACGTCATGGACGCCATTTCCTTCCGCAACGGCGGGTTTTCCGACGAAGAGGCCGCCGCATTGGCCGCGCGCTATCCTTCCAACAAGGTCTTGGCCGCGGCCAAGTCCGGACCCGCGGCCATGGAGCCGCCCGAGGCGCCCTCGAGAGGAGCCGCGCAACGGCCTCCCGCCGCGTCCCTTCCCCCTGTCGCGCCCGCCGTCGAACGTCCGACCTGGACCCCGGCCCCCGCCAGGCCCGCCCTTCCCGCCTGGCGCGAAGAAGTGGAATCCCTGATCGAAAAGGCGAAGTACGCCGAGGCGATGGACCGGCTGGAAAGCCGCGTGAGGAGAAACGAGGATCCCGGCGCCTGCTACAACTACCTGGGCATCATCGCCCATGCCTGCGGCGACGCGGAAATGGCGCTCAAGCACTTCTCCACCGCCCTGGCCCATTCCCCTGCGGACGTGGACATCATCTTCAACAAGGCGGATACCCTGCTCGCCATCGGCCGTCCCGGCGAAGCGGCGCGGCTGCTGGAAGACCATGCCCCGAAGACCGGGGTGGAATCCGATCCGACCATAGTGGACCTGGCGGCGACCGCCGAACAGATCCGCTACGCCATGTCCCGGGGAAACCTGGATTCCGACAATCTGCTCGCCTCGCGGGACGCCAACCAGCAGGCGGAAAGCCTGTTGCGGGCCGGCGCCATCGCCGAGGCCAAAGCCTATCTCGACGTGGCCCTGGAATCGGATCCGGAGGATTTCCGCGCCCTGAACAATATGGGCCTGCTCGCCTGGTACCAGGATGACGGCGAATCCGCCTGGAACAGCTTCAACCGCTGCCTGGCCGTCCGTCCCACCTGGATGGACGCCCTCATCAACGCCTTCGATACGGCACTGGCTCTCCATGACATCGACAGCATCCTGCCCTGCGCGGACAAGGCCCTGGCGGCGTCCCCGAACCACGCCTCGGCCCTCGCCATCCGCCGGCATATCCTGGCCCAAGGCCCGGCCATCTACCAATTCAAGAGCTTCGAGCAGCTGGAAGCCAATGCGGCCCTGCTGGCCAAGGCCGAGCTCGCCCTGGAACAGGCCCGCCAAGGCGACGCCATCGCGGCGTTCCTGGAAGCCATCAAGCTCCAGCCCCAGAATCCCCAGGCCTATAACGGATTGGGCATCATCGCCTTCGGGGAAAAAAGGCATGCGGACGCTTTCGGCCTTTTCGAAGCCGCCTCCGGATTGCATCCCGTGGATCAGGACATCCTGATGAACTTCTGGCATTGCGCCAAGGAACTGCGCCGCGAAGGCGAAGTCATGCCCAAGCTCAGGAGTTCCCTGTCCCGGAACCCCGCCTTGGAAGACGTGAAGGCAATCGTCAGGGAATTCGCCTAGTCCCGAGCATGGAACCGCTCTTGACCGTGGCCGTGATCGCCAGGGACGAGGAACGCACCTTGCCGTCCCTGATCGCCTCCCTGCGGGGGCTTACCGATCCCGACCGAATGGAGATCGTCGTTGTCGATACCGGCAGCCTCGACGCGACGCCGGCGGTAGCCGCTTCCCTGGGCGCCGTTGTGCATCGAATCGAATGGAGGGACGATTTCTCGGCCGCGCGCAACCGCTCCCTGGAGGCGTCCCGCGGGAAGTGGATCCTGTGGATGGACGCGGACGACCTGTTGCCTTCAGCGACCCGCGATTGGCTGGGAGGGAACCTTCCCCGCCTCGATCCCGGACTTGCCTATGCCTTCCGCGTGCGTTCCCCCGGGCCGGATGGAAGCGAATCCCATTGCGACCAGATCCGCCTGATCCCGAACGGCAGGGGGCTGGCCTTCCGCAACCCCGTGCACGAGAGCATCGGCGAATCTGTCCTGGCGGCCGGCCTTTCCGTGGCCGCGAGCGGCCTGGAAATCCTGCATACGGGATATCGCGACGCCGGGGAGGTGGAGCGCAAACGCGTCCGCAACCGCGCGCTGCTGGCGAAGGCCGCGGCCGCTCCGTCCGCGCCGGCATCCCTGCGGCTCGCCTGGGGCCGGATGCTCATGGGCGAAAACGATTATCCCCAGGCCGAATCGGCCTTCCGCGGCGCCCTCTCCCGCCCGGCAGGGACCCCGCCCGAGCTCCTGCTGGCCGCCCGCATCAATCTGGGCCAGAGCCTCTGCTTCCAGAACCGCGCCCCGGAGGCGCTCCAGGTCTACCGGTCCGTGGACAACGGTAACGCGCATGCGCCGTACCTCCTGGAATACGGGAAGGCCTTGTGGCTGACCGGCCACGTCGCCGAGGCCCGCTCCGCATGGACCGCCTGCCTCAACGCTTTCGACGCGCCGGGAACGTCCGGAGCGGGACCGCGATCCGGGGCCGTTCCCACGGATTGGGAGGGCGTCCGCGCAGGCGCCGGAATCCTGCTCAAGGAAACGCCCGCCGCCAGGCCGCCTTCCCGTTCAACCGGCAATCCCGTACATCCGGAAGCCCCTCCCAACCGGGGCGGCGGGGGGAAACGCATGGATCTTACCGTATGCAGCATCGTCCGCGACGAAGAGGCCAACCTCGAAGGGCTGCTCGCCGGCATCCCCCTGGGCCGCGTGGAATGGATAGTCATGGATACCGGCTCCAAGGACGCCACCTCGGAGATCCTGCTCCAGGCCGGGATCAAGACCCATCGCTTCGCCTGGTGCGACGATTTCTCGGCCGCCCGCAACGCCTCCCTGGAACTCGCCACCCGCGGCTGGATCCTCTGGATCGACGCGGACGATCGACTCGAAGAAACCTTCTGGGACGGGATCCAGGCGCTGCTGGACGGTCCGCGCCGGGGTTACCGCTTCCTGGTGCGGAGCCCGCGGGAGAATTCCCGCGGCGATTGCTTCCGCCAGATCCGGCTCTTCCCCAACGACCTCGGCATCCGCTTCGAAGGCCGGGTCCATGAGCAGCTGGGCACGTCCATGCAGAAGCTCCGGGTCCCGATCGAAAACGCCGATCTGGAAATCCTGCATATGGGCTACGATACCGCCGCCAAGCGGGGCGCCAAGCTCAAGCGCAACCGCGCCCTCCTGGAACAGGAACGCCTCGCGCATCCCCGCGACCCGGCCGTGATCATGGAATACGGCAATTGCCTCTACCAATCCGGCGAATACACGGACGCCAAGGCCGCCTACCTTCGCCTCATGCCCTCCCAACAGCCCCGCTCTTGCGGAGCGCCGCCCGATGACGAGGTCCTGCGGCATTTCCCCACCCTGCTCGGGGAAACCTGCCTGAAACAAGGCGCCGAGACGGAAGCGGGAGAATGGTTCCGCCTGGCCGCCGCCTGGAACCCGTCGGACATCATGCCTTGCTACTGGCTGGGCAAGAAGGCCCTGGAAAGCGGCAACGTGCACGGCGCCCTGGAGTACTTCTACGCCGCGGTGGACCGGCCGGTATCCGTCGGCCGCGTGGCAACGGACAACCACACCGTCCGGCGCAACGCGCTCGCCCTGGTGGTCCTTTGCGAGATGAAACTGTTCGGGCCGGAACGGGCGCCCCGCGGTCGCCAATGCCTGCGCGAACTGATCGAAGGGGGATTGCGCGACTTCCCCCTGGAACCGCGCGTCCCCTGGGAATTCCTCCTGGCCGCGGGCTCGGGCGAAGAGGCCGTCACGTACGCGCGCGCCTACCTGAAGCTTGCGCCCGGGGACATGGCCATGTGGGAGGATTTGGCCGAGCACCTGTTCGGCGCCGGCCGCCACCGCGAAGTCCTGGAGATTTTCGCGGACCGCCCCGGCCTGCGGTTGCAGACCGGGATCCTGGAAGCCTTCCGCGCCAAATGCATGGAATCCTTCGGTTCGGGCACCGGGGAGATCTACGAGGCCTACCTGGAAGCCTTGCGCAAGTTCCCGGAGGACCCGACCTTGCTGGTTTACTTTTCCGACTTCGTAAACCATAATAAGCTCTACGCCCGATGCTACGCCGACCTGAAAGCGATGGCTCGGCCCTCCGGAACGGTGCGGGATTTCCTGCGCCAGATGGAAGCCCAGGGCTACGGGAACGGCGGCCATGTCCAAAGCGAATAAGAAAGCCAAAGCGAAGAAGCCCGCGGCCGATTGGGCGGGCAAGCCCGCCCCGGGGGCCTCCGCCCGCGCGGCCCAGGCGCCCTCCCCCGCGGAAGATTCGGACTTCGGCGATGATTTGCGGCCCGAGGAATTGGAAGCGCGCTTCGGAACCATCGACGCCCCGCTCCGCCTCCCCTATCCCCCCGGGACCTTGTCGATCGCCATGATCGTCAAGAACGAGGCCCTCAACATCAAGGACGCCATCGAGAGCTTCCGCGCCATCGCCGATGAGATCATCGTTTACGATACCGGATCCACCGACGGCACCCAGGCCATCCTGGAAGGATTGGGAGTGACCTGGATCCAGGGGGAATGGCGAGGGGATTTCGCCTGGGCGCGCAACCAGTCGATCGCCGCGGCGCGCTGCTCCTGGGTCCTCTGGATGGACGCGGACGATCGCATCCCGGCCGACCAGCTCCCGAATTTCCGCAAGCTCAAGACCGCTCCCCTGGACCGCGCGTTCGGGTTCCAGGTGATCAATACCCAGGGAGGCCTGCCCCTGGGGGGCCGATTCATGCAACTGCGCATGTTCCCCAACCATCCGGCGATGCGGTTCCGGTACAAGGTGCACGAGCAGCTGTACCAGGGCATAGCCAAGCTGGGCCTGCATTGCTTCTTCACCGAGACCACCATCCTCCATACCGGTTACGAGGATTCGGAACTCAAGAAGAAGAAGGCCCTCCGCAACCTGCTCCTCCTGGAGGAGGATCCGCAGCGCGTTTCGCGCGAACCGTCCCTGGCCATGGCCATGGGGGACTCCCACTATATCCTGGGCGATTTCGAAAAAGGCATCGAGGCCTACCGCAGGACCATGGAGATGCCCAACTGCGAGAAGATCAACCGCGACATCTACCGCGAGCTCCCTTCCTGCATCGGCCGCGGCTACCAGAAGCTGGGCCGGCGCGAAGAGGCCCTTCCCTGGTTCGAGAAAAGCATCGCCCTGTCCCCGGAAAAGCACGAGGCTTATTTCTACAAGGCGGAATGCCTGATGGAAATGGGCCGGCATGCGGAAGCGGAAGCGGTCTACGCCAGGATCGTGACCATGCCGGTGAGCTTCAGCACCACCAGCAACCAGTTCGACATCATCCAGATCTACAGCAACTTCTACCTGTCCCTGTACCTGCACGACCGGGGCGAATACGCCGCCTCCATGCGCCGGCTCGAGGACCTGAACGCGAAGTACCCCCAGGTGGTGGAATCCTGGGAGCTGCTGGGGCGCTGCCAATTGACCATGGGACGGCCCGAAGCGGCCGTCTCCAGCTGGACCATCGCCATCAACCTGAATCCCGCCGCCCGGCCCGACCTCCATACCGAGCGGCTGGCCCTCATGAAGCGCCTCGGCCGCAGGGAGGACTTCGATATCGCCCTGCCCCAGTCCCGCCGGATCTTCCCGCAACACCGGTTCCCGGAATGGGGCGACCTCGCCGGCCGCCCGGATCTGAGCCTGTGCATGATCGTCAAGAACGAGAAGGACAACCTGCCGGCCTGCCTGGCCAGCGTAAAGGGCCTGGCCGGGGAAATCATCGTCGTGGATACGGGTTCGACGGACGGCACCCAGGACATCGCCCGGGCCTTCGGGGCCAAGGTGATCCAATCCGATTGGCAAGGGGACTTCAGCCGCGCCCGCAACCTTTCCCTCGACCAGGCAACCGGACGATGGATCCTCTGGCTGGACGCGGACGATCGCCTCCTGGAGGCCGACAAGCTCGCCATCCGCGCCCTGGCCGGGAAGGATCCGGACGCGGATCCCAAGGCCTACGGCCTGATGGTCAAGAACAGCCGCGACGGCGGACGTACCGGGAGCGTGTTCAACCAGATCCGGATTTTCCCCAACCTCCCCCGGCTCCGCTTCCGTTCCCCCGTGCACGAGCAGATCCTGCCCGCTATCGAGGAAGCCCGCATCCCGGTGGAATACCTGCCCGTGCGCGTCATGCATACCGGATATTCCGATCCGGACATCGCCAGGGGCAAGCAGGAGCGGAACAAGCTGATCCTGGAAGCCCAGGTCAAGTCCGGGCAGGGTATCACTCCGGTTACCTATTATACCCTGGCCAACGCCTGCGCCGATCTGGGCCTGCACGGCGAGGCCGTACCCTGGTTCCTGAAGGCGGCCGACCTGGCCGCCGCCACCGGCAACGATCCCCATGTACGGGCCGCCGTGCCGGCCAAGGTGGCCGCGGCCCTCGCCTCCCAGGGGAAGCATGCCCAGGCCCTGGAAATGCTGGCGGGGGATCTGGCCGGGCCGGCTCCCGGAGCGGAAGCCATGCTCGTCAAGGCGCAGGTGGAAGAGTCCCTGGGCCGGCCGGAACAAGCGCGCCCCTGGTACGAGCGCCTGCTGGGCTTCCGCGAATCCGGCACCTTCATTCCCGTGGACTTCCAACTGCTCAAGATCCAGGCCCTGAAGTTCCTGGGGAAGTACTGGTTCGATCGCGGCAGCCAGGACCTGGCGGTATTCCTCCTCAAGGCCGGGATCGCCGTAAAGGAAGGCCGGGACTTCGGCCCGGCGGACCTGGAAAAAGCCTACCGCGCGCACTTGCCCGCCTGAACCCACCTTCGATCGGGGCCCCGCTTCCGACCCGGGCGGCCGCATCATCCGGGATGGATCCGCGGAAAGGTTTGGGGTTGTTTTGGACCCTTGGGGCGGATTTGGGGCGCATGGCCCAGGTTCCGCAACCGGCCCGAATATAAAGTTAAAGTGAAATGACGTGAATGTCGATAACCATAATAAGAACCAACGGGGTGTTATGACTTCCTAGATGACCATCATCGAAAGAACAAGCAGGTAAACCATGATGACCAACGACATTGTAAACGAGATCGCCCGCTTGGTGGCGCAACGGGACCTGACCCTGAAGGGTCCCAAGGAATCCAAGGAATTGAAGTCCAAAAAGGGCATGACCGCCCCCCAGGACCAGGTCACCCTCACCTCCCAGGCCCAATCCTTCGCGAGCGCGGGATCGGCGGCCACGGAGTACGAGAAGGACCAATACATGAAGGTTGAACGTCTCAAGGCGCTCGTGAACGACGGCAATTACAAGATGGACGATGCCACCGTCTCGAACATCGCCGAACGCATCGCGAACATGCTCGTATAAGGTTGCATCCCGACCCGGAACAACCCTATACTATCGATACCCGCGCAACGGACTGCCTGCCAATGAAGTCCTAGGCACACGCCTCCCCCCAGGGAGGCGTTTCCGTTTCCGGAACCCCATGCGCCTCTTCCCGCCCCCGTTCCCTCCCGGCGCCCGGCCCGCTTTTTGGTATTTTTCAGGGCCATGATTCCCGTCCTGCCTCCCACGGAGGAAAACCTGCGCCGCGCCGCGGAAGAACTCGCCGCCGGGCGGCTGGTCTCCTTCCCTACGGAGACCGTGTACGGCCTGGGGGCGAACGCCTTGGATCCCATCGCCCTGGCCCGCATCTTCGAGGCCAAGCGACGCCCCTTCTTCGATCCCCTCATCGTGCATATCGCGGAGCGTTCCTCCCTGGATGCCTTGTGCGCGCGCGATGCGCGGGCGGAAAAGCTGATGGATCGGTTCTGGCCCGGCCCCTTGACCCTGGTGCTGCCCAAGACCGGCGCGGTTCCCGAGCTGGCCACTTCGGGCCTTCCCACGGTGGCCGTGCGCATGCCGGCCCATCCGGTCGCCTTGGCGCTCATCCGCATGGCGGGCTTTCCCCTGGCCGCTCCCAGCGCCAATCCCTTCGGGCGCCTGAGCCCCACGGAAGCCGCCCACGTGCGCGATCAATTCCGGGATACGGAGTCCTTGATCGCCTTCGTCCTCGACGGCGGCCCCTGTTCCGTGGGCGTGGAGTCGACCATCCTTTCCCTGGAAGGCGATCCCGTCCTGCTGCGGGCCGGCGGCCTGCCCCGCGAGGAGATCGAAGCCTTGATCGGTCCCGTAGCCCTTTCGACCATGGATCCGGAACGACCGGATCGGCCCCTGGCCCCGGGTCAGTTGCCCGGGCATTACGCCCCGCGCACGCGCCTCCGCCTTCTGGAAAAGCCCTTGACCCGCGATGCGGACGGACGGCCGGTCCCGGGCTCGGGGATGATCTTCGCGGAGGTCATGCATAAGGCGGGGATGAAACTGGGTTGGCTCGGGCTCCGGGACGCCTTCGGCTCCGCGCCGGGACCGTTCGCCGCCACCGAAGCGCTATCCCCTTCCGGCGATCCGCGGGAAGCGGCGGCCAACCTGTTCGCATGCCTGCACCGCCTGGACCGATTGGGGCTGGACCTGATCCTGGCGGAACCGGTGGAAGAGATCGGCCTGGGACTCGCGATCATGGACCGTTTGCGGAAGGCCGCGGCGGGCTCCGCGGTAGGATTGTGAATCAGGCAAGCCGGGAGTTCAACGACGTCGATTTCAGATCGATGTCGCTCCATCTCCTGAACATCCTGGTCCCGATGGTCGTGGTCGTCATGCTCGCGACCGTGATATGCCTCGCGGACGACCGCATGGGATACGTCTGGCCCATACTCATCCTGTTCACGACCAACGTGATCGTCTCGACCCTGCAGAAAAAGGAGCGGTACCGGAATCTCGTCAGCCTCACCGCCCTGCGCTTCTGCCTCTCCTTTCCGATGGTGTGCTGGATCGCCTACCTCACCCGCGATACGGCCTATGCCTGGATTTTCTTCCTGCCCCATTGCTTCGCCATCCCCTTCGCCCTCTTCTCGCCCAACCGCAAGCCCGCCTTCCTGGCCTGGAACGCGGCCAGCTACGGCTTCTTGTGCATCCTCTACGGAAGGTTCCCCGGCGCCGTGCCCATCGCCTCCCTGGCCCTGGTCACCGTCCTCTCCTGGTCGGGAGCCTTGATCCTGGAACGCAACCTGGCCTTGATCCAGAAACTCCCGGAGGAGGACCGGGAGCAATGGGGACGCTTCATCGGCAATCAGGCGCTGATCGGCTTCCTGGTCCTGCTCGCCGGCATCTTCCTGACCGCGGCCCTGCTGAAGAACGAAATCAGGCACCGCAGGCAACAAGCCCTCGCCGCGCTCACGACCCAGGTCCAATCCGGGATCCGCGGCCTGAATCTGCACCTGTCCTCCCAACGCGACGCTTTGGAAGCGATGTCCGCGTTCTTCGAAGGGTCGGACCAGGTCGATGGCAGGGAGTTCGGCATTTTCGCCGGCCGGCTCCTCCCGGACCATCCCTTCATCAAGGCGTTCCAATGGGTCCCCAAGGTCAGCCTCGAAGGGAAAGCCGGGTTCGAATCGGAACTGGCCGCCGAGTCCGGAAGGGAGTTCCGCATCGTCGAACCCGGGACCGGCTCCATGGTTCCCGTCCAGCCCAGGGGGGACTATTTCCCGATCCGATACGTATTCCCCTTCGAGCCCAATGCCGGGATCTGGGGCCTTGACGTGGCCTTCACCCCGGCACGCAGGGCCTGCGTGGACAGCGCTCTCGCCCGCATGGCCTATACCCTTTGCAGGCCGCGGAAGCTGCTGCAGGATTCCCTGAAGGAATGGACGGGCTTGGCCTACATGCCCGTCGTGAAAAAGGACATGGCGGGAATCGTCGTCGCCCTGCTCCGCCTCGAAAAACTGGTGCATGAGTACGTGATCGACCCGATACCGGCCGGATTTTCCGTGGACGTGGATTTCCTTTCCGGCGCGGAGTGGGCGCCCATGCTCGCTTCCGGGCGCCCGGGAATGACGCCGCTCCTGGTGGAAACGTCCGAACAGGTGGGCGGGCTCCGCTTCCGCGCCAGGATCGGCGCGCCCCCGGGATTCCCGGACGGGCCCTTCACCAAGGTGGACGCGTTCCTGATGGCCGTGGGCATCTCGGTTTCCGTCCTGCTGGCGTACTTCATCTTCCATGCCCGGAAATCGAGCCTGCCCCTGGAGATAAAGGTCCTGGAGCGCACCCGGGAATTGCAGCGCGTGGTGATCCGGGCGGAGGAATCCAACCAGGCCAAGAGCAGGTTCCTGGCCCAGATGAGCCATGAGATCCGGACGCCCTTGAACGGCGTGTTGGGGATGTCCGAAGCCTTGCTCCATTCCGGGATCTCGCGGGAGTCGAAGGAGAGCGTCGAGTTGATCAAGGCCAGCGGGCTGGGGTTGCTCACCATCCTCAACGATGTCCTGGACGTTTCCAAGATCGAGTCCGGCAAGATGGAGCTGGAACTGAAGCCGTTCCGCACGGGCGCCCTCATCGCCGAGGTCATGGGGATCATGAAATTCGACGCGGAAGCGCGGGGCGTTTCCCTGGAACTGAAACCGGAGACCCCGGTTCCCGAATGGGTCCTGGGGGATCGCCTGCGGGTGCGGCAGATACTGCTGAACCTCCTCAACAATGCATTGAAGTTCACTCCCAGGGGCACGGTGACGCTTTTCCCCGCCTTCACGGAGCCGGACCGGTTCCTGATCCGCATCGTGGATTCCGGCATCGGGATCTCCAAGGCCAATCTGGAAAAGCTCTTCCAACCCTTCGAGCAGGGCGACTCCTCCACCACCCGGAAATTCGGCGGGACGGGTTTGGGCCTCGTGATCTCCATGCAACTGGCCAGGATGATGGATGGCGACATCCGGGTGCAGTCCACCGAAGGCGTCGGATCGGAGTTCAGCCTGAGCCTATCGCTTCCCGTTTCCCAGCCGGCCCCGGCGTCCGGCAAGGAAACCCTTGAACCCTTGCGCAAGGGCCGTCGCCTCCTGCTCGCCGAGGACAACGCGGTGAACGTGCGCGTGGCCAAGGCGCTGCTCGAGGATTATTTCGAATCCATCGACGTGGCCGGTACGGGCAAGGAGGCGCTGGACATGCTCGCGGACCGCGACTATGAATTGGTCCTGATGGATTTGCAGATGCCGGTGATGGACGGGCTTCAGGCCGCGCGGGAGATCCGCAAGAATCCGCGCTGGGCCGGGCTGCCCATCGTCGCCCTTTCGGCGAACGCCTTCGCTTCGGACCGGAAAAGTTGCCTGGGGGCGGGCATGCAGGACTTCCTGGAAAAGCCGATCACCAAGGTCGCCCTCCACCGGGTCCTGGCCCAATACCTGGGCGTCGCCGCGGCCTGAGGCCGTTCGCGGCCTGAGGCAGGATCCCTCGCGTTACTCGTTACTCCGCTACTCCGCTACTCCGCTATTCCCCGGTTTCCGTGTTCGGGGAATCCCGCCGGATCCATTGCAGCAAGGTATCCCGTTCCGCGTCCGTCAGTTGATACCGGAAGAACGGTTGCGGCATCGCGTCCACGGGCGGATCCTGGGCCGCGGCGATGGCGGGATCGAGGCGCTCCTGCAGGACCCGTCTCCCATCGACCCATTCCTGGTAGGTGTCCAACCGGATGGCATGGCCCCAAGCGTCCTTGTGGGTCTCGTTGTTCCCGTCCTTGGCATGGCAATCCGCGCAGGAGCGGCTGACCAGGCGGCGAGCGGGCGCGTATTTCACGTCCGCCAGGGCGCCTTCCGTGACGATGGGCCTGGGACCTGCATCCGTAGCCTGGTAACACCCTTGGGGCAGGAACGCCATGGCCAGGCAGCCGGCCGCAGCCAGGGCCCATCGCACCGTTCTGTCCATCCGATTCCGTTCCGTCATGGTTCCCATTCCCCCCGGCAAAATACAAAACCCGATCCGACCGGATCGGGAGGGTAGACCCCTCCGGATTATCCGGAGGGGCCTGGTCCTAGGGGAGGGTCACCGTGAACTTCACCGAGTCGAGCATGCTTTCCACGTCGCCGTGCTTGGCGTCCGCGCCCGCCACGATGATATAGTGCTCGCCCGCCGTCGTGATGGTGAGGGTGGTGGTATCGTATTTGGTCAGATCCGTGATGGCATCCGCGTCCAGGCCTTCCGGCTTGTCGAGGAAGACATGGATATGCCCGCTGACCGCGTCCTCGTCGTGCTGGGCCGCGGAAACCTTGCCGGCCCCCGCGACGGCGTAGGTGAAGCCGGTCGTCTTCACCTGGAGCTTGACCTTGGGGCCCACCACGGTGGTTCCGTTCGCCGGGGTCACTATGGTCACGGTCGGTTCCGCTTCGCTATCGGTCCCGCAAGCCTGAAAGCCGACGGCGGCGGAAAGGGTCAGTAGGAGAGAGAGCCACATGCCGGATCCCTGGGGCATCGGACGGGGCTTATCGTGCATCGGATTCATGGATATTCCTTTTTCGTCTTTTACGTCAACGGCGGCCGCGCGGAACCTTTCCGGCGGCGATTCGGGATGATGGGGTGCGGGAAAAGGAATCAGGCTATGGGTATCTTGTCGGGTACCTCGGAACAACCGGCCCGGAGCGTTCGCGCCGGGATGGGGAATCCCGGAAGGAACGGGGCCACGGGAAGCGAGGCTCCGGAAACCGGAAGGAGATGCGCCGTCATCCTGGGAACGGCCTCTCCCGATGGGGAAGGCGTTCCCGGACATTGGCGGAAACACGATTCTCCCGGGACCGGGGTCGCCTGGGCGGCGCAACATCCCATTTCGCATTCGTTCCCATGATGGGGGCAGCAGCATCGATGCGCGGTTCCGGCCGTAATCGAATCCCCGGGAACGGGTATGGCCATGGCCACCGCTTCCGCCCGGATGGGGGACGAGGGTGCCGTCTGACGCGCGACAAAAGGCGCGAAATCGGAAAGGTTCAGGCACCCGGCGACATAGCAAAACGCGGCGAGAAGAGCCCCGATGCGTATGCAGTATGACGGCACGACCGGCGAACGGTCGCGGATTGCGGCCATGGATCCCCCTGAATCGGGAATCTAACTAAAAGCGAAGGGCGGCGAATCCCGATTCATGGCGGGAAATCGGGAAGCGGGACGGGATCGCCGGTTTCAGGGTTTTCCGCCCCTGTCGAACCATGGAAGGCGACCGGCGCCTGGTAAGGACCCCGGGGGGGTACCCAGGCCCTCAGGGAGTCGTTTCCGATGCTTTCCCTTCCATGGGTTACGCCTGAACCCCAGAACCGGGATCATTCTGGAGGCTTCCCTTTTCACCGTGGGGGGCCGAGATCGAATCCGGGTCGAAACCTGGATGTTACCTGAGGAATCGGCGGCCTACCCGGAAGGTATGGATGCCTGGGTGGAAACCGAAGGCAGGCAAGGGCCGGCAGGGGTCGGGCATGGGCCATGATGGCATGAAATGAACGCTTAACGCCAATCCGGGGCAGGTTTCGGGAATCGCATCGCCGTGCCGCCGCAATCCTTGCATCTTCAACCGAATGGAGTACTTGTAAGGCCGATTTAAGTGTAATTAGGATACAGGGCTTGAGAATGACCTGCTCACGCATGTCTTGCCTGCCTTAATCCGTATTTACCGGGAGTCAACTTGAATGAATCGCATCGATGGGTTTTCCCTGACACGACGGCCTCCGCATTGCTTACCGTCCGGCCTTTATCGCTGAGCATCCTGGAAAAATACGGAATGGACCCGTTCACCTTGCCCCTGGTCAAGGCCGGAGATTTATGCCGGGAAAAAGGGATTTCATGGGATACGTTCCTGGGTGAAATGGAAGCTCTCGAAATCCCGGCGGTGGATTCGGAATGGTCGCAGGTCCCCCTTATCCGTCTGCTGGATTACCTAACCTGCGAGCATCAGGCGTTCATCCGCGAACTCCATCCCGGCATCATGGGCGCCTTCTGGTCGTTGGAGAAAAGCCGGGAAATCCCCGGGCGATTCGCCGCGCTCATCCGTGAATGGCACGCATTCGAGAATGCATTCAGTGAGCATATCGCGGCGGAAGAATCATTTCTGTTCCCGAAAATCCTCCGTTATGATTATTGCGTCAGGCACGGAAAGGCCGATCCGGATTTCTTCAAGGGGTCGGTCAGGGTCTTCTCGACCTTGCAACTCCATAAAAATGAGCATGACCTTTTGGAAATCATCCGGAGTTTCATCGATTTGACCAGGCTGGCGATTCCCGTGATTGGCGAAGCGGCGGGCCCGGAACTGGAACTCATAGGTTTGCTGGAAGCCTTCGACGTCAAGCATCAGCGTCATTCCCGCATGGAGAAGGAAATCCTGGTTCCCATGGCGAGCGCCTTGGAGAAGAGGCTCTATGATCGTTTCATCTCGGGCAAGTCCGAGCAACCCCACGGCTTCATCCCTGCGGCGCATGTAACGAGAGCCAATGAACCCTTCTAGGTCGTCCAGGGAAAAGCTAAAGAACCTCCCTCTTCAACCGTAAATGAATTGACGATGACCGAAACCGAACTCACGCTCATGGCCGCCGCGGCGATGATGGGGCTCAGCAGCCACCTTCAATGCCGATAATCATGCCTTCCTTTATTCCGGGTTGCCGGGCGAACCCGCCTTGGTTCCCGTGGCCTTCATGCATCGACCATCCGGAAAACGATTTTTTTGGGGAATTGGAGCGAAACGGGACCTCCTGAGCGCGGCCATCGGATATCTGGCGGATCAACCGGGTTTGGGCTATCTTCTATGCTGATGCGGGCATTCATACACAAAACCAGGGGTTCGCTGGCTGGACCCGCCGCCTTCTGCCTGGGCCTGCTTTATCTTTTCGCTTCCACCCAATTGGCCTATCCCATCAAGGAGTGGTTCGAAGCGAAAGCGGAAACCCCGGTGCAGGCGGAAGCCTTCGCCTGCTCCATCCACAAGTGCGCCTGCCAGAACGCCCTGCAATGCAAGGTGCGTTGCTGCTGCTTTCCCAAAGGTTTCAGCGGGGCATCCCATCATGACGGGGACGGCCTCGAGTCGCGCCTGACCGCTTGCGGGGGTGGAGCGGACAGCCAAGGATATATGCCTCCGCTCGCCCCCCATATGACCCCGGCATCCACTGCGCCCGTACTCACCGCCCTCTCCGGGGAAATCATCCCCTTTCTGCCGCCGGATCATCCCTCCCCCGCTCCCGAAGCGCCCCAGAAGGTTCCCATAGCGCTTTCCTGAGCCTCGTCCGGATCCGTTCTCCATTCGATCGATTTCCATAGTTCATCAGGAGCATCGCATGCGGCATTCCAATTCGCCTCTGCGCGTCCTGCCATGGCTGGCCTGCGGGCTGCTGTTGGCCGGCTGCGCCGCAGTCAAACCCTGGGAAAGGGAGAAGCTGGCTTCTCCCTGCATGCAATCCCCTTTCGCGAAAACCGCCCTTGAGGCGGAGTATCAGGACAAGCTGGTCCAGACCACGACCGGCGGCGGCCTACCCGGGGATGCCCCGGGAGGCGGTTGCGGCTGCGTGCAATGACCGGCCCAGGCAAAGGCCGCTCAGGCGGCGAAACCCATCAGGCCGAACCCATCAAGACGGCCGCAACATTAAAAACCGAACAGGAAAGCAAATGAAAAAGACGTTCTCTCTCCTCGCGCTGGCGGCCCTACCCTTATTTCAAGGATGCATGAATGACTCGTCCAAGGACGACGCAACCAATGCGGAGTTCGCGCAGACCCTTTTCACCGCCCAGGAAGGCAACCTGGTCTCCATCGACCTCGCCACCGGCAACGCCCTGCCCGGAATCATAACGGACGTGAAGGCCCCCACGGACATGCAGGCCCTGAAGGACGGCACCATCCTGGTGAACCTTACCGGCAGTTCCGAAATCCTCATCGTGGACGGGAAGACCATGGTGCAGAAGGCCCGCCTCCCCTCCTCCCCGACCACGGGCCGCAAGCCCGTGCATTCCTTCATCACTCCCGAATATGCGGGCAAGCAGTATTGGATGTCCCTGAACGACAGCGGGGCCACGGCCAATACCGCCAGGTTCCTCGATGTCGATCCGGCCTCGAAGACCTACCTGACCGGAGTCGGCGAAGCCACCCTCGGGAACGGCCACCATAAGGCCGCATTCAGCCCTGACAGGCCGCGCGTCGTAATCAGCAACATCGCCGATTGCGCCGACATCATGAGCGTATTCGACTTCAGCGATATCGGGAACATCCTAAAGCTGTCGACCCTGACCGAAGCGGGCGCCGGCTTCGACAAATCCGACGCGAAGCATACCTGCGATCAAAGCAAGGTCGCGGGCATCTCGCCTTCGCCCCATGGGTGCGCCACCGCCAAGGGCACGGCCCATGCGCTCTGCAACATGACCGGTAACGGGGTGCTCGTCGCGGTCGACCTGAACGCGGCCGTCCCGGGCTTCAAGCTCATCGCTACCGATGGAACCGGGGGCGGCTATACCGCGGCGCATCCCGCGGGGCGTTATGTCTACACCCTGCAATCGGCTCCCAAGGAAGGCGGCACGGGATCTCCCTGCCAGATCGGCCAGATGGCCGTGGTCGACATGCAGACCGATTCCCTGGTGAAGGAACTGCCCTTGCTCTATAAAGGACCGGACTGCAAGGACTCCCTGGCCGGCACTCCGGCCCAAGGCGCATCCGGCAGCCATACCCTTTTCAGCGCCGACGGCGCGCGCGCCTATATCAATGTCGGCACCTCCTTGGCCGCTTCTTCCATCGCGGACAAACAATTGGTCCTGGACGTTTCCGCCCCGGCCAATCCGAAGCAGCTCGCCTCGGTGACCATCGGCAATAGCTACGGCAGCCACGGAGAGACCATGACCGGCGACGGCAAGTACCTGCTCGTGGCCAACAACAAGGACGCGACCGTATCGCAAATCGACATGGCCACGGGAACCGTGGTCAAGACCATCCCTATCGGCAATGCCGGCAAGACCATGGCCACCTTCGGTTCGGCGGAAGGGCCAAGCCATCAGACGGGGCCCTTCCATTGAAACCGGCCCGCTTACGTTTCCCTTTATCCGCCCTCCTGTTCGTTTTGGCCGCGTTGCCGGGAAACCGATCCGCCTATGCCCAGGTTCCGGCCGTTCCCGGGGCCCGCTCCGCGGATGCGGAGGACCGGGCCGATTCCGCGTTGGCGACGGGGGATAGCGTGTCCGCGCCGGCGCAGGCGCAGGTACGGGCGCCGCTCCCGGATCGGGCGCCAAGCGGGAATGCCGGCCTGGCCGGCCCCATGATGATACCGGCGGCGAAACCTCCCGGGCTGGCGGAAGGACGCGTGCACTCCTACCTGGACGACGCGCGTCTCTACGTGACAAGCGTGGCTGCCGCCATCGAGTATCCCCTGCGGGCCAACCTGTCCATCCGCGCCAAGGCGGTGGGGGATTGGATCGCCATCCTTGCGGCGGATGCGGAATCGGCCCCCGCCGATCCCCATGCCGGGCACAATGCCGGCCATGGCGATCACCTGGAGGAGGACGATAATCCCATCATCGCGGACGCGGTGAGCGGAGCCTCGGCCCGCGTTTCAACCAGTCCCGTGAATTCGCGGGAGACTCGGGGCGAGGGTTCCGTGGGCCTGGTGCTCCGAGAACGCTTAGGTAACACCCCGGCCACCCTATCCGCCGATGCGCGCGGAAGCCATGAACCGGACTATTCCTCCTGGTTCGGGACCCTGTCCGGCCAGGCGGAAACGTTCCAAGGCAATACCGTGATTTCCGCCTTCGTGGGGGCGGGCCGCGACCGCATCGCCCCGGCGCAGGCGCCGGCCGGCCAGATAGGCCGATGGCCCGCGAACCAGTCCAAGCTTTCCGCCGGATTTTCCGTGGCCCAGACGATGACACCGCGCCTGCTGGTATCCGGGGGCGCTTCGGCCGGCTTGCAGATCGGCAGGCTTTCCAGCCCCTACCGCAATTCCCTGGTGGGCATCACCTATTTCCCCGAGAAGCTGCCTTCCGAACGGTTGCGCGTAACGACATTCGCCCAGGCCTCCTGGTACCTGGGTTCGGGAGCCGCCCTTCACCTGCGCCAGGGCTTCTACGCGGACGGCTGGGGGGTAACCGCCTGGATACCCGAGGCGGCCTTGGCCAAGGAACTGGGGCGCGCCCTTGTGACCGCGAAGCATCGGTTCTACGCCCAATCCGGCGCGGATTTCTACCGTGCCGTCTACACGGACCGGAACGGGTTCCAGACCGGGGATTTGCGCCTGGGCACCCTCTACGGCCAGACCGGGGCCCTGGAACTGGAATACCGCGTCGGCCGTGGCGCGGGCGGGAAAGCCCCGATCATCCTGACGGGGGAATACGGGATTTCCAGGCTGGAATATCCGGATCTCTACCCGAAGGTCCTTTTGAGCCACGTATTTACCATGGGAGTGCGCACGGAATATTGAACCGCCGCAAGGCGACGTTTCCCCGCGATGAACCGGATGAATCCATTCCTGCGTTCCTATTTATTGTCATTCCTGATCCCGGCCTTCGCGATTCCGGTCTCGGCCGGATGCGCCTTGCACTCCCGCAGGCTTCCCGCCGCCAGGACACCCGGGTCCCTCGAATTGGGTTTCGACGTGAGCGGAGGCTCGGTCCGGCAGGGAGGCAGGTCCGGGACCTATTCCGAAATCGGCCTGGAAACGCGCTATGACCTGGACGGGCGATGGGCGTTCGGATTGGATTGGCCCCTGGCCATGGCGCGGCTGACCGGATCGACCCGCATGGGGATCGGGAGCCCCGCCCTTGAAGCGGAATACGCCACCCCCTTAGGCGCCGTTACGCGCCTGGGTCTGGGCGCCCAATTGGCCTTTCCTTTGAAGGGGTTGCCATTGCTTGAGGGCATGACCGACGGCATGGCCAGGGAACATTTCATGGCGGCGTCCTATGCCTCGCTTTCCCGTTCCTGGGCGGGGATGCTTTGGAACGGGACCCTGGGTACGACCATGGTGTTCCCCAGGATGGCGACCCATGCCGGGATGGACCATGCGGGGATGAATCATGGAGCCATGGACCCTGAAGCCATGGACCAAGGACAGGCAGCCGGATCCGCCATGCCCGAACCGGCGCCCATGGATGTACTGTCCTTGGGAAACCCCCACGAGAATTCGGAATTGTCCTACCGCATGGCGGTGCGCAGGGAACTGGCCGTGGATCGCCTGAGCCTCATCCTGGCCCTGGATGGGCAACATGTCCTTGGCGATCCGATGGTTCAGGGAACGGAAAGGGATTTCCTGATCGTGGAAATCGATCTGCCCTTCACTTCCGGCCGGATCACCCTTTCCCCGCATCTGGCCATGCCGGTCTCCCCGGACGAGCGGACGCCTTGGATGTTCGGATTGCGGAGCGCGATGGTTTTTTGATCCGAACGGACTTTAGCCTGCCGGGTCAGGGCATCAGATCAGATGGCTGAGCAGGCTTCCCACAATCGCCATCACCAGCCACCCCAATAGCGCGGGTACCAGGCCGGATATGGAAAAACCCGGCAGGAGCCATGCCACCAGGCCCAGCATGGCGGCGTTGACGACCAGCAGGAAAAGACCCAGGGTGACCAGGGTGATGGGAAAGGTCAGCAGGATGAGGAGCGGCTTGACCACGGCATTGACTATGCCCAGCAGGAAGGCCGCCAGGAACAGGGTGCCCCAGTCGCGGACATAGATGCCGGGAATGAGGCGCGCGGCCAGGGCGAGGCTGATGGCGCTGATAACGAGGCGTATTAGGAATCCCATGACGCCTAGATACGTTTTCTTGCGGGGGTCGGCAATTTATTCCGGCGAAGGAGGCAGGTGCCCCCATCAGGCCGGGGAAACCTGTGAGATCCCGGAAAGGACCGCGAGCCGACGGGCATAGCTCCGGGCCAGGAGCAGGGGTATCACGCCGATGACCCCGAAGGAGCAGTCAATCAGGCGCCAGTAGAACGGAATGCCCCGGATGGGCCCGCAGATGAAGGCCAAGGGGATGATTGACGCGCAGGCCAGGATGCCCCAATCGATCACCCAGGAGTTCCGCGCGGGGTCCTTCCAGGGGCCCCAGAAGGCGCCGGCGATTACCAGGTGCGCGAACGCCAGCCAATCCGTGCCGTATTGGATGAAGGGATAGGCCGCGTTGGTCTCGCGCAGCCCCCTATCCACCATGCTTATCCAGTGGGCCAGGGCCGGCAACCGCCCGCCCCAGGAAGATCCTTCGCCCAGCCATGAGTTGAGGATGCGCAATTCATGGATCAGGGGGAATGCCGTCACCCCGCTCAGGATCAAGGCGATCACGAAGGCCCCGATGATGAAGCGGATTCGACCCGTCAATCGTTCGGCTTCCGCTCCCACTCCAACCCTGCTTTCCGTTCCAACATCTCTGTCCATCTTTGCAAAGATGCAAATTGTCCGGCCGAGTGGGATATCCCCGCGGAATCCGGAGGGCAGTAACCGTTGGAGCGCCTGGTCCCCTAGGTCGCGTCGGCCGGCAAGCCTTCCGCGCCTATCCCCTTGTGCTTGGCCAGCAGCTTTTCCATTTCGTCCAGGGAGCGCGGCCAGTCCTTTTTGAGCAGGGAGGAAAGGGCCCGGTCCGCCAGCAGCTTGCCGCCCGTCTGGCACGTAGGGCAATAATTGGTTTCATTCTCGGCGTAACGGATGCGTTGCACCGTGCCCCCGCACTTGGGGCAGGGCTTGCCGTAACGCCCGTGCACGGCCATGCCTTCGCGGAAGGCCGTCACCTTTTGCGGGAATCCACCCGCCGACTCCGCACGCAGGATATCGGTCCATTCACCCAGTACCGCTTTCACGGCCTCGAACAGGGCCTTGATCTGATCGTCGCCGATTTTCGAGGTCAGCAAGATGGGCGAAAGCCCGGCGCGGTGGAGGATCTCGTCGGAATAGGAATTGCCGATGCCGCTGAACAGGCGGGGATCGGTCAGGGAGCGCTTGAGGGTATGGTTCTCCTTGCGCAGCATTCCGGCGAATCCCGACAGGGAGGCCGTCATCGGTTCCAGGCCCACGGGGAACCGTTCTTCCAGGGCGGCCAGATCGCCAAAGGCCAAAAGGGCGGCGCGTTTCTTGGTGCCGCTCTCGGTCAGGATTAGGGTACCCGCATCGAAATCCATCGCCATCAGTCCGTTCGATTTGGGAATGGGCGCGCCGGCCGGCTTCCAATGGAACCTCCCCGCCACCATGAGATGCAAGGCCAGGTACCTTCCTTCCTCGAACGCGAACACCACCCGCTTCCCCCTGCGTATCACCCCGGTTACCCTTAGGCCTTCGAAATCCTTCAGGGGCGGGGTCACCGATCGCAACAGGAACGGGCTTGCCAGGCGGATGGCGCCCAGGGCCCGGCCCTTGAGCAGATCTTCCAGCCTCTCGACGTAGACGGTGATGTCGGGCAGTTCGGGCATGGGACTCCTTACGGGAAAGGTAAGACTTCCCGGTCCCGGATGCCAGATGGCCGACGCGACTGGAACGATATCGTTTTTCCATTACGGCACGGGGTTTGCATATGCTGGATCCCGTTCGAACGGCGGCCGGTGAATCAGGCGGAAAACGGGATCCGGGATCCCGATCGGTGAAGTCCCGCGCGTTATCTGGTCAAACCTTGCATACCCCGAGGCCCTATATGCTTACTGAAACCCGGACCGAAACAAGGACCGGTAAATGGACCGCCAGTCTCAGCGAGGACTTGTCCGATCTGCCCGAGGAGGCGCCGGTTTTCGGGATGCGATCCTGGCTTGAGGCCACGCGCCGGGCCCTTCCATTCCCGTTGAAGGTCCTGAGAATCCATAAGGGGAGCGCGTTGGCCGCCTACCTGCCTTTGCAATTCATCAAACGCGGCGGCCTGGTCAAAGCCTTCGTTCCCATCCTCACCTTTTACGGCGGCCCTTATTTCATCCCCGGACGCAGAAGGCATTTCAACGAGGAGGTCCGGGAGCATTACGAGATCCTGGGCGTCATCCTGGCATGGCTGGAGCGGAACGCCCATTACAGCCTGCTTCTGCCCGAGGAACACGATGTCCGGCCCGCCTTGGAACGGAATTGGCTATGCCTGCCGCGCTATACCGTGGTGAACCTCCTCAAGGCCCCTGATGCCCTCGAAGCCAACAAGGACTGCCTCGCCAATATCCGCAAAGCGGAAAAGGCAGGGCTGACCTTCGGAGCGACCGATGGGGAGGATCAATTCGAAGCCGCCTATGCCCGCACCTTCATCCGCAAGGGCCTGGCCATGAAGTGGCGGCCCCGCTGGGCCGCGGATTTGCGCCGGGAACTGACGGGTACGGGGCTGATGGAGCATCTGGCCGTGCGCAACCCGGAAGGCAAGGCCATCGCCTTCGCGAGCGTCGCCTTGGATCGCTTCCGCAAATCCGCCATCATCTGGTGCTCATGCAGCCTGGCCGAAGCGGACCGCACCGGGGCCATGCATTTCCTGATCCATCGGCTGATACTCCGTTACCAGGGCCGTTTCGAGACCTTCGACCTTTGCGGAGCCGATCACCGCAGCCTTTCCGAGTTCAAGGAGAAGTTCGCCAACCAGCTGGTGGGGCGATTCTCCCTCGAGAAATACCGCGGGCCGGGGTCCAAGGCCCTTTTGAAGGGCTTCGAGATCGGGAACGGTTTCGTGAAGTCCCTGTTCCGATCCGGAAGGAAAGGAGCCGGCGGGGACGGTTAAAGGGAGATGCCGAAAAAATAAGCGTGCTGGCCGTCGCGAATGCCGTTGTCCCGCGAATGGATTTCGCGATAGCCGGCGACCAACCTGGGGTTCGCCCGGAAAGGCATGCCGGCGATCCGGGTCTTCCCGAACAGGAAACCCTTGTCGAAGGCTTCGGACGGGCTGGAGAAATCCCCGGCGTTCAAGCGCCCCAGAATCCTGTGGATCCGGAGAAGGGAGATTTCGAGGGACCGAAAGGAGTGGTTCTCGAATCGGATCCCCGAGGGATCGTCCAGCCAACCCTCGCCGAAACCGAATCCGAGGAAGTCCCAGGAATACCCTAGCACCCGGACCTGATCCAGACGATCGGAGCGCGCCGTCCACTCATTGTCCATGTCCGCTCCGGCCTGGAAGCCGGCCAAATCCATGGCTTCGACCTTCAGGCCATACGCGACGGTATAGGTGGTGGGGATGGGATCCGCCTTGAGCGCTTCGGCGTAGAAGGCGTCCGGACCCAGATTACGGACGACCATTCCCAAGGAGGGGGTCACCGCGAACGCAGGCAAACCCAGACCGGTATCCGGGGACAGGCGGGGATTGGCGACCAGGCCCAGATCGAAGGCCCAGCCCCTCCCGGCCTTGCCATCGTCCCCGGGGACCAGGCGGCTGTCGTAGAATTTCACCGTGGCGCCCATGCTTATCGGAAGCCCCAGACGGATGGCGGTGCCGATACCGGTTACCGTCTCATCCGTGTTTCCGCTTCCGATGACCGATCCCTGGGCATCGGTCCGCTCGGAAGGTCCGAAGTTGATTCGGTTGCGGAAGATCCCCACGGCCATGTCCGTACCGTTCTCCGGATCCGGGAAGACCACGGCGGCGGACCAGAACTCCTGATGCAAATCGGCAAGGCCCAATATCGGCAGGAGATCCTGTTCCGAACGGGTATAATGGAGTTGGGAACCGGAGGCGCGCTCCAGGCCGGCCATCAGGGCCGGGTTATGGTACAGGCTCGCGGCGCCTTGGGACAAGGCCGCCCCGGTTTGGAGGGCGGAGTATCCTTCCCCGCCGGGAGGCGGGCTCGCCAAGGTGATGACCGCGCTGCTTCCTTGGGCGAAGGGAACGGCCATGCAGGTTGCCAGTATGAACGGGAAAATGGGGGAGCGCATCTCCCAAATCTAAATCCGACGCGGCCGAACCACCATGATCGGTGTCGAAGCCGCGTTGGCCCGTTACCGCTTAAGGCCTTTCAGACCCTGACGGATTTGCGGGGCCGGCCCCGGCGCCGGGTTTCCGGCTCGTCCGCGTCCTCGGCCTTCCGTTGGAAGACCTCGGGCACGGCTTTTCCGCCTTTGGCCTTGGCGGCATCGGACGGTTTGGACAGGGCGGCCACCAGTCCCGCGGCGCGGGGCGCGGTCGTGGCCGGAGCGATGGCGGGCCAATGCTCCTTGGACGGTTTGCGGGCCGGCCAGGCCTTTTCCGTTTCCATCAGCTTCAGGAGCCACTCGCCCGTATAGGAACCCTTGGTCGCGGCCACGTCGGAAACCGTGCCGACGGCGATCACGCGGCCTCCGGCCTCGCCGCCTTCCGGTCCCATGTCCACCACCCATTCCGAATTCTTGATGATGTCCAGATTGTGCTCGATGACGAGCACGGTATTTCCCTGCGCCACCAGCGAATGCAGCACGACAAGCAGCTTGCGCACGTCCTCGAAGTGGAGGCCCGTGGAAGGTTCATCCAGGATGTAGAAGGAACGGCCGGTGGAGCGCCGGGACAATTCCGCCGAGAGCTTCATGCGCTGGGCTTCGCCGCCGGAAAGGGTGGTGGCCGACTGCCCAAGGCGGATATAGCCGAGGCCCACGTCCAGCAGGGTCTTGAGCTTGTTGGCCAGGGCGGGCAGGTTCTGGAAGAAGTTCCACCCTTCCTCCACGGTCATCTCCAGCACCTCGGCGATGTTCTTGCCCTTATAGTCGATCTGCAGGGTATCGCGATTGTAACGCTTGCCCTTGCAGACCTCGCAGGTCACGTACACGTCCGGCAGGAACTGCATCTCGATGCGGATCAGGCCGTCCCCTTCGCAATTCTCGCAGCGGCCGCCCTTGACGTTGAAGCTGAAGCGGCCCGGCTTGTAGCCGCGGATCTTGGCTTCCTGGGTCATGGCGAACATGTTGCGGATCTCGGCGAAGAGGCCGGTATAGGTGGCGGGATTGGAGCGCGGGGTGCGCCCGATGGGCGACTGGTCGATGACGATGGCCTTATCGATATGCTCGAGGCCCTTGATGGTCTTGTACGGCCCCGGGCGCGACTTGGAACCGTGGATCTCCTTGGCCAGGACGCGCGAAAGCACGTCGTTGACCAGGGAGGATTTCCCCGAACCGGAGACGCCGGTGATGGAGATGAAGCGGCCCAGGGGCAGTTCCACGTCCACGTTCTTCAGGTTATTGTGGGAGACGCCGGTGAGCTTGATGGTCTTGTCGGTCCGCTCTTCCACGAAGCGGACCTTGAGGGAACGGATCTCCTCGAGGATTTCCCCGAGGTCGATGCGGCGCCGGCCGCTGAGGAAGGCCCCGGTGTCCGTGTTCCCCGAGGCGATCAATTGATCCGGCGTGCCGCTGAAGACCACGCGGCCGCCATGCTCGCCGGCCCCGGGCCCTATGTCCAGGACATAGTCCGCCTGGCGGATGGTGTCCGCGTCATGCTCGACGACCAAAACCGTATTGCCCAGATCGCGCAGGCGATGCAGGGTCTTGAGCAGGCGATCGTTGTCCCGCTGGTGCAGGCCGATGGAAGGTTCGTCGAGGACGTAGAGCACGCCCGACAGACCGGTGCCGATCTGGGAGGCCAGGCGGATGCGCTGGGACTCGCCGCCCGAAAGGGTGCGGGCGGTGCGGCTCAGGCTCAGGTAGTTGAGGCCGACGCTGACGAGGAAGGTGAGGCGGCCCAGGATTTCCTTGAACACCTGCTTGGCGATGGAACGCTCGTTCTCCGAGAGGTCGTCCTCCTTGGGATCGATCTTCGGGATCTTGAAGAATTGGTACAGGGAGGAGTCCGCCTCGTCCGCGGCCGGATCCCCTTCCTGCAGGGCCTTGGTCCAATCGAAGGCGTCCTTGATGGACATCTCGCCGATATCCATGATGTTGAGGCCGCGGATGGTCACGGTCATGGACTCGTGCTTCAGGCGCAGGCCCTTGCAGGTGCCGCAGGGCCGGTCGTCCATGTATTCTTCGATCTCGCGCCGCATGAATTCCGAGTCCGTCTGCTCGTATTTCTTCTTGAGGGTGGGGACGATGCCCTCGAAATGGGCGTTCCAGG
>JAQBPO010000090.1 GCA_028287465.1 Fibrobacterota bacterium
CATTTCCGATTCCCTGGAAACGGGCAACCGGGAAATCTCCCGCAACCCGGGCACCACCATCACGGTGCGCAATCTGTTCCAGCACAATCCGGCCCGGCGCAAGTTCATGGGGTCCGGCAAGAACGAGGCCGCGCGCATCCTCAACATGCTCAGTCGGGTGTCGCTGGCCCATCCCGGCACCGGTTTCCGCGTCCTGGACAAGGGCCGGGAAATCCTGTCCCTGTCCGAGGGGACCCTCAAGCATCGCGTGGGCGAAGTGCTCGGCTTCAACATCACCAACGATCTGGTCCCGGTCGAGTGGACCGACAGCGCCAACGGCGGCGCCGGGTCCATCCATGTGGAAGGGTACGTTTGCACTCCCCAGCAGGCGCGCTTGCGTTCCACCCACCAGTACTTCTACATCAACCGCCGCAGCATCCAAAGCGGCCTCATCTCCCGTTCGCTTTCGCAAAGCTACGATGTGCTGCCTCCGGGGCGCTTTCCCATGGCGGTGCTGTTCCTGACCATGCCCACGGAAGAGGTGGACGTCAACGTCCATCCCACCAAGAAGGAAGTCCGCTTCCTCAATGAGAGCCGGATCTACTGGGCCATCGCCCAAGCCGTCAAGACCGCCCTGAGGAAGATGGCCGACGCTCCCATGCTCGATCTGATGGGGCCGGGACCCGAAGATCGCGGGAGCATTCCCGGAAGCTATGCGGCCGGCCCCGCCGACATGCCTCCGCCCTTCCAATACCGGCCTTCCCACGCGCCGGAAACGGGTACCGAGGCGACGGAAGCCTCGCTTTCCCTGCCGGGATATTCCAGGGTCGCCGAATCCGCCGGCGAACCCCCGCGGCCGGCGCCTTTCCCCGGTCTGGCGCCTTCCGCCGGAAGCCCCGAACCCGGGGTAACGGATGGGTTACTGCCCGGCCCGGATCGCCAGGCGGCGAACAACCAGATCCGGCTCTTCCCGGCCGATGCGCGCCAGGCTCCCGTCCCGGTATCACGATTCTTCCCGGACGCGCCCGTGCAGCCGGCGTCGCCGGGCGCCAAGACCAGGGCTTCCGAGGTCCCTTACCTGCAGTTGCACAACGGATTCATCCTCTTCGGCGTGGAGAGCGGCCTCATGATGGTCAATCAGCAGGCCGCCCATGAGCGCATCCTTTTCGAGAAGGCCCTGGAAGAGATGCGGCAACCCGGACGGTTCTCGTCCCAGCAGTTGCTTTTCCCGGAAGTCCTGGAGCTCGCCCCCGGGGACAGCCTTTTCCTGGAGGAGCACCTCGGCCGCCTGCAGGCCCTGGGTTTCGATCTCGAATCCTTCGGCGGTAACGCCTTCCAGTTGCGCGGGTTGCCCATGGAGGTGAAGCCCGATCAGGCGCGCCGGGTCGTGTACGAGATGGTGGAAGGGCTGCTGCGTCCCGAAAGGGGGGCCCTGTCCAACCGCGGGGAGGATTTCCAGCAACGCCTTGCCAAGGTCTATGCCCGCGTCACCTCGGTCAAGCTCGGCGAGCACTTGGACTATCCCCAGGTCTCGGCCCTGATCGACGGCCTGTTCGCGACCCAGAACCCCTACGTTTCGCCTTCCGGCGCCCCCATCGTCGTGCGCTTCTCGATCGAGGAAATCCACCGCAAGTTCGGGCTCAAGCTTTAACAATCCCTGCAGGTTTCCTGGCCCGGTCGCCCGCTTCCGACGTGTATCTTTCGGGAATGCGTGCGATAATGGAAGCATGCAAAGCGTTGCGAAGACCCTGCTCGCCCTGGCCCTCGGCCTGGGATTCCTGGCCCTGGACCTGCATGCCCGGCCCACCGTGGCCTTCCTGGGCCTGGACCCGGAATCCAACCCCCAGATCAGCGGGGACATCGCCAAGCGTATCCATTGGGAGCTGAGCGCGGATACCGGCCTTTCCGCCTTCACCCTGGATGAAGTCTCCCAGCTCTTCGCCAAAGGCATCCTCGCCGGTCCTGAGGCCGCTCCCGCCGACATGCCCAAGCTGGCCAAGGGTCTCGGCGCCCAATACTATGCCTTCGGCAAGCTGGAGCCCATCGCCGTAACCAGCAAGCGCATCCTCTGGATGCCTTGGTCGCTGAAGGTGAAGTGGTCCCAGGGAATGCGGTTGCGCATCCTGGACGGGACGAACGGGCAAGTGGTCTTCGACGGATTGGTGACGGGCGAGATCCCGGAGAAGGCCTTATTCATGGGCCCGGACGGAAGGATGGGGGACCTGTCCCCATTGGAACGGGAATCCCGGATGCGAAAGATGGCCGCCGTGGTCTCGGTGGAATCGGCGAAGACGGTGGCCAAGGTGGTCAAAGAAAAGGCCGCTGGCGCGGCCGGAGGAGCGGAAGCCAAGCCCGCGGGCGGTTAGCTTCCATTTCATGCGCGGGCACCGGGCCCGCGAAACGGGCATCAACCGCCCGTTCCCGGACTGGAATCAGTCCTCTTTCCAAATCAGGATGCTGCCGCAGCTTTCGCAAGTGAGCAGCGCGTTCTTCTTGCTGATTTCGATCACGCGCTGGGGCGTCTGGGTGCGGTTGCAGACCAGGCAGGCCTTCTGGCTTCGGTTGATGGCCGCGATGACGTTGGGATTGCCGCGGCGCTTGACCACGCGGTCGTAAACGGCCAGGACCTTCTTGTTGATCTTGTTGCGCGGCTCGTCGGCCTTGGCGGTCTCGGAGGTCATCTTGTCCTCGATGCCGTTCAATTCTTCCGTAAGCCGGTTCAACTCGGGCCCGTTCGCGTCCAGCACCGTCTTATAGGCCAGATCCGCGGTCTCCTTTTCCTTCAGCAGGTTCTCGAGGATCTGCTGGAAGTGGATGACATTGGCTTGGGCATTGTCGATGTTGCGCTTATGGGTCGCGATTTCCAGATGGACCGCATCGTACTCGCGGTTGGTGCTGATGGCTTCCAGACGCCGGTTGCTCTCGGTCAGGGAGGCCTGCTCCTGCACCGCCATGTCCTGGTTTTCCTGGATCTTGGTCTTGGTCTCGGCGATGGCCGCGGTGGTCTTTTCCGCGTTGGACTTTTCGCGTTCGATATCGTCTTTAAGGGTTTGGATCCGGACAGGAAGATCCTTCTTCGTGAGCTTGAGCTCGTAGACCTTCTTGTCCACCGCCGAGAGCTCTAAAAGGTACTGTAAATCCTCTTGCATCCTGAATACCTGACTTTCAAGTGAGGCTTCCTGCTCCAGGGTCTGCTTCGCAGGCTCCACGCAGGTCGCATTCATTATTCCACATAGCAAACTAGCAAAAATCGCGCTTATGGACCGTTGCGCGGATTCCGAACCGGAGTGGAATCCCGATTCCATGGCTCATTCCCTTTTGGAGAGTGCGGCCGATGGAAGGTAGGTCCCTTTCAAAAAAAGATAAAATATCGGGACTAACCCTTCAACAGCGAAGGGTGGGTTCCTTCCGTGTTGCGTTCCGAATCAGGCCCCTGCGTCCTTTGGGCCGCCACGGCGGTTGAAGTCGGAACCCGCCCGCTCCCAACCCAAGGACAAACCGGTTTCGATGATGGGCTTAGCCTGGGACAGGACCTTATCCAGAACCGAGGCTTCCTCGGTCCCGTACTTCCGCAGGACGAAATCCGCCTTGTCATGTTCCGGGGGCACCGGGCCCACTCCGATGCGCAAGCGTGTGAACGCGTCCCCGCAATGTTCCATGATGTTCCGCAACCCGTTATGGCCGCCATGGCTTCCCTGGGTCCGGATGCGGACCGCGCCCAGATCCAGGTAGATATCGTCCACGACCACGATGAGGTTGCGCGGATTCACCTTGTAGAATTGGAGAAGAACCTGGGCGGCTTCGCCGCTCAGGTTCATAAAGGTCTGTGGTTTAGCGATGAGGAGGGAAAGGCCGGCGACGGTGACCTTGCGGGTGAGGCTTTTGGCCTCGGTCTTCCAGGTGCCGGCTTGGCCCGAATCCGCCGCAACCTGATCCGCGAAATCGAATCCGATGTTGTGGCGGGTGCGATCATACTTCGGGCCCGGATTGCCCAGGCCCAAAAGGATGTGCACGGCTTACTTCTTGTCCTTGCCGCCCTTGTCTTCCTTCTTGTCGGCGGGCTTGGCGCCTGCCTTGTCGCCGGCCTTGGCATCGGCGGCGGGAGCGGCAGCGGCAGCCACGGGCTTGACTTCCTCGACCTCGGCCTTACCGGTGGTCACGCCGTAGAGGGCGGTCTTCCCGGGGGTCACGAAGGTGCCCTTGTCGAACTTCAGGTCGCGCACGTAGATGATGGTGCCTGACCGGATCTCGGAGACGTCCATGTCGAACTTGTCCGGGATGTCCTGCACCTTGGCGCGCAGCTTGACGAACTTCTTCATGGTGGAGAAGACGCCGCCTTCGGTCTTCACGCCGAACGGAATGCCGAAGGTGGTTACCGGCACGTTCACGATGACGGGATGCTCGTTGTCGACGCGGAGGAAATCGATGTGCACGAGGTCGCGGCGGATGGGGTCGCGTTCGACGGCCTTGATGAGGACCTTCTCGGAAATGCCGCCGTCGAGGGAGATCTCGATGACGTGGTTCCGCTGGGTGAGGTGCGGGCGCATGTCCACGGAGGCCACTTCGACCATCAGGGGTTCCCGGTTGAGGCCGTACACGATGGCGGGTACGCGGCCTTCCTTGCGCATGTTCTTGAGGGCGGCCTTGGTGGTCCGTTCCCTTTTCTTGGCGGCGAGATTCAACAATGCAGTTGCCATTACGATTTCCTTTGTCCGGTACACGCGCTCGACCTTCGGCGCGCCTTCCCGATTTTGTATGACGTTCCTGGGTCGGGGAGAAGGCCGGAATGCATCCGGAAGTCTCCCTGCGAATCGGACCTTGCCCGATTCGCCCTGGTTGGGGCGGTAGGATTCGAACCTACGGTAAACGGCTCCAAAGGCCGTTGTCTTACCACTTGACGACGCCCCACCGGGAACGGGGGTCAAAAGTAAGAAGAAAAAGGGGGGGCTGCAACCGGGTAAGGGGCGTAAACTTGGGTATTTAGGGTGAAAACGGGGTCGGCAGGTACCAGGCTTCCGAATCAGCCGGGAGGTGCGGTCCCGGGATCAGGTCACGAATTCCGCGAGACAGGAAAATCGGCACTGGGGTTTGATTTCCGCCAGGCATTGATCCGCCGCGCCTTTTTCCCGGAAGAGGCTGAAGACACTGGCTCCGCTGCCGCTGAGCAGGGTCTTGACCGGGGAGAAGGACTGCATGCGCTGGGCGAGGGAATCGATTTCCGGGAAATGCCTGCGCATGGGCGCGTCGAAATCGTTCCGGAGCACCTGGTAGAACTCCCAGTCCTCGAAATAGGTGAAGTAGAGCGCCTTGAACCGGGCCCATTCCCGTTTACGGGCGGGATCCAATTGGCCGTAGGCCCAACCGGTTTCCACCCGGCAATTCGGCGTGCCGATGACGATGTGGAACGGATAGGGGCTGGGAGCGGGCTTCAGGATTTCGCCTTTGCCTTCCCCGAAATAACACCCGCCGTATAGGAAGAAGGGGACGTCCGCGCCCAGGCGGGCCGCCGTCGGGAGCAGTTCCGCATCGGTGAGGCCCATGCCCCAGATGCGGTTGCACAGTTGCAGGGCCGCGGCCGCGTTCGAGCTCCCTCCACCCAGGCCCGCGCCGGTGGGGAGGATCTTCGCGAGGGAGAACCGCATGCCGGCATCGGCCTTGACGCGCTCCGGAAAGGTTTCCCGCAGGAGCTTGGCGGCCTTGATGACGAGGTTATCGTCCGGAGTGGCGGTGATGCCTTCCGCGCAATCGAGGGAAAGCATTTCCGCGGATTCGGCGCTGAGCCGATCCCCGCAATCGATGGTGTGGAAGAGGGTCCCCAGGTTATGGAACCCGTCGGTACGGCGGTCCTGGATTTCCAAAAAGAGGTTTATTTTCCCGTAGCATGGGACGGTCTCGGATGGCCCGGTCTTATTCTGTGCGGTTTCGGCTGCGTTGGTCATTTGCGCCTTAAAATTAACCTTTTTTATTTATAAGATTTAGGGTTGGCGGGGCCGTATATTCATTTGTCCTCCGCCGGATGGAAACCACTTAAAACCGGATAAATCCCTGGAAAAATGAATCAATCCAAGCTTCAGCACCTGAATACCCTGCTGGATTTGGACCGGAGCCAAGTGGAGCACCTGCTCGATCTGGCCGCCGCCATCAAGCGGGAATACAAGACCTCCGGCCCCAGCGACGCCCTTAAAGGCCGGACCGCCGCCATGATCTTCGAGAAACCAAGCCTGCGCACTCGGGTGACCTTCGAGGCCGGCATGGTCCAGCTCGGGGGCGCCGCCATCAACCTGGATCCGTCGCAAATCTCCCTGGGCAACCGCGAGTCCGTCAAGGACGCGGCCTTGTGCCTCTCCCGCTGGGTCGATGCCATCATCGCGCGCACCTTCAGCCATAAACTCGTTCTGGACCTGGCCAAATACGCTTCCGTGCCCGTCATCAACGCCCTCACGGACCTGCACCATCCCTGCCAGGCCTTGGCCCTGGGCCAGACCCTGATGGAAAAACGCGGCAAGCTCGCCGGCCAGACCCTTGCTTTCGTCGGGGACGGCAACAACGTGGCCAATTCCCTGGCCGAACTCGCGGCGCATCTCGGCATGCACTTCGTATTGGCCTGCCCCAAAGGGTATGAACAGAACCCGGACGTGCTCAAATCCCTGGAACCGTACTTCAAGAGGTCCGGCGGGTCCTATACCGTCACCCATGACGCGGATGCGGGCGTGGCGAAGGCCGATTGCATCTATACGGATGTTTGGGTGAGCATGGGCGAGGAAGCCCAGGCCGAGCAGAAGAAAAAGCAATTCGCGGGATTCCAGGTCAATTCCAGGCTCCTGTCCAAGGCCCCGGCGGATTGCCTGGTGACCCATTGCCTGCCCGCGCATGTGGACGAGGAAATCACGCAAGAAGTGATGGACTCTCCGCGCTGCGTATGCTTTGATGAAGCTGAGAACCGGCTGCATGCGCAAAAAGCGGTGCTCCTGACCCTGATATCCGGCCCGAACGGCGCCGGACAGGTCTCCGGTCGATAGAGGATTCAGAGGAGAATTATGCTGGAGAGAGCGGCTTTCGGAATCGAAGCGTTGGACAAGATGATCGGCGGCGGCGTGGTCAGGGGAAGCGCCACCGTGGTGGAAGGCGCGCCCGGCACAGGCAAAACCACGCTGGGCATGCAGTTCATCGTGAACGGCATCGAGAAGTTCCAGGAACCGGGCCTCATCCTCACCTTCGAGGAATTCCCTTCCCAGTACTACCATGATGCCCTGAACTTCGGATGGGATCTCAAGAAGTACGAAGAATCCGGGATGCTCAAGATCATCTTTTCCGATCCGTCCACCGTGGCCAGCGAAGTGGAAGAGCTGGGCGGGGGTCTCGAAACCCTCATCGACGAGATGGGCATCAAGCGCTGCCTGGTCGATTCCCTGACCCATTTCGAATACGCTGCGGAAGAATCCGACGACCTGCGCGAGATGGAATTCGATTTCATCACCAGCCTCAAGCGCGAAGGCATCACTTCCCTTCTGCTCCGCGAAAACAGCAATCTCCTGGGCGATACCAGCAGCCTGTCCCAAGCGCCCTTCATCGCCGACAATTATTTCATCCTCCGCTACGTCGAGATCGACAGCGCCATCTCCAAGGCCATCCTGGTGCTTAAGATGCGCGGCAGCCAGCACGCGAAGGACATCCGCCAGTTCCATATCGCCAAGGGCGGCATCGAGATCATGGAGAAGTTCGTCGGGCGCCAGGGCGTCATGAGCGGATCGCCGGTTAAGACCGATGCCGACACCTTCGTCGAGGCGTTCAGCGCCTTCGGCAAACGCAAGGGTAAGTAGGCTTGTCCACGATCCAGGCGGTGGGCATGTTGCTGACTTCGCTGCTGTTCAGCGTCGTGGGCTTCTACCTGACCCTTATCGCCAAATTCTACCGTCAGAAGTTCCGCAAGGGGCCCCCGCACCGGTACCTGCAGATCGCCTTGGGCGTATTGGTCGCGGGACTCGTCCTGAAGCTGGAATTCTTCACCGCATTCGTCCCCGCATACGTTCCAAACGGCATCATCTGCGCCGGCGGGCTGGCATTCTCCGGCCTGGGCTATGCCTTGTACCGCACAATGATGAGCGTGGATTAGCCCTATGGTACCCATTTCCGCCGTCACCATTATCATCCTGCACCTGACCTTCATCGTCACCTTCCTGGTCGTCGCTTCCCTGAGCCGCATTTTCGGGGCGGCGCGCAAGAAAAAGCCCTTATACAAGCTTTTCTACGTAGCGAGCCTGCTCATGTCCCTGTCCATGGTAGTGAGCCTGCTGGGGTTGGATCTGCAATACATGGCCTTGGCCGCAGTAGGGCTCGATTTGGTGGGCCTGATATTGGGATGCGCGGTAACTTATTTCTACTGGGACTGGCTCCCTCGTGAATTGTCAAAGGGGTAGGAATGGCGAAGATACTTTGCGTCGACGACGAAAGGGACATCGCGGACCTCGTGAAGCTCGTGCTCGAGCTGGGGCAGCATCAGGTGACGGTCGTGACCGAACCGGAGAACGCCGTTTCGACCGCCCTTGAACTCAAGCCGGATTTGATCCTGCTCGACGTGGTGATGCCCCACGTGGACGGCTTCGACATCTTCCGCGAGCTCCGCGAACAGCCTTCCCTGGCCAAGATCCCCATCGCCTTCCTCACGAGCAACAACAAGTCCGTGGACCTGATGGTGGGCCTTCACGTGATGAAGGCCGAAGACTACATCACCAAGCCCTTCGGGAAGCAGGAGCTTCTCGACCGGGTGAATGCCTTGCTGAAGAAGCACGGGAACCATTGAGGCTTCCGCCCGCGGTCCGGTAACGAAAAAGGCCCGCTCAAGCGGGCCTTTTTCGATCCATGGCAGGAATAGCCGTAGGCGAGAGGCGGATTACCAGGCGTCCTTGGCCGAGTCGCTCTCCTGCTTGGCCGAAGCGAGGGATTCCTCGAGATCCTTGGCGGCGGCGATGTAATCCGGGTTCTTGTGGGTCTTTCCCTTGAAGTGCTCGAGGATCACCGCGAGCTTTTCCTCGGTGAAGGTCAGCTTCATCTGCTTGGTGACCTTGCCTTTGTATCCCCACTTCTTCATCAGCTCTTCGCTCAGCTCGAAGGAATCCTCGGCTGTGTAGAAATTCATCTCCTCCGACTGGAACGCGAAGCACTCGTCCATGTCCATGCATTCGGGCGCGGGGGCTCCGCTTTCCTTGGTCTCCATCCATTTGTGGACATGGCGCTTGCGCACCTCGAGGATCTTGTCCAGGCGCATGTAGCCGACGATCAGGAACTTGCCGCGATACGCTTCAACCGCTCCCTGGTACCGGGTGCCGAAGAGGAAATAGCGCCGGCGGTTCTTCATGGTGGCCAAGCGGGTTTTGGCATTCACGCACTGCAGGAATCCGTAGGTACCGGTTTCGTAATTGGGCTCCACCACCGGGTGCCCTTGATCGTCCACGGGTTCGCGTACCGCAAGTTCATGCTGCTTGGCCGAATCCAGGTGGATGAGCACGCCTTCGCCTTTTCCCCGATAATCCTGCCAGTTTCCCGTGCTCAACATAGAATAGGACCTTTCGGCTGAAGGAAAAGGCGGAAGCCGGTTTTCCCGATTCCCGCCAATATTGTCGGCATGGGCTTTTTAGGCCCGCCGTTACGGTCAATATAGGGAATATTCCAAATTCGCGTCAAACATTATCGGTTCGCGCCTAAATCGCGATTTTTTCCGATATGACCGGGTGCCCGAGGAAGACTTCCGAGAGGCGATCAAAGCCTTCGGTCTGATCCGTGGTCAGGAAGCGCTGGGTCCGGTTCCGGCTCAGGAGGGACTCCACTTCGGGATGCCGCGAGAGGTAATCGGCCAGGCTGGGGGCGACGATATCGCCTTGGACCAGGATGTCGACTTCCGGAGGGACGATGGCGCGGATGCGGGGAAGCAATAGGGGATAATGGGTGCAAGCCAGCAGCAAGGCGCCGATGCGGTCCCGTTCCGGGGAAAGGGATCCGGGATCGACGGCCGTGCCCGTGGTGGAGATCCCCGTCCCGGCGGAGCCCGGGGTATTGGCCTCCGAAACGGCCAGGGCTACGGTTTCGCGCCAATATTTCGCGATATAATGGTCGATGCCGGCGCCGTCCAGTTCGCCGGCCTCCACCATGGGGACCAGCAGAGGGCATGCCTTTTGGATGAGGCCCAGGCCGGGGGCCAGCTTTTCCAGTTCCAGGGCGAAGCTCTGGGATTTAACCGTGCCTTCGGTGCCCCACAAGGCCACGCTCCGGGTGCGGGGATGATGGGAGAGCGCTTCCGCGGAGGGTCGGATGATTCCCAGTACCTTGCGGTCGGGATGCTCGACGGGCAGGACCTTCTGCTGGATGGTGCGCAGGGCCTTGGCGGAGGCGGTATTGCAGGCGATGACGACCAATTTGCAATCGCGCGCGAAAAGCTCCTCGAGGCATTCCCGCGTGAAGCGGAAAATCGCGTCGAAGGAACGGCTGCCGTAGGGAGTGCGCGCATTGTCGCCCAGGTAGACGTAATCGTATTGGGGGAGCCGGGCCCGGATGCTCTTGAAGATGGTCAGGCCCCCGAAGCCGGAATCGAAGATACCGATGTGCATGGCTTATTCCTTGAGAGGCCTTCGGCTAGGAGCCCGCAAAGGCAGACTCCGGAACCGACCCGATTAGTTAAATTAACGGGAGAGGGCCAAGTCTGGCTTCCCGGCATGGATGCAAGCAAGTTAAGAAATTCCTGCATTTGCGGAAATACGCGACCGTACCTTGAATGTTGCGGCCGATTCGCCGATCCCCTCCCGGATGCGCCGGAACCCGGGGTTTCCGCGGTCCCTCCCGATTCCGGCCCTGCCATCCCCATGCCGTCCCCTGGTGACGCGGACGCGGCCCTGTACCATGCCTTCCGTCACAGCCTGCATGAACTCTCCATGGCGCTCTTCCCGCTCCGCGCCCTGTACCAGGCCTACTGGGAAAAGCTGGCCAAGGAGGAATATCCCCATGACATGCTCATGGAGGATCCCGAATACGGCCGCGCCATCATCGAGAATTTCTTCTGGGATCACTTCGTCCAGTATTCGGATGCGCGCCCCATCCTGCGCACCGCGCGCGAATTGGAGGGCCGGGACCTGCGCCTGGCGCATGATCTCATGCAATGGTCTTATGCGCCCCTGTGGTTCTACCGCGTGCAGGAGCGCACCGCGAAGACCGCCCGCCTCATCAATATGGGCAACCTGAAAGCCCATACGGTCCACCATGCCGGACGCTTCCCGGAGGCCGGCGAAGGCGTACTGACGCGGATCCTGTCCTTCCGGGGCAAGGAATTCTGCGGGCATACCGTACTGGTATTCTCGGATGGGTCGGCTCCCGCGAGCGCCGCCGCGGCCGCGCGGCTGGACTCCCTGTTCCGCGCCGGCTGCAGGGAACTGGGCGTCAAACCCTCCGTGACCTTGCGGCCTGACGTGCATTGCGACGAATGGCGCCGCCATGGCGCGGTGTTCCTGGCGCTCTGGCGCGCCGAGGCTTACGACTCAAGCGTGGGGCGCCCTACCCGCGGATCGGGATCGGCCCCGGTTTTCAACCTGGCCTTGCGCAGTCGCGAAGCCATGCTCTCCTCCCTCGCTTCGGCTCCGGACGTCCGCGCCTCCGGGGCGGGGCAATGGGATTTGCGCTTCCGCGCCCTCAGGGTGGCGCGCCTGGAGGCCAAGGCCGGAAACCTGCTGGTTACGGTGGCGGATCCGGCCTTCCGCGCCCACGTCCGGGACTGGATCCGGGATCGCCTGGCGGGCACCGTCGGCCTCCCGGAGGAATCCGCGGTGGGATCCTTGCCCGGGGACAGCGCCGAATCCCAGGATATGTGGGTGCACACCCCCCTGGACGTGCTGAACGGTCAGACCCCGATCCAGGCCAGCACCCATGATTGGGGCCGCCGCCGGCTGAATCTCCTCATGAAAGACCTGATCAAACAGGGCCGGGACGTGGTTTCCCTCAAACGCCAGCTGGGATTATGATGCGGGATGGTGTAGAATCAAACCCGTGAAGCGCGTGCATGCAAGCCTATCCGCCCTGGCCTGTGCCGGCCTTTCGGTCCTGCTTCCTGCGGTGGCCCGTGCCGGCCTCCTGGACCTGGATTCCGTCCGGACCATGGTCATGGACCCGAACGGGGTCACCCCTCGGGACATTTCGCTTTTGCCCGTTTCCGGACGCCCGGATCCTTTCCGGCTGTCGCGGGTGGAAAACATCTTGCGCGAGCCTTTCCTACTGGAGGGCGTGACCGCGGAAATAATGTCGCGCACGGCTCCCGATTCAGGCCGGCCGGCGATGCCCATCTCCCCGGATTCCCTATGGCCCCTTTTGGACGTGGATCCTTCACGGTCCTCCTATGGAAACCCGCAAGGGTCCCAACCCGCCGCCGCATCCGCGGATTCCGCCGTCCATGCGCCAGGGCCGACGGACGGTTTCGATCTGGAACGGGCCTTGGGGGACATCCGGGAAGGTCTGCGCGAGCATACGGCCGATCTCACCCCGGCGGAAGCTTCCTTCCTTTACCGGGAAGCGCCCGGGCTTTTCCTGCAGGAGGAAGAGGATACCTCCCGTACGGCCGTGGAAGGCGAACTCCGGCGCCTGGAAGACGATGCCCGTTCCCACCGGATCATGGAACTCGCGCGCAAGCTGCGCTGGCAAGGCCTCGTACGGGCCTCGGCAGGGGCCTGGCGCCTTGAGAACTGGCTGATCCAATCCCTGCGGTCGGGATCGGAATCCCGCGCCATCGCGAGGCTCAAGAAAGCGGCCGGAAAGGAATTCCCCGTCCACGTCGGCACCAAGGGATCCGAGCGGCAGACGGTGGGGCAGGGGATCTGGATCGATCCGGGCGGGGACGATGAGTACGTTTTCTCCGGCCCCGGCAAGCCGGGCTCTTTCACCCTGGTGGTGGACGCGGGCGGTAACGACATCTATCTCTCCAAGGACAGTCTGCAGCAATCCGCCGGGAACATGGGAGTAGGGGCCATCGCGGACCTGTCCGGATCGGACCGTTACCTGGGTTCCAACTTCGCCTACGCATCGGCCGAATTCGGATTCTCCTCCCTCTTCGACGCCGCGGGTCATGACTATTACGAGGGACGGTGCGCATCCCTCGGCTTCGCCTTTTTCGGGATCGGGGTCCTGCAGGACGAGGCCGGTAACGATGTATATTCCGCCAGCCTGATGTCCCAGGCTTCCGCGTCGACCAAGGGGGCCGGCGTGCTCCTCGATCGGGCCGGGGACGATCGCTATCTGGCGCGGCCGACCTTCCAGGATGACCTTCGCTATACGGATCATTACATCCAGATGGTGCAGGGTTTCGCCACCGGCTTCTCCCCCGATTTCGGAGGCGGCATAGGGCTCCTGCGCGATACGCGCGGCAACGACATATACCTGGCCGACATCTTCGGGCAGGGCACGGGCTACTGGTATGCCCTGGGGATGCTCATCGACGAGGCCGGGGATGATCGGTATGAAGCCCACCAATACGCCCAGGGGGCCGGCGTCCATATCGCGGTGGGCGCCTTGCTGGACTTCGGCGGCAACGACCATCGGGCCTCCAAGGGCGTCAGCCAGGGGTGCGGCCATGATCTCGGCTTCGGATACCTCTACGATAAGGGCGGCCACGACAATTACCTGGCCACGGACATGAGCCAGGGGGCGGGCAGCGCGAACGGGCTCGGCATCCTGCAGGATACGGAAGGGGACGACATGTACAGCTCCCTCAATCCGGACATGGCCCTGGGCCACGCGGACATGCGGCGGGACCGGGGCAGTTTCGGTTTGTTCCTCGATCGCGCGGGCTATGACCGTTATACCCGGCGCAAGAGCGAGGGCGCCGCCTGGCGCGTATACAACGGGAAGTCCAAGGGGAACGGGTTCGGGTTGGATAATTGAGCCTGAGAGAAGCGGGGATTTTGAAATTTGCAAATTGAAGATTGCAAATTGAAAATGTAAGGCGAAGATGAAATCGAAAGCCGGAATCTTTTACATGCGATGGTATGCGATTGGAAGCTCTTCCAAATTGCAAATCGCGATTTGCAATTTTCAATTTGCGATATTCTTTTCCGCTTTGGCTTCTGTTCTGGCAAACGCCTCGCCACCGGCCCCAGCTACCGCCCCGTCCCATCCGGCCTCGGCCGCCTTCCGATTCATCGCGCCCGTCCTGACCCATCAGGATTCCCTCTTCATCGTTGCCTCGACGGGCGAACCGCGGTTCAAGGCCAAGCGGGATTCCGCCGAAGCCGGGCTCATCGCCGGGGATACGGCCACCCTGGATTACCTGGTGGCGAACCGCATGGGCGGCCAGACCGCGCGCCAGCGGCACTACGTGGAAAACCTGTTCAAGGCGATTTCCGATTCGGGCCGCAACCACGCCCCCGTTACCCGCATCGCGACCGCCCTGTCCGGCGCGGCCGACACCATCAAGGTCCAGCTCCTGCATATCGGATCGGAATTGGGAGACAGCACCTTCCTTCCCATCGCGCGCCAATACCTGCGCGCGGACAGCCTGGAAGTGCGGAAGACGGCGGTCCGCTGCCTGGGGTCCTATCCGTCCCCGGCCAATGTGTTCCTCCTCTTCGACGGCCTGGACAAGACGAAGGACCTCGAGAGGCAGCAGCGCCTTTGGGCCTTGTCCCGGCAACCCGATCTCAAGGATTGGCCGCGCCTCCTGCCCCTGATGATGGACAGCAACCTGTACAACCGCCAGCTCGTGCGGCAGATCGTCGGCAAGGCCTGCGGCGGGAACTGGCCCATGGTGGAACGGTACATCCCGCAAACCCTGGATCCCCGGGCCCGCCTGGAATGGATCCAACTGGCCCTGGAGACCTCCGGGATAGACGCCAAGGCCTACGTCCGTAAGAACGCTCCGCTGTTGGACAATTACGAGCGACGCTTCATCCAATCGATGTACTGAGGCCGCGCGATCGGGGCGCCTGGGGTATCGCCGCGGTCAACCGGATGTCAAGGCCCCTGGAACGGCCCATATTTCCGCCAAAGCGAAGGGAATCGGGATATTTCCAGGCTTTTTTAAGCGCGGGGGCAGGTTGTATAATATGAGTGAGCCCTTGGGCCGTTTGAGATGAATCCAGGAAAGGACCCATGATCCAACCCACCGCCAAACTTACCCCCTTCGGGGCCGTAAACGCCCGAGTCAACCGCGCCTCCGACCTCCTCGGAATCAAGGAAAATTACCGCAAGCTTCTGACCTCATGCTGGCGCGAGACCAAGGTTTCCCTGCCCTTCACGGACGATAAGGGCGAGATGCGCGTCTACGAAGGCTATCGCGTGCAGCACAACGGCGTTCGCGGACCGTATAAGGGCGGCGTGCGTTACCATCCGGAAGTGGACCTGGACGAGGTGAAGGCGTTGGCATCCCTGATGACCTGGAAGTGCGCCATCGTGAACATCCCGTTCGGCGGGGCCAAGGGCGGGATCAACGTGGATCCCACCAAGCTTTCCGATCGCGAGATGCAGACCCTGACCCGGCGCTTCGTCTACAGCGTGAAGAACATGATCGGGCCTTACAAGGATATCATGGCCCCGGACATGGGCACCAACCCCAAGGTGATGGGTTGGATGATGGACGCATACGGGCTAATCCACGGGTATACGCCCGCCATCGTGACCGGCAAGCCCGTCAACCTGGACGGGACCCCGGACCGCCTGGACGCCACGGGCCTTGGCGTGGCCATGATCACCCGCCGGGTGCTGGAGGATCGCAAGGAATTCCTCAGCGGCAAGACCGTCGTCGTGCAGGGCTTCGGGAACGTGGGCAGCTTCGCCGCGCTCCACCTCCATCGCATGAACGCCAAGGTCATCGCCATCGGCGACGTTTCGGGAGTGGTTCGCGATCCCCGCGGCATCGATGTGGAAAAGCTGATGGCCCACTTCGAGGCCAAGCGCACCCTGGTCGGATATCCGGAAGGGGAATTCGCCACCCGGGAGCAATTGGACGTGATGGGCATCGAATGCGATATCCTGGTCCCGGCCGCCCTGGGCCACGTGATCCATTCGGGCAACATGGAAAAGGTCAAGGCGCGTTACATCATCGAAGGGGCCAATGGCCCCATCACCCCGGAAGCGGATGATTACCTGGGCCGCCAGGGCACCATCATCGTGCCGGACATCCTCGCCAATGCCGGGGGCGTGGTGGGCTCGTATTTCGAGTGGGCCCAGAACATCCAGGTGCACCACTGGGAACGGGCGGAGAGCAAGCTCGAGCTGGATAAGTTCATGTCGAGCGCCCTGCTGGGCGTATCCGCCGCGGCCAAGAAATTCGGCATCAATTACCGGGAAGCCGCGTTCGTGGTGGGCGTGGACCGGGTCTACCAGGCGGCGGTGGCCAGAGGTCATTGAAAGGGGCCTTGAAAGGGACTTTAAAGGCCGTTGAGAAGCCAGTGAAGGCCTGGACCGCATGCCGGGGCGAGGCTTTCCCGGCCTAGGGGACCACGTAGAACAGGTGGATGCCCGTCGTGATGTAGACGAGCTCGGATCGTCCCGGCAGGTGGCCGGAAAAATACCGCGTCAGTTCCAGGTTGAGATCCAGACCCATGGGCTGGTTGTCGAAAGGCATCCAGTATTTGCCGAGGGATAGGGTTCCGAACGGTTTAAGTCCGGCCTTCCCCCCTCCGAAATTGTAGGCGAAGAACCCGCCCGCGGAGAGGCCGAAGTACTCGCTGTTGCGGATGGGTTCCTTGTCTTCGTCCCCGAGCCAGAGCATGCGCGTCGCGAGATTGACCTGCGGCAGGAAGTCGTAGCCGGAATGGGCGATCCCGGGGGCTACCCGCGCCTGGATCCCCATTTGCCATGTTTCCGTAAGGTCGCGGAATGCTCCCAGCTGGGGCTGGGCGCCCAGATCGCTTCCGATGGCGATGGTCGTTCCGGCTTCGAGCATGGTGGAAAGTTTGGCGGGAGGCCTTTCGGTACCGTCGGGGGCCAGGCCTTTGTCGGAGGCGGAAAGGGGACTCGAGGCGGACGCGGTGAACAGCGCCGCGAAGAGGAAGGAACGCGCAGCGGTCCGGTATCCGCGCAGCGGGTCAGGCCGACGGGCCATAACCGTCCAGGCTCTGTATGCCCCGGGCGCGCATGGAGTCGAGCAGCTCCCGGTTCATTTTGCGGACGGCGTTCCACCGGTAGGCGAGGACGGTGTAGCATTGCACCGCATCGGCGCCGGCGTCCAGCAGGTCCAGGACTTTGGCTCCGTGGTCCACGCCGCCGCAGGCGAAGATGGCGAGCTTGGGCAACTGGCGCCGGATGTACTGAACGGCCGGCAGGGTGTTCTTGTACAGGATGCGTCCCGAAAGACCGCCCTTGGCGCCCGCGGAGGTGACCGGCAGGATGTCCGCTTCCGGGGTGGCCATGCGAAGGTAGCGCGCCTTGTCCCCGGGAAAGGTATTGAAGAGTACCAGGCCGGTGACGCCCGCATCCGAGATGATCTGCAGGTTCGCATCGAGCGCGCGCGCGCTCAGGTCCGGGGAGATCTTCACCAGAACGGCCTTCTTGGGGGCCAGGCTCTTGCGCGCTTCCATGATCTCGCGCAGCAGATCCGTCAGGAATGCCTCTTGGGTATCCATGCGGTTTTCGCCCGTGTTGGGGCAGCTGACATTGAGCTCGATGTAATCGGCGGCGCGATAGGCGCGGCGGAAGGTGGCGAGCACGTCCGCGATCTTCGCATCCGCGTCCTCGACGCCGGGCGTATCCGCGACGCTGATGCCCAAGGCCAGCTTGCGGCGATGGCTGGCGCCCAAGGCCTTGTCCACTTCCGTTGCGATGGTCTCGATGCCGGGATTGTTCAGGCCCATGGAATTGCTCATGGAGCGATCGCGGGGCAGCATGCGCATGCGCGGCCGGAAGGGGTTCCCGTCCCGCGCGCCGCTGGTGGCCGAGCCCACGGTGACGGCGCCGAAACCCAGGGAGCTGAAGGCCGGCAGGTGCTCGGCGAATTTGTTGCCTCCGGCGGCCAGCATGATTGGGCTGGCCAGGGTGATGGGCATGCTGCGATCGTGGAAGCGGACGGTCTTTTCCAGGTCGGAATGGGGGCGGCTGCGCGGAGGGATGGCGTCCGTGAAGGCGGCATAGGTCCCGAGCAGATGATGCCTGGTCTCGGGGTTGCGGATGAGGGCCTTGCCCGTCTCCAGCATCAAATCCCCCAAACCCCGGCCATAGTCGTGATGGACCACGCCTTGGCTGCGTTGTTCGATTTTCAGGGTGTCCGGCATGTTTCCAGCAGTGCTCATCGCTAACTATAAAGTAATAAACGGACCGGCTGCAAGGCTGAAAGCCTCGAGAAAGGCCGCTGGAAGGGGTGGTTCCATTTTGCTAGATTGTGGGCGTGTAGCGGTCCTTGAGGCCGGTCCCCGCACCCTAATCCATTGATCGGCAACGTTATGGCCAAAGTCGTGAAAACATCGGAAACGCCGAACCCGCTCGCCATCCGGTTCCACCTGGATTGCAAGGTGGTGGCATCCGGCTCCCGTTCCTTCCCGGATGCGGAGTCCGCCCAGGCCGATCGCACCGCCACCAAGCTTTTCGAGCTGCCCCATGTCACCTCCGTATTCTATGTAGGTACTACGGTCACGGTGAACAAGGACGAAGATGGCGACTGGAACGATTTGATCTCGCCCGTCGCCGACATCCTCGAGGAAAGCGTAACCCCGCCGGATGAGCCCAAGGCCGCGGAACCCGAAGCCGAGTTCGATGCCTACGCCGCGGGCGCCCATATCCAACGTCCGGAAGACTTCTTCAAGCTCACCCTGGAAGATCAGGTCGGGCACCTCAACCGCATTTTCGACGAGATGGTCAGGCCTGGCCTGGCCGGCGACGGCGGCGGCCTGGAGCTCATGGGCATCGAAGGTACCACGGTGCGCATCCACTATGAAGGAGCCTGCGGCAGCTGCCCGAGCGCCACTTCCGGCACCCTGATGTACATCGAGGGAGCCATCCAGCGCAAGGCGCATCCGGAGCTCACCGTAGCCAGCGACTGAACCGCGGCGATCCGGTTGGGGGACCGGGCGGTCCCGTTTTTTCCGACTCCGTTCCCGTCCTGTTCCTAATTCAATCCTTCTTCAAACTTCCGGCCGAAGCGGCCATTTTCCGCCTCCACGATTCGAAGGCCGGCTCCAGCACGCCGGCGCGTTGCCCTGACGCGAGCCTGCGGATCATCTCCTTGCCGAACTCCAGGCTGGGCCGGAACAGGTCGGGAAGCAGCGGCAGGGACAGCAGGAAACCCCGGAGGTACGGGGAGCGGGAACGGCCCGCCCATTGCCAGGGAAACCGTTCCGAAAGCCATCGGCCCAGGAGGATCAGGTTCGCCAGGCGAAGCGAATACAGGGCGAAATTGGAGGCCCCTTCCCGGGTGATGGTTTCGCCCAGGACATACGCGCCGGAGGTATGGAAGAGGTGCAGCCAGCCCAGGTAGAAAAAGAAAGGCCATGCATGCAGGAGCAAGCGGCCGCCACCGCGCCGGCCGGCCGTGGCCGCGAGCAGGGCCAGGGTAGGCGCCTGCACGCGGAAATCGGGGAACAGGAACAAAAGGATCAGGCCCGCGAGCCCGGCCAGGAATGCCGAGGGATTCACCCGCTCAGGCGGATTGGGCGGTACCGATCCCCCTTCGCTTCCACAATGCGCTTGCACCGCGAACAGCCCCGCCAGTTCGCGATCGGAAAACCGGATCAGCAAGGCGACGGCGGTCCCGGATAAGAGCGACCAGGCCAGGATGGGGCCCGTCTGGAAGTAGAAACCGGAATGGCGGATCAAGGTAAGGTTAACCACGGCCAACTGGATCAGGTTGAATCCTGAGGCCAGCAGGACGGATGCCCCTAGGATGCCCATCCAGCCTCGCCGATAGGCCCAGAAGACCGGTTGTCCCAATCCGATGAAGGCGAGGGTCCCCGATGCGCTCCCTATCAGAAAGGTGGTCAGGGGCTGTCCCCCGTAAAGGATGGAGATGAAGTTCCGCGCCAGGAAAAGCGCCAACGCCGCCCGCGGGCCGTATCGCAAAAGGAACGGCAGGATCACGACATAGGAAAACCCTACGCGCATCCAGGGGAACAAAGGGATCCGGGGCAGGATGTTTTCCATGATCTGGAGGCTTGCGGCGATGAGCAAGGCGAGAGCGAACCCTTCCGGGGTGACCTGGGGGTTACCACCGGGCGGCTCAACCCCCGATGGGTCAGAAGGTGACCGCATCGGTCCCCTCCCGGGCGCTGCCGTCCGGCTCATCCCCCTCGACCACGATAAGCAGGTGCGCGGGCATGCATACGATTTCGGAATGGCTGTGCCGGATGGCGCCGGTCTTTACGCAGACCTTGTTGCGACAGGGGGAGGCCGCCACCCGGACGGTACCGTCCCCGATTTCCATCCGTACCGTCCCAAGGGAGGTGGGAATGGAAACCTGGCGCTTCGGCCCGTCCAGGGTATACCACCCGTATTTCCCGTCCCCTATGAACACGACCGCGCGCGAGCCTTCGGTCACGCGGAAGGACATGAAGCCCCAAGCGGATGCGGCAGCAACCAGGAGGATCAGGAAGGCGTCCAGTGGACGGAAGAAATCGCGGGATTGGGTCATGAGCCGTAACAAGATAGCATGGGCGCGCCCTCAGGCGCAGCGTCGGATCGTCGGAGGCGGTTTCACCGCCGGACCAGGGAGGCTATGGCGACCTTTTCCCCTTCGGCCAAGGCGACGTCCGGGACGCCGAACAGGAAGCGTTTCCGGAATACCCCCGCATCGGCCACCTCTTCAAGGGCGAATCCCCGCCTGGCCAGGAAAGAGCCGAGATCCCGGGTGGATAGGCCCCAGGTGAAGCGTTGCCCCCGAAGCCTCTGCCATGCGGCAAGCAACCGCGACGCTCCCCGGAAGGAAATCGCTCCGTTGCCGTCCGGCTCCATGAAGGTGAAGGCGAAACGCAAGGCGGGACAGGGCAAGGCCGCCAATTGGTCGAAGAGGTTTTCCGCGGCCTTGGGATCGAAATGCATCAGGACGCCTTCGCACAGAAAAAAGGCCGGCTCCCGGGGATGGAATCCCGGCAATGCCATCAGGGCCGCCCCGAGGTCCGTGCGGCGGAAATCCCAGGGGATGAGCGAAAGGTTCGGTGCCAGGAATCCCGAATGACCGAGTACCCTGCGTTTGGCGGCCAAGGCCGAAGGACGATCGATTTCCAGGAAACGTGCTTGGGGGTATCGCCGGGCGAGCCGCGCCGCCAAGGTATTGAAACCGCCGCCCAGGATAAGGACTTGTTCCATGCCGGCTTCCAGGCCGTGGATGGCGGCCTCTTCCAAGGACAAGTTGCGGAGCGCCTGGTGCAAGGCCATGCCGGGCACCATAAAGGCCTCGAAGCGCTCGAACCAGAGATGGAAGCCGCGGCGTGCGGCCAAGTCCAGCCAGAACCGGAAACGGGGCCGGTCGGCCAGAAAGCGGGTGGCCAGGTCACCGGCTTCGCGTGAAACCAGGTGCCCGAAATCGGGGCGCCGCGCGGTCGCGGCCAAGTTGAACGGGACCATGGGAGAGGACGGGCCGGCAAGGGAAAGTTTCATCCCGATTAGACGGCCGTACGGGGAGGCCGGGTTACCTCGCGGGTCTCAATAGCCGTTGACCAATCCGTTTTCCGGCTTTTTGGGCCGGAAAAATCAGGCCTTCCGCCGATTCCGGCTCAGGCCAGGCCGACATCCCCCGAAGTGGCGGGGTTGTTTGCGGTATCGCCGGAGTCCTGCGCGGCGCCGGCCCCGGAACCGCTGTCGGAGCCGCCCAGCCAGGAATCAAGGCTGGCGGTCATTTTCAGATGCACCTCGCTCCGGAATTCCCGGTACTCCATGGAGACGCGCCCGGCGGAAGGTTTCCAGGCATCCAACTTTTTGCGCACGTCGTCCTCGAAGTCGGCCTTGGCGCCGCCGGCGCGGGCATGCTCCATATCGAGATGCTGGATCAGTTTATCCGCCAAGTCTTGCGGTTCGGTCAGTTGAGGGAAATGATGGCGGCGTTTATGCTGATGCCGACCTTCGGATTTGTCCAAGGCGTCGAGGAGGGCATTCACGAATCCGCCCGCGGACAAGGCGTCGGGATCGCCCGCTCCGTCCATTGCGGCGGCATCACCGGCCTTATCGATCTTCCCGCCAGCCGGGCCTTTGGCGCCTTTTGCGCCCTTCGCCGCGGATCCCGCATCGTCGATCAAGAGAGTGCCTGATACCTGGATGGTCTCCGCTTCGATGCTGAGGGTGAAGGTGTCGCCGTCCTTGTTCCGCTGGCACGGTCTGCCCTTGTCGTTGCCTGCCGCGGCAGGCATGGCTTCGGCTCCGGACTGGTCCGTTGCGTTGCCCGGTTTCGCGTCCAGGGTCTTCCCGGGGGCGGTGGAGCTCGAGACCTGGGCATAGAGGCTGATCCGGGTGTAGGTAGCCTGGTAGGAGATCTTTTCCATGTTGGGTCCAAAGGGAGGCCATGCGAAAGCCTCCCGCTGTTCCTATCGGAAGGATTTCCGGGAACCTTAGGACCATTTTCGGGCCTGGATCACGCCGAAGTCAAAGCTCGCGGGGATGTTAACGTGGAAGTTACAGGGGATTCCGGCATCCGGCCCGGATCAGGGGCGGAACCTGGAGCGGAACCTCAAGTTGATGCCGGAGTTGAAGCGGAACCGGAAGCAGAAGCGGAGCTTCAGGGGAGGCGGGCGGGAAGGTGCAGGCTCGAGCCGCAACGCCGGCAAAACGCCGAGTCGCTTTCGTGGCCCCCGAGGCCGCATCGCGGGCAGGGGCGCTCCTCCTGCATCCTGCGCGATGCCTGCGCTATCTCAACCGACACGATCCCGGTGGGCACGGCCAGGATCGAATAGCCCAAGAGCATGACGAGGGCGGCGATGGCCTGGCCCGCCGGGGTCTTGGGGGTCACATCGCCGTAGCCTACCGTGGAAAGGGTGCTGATGGCCCAGTAGATGGACTTGGGCATGCTGGTGAACCCGTTCGCCTCGCCTTCCACCAGGTACATGAGCGCCCCCATGCAGATGACGATGCCCGTCAGGGCGGTGAGGAACACCGTGATCTTGGGCAGGCTGGCGCGCAACGCCGTCAGCAGCACCCGGGCTTCCCGCATATAGCGTACCAGCTTGAAGATGCGGAACAAGCGCAGGAAACGGAATACGCGGACCACGGAAAACGCCTGGGCGCCGGGGATGAAAAGGCCCAGGTAGGTGGGCAGAAAGGAAAGGATGTCCACGATCCCGAAGAAGCTGCGCGCGTACGCGAAGGGCTTGCGCAGGCTCGCCAGGCGCAGGCAATATTCGACGGAGAAAAGGATGGTGAAGGTCCATTCGATGAAGTCGAAGAGGGTGCCGGCCTTCGCCCGCAATTCCGCCACGCTTTCCAGGAGGACCGCGGCCACGCTGATCAGGATGGCCCAGACCAGCGCGATGTCGAACGCGCGGCCCGCGGCCGTATCGGCCTTGAAGATGATCCGGTGGGCGCTCCGGCGGATCGCGGAGAACGCCGCGTTGCCGGGCACTTCCTCGAAGGGGACCGGAGCCTCGGGCTCCGGTCCGGGCGTCCGGACCTGGGGTTCCGGCATCAGTTCATGAGGTTCAGGGCGATGCCGCGGCAGTGCATGGTCAATTCATCAGGTTTAATGCACTGCCGGCCTTGAACCACTCGATCTGCTCCTGATTGAAGGTGTGCGTCACCTCGAAGGCGTCGCTGCTCCCGTCGGCGTGCTTGAGGGTGACCTTGAGGTTCTTGCCTGGGGCGAAGGACTGCAGGCCGGTGATGCCGACAAGGTCGTCCTCGCGCACCTTGTCGTAGTCCGCGACGTTGGCGAACTTGAGGGGCAGCAGGCCCTGCTTCTTGAGGTTGGTCTCATGGATGCGGGCCATGCTCTTGGCGATGACGGCGCGCGCGCCCAGGAAGCGCGGGGACATGGCGGCATGCTCGCGGGAGGAGCCTTCGCCGTAGTTCTCTTCGCCGAACACGACCCAGCCCTTGCCTTTCGCCTTGTAGTCGCGGGCGATCTGGGGATAGGTCTTCCCGGTTTCGCCCGTCAGCACGTTCTTGCCGGTGCCGATGGCGCCTCCGAACGCGTTGGTCGCGCCCACGAGCATGTTGTCCGAGATCTTGTCCAGATGGCCGCGGAACTTGAGCCACTTGCCTGCGGGGGAGATATGGTCCGTGGTGCATTTGCCCTGGGCCTTGGCCAGGACCATGGCGTCCTCGATTTCCTTGCCGTCCCAGGGCTTGAACGGTTCCAGAAGCTGCAGGCGGTTGCTGTCCTTTGCCACCTTGACTTCAACCGCGGCTCCGTCCGTTGCGGGTGCGATGAATCCGTTATCGTTGAAGGCATAGCCGTTCTTGGGCAGGGCGTCGGCGACCGGGGCCCGTAGCTTGTAGGAAGAGCCGTCCGCGGCCTTGAGGGAATCCGTGAGGGGGTTGAACTTGATCGTTCCCGCCAGGGCCATGGCCGTTACCAGCTCCGGGGAGCCGATGAAGGACAGGGTGGCGTTGTTGCCGTCGTTGCGGCCGCGGAAGTTGCGGTTGAAGGAGGTGATGATGGAATTGGCGGTGCCTTCGGCCAGATCCTTGCGCTGCCATTGCCCGATGCAGGGGCCGCAGGCGTTGGCCATGACCACGGCGCCCATCTTGTCCAGGGTGTCCAGGTAACCGTCGCGTTTCGTCGTATCGAACACCTGCTCGGAACCGGGGCTGACGAAGAACTGGGAGGCGGCCTTGGAGCCGCGGGCCAGGGCCTGGGACGCCACGAAGGCGGCACGGCCGACATCTTCGTAGGAGGAATTGGTGCACGAGCCGATCAAGGCGGCGGACAGGAGCTCGGGATACTTCTCCTTCTCGATCTCCTCCTTGAACTTGGAGATGGGGCGCGCCTTGTCCGGGCTATGCGGCCCGACCACGTAGGGTTCCAGGGTATCGAGATCGATCTCGATGACCTCGTCATAGTAGGCGGAGGGGTTGGCGAGGACTTCCGGATCCGGATTGAGGAAGGCCTTGTACTTCTCGGCCAGGTCCGCCACGTCCGCGCGGCGCGTGGCGCGCAGGTAGTCGCCCATGGACTTGTGGAACGGGAACAGGGAGCAGGTGGCCCCGAGTTCGGCGCCCATGTTGGTGATGGTGGCCTGGGCGGTGCAGGACAATGTCTCCACGCCCTTTCCGAAGTACTCGATGATCTTGTTGGTGCCGCCCTTGACCGTGAGGATCTCCAGCAGCTTGAGGATGACGTCCTTGCCGGAGGTCCAGCCGTTGAGGGTGCCTTTGAGGTGGATGCCCGTGACCTTGGGATAGAGCACTTCCCAGGGCATGCCTACCATGACGTCCACGGCGTCGGAGCCGCCCACGCCCACGGCCATCATGCCGAGGCCGCCCGCGTTCGGCGTATGGGAGTCGGTGCCGATCATCATGCCGCCGGGGAAGGCGTAGTTCTCGAGCACGACCTGATGGATGATGCCGGAGCCCGGTTTCCAGAAGCCCATGCCGTACTTGCGGGCGGCGGAGCTGAGGAAGTCGAAGACCTCCTTGTTCTCGTGGTTCGCCATGTCGACGTCCTTGGAGGCGCCGTCCCGGGCGATGATCAGGTGATCGCAATGCACCGTGGTGGGCACGGCGACCTTGGCCTTTTGCGCCTGCATGAATTGGAGGATGGCCATCTGGGCGGTGGCGTCCTGCATGGCCACGCGATCGGGGCGGAGCAGGGCGAAGGACTTGCCGCGTTCCAGCTTGGGTTGGGCGGCGTCGTGGAGATGCGACCAGATGATCTTTTCGGCGAGGGTGAGGGCCTTGCCCAGGGTCTTGCGGGCGTAGGCATGCTTGGCATCCAGTCCGGCATAAATCGCTTTGATATCGAGGCCTTCCATCTTCACTCCAATGCTGAGGGGCAGCGTTAAACGTTAGAATTTTGCCTGTTTCCCGGCAATTTCAAGGGGGCCGGCGGCGTCCCGCGCGTCCGCGCCGGTGGGGAAATCCGCGCTTCGATCGCCCTCCGGGCCGTTTTTACCCGGGTGCCGGGTAAACAATGGATCCGCTTCCGCGCAAGCGGTAGAATTCCTACCTGTACGCTATGACTCCCGCCCCATCCAAATCATCCCCCGCCCGGGAACGCTTCCGGATGGGACCCGCTCTCCGGCGTCTTGGGGTTGCGGCCGCCCTGGCTTCCCTTATCCTGTTGCCGGCGATGGCGGAAGTCTACGTTGACGATTGGGGGAGCCCGGCCTCCGAATCCGCCCCGCGCGTCTCCCTGGATCAATCCCGCAAGGTCCAGAACCTTAAGGAGCGGGGCAATGCGCATTACCGCGCCAAGCGCTATGCGGAAGCCTGCCGCGCCTATCGCGAGGCCTCCCTGCTGGACAGCAACGACGCCGGGATCCGCAACGATCTGGGCAGTTGCTTTTTCAAGGTTGGGAGCAAGGATTCCGCTTTGCAGTTCACCCGCGAGGCCCTGCGATTGGCGGATCGCGGTCTTGCCGTCACTCCGGATCCGCTCTGGTCCTTCCCTGATCTCCGCGCCCGCAAGACCGCCTATTTCAACCTGGACAAGCTGGGCGGGCCCATGCCGGAACCGCTTCCCGGAAAATGCGAAACCTGGTCCTCCCTGGCCAATTGCAACGGCCGGTTCCACGTCTGCGTCGAGCAAGGCGCCCGCGCCTCCGAAGGCGGGACCTTGCGCTGGCAGGTACTGCGGGTCGCCCTTTCCAAATCGAGGGCGCTGTTTTCCTACGATGAGGTGGAAGTGCCCGCCCAGGTCCCCCATCCGGAATTGCGCGACATGGAGGAGATGTCCATCGAGGGCGACCCGGAAAGCAGGCAGCGTTGGGTGAACCGCGATTCCTCCGTCATCATCCCTCTTGGCGATTTCATGGAAACGGCCGACTCGACGTGCGAGGGTAAATGCGGCAAGCTCGAGACCGTCCTGAGCGAATGCCGCGTCATCCACTTCGATCCGTGCGCCGGGCTGGTCGGAGTCGCCTGCGGGATCCAGGAGGGCCCGGGCCGGGATCGCATCGTGATCGGGGAATTCTACCTGATACCCGCGAAGCAGCCCTAGCCGGGATTGCGGTTGTGCAGCCACTCCGCGAAGCCGCGCTCGATATCATCGAAGGTCTTCCCGTTCTCGTTGCTGGCGATGACCTCATCGCCGTGGACGATGCGGATGACCGCATCCAGATCCACCTTGCGTGAGGACCCCGTGGCGGCCTGGGCTCCTCCCGCCCCCGTACCGGCGATGCGGCGTTGGGCCGTCTCCACTTCCGCCAGGGCTTCTTCCAAGGGCCTGTTCACCATTTCCACCGTGGCTTCCGCGCCGAAGGGCTGGCCGGTGAGGCCCTGGATCATGTCCAGGAAGGTGCGGGCGTTGCCGGGCTTCCAGTAGTGCTCGGCCAGGTCCTTGCCCACCAGGGGATTGTCGACCAGGGCCCCGTCCCGTTGCATGAAGAAGCGCCGGGTCTGGTGCACGGCCATCTCGGCCAGGACGTAACCGTGGTAATACGCCGAGGATTCGCCCGAAAGCAGGTGGGGCACGCTGAGGACGGGGCGGGTGCCTTCATTCAGGAACTGCATCTCCCGTTCAATTTCCCGCAAGGTCCTGATGACGTTTTCCGCAGTGAGGTCGGCCTCGGGCATCTCGTAGATGGCCTTTTCCGCGAAGCAGACCGTGAGCATGGCGCGGAGGGAGAAGGCCTTGTAGGGATGCTTCTTGATGATGTTGTCCCGGATGAGATCCAGGGGCATGGGCATGTCGCGTTCGTCCCGCGCGTAGCGCAGCAGCCATTCCGGCGTCTCGATGAAGCTGTCCAGGAACATGCTCTGGGTCTCCGCGAAGGCCACCGAGGTGGGCGCGTACTCCTGGGAGAAGCAGGGCGCGGGCATGAGGATGTTGCTGAAATGGGCCGCGTGCCCGCCTTCGTGGAACAGGGTCTCGGTGGCGCGATGACCGCTGCCGACCTGGCCGGGAATGGCGTTGGCGGTGAAGTTGATCCGCGCCGGCAGGTATTCGCCCGCGTCCATGAATCCCGGCACGGGGCCGTGCATGAAGCCGTTCTCGTATTTGCCTTTGCGATCCAGGAGGTCCAAGGTCAGGGTCGCGCCCCGGTATTTGATGCCCAAGGCCGTGAAGGAGCGGCCCCAACGGCCGAGCGCGGTCCCGAAACCGAAGTAGGGATCCATCTGGGTGGTGACGTCCCCGGCGGTGAGATACAGGAAGTTCCAGGCTTCGCGCCCGGATGCCCCTGACTTGGCGGCCAAGGCGTCGATGGAGGCCTTGCAAGCTTCCCGGGTCCGCTTTTCCAGATCGCCCAGGATATCGAACAGGACCCGCTTGGAGAAGCCCTCGTTGCGAGAGACCTTGTAGTCATAGTAATCCTCGTATCCGAGCATTCGTCCGAGCTTGTTGCGCTCGCGCACGATATCCAGGAACCCCTTGTCCAGCATCTCGCGTTCGATCGATTGGAGTCCGCGATGGGCGGCCTTCCGCAAGGCCTCGTCCGGGGAGGTCCGCACGAGCAGGCCCAACCGGATGGAGCTTGCCGGGGTGAATGCTCCCGTGCCCGGATCGGCATAGCCGAGTTTCATGGCCTGGCGGGCCTCCTGCAGCCGGCCTTCCATCTCGACCAGGCGGTTGGCCAGGTCCTTGGCGTCCGGATTCTCGATGGCATGGACCTCGAAGAAGCGCAACCAGCCCTGCAGGCCGATGCGGTCTTCCGGCGCGAGCCCGGGTTTGGCGATTTCCGCCCGCAGGGCGGGCAGGTATTTCGGGTCCGAAATCCATCCTTGGAGGCGGATCTCCTTCTTCTCGAAATCCCCGGGGACCTTGGCCGAGAGCGCCATCTTGTCCTTCCAGAACGCATCCTCCTTTTCGAAATGGGCCTGGAGGTAGGTCCGGTTCAATTCCTGAAGCAACGGATTGACGGCGGTCTGGGATGCTTTGGCTATCATGGCCTGTTCTCCTGGAGGAGGAGGGAAGATACAATTCTTGGCTTGGGAGGTCCCGGATTTCCCGCCCGGAAAGGCGGTCGGGAAGGGGCGGATGTCAGGGGTTCAGCAGACGGCGCGGCCGTACTTTTTTTCCGCGTCTTCCAGGGAAGGGAAAATCTCGAAGAGGGTGGCGAGCTGGCTGCCCTCGAGGACCTGGAGGATCTGGGTCGGCACGTCGACGAGCACCATTTCGCGGGCGAGATGGCCCAAGGCCTTGTGCTGGTTCGCGAGGGTGGCCAGGGCCTGGGAATCTATGGTATAGCATCCCTGCAGGCTCAGGAAAAGCTTGCCGCGGGCATGCGCCAGGGTGCGGTTGAAAATCGCGCTCAGCTTCGCGGCGTTGTTCCCGGCCAGGTTGCCGGCGACCCGCAAGAAGGTGTTGGTCTGGCCGATGCCCAGGGTGTAGTTCAGGTCTCCGAGAGTGACATCCATGACGGGCATAATTTGAGTATACCTCCCGGCATATGCCTAGGCGAGGGAAAAAGATCTTCGCCACGGGAGGATCCGTTCCGACCCCGGCAGTTGTTATCTTGCAGGGTCGCGGCACGTGATGCCGGACACGGAGGACGGGGTCGGGCCGCGTAGGCCGGGCCGCGTAGGCCGGGCAGCGTACCGGACGGAACACCCGCCGGGTCGCCGGCGGATAGGGCAACGGGGAAAAGTTGATGGAAAATCTGAAGTACGGCTTCATCGAATTCATGCTGTCGGCGGGAGCGCTGCGGTTCGGGGACTTCACGACCAAAAGCGGACGCAAGACTCCCTATTTCATCAACACGGGAGCTTACGTGAAAGCCTCCCAGATCCGCAAGCTCGGGGAATTCTACGCCCACGCCATCCAATCCGCTTTCGGATCCGATGTCGATAATCTTTTCGGTCCCGCCTATAAGGGCATCCCCCTGGCGGTCACCGCCTCCATCGCCCTGGATGCCCTTTACAAGCAGGACGTCACCTATACCTTCAACCGCAAAGAACCCAAGGACCATGGGGAAGGCGGGACCCTCGTCGGTTATAATTACGCTTCCCATCCGGCCTCGGGCAAGCCCTGCAGGGTGGTCATCATCGAGGACGTAACCACGGCCGGAACCTCGATCCGGGAAAGCATGCCTCTGATCTCCCTTCCGGGCATCAAGCCCTTGGGCCTGGTCGTTTCCGTGGACAGGATGGAGCGGGGCAAAGGGGACCGTCCCGCGCTCCGGGAAATCGAGGAGGATTACGGCCTCAAGACCACGGCCATCGTGACCCTGCTCGACATCCTCGGCTTCCTGGAATCGGGCGCCGGAGATCGTTTCCTGACCCTCGACCCCGGGCTGCTCGAACGGATGAAGGCCTACCGCAAGGAGTACGGGACCTAGGTTCCCGCCCTCCCGTCCCGGTCCGCGCATACGATGAAGCATCGCATCCTCATCATCGAAGACGAACCGGCCATCGCCGACAATATCGTGTATGCCCTGGAGACCGAAGGCTTCCTCTGCCGGTGGTGCGCCACAGGCGGCGAAGGCCTCCGCGCCCTCGGGGAACATTTCGATCTGGCGGTGCTGGACGTGGGATTGCCCGATATCGGCGGCTTCGATCTGTGCCGGGAAATCCGCAAAACCCATGACCTGCCCATCGTGTTCCTGACGGCACGGGCGGGTGAAATCGATCGGGTGGTGGGCCTGGAAATCGGCGCGGACGATTACGTGGTCAAGCCCTTCAGCCCCAGGGAACTGGCCGCGCGCATCAAGGCCATCCTCCGCCGCACCGCGGTTGCGAAACCGCCCCGGCCGGAAGCCTTGCCTATAACGATGCCCATCGCGGCTCCGGATCCGCTTTCGGCCTTTCCGTTCCGGGTGGATGCCGATCGGCTCCTCATCGCCTATTTCAACGTCCCCCTGGAACTTTCCCGGTACGAATACCGGCTCCTGGCCGTCCTTCTGGAAAAGCCCGGACGCGTCCTGTCCCGCGAGCAGCTGATGGAAAAGGCCTGGGATTCCCCGGAATCCAGTCTGGACCGCACCGTGGACGCCCATGTCAAAAGCCTCCGCGCGAAATTGCGCGCGGTCCGCCCCGAGATCGATCCCATCCGCACCCACCGGGGCACGGGTTATTCGCTTAAGGAAGACTGGCTGCCGTGAAACTGCGCACCCGCCTGTTCCTGGGCTTCTTCCTGCTTTCGGGAGCGGGCTTCTATTTCCTCGTGAACCGGATCCTGGATGATCTGCGGCCCCGCTACCTGGAATCCTCCGAGGTGGGCCTGATCGATACTTCCAACCTTCTCGCCGCCTTGCTGGAATCGGACCTCAGCAGGAACGGGATCCCGGTGCAAAGCCTGCGCGAAGCCTTCAGGAAGATGCCGGAACGGATCATTTCCGCAAAAGTACGGGACATCGTCAAGACGGGGATGGACCTGCGCGTCTACGTGACCGATTCAGCGGGCATGGTCGTATTCGATTCGGACGGCGGGCGCGACGAGGGCAAGGACTATTCGCGTTGGAACGACGTATACAGGACCTTGCGCGGCCAGTATGGCGCGCGTTCCACCCGGACCGATCCGGAAAAGCCCTCCACCTCCTTCATGTACGTCGGCGCGCCGATCCGCAAGCCCGGTTCGCAGCGGGTCGCGGGAGTGGTCACGGTTTCCAAGCCTTCCAACAGCATCGACCTGTTCATCAGCGCCGCGCGCGGGAAGATCGTGGCCGGCGGCCTGGTGGCGGCCTTCGCCGTCGCCCTGTTGGGGATGGTTGTCTCGGCCCTCATCCTGCGCCCCATCCAACGCCTGACCGACTACGCCCGCGCCATCCGGGACGGGCGCCCTGCGCCGCTCCCGGCCCTGGGACGCAGCGAAATCGGGGAGATGGGACGCGCCTTCGAGGAGATGCGCGAAGCGCTGGAAGGCCGCAAATACGTGGAGCAATACGTGCATACCTTGACCCACGAGTTGAAGAGTCCGATGTCTTCGGTGCGCGGGGCCGCGGAGCTCCTCCAGGAGGACATGCCCCGGGAAAAGCGGGCGGGATTCCTGGCCAACATCCGATCGGAAATCGATCGCATGCAATCCCTGGTGGACCGTATGCTCGACCTTTCGGGATTGGAAAGCCGGCGCGGCCTGGAGGAGTCCCAGCGCGTGGAGCTTTCCGGTCTGGCGATGGAAGTGCGGGACCGGCTGGGCGCTCCCCTCGTCCGCAAGGAAATCGACCTGCACGCCTCCCTGGAGTCCGGGTTATGGGTGCTCGGTGAGAAGTTCCTGCTGCAACAGGCCTTCCAGAACCTGCTCGACAATGCCATCGCCTTCAGCCCCAAGGGCGGCCGCCTGGACATCCGCGCGGGACGGGTGGGTGGCCTGATCCAGCTCGAGGTCCTCGATCAAGGGCCCGGCATCCCGGGATACGCCCGTGAAAAGGTCTTCGGGAAATTCTTCTCCCTGCAAAGGCCGGACACGGGACGCAAGAGCTCGGGCCTCGGCCTGACCATAGTCCATGAAATCACCCGGCTGCACCAGGGAACCATCCGCCTGGAAGCGCGCCCGGAGGGTGGTCTCCGGGCGGTATGGAGCCTCCCGGCTTCCATCTCCTTGAACTGATCCCGTCAATCCTCCTTGCCCACCCAACATCCATGGAAACCGACGGGGATGCGATGGGGAATGCGGACTTCCGCGATGGGACCCTTATCTATCCGCAGGGAATCCAGGATCAACAAATCGCTCGTGCCCGATTCCCCGCGGTAGGCCAGGGTCAGCAGGTACCCTTCGCCTTCGCCCCCACCTGATTTCGGAACGAAGCAGGCCTCATTCAGGACGTCATCGCCAGGCAAGACGAAGACGCGCCGGCCCTTGGTCCGGAAGTCGATATGGACGATGGCGTCCCAAAGGCCGTCCGTCCTCGTTCCGTGCGACTGCGCGACGAAAAACCCGTGACGGTATTCCTGGCCGCAGAACCGCTCATCCATCCTCGGCATTTCGCCCCCGGTCCCGTCCAGGATTTCCTTGTTTACCGTGCGCGACTCCGGATCCAGGGTCCACCTGACGAGCCGGGTCGGGAAATCGTCCTTCCCCTCCTGGAACGGCTTCGCATCGTCCGGAATCCTGTCGCCAACCATGGCGTCGAGCATGATGCTTCCGTCCTTCTCGAAGGCATTCATGAAATGGAAGGCGAAACAGGCGTCGGTCCGGAGCCAAACGACCTCGCCTCTTCCATGCCGAGGCATGATCCCGAAGCGCGTCCCGAGCCCGGGTTCCCAGGCGATGGGGGATAGACCCTTGGAGGCCCTTTCCATGTCCAGGGTAAGGGGGAATACGGGGAATACGACATGGTTTTCGGTGACGGCGAAGTCATGCATCATGGACGGGTAGGGTACGGGGATCTTCCTGGTTTCCACCAGGTTGCCGGCCTTGTCCGCCCGGAAAAAGACGAGTTCGCGCGCCGCTCCGAATACGTTGCTGAAGAAAAGGAGCTCACCCGTAAGCGGATCGATCTTGGGATGCGCGGTCATCGCGCGATCGAGCCGTCCATGGAAATCCCATGGGCCCCTGGTTTCGAGGGTTTGCGGATCGAGTTCGATGGGGAAGCCCGCTTCCCAAAGCGCGAGCAACCTGCCCCCATGCCGGATCACGTTCGTGTTCGCGACGTTGCCGGATCGATCCGCCACCGACGGGTCCTTCCAGCGGTTCCGCATCCCGCCGAACAGGCTCCTGCCCGCGGCGCGCTCCAGGCCGAACTTCTCCGTGCGCACCCATTTGTTCCTGTAGCCCACGCCCCGGTCCGTGAAGGCGAAGGCATGCACCATGCCGTCCCCGTCGAAAAGGTGGTAGCGCTCATCCGATACGAATTGGGGGTTGGGGCCGTTGCGGTAGAAGACGCCGCGCAAATCCATCGGTATCGTCCCTTCTATGATCAGGTCATGGATCATGCCTTCGTTCGGCCAAGGCTCGAATGCGCCTTGCAGGGAAGGATTCGCGGGAAACGGTTTCACTTCGCGCCTGCTTCGAAAACCGGTCCCGCGAGATCGAGCGCATGCGCCTTGACGTCCTCCGGCCAGCCTTCCATCCGCATCGCGAAGGCCTTGCGGTCCTTCTTGTACAGGGCCCGGATGGCCTCTTCGTAACCCGGCAGATCCCCGGCGATCGCGAACATGAACTTGTAGGTCCTTTCCTGGATCCGATTGACGGAGTTGCCGTCCGTGGATTTCCTCTTGGCCTCATCCACCAGCCTGCGCAAGACGGCCGAGGCGCCTCCCGATTGCGAGGCGAGCCATTCCCATTGGCGGGGCAGCAAGGATACCTCCCGGGAAACCACCCCGAGCCTGGGCCTGCCCGGGCCCGGGTTTTCCGGTTCCGGAGCCGCGTCGTCCTTTACGAAAACCTCCAGGCGCCTGAGTACATCCTTTTCCGTGCCCTGGAAATTGAAGTCCATGGTATTCCCGGTCGCATCGCTGAAGATCAAGGCGGACGTGTGTTCCGTCCGGCCCATCCTCCGCTTTATCCCCAGCACCACGTCCGGTAGAGGGCCGCGGTTAATCAGCCTGCCGCCTTCGAATGCGGTATAGGTATTCGCTTGCTCCAAGATTTCCTCCCTTGACTGCGGAGTTAATTATACCCGGGTATAATTAATTTGTCAATATTACCCGGGTATAAATATTCCGGGCCATTCTCCATAAACCCTTTCTTCGGGCGGAACACGCGAAAACCCCCGAATTCACGCCGAATTCATCTCCGGTTCATAGTCCCTTCACATGGGAACCCTATCCTTTGGGCATGGGGCGCGGGTGTTCCGCCTCCCTCGCAAAGGAAGCCTATGGCCGACAGGATGGATGGAAACCCGAACATGGATGGGACCCGGGATGGAATGGTCAGAACCCCGTGGACGGCCCTGGCCAATGCGGCCAACGGCAAATCCGGCGCCGCCTCCGTCGGCAAGCTGGCCTTCATCGGAGTATTGATGGCCTTGTTGCTCATTCCCGTGGGCATGATCAAGGACCTGGTGACGGAACGGGAGTCGAGCCGATCCGCGGCGGAGACCGAGGTGGCGGCCAAATGGGGCGGGGCCCAGGAAATCGCCGGGCCCATCCTGACCGTGCCCTACCGGGTGATCACCAAGAATTCCCTGGGGATTTCCGATACCGTGATTGAATACGCCCACTTCCTGCCCGAGACCATCAAGGTGGATGGACGGCTGGAACCGGAAATCCGCCACCGCGGTATTTTCGATGTGGCGCTTTTCAAGGCGGATCTCGATCTGGAAGGCCGTTTCACGCAGCCGGATTTTTCCGGTTGGCGCATCCCCGCCGGGGACATCCTCTGGGGCGACGCCTATATCAGCCTGTCCGTGCCGGACGTGCGCTCCCTGGCGGACGCCCTTCCCCTGGAATGGAACGGATCCACGGTTGCCTTCGTTCCCGACAACTACGTCGGGAGTCCCGTAACCGGCGGGTTACAGGCCCGCGCTCCCATGACCGCCTCCGCTCCGGCGGAGGGGTATCCCTTCAAGCTTCACGCGCGACTCAACGGCAGCGGCGCCATGCGTTTCCTGCCCATGGGCAAGGAGACCCTCGTATCGGTAACCTCCCCCTGGAGGACGCCGAGCTTCACCGGAGCGTTCCTGCCCCGGGACAACCAGGTGGACGGGAAAGGCTTCCGGGCCCGCTGGATGACCCTGCACCTGAGCCGCAGCTTCCCCCAAAGCTGGCGAGGCCAGGAGGTGGGGCCGGTGGATTGGGAACCTTTCGCCTTCGGGGTGGAATTGCACCTGCCCGTCGACCGTTACCAGATGGCCATGCGCTGCGCCAAGTACGCCATCCTCTTCATCATCCTCACCTTCCTGGTCTTCTTCCTCAACGAGACCTTCGATCGCAAGCGCATCCATCCCTTGCAATACATGCTGGTCGGATTCGCGCTCTGCCTCTTCTACCTGCTGTTGCTGGCCCTGACCGAGCATCTCGCCTTCAACCTGGCCTACGCCGCGGCAGGCGCGGGGACGGTCGGGCTGATAACCGCCTACGGCCTGGCCGTTCTCTCCACCCGCAAAAGGGCCATGGCCCTGGGAGCCATGCTGGCGGGCCTGTACGGATATCTGTTCACCTTGCTGCAGATGGAGGACTTCGCCCTGTTGATGGGCGCCTTGGGATTGTTCGTCATCCTGGGCGGCGTCATGTTCCTGACGCGCAAGCTCAACGTCGACGCCGCCGGGCCGGCCCTGGAGGGCGCGGCATGATGTCCCGGTTCTTCCGGGAATGCCTGGAATATTACCGATGGAACGCCGGAGAACCCTTCAATAGACGATGTGTTCCCGGGAAAGGAACAACTCGGCCCTCCGGATCACCTTGGCCCTTGCCTCGGCGGAAAGCGTAACCTCCCGGCTACCCCGCCAGGCCTCGAAGTGGCCCCGGGTTGGCATGCTCAGGACATGGATCTCGTCGGGGCCGGAGCCGGCCGGTCCCGGACCGGCCGTTGCGGGGGCGGGGGCGGGCTCAGGTTTGAAGGCTGCGATGAGGCTTCCTCCCATGGACCGGAAGTGCCGGAGCGCCTCGGTTTCATAGGCATGGAAGGCTTCTTCCATCCCATCCTGCAGGTAGAGATGGGCGATGATGTGGAGCATTTTTGCCTCGTCAAAGGAATGGTTTATCCCAGCCTTTTCAACAATCTATCCCCATGCGTACAAAGTGTACGCAGAAACCGGAAAAAGAGCCTATCCGGCGGTTTTGAAACCTTTTCCGGAACCTAGGTTGAAACCTATCGGCTTGGTTCTCAACCCGCGTATTCGCGGATCTCCTGCACGAACTCGAACCCGTACTTATCGCGCTTGGCATCGCCCACGCCCGAAATCTCGCGCAGGGCCGCCAAGGTCTTGGGCCGGTGGCGGCACATCTCATGCAGGGTCTTGTCGGAAAAGACCATATAGGGAGGGACGTTCTGGCGCTGGGCGAAGGTCCGGCGCAAGGCCTTGAGGCGGCCGAACAGTTCCTGATCGACGTCCTCCATGTCCGCGGCCGATTTGGACGCGCGAACCTTGCCTTCCCCGCCGGACTTTTCCTTCGCCACCATTTCCAGGATCTGGAAGGTTTCCTTGCCTTGCAGGACGGGCAGGCAGGCGGGCGCCAGTTTGAGCACGGGGTAGGGGCCATCGTCCAGGGCGAGCAGCCCGCGGCCAAGCATTTCGCCCATCAGGGAGCGCCAGAAGCCCTTGTCGCGGTGCTTGCCCACGCCGTAGGTCTTGATTTGATCATGGCCCAGTTCGCGGACCTTCTTGGTGTCCGCGCCCGTCAGCACGTCCACCACATGGCCGGCGCCGAAACGCTCGCCGGTGCGGACCACGGCCGAAAGGACCATCTGGGCCTCCCGGGTGGCGTCCAGGGTTTCCGCCTTGCCGGTGCAGATATCGCAGGAGGCGCAATTGGCTTCCGGGTACGTTTCCTCGAAATAGGCCAGCAACTGACGGCGGCGGCACAGGTTGCGCGACGCGAAATCCGCCATCTGGTTGAGGCGTCGGATGGCCAGGGCCTTTTCCTCCTCGTCGACGATCTGATCGAGGAAATGCCGGAGCTTGGGGATGTCCCCGCCGCCATAGAACAGCACGCACATGGAAGGGTCGCTGTCGCGCCCCGCGCGGCCGGTCTCCTGGTAATAGCCCTCCAGGTTCTTGGGCAGGTCCGCGTGCAGGACGAAGCGCACGTTGGATTTGTCGATGCCCATGCCGAAGGCGATGGTCGCGACCACGACCTGGGTTTCGTCCCGGCTGAAGCCTTCCTGGTTGGCCTCGCGTACCTCCTGGGGCAGGCCCGCATGGTAGGGCAGGGCCTTGATGCCCTTGCGGTTCAGGTACTCGGCGGTCTTTTCCACCCCCGTGCGCGTGGTGCGGTAGATGATGCCCGGCTCGTCCGGATGTTCCTTGATGAACTCGAGCAATTGGGCGTCCACGTCCCGCTTGGGCCGGACTTCATAGTAGAGGTTGGGCCGGTTGAAGGAGGCGCGCACCTGGAACGGGTTCTTGAGGGTGAGCTTGTTGAGGATATCCTGCTGCACGGAGGAGGTGGCCGTGGCGGTGAAGGCGGCGATGGGGGACTTGGGGAAATGCCGGCGGATGGCCGCCAGGGAAAGGTAGTCCGGCCTGAAATCGTGGCCCCATTCGGAAAGGCAATGGGCCTCGTCGACGGCGAAGAAGGAGATGCGCGCGGCCTTGAGGCTGTCCACGAAGGAGTCCATGGCGAAGCGCTCCGGCGAGATGTACAGGAGATCGAGCTTGCCCTCCTCCAGGCTGCGGTAGACCTTGGCCGCTTCCGATCCCTTCAAGGAGCTGTTCAGGTAGGCCGCGGCCA
>JAQBPO010000004.1 GCA_028287465.1 Fibrobacterota bacterium
TTGAGGACTTCCCTTAGCATTTCCCCTAAATTACTAAAAACCGAGGGAAAGCAGGGCCGAGGGACCGCCGTCGGAGTTCAGGCCCAAATTCCAGCTAAATCGGCCTGCTTCCTGATTGTCCACGTACCGGGTGCCCAAATACGCGTCCCCGGCGCTTACTACCATGGCCAGAACGGACATGATGGGATAGACCGGATAGATGCTCTTGGTTTCCTTGTTCTTATGGATGAAGGTCAAGGCGATGCCGGCCACTGCGACGGTGGAAAGGCCCAATCCTAGATAGGTCCGGTTGGTTTTGTATTCATAATAGCCGGGAAGGACGAAGGATATGAAGGGCGTGAGGTTGTTGGCGTCCTGTTTGCGGTAGCTGCGATCGATATCGTCATCGGCCATGCCCGCCTTTTTCTCGTTGAGCCAATGGTCTTCAGTGACGCCCAGCTTCTTCCAGGGTTCGGAGAAATATTCATTGGGCGAGATGCCGACTTCGAGCAGCTTCAAGAACTTGGTCTTGGACATCCCGCTTTCCTTCACCTTCTGGAACTCTTCCTGGCTGATGCCCATGTCTTCAGCGGTGGTGTTTTCCCACTCATCCGCGAAAACCTTGAGGGCGGTGAGATTGAGGAACAGGAACAGAACCAGGATTTTTTTGATCAACGGCATATGAAAGTATTCCCGTTTTAAGGTGCTGGTTTAAAGTAAGGCCTTTTTCTGGAAAATGCCCCGGAAAACACGTGGCCACGAAGAAAAGTATTTTTGCTCGTCACGATTGGGACGCTCTCATCCCTCATCGCGGCGCGCTTCGAATTGTTTTTCCGGCTTGTCCTAGAGGGGTGGGAGCCGAAGCTCCACCTTCCTCATCGCCAAAAAACCATTTCTGGTGCCGAGGGGGGGAATCGAACCCCCACAGAGTTGCCCCTACCGGATTTTGAGTCCGGCGCGTCTACCAATTTCACCACCTCGGCGATGGATCCAGCCCAGTCTAGGGCCAGAGAAATATAACTTAAATGGGCAAAATCGGGGATATCCATGCCCCTTGAGTTCATCACGTCGGAAAGGCGAACCCGCATGTCGAAGCAAATCCTGATAGACTCCTATTTCGGCCTGGTCCGGACCGCCATCGCCGAAGGGGCGTCCCTGCTCGACTATTATGAGGAGTCTCCCGACCAGGGTCGGACCAAGGGGAATATCTATAGGGGGGTGGTCAAGAAGGTCGATGCGCCCATCCAGGCCGCCTTCGTCCGTTTCGGAGGCGGCCGGGACGGCTTCCTTCCCATGCGGGACGCCGGATCCGGAAGCAAAGCTCCCAAGGTGGGCGATACCGTCCTGGTCCAGGTCATCAAGGACGAGGTGGGGGACAAGGGCGCCGCCCTTACCACCAAGCTGTCCCTCTCGGGACGCTACCTGGTCTACATACCCGAACGGGAAAGCGAAGGCGGGATCTCAAGCCGTATCACGGATGACGAACGTGCGGCCCTCAAGAAAATCCTTGGAGAGCTGCAGATCCCGGAGGGCGGTTCGATCATCCTGCGCACGGCGGCGATGAACAAAGGCACCGGCGAACTCCAGGCCGATCTGGATCGCCTTACGGAAACCTATCGCGAAATCTCCGATAAGTTCTCCGCCGGAAAGGAGCCTGGCCTGCTGTTCCGCGAGGCCCCGCCGGCCTTGCGCTACCTGCGCGAATACTATGCGCCGGAGGTGGACCGCATCTGGGTGAACCAGGAAGAGGTCCTGGACCAGTGCCGCCAGTTCTTCTACCTCTACGAGCCCAAGTCCGCGGCCAAGGTGGTCTTGTCCAAGGATGGACCGCTCATGTTCCAGAAACTCGGGTTGGACGCGGACGTCGAACGGCTCACTTCCCGCAAGGTCTCCCTGCCTTCGGGTGCCAACATCGTCATCGATCAGGCCGAGGCCCTTGTGGCCATCGACGTCAATTCGGCCAAGGCGGGCGGGCGCGGGGAGGACGGCAAGCGGCGCTCGGAAGCGAAAGGCGGGTCGGTCAAGGACGGGTCCGCCAGGGACGGCGCCGAGAAGCCGCGTTCCTCGCGAGGCCGCGCCAATGATCTGGAGGCGACCGTTTTCGCCGTGAACCTCGAGGCGGCGGAGGAGATCGCCAGGCAATTGCGCTTGAGGGATCTGGGCGGCATCATCATCGTCGATTTCATCGACATGGAGGACGAAAAGCATCGCCGCCAGATCGAGGAAGTCATGCGGCGGGCGCTGGCTCCCGACAAGGCCAAGGTCAAGGTCTATGACATCAGCCCCCTCGGTATCATGCAAATCAGCCGTCAACGCCTGCGCAAGGCCGGACCGCATTTCTCCCGCCAGGGATGCGAATCCTGCCAGGGCCGAGGCTGGCACCCTTCCCCGGCGGCGGGCGCCTTGGCGGCCTTGCGGAAGATGGAGGAGCGCCTGCACGGCAAGAAGGCCGGGCAGAGCCTGATGGTATCGGCTCCCTATCCCGTGGCCAACAAGCTCATCAATGAATTCCGCGACCATGTGGTAGGCATGGAAAAGCGCTTCGGATGTACCCTGCGGGTTACGGCTCTCCCCGCAGCCTCCGGCGAGGCGACGATAGCGTCCCAGGGTCCGGGCGGCGAGGACGTCCGGGCCAGGGAACCGGAGGCCCGGGGCAGGGACGCCACCCCCGCAGGCGAGAGGAGCGCGGGAGACCGGCATCGCGGTGAAGGACGCCAGGAAGGGCGCGGAGAAGGCCGCATCGAGGGCCGCGGACAAGGACGTGGCGAGGCGCGCAACCAGGGCCGGGACCAAGGCCGCGGTGATGGACGGGGACGGAGATCGCCTGCCCGGGGAACCGGCGAGAAGAGCCAGGATGCGACCGGCATCGGGATGGAAACGGGAAGCGACCCGATCCGTGAAATGTCTCCGGAAGGCCGTTACAGCGGCGATGAGGCCGAGGGATATGGAACGGATGCGAAGGAAGGATCGCAAGGGATCCATCCTGAATTGATCCGGGCATTCGACGAACTCCATGCGCCATCCGGAACCCCGGTGAAGGCTCCGAACCCGAATGATGACGTACAGGCAGGCGTGGCTTCTGAATCGCCGGTTCCGGGTTCCGGCGGCATCGAGCCCGCGAAGGAAACGGGCGGCCGTTCCCGGGGGAGATCGAGGCCGTCGAGGGCCCGCGCGCCTGCGGGAGCTTCCGATCCCGAGGCGGCCCGCGAATCCGCCGAAGCGCCCAAAGAAGGGCATGAGCAACGAGGGCCCGGCCGCCACCGCCGGCCCGAAGCGGAACGATCCGAATCACGCCCCCGAGAAGCGGCGCAGGGCGGGCGAAAACCGGCGCCCCGCGCCGCCCAACCAGCGCGGCCGGCCCGGGTCAAGGCCGCCGAACCTCCGGCGAGGGCACCCATCCCGGCTGGACGGACCGCGCAGGACCAGGAAAACGAAAGCCCGGAAAATCCGCGTCGCCGATCCCGTCGCCGCTCGCGCAGGGGAAAAGGCGGGGGAGCGCCGAAGGACGGCGGAGGCGCGCCCACGATTACGGACAGGAAAGAGAATACGCCGATCATACGCAAGGAATACTGACCGAACGGATCCGAACGAGGGATGGCCTCTCGGCCGGCCCTTGATTAGGGGGAAGGGCCGGCTTCCACCGGTTCAGAGAGGAACCGATGGGGCTTCAGGTTGACCCGGGCGTATTCGGAAGCCGCTTCGAACGTCGCGAACCGTCCCAGACGCACCTGGTACATCCGCTTTCCGGCCCTTATGGTTTCGACCAATTCCGGTTTGAACCCCAGTTTGGCCAGGTTGGACATCATCGCCTGGGCGTTGGCCCCCTGGGAGAACGCCCCCAATTGCAAGGTGAAGCCTTGGGTTCCGGGCTTGGCGGCGGAGGGTAACGCCGGGGTTTCCCCCGCCTTCTTTAGGCTGTCCGCAGGCCTGGGTGCGATGGCGAGACTGTCCTTGATGAGCGGCGCGTTGGGACGCGGAAGGCCGGATCCGGCCTTCCACTTCGAGGTATCCAGGCCCGCATTGACCTTGCGCAGGTACCTGGCCTCCGGGGATTGCGGATAGCGCGCGATCAGGCGTGCCATCAGGCTTTTCTCCTCCTGCCGATCGACTCCTTGCCGGAGCTGGGCCGAGAGCAGGAGCAAAGGGCTTTGCTCTTCCTCCGGGGCCCTGACCAAGGCGGTGCGCGCCGCTTCCCAAGCGCCTTCGCGGTCGCCCTTGGCGGCCTTGGCCTTGGCCAAGCCTTCCAAAGCCAAGGTATAGTAATAGTCGTCCGGGTGGGAGCGATCCAGGAGCTTCTGGAACCATGCGGCTCCGGAATCCAGGTAAGCAGCCTTTTCGGGCCTGCCTTGGGCGATGGACAAGCAGGCATTGCCCATCCAATAGTGGGCCGGTTCCTTCCAATCCCCAGTGGGGAAGAGCCGGAGGTATTCCCGGAAATAGGGAATGGCAAGGTGATATTTGCCGGCTGCGTAATTGAATTGGCCCAGGCGGAACTGGCTTTCCTCCGCCTCGGGCGAGGTGCCTCCCGCCTTGATGGCCTTCTTGAAATATTCCGAGGACTCCTTGCCGCCCGGGCTGAGCTTCCCCATCATCAACAAAAGGAAGGGGTCGCTCGGGTTCGAGTCCAGGGCCACCTTGCAAAGCCCGAATGCCGAATCCAGCAATCCTTTTCGCGCCAGGGAAATGATCTCCTGGCGGCCGGCGGCGTGCGGGGCGGAAGCGGCGCGATCGGGCTTGGGGACGGGCGCGCTTTTAGGCGCGATGGGAGGCGCGGCCGGAACGATGGGCTGGGGCGCGGAAGGAACGGCCCCAGGCGCAACGGGTTCCGGTTTCGCGGGCTCGGGATGCTCCGAGAGGGAAGCCTGGACCGAGGAGGGCCGGATGAGGATGGAGGCGGATAACAAGGCGGCGAAAACCGCGGGGGCTAAGCGGAAAATAGGGGAGTTCACAGGCCGAGACGTTTCTCCAAATCCGGGTTCGGGGGCGGCGGATTGCCGGCCGATGCGTTCAAGTGGCGGTTCAGCTCGAACTGAAGCCGGGCGATTTCCTTCGACTTGCGGCGCAGATCGCTTTTCATGGCGATGTCCCGGGGCAGGTCGATGATCATATATACCAATAACCCGAGAAGGAAGCTCAGCACCAGCCAGAATCCAAGGACCAAGGTCATGGGCCTTCTGAAGAAGACCAGTACGACGGGGGATCCCAGATAGGTCTGATTGCGCCAGGCGAAGACGCCGAGCAGGATGATGAAAGCCAGCAGGAGCAAGCGCTTGATGTACTTCACGACCGTCCTCCCCTTCAGGCGATGATGGATTCGCCGCGCAGCACCAGGCCGCTGCGGGTCAGGATACGAGCGCTCACCAGGGAGCCCTTGCCCAGGCCCGGGGCATCCGGGACGATGACCTTCTTGCAGCAACCCGTCTTGCCGATCCATTCGTTCCGATCACGGGAGGAACGATTCTCGATGAGGATTTCCTCGACGCGTCCCGCCATGGCATCCAGGTTCCGTTCGGTGATCCCCATCTGGAGCTGGACCAGGCGCTCATGGCGTTCCTGCTTCTCGGCAGCGGTCAGGGTCTCGCCTTCCGCGAAGGCCGGCGTGCCCTCGCGCGGGGAATACTGGAACATGAAGGCGCTGTCGAAGCCCACTTCTTCCACAAGGGAAAGGGTTTCCAGGTAATCCGCCTCGGACTCGCCGACGAACCCGGTAATGATGTCCGTGGTGAGGCCCACGTTGGGGATTTCCGCGCGGAGCTCGCGCACGATTTCCAGGAATCGTTCACGGGTATATTGCCTGCGCATCTTCTTGAGCATCGCGTTCGAACCCGATTGCACGGGAATGTGGACGTGGTTGCAGACCTTCTCCGACTCGGCCATCGCCCGGATGGCATTGCTGTCGAAATGACGGGGATGCGGCGAGGTGAACCGGATGCGCTTTAGGCCGTCGATTCGGTTCAGTTTGCGCAGCAAGGATGCGAAATCATCCCCTTCGGTACGGTAGGAGTTGACCGTCTGGCCCAGGAGGCATACTTCCTTGACGCCTTCGGAAACGGCGCGCTCGACCTCCTCGACGATGGACGAGGCCTCGCGGCTGCGTTCCACCCCGCGGACCGTGGGGACGATGCAATAGGTGCAGCGTTTGTTGCATCCGCGCATGATGGTGATGTGGCAGGTCACGGCGGAATCCAGCTTGGCCATGATGCCGTCGTAATTCTCGAAGGCGTTCTGCTCGGTCAGGATCGCGGGGGTCTTGGGCCTGTCCTTGAAGATCATTTCCTCGAGCTCACGATAATTGTCCGGGCCCACCACGTAATCCACATGATCGAGTTCAACCGGGATCTTTTCCCCATGGTTCTGGGCCATGCAGCCGATGACCGCGATGCGCACGTCGGGATTCCGGCGCTTGTAATGCCGCATGGCCGCGATGCGCGCATATGCACGATCCTCGGCGCCGCCGCGGATGGAACAGGTGTTCACGATGAGGACGTCGGCTTCCCCGGCCTCCCCGGTTGCCTGCATGCCCTTTTTCTCGAGCATGCCTCCGATCAGGTTGGAATCGTAGACGTTCATCTGGCACCCGAAGGTGGCCAGGAAGTATTTGCCGCTCATGGACGTCCGCCTTCCGCGGCTGCCATGGCCGCGGACAATCCCGCCAAGGCTTCCGGCAGTTTCGCCATGTCCTCGAAGGAGGCTTCGGGGTTCCCGGCCAGCATGGCCGAACGGGATCCCATGCCGCCCAGGAAAGCCAGGAAGTGGGTGCCGGCCCGGCGGGCGGCATTCAAATCCTGCACGCCGTCCCCGATGAGCACGGTCTCCCGGGCCGTTACGCTTTCCGCTTTCATGATATGCTGCAACCCCGCGGGGTCGGGCTTCTGGCCATAGGGGTTGTCCCCGCCGAGCACCTCGCGGAAATGCCCGGCCAGGCCCAGGCCTGCGAGGATTTTCCGCGCGGGCTCCAAGGGTTTATTCGTCAGGACGGCTTTGCGATAGCCGGAAAGTCTTTCCAAGGAGGCCTCCACGCCAGGATACGGTTTGGTTTCGCCCAGGCAATGGATCCGGTAATGCTCCAGGAATGCGGCCAGGGCATCGTCGATCTCGCCCCGGCTGGTCTCACCGTTGCCCGCGGCCATAAGGCTGCGGGTGAGTAGGTTGCGCGCTCCATCGCCCACGAAGCCGACCACGGTCTCCAAGGGCAGGGGAGACCCGCCGACGGTGGTCAAGGCATGGTTGACGGATAACGCCAGGTCCCGGCGCGTATCCGCCAGGGTGCCATCCATATCGAAAACTAATAGCTTTAACACCTTAGAAAGATAAACTTCCACCCTCGGCCCGACCAGGGATGTATGCGCTTCCTTCTATCGATCCACGATGTCTGGCCGGGAAACTTCCCCCTTGTGTCGGGCTATATGCAGCGTTTGCGATCCTTGGGCGCCGGGCGCATCGCTTTGCTCGTGGTGCCCGCCTTCCATGGCGGAGCGCCCATGGATGGATGTCCGGAATTCCTCGCCTGGTTGCGCGGGGAGAGCGCGAACGGAACCGAGCTTTTCCTGCACGGGTATTACCATTGGATGGCCGAGCTCGCGGAAAAGGCCTCGGGCGGCGGGAGCCACGAGGGACGGAGCGCTTGGGGCCGGTTCGTGAACCGGAAGCTGGTCGCGCAAGAGGCCGAATTCAGCGGCATATCCGACCGAGAAGCGGCACGGCTTCTGGAAATGGGCTTGTCATCCTGGCATCGCACCGGTTTGCCTTTGGCGGGCTTCGTCGCCCCGACCTGGCATGGATCCCCGCCGGAAGGGCTGATGCGTGGGCGCGGCATCCCTATCTGGGAAACGCGGTTCCGGCTGCGGCGGTTTTCCGATGGGGCAACACGGTTCGCCCCCCCCTTGGCTTGGGATTTGTCCTCCCCGAGCGGCGAACCGCGCCTGTTCGGCGGCGCGGCATGGCTGAGCGCCGTACAAGCCTTGCCTTTGATGAAGGTGGCCATCCATCCCGGGGACTTCGAGGGACCCGGGACCGTGAAAGCGCTCGAAAAGGTCTTCGCGGCGGGCAGGAACATCGGGTACGCGGACGCCTTCGGCCCTGAATCGCCCAAGTCCTCGGTCTCCGGCCCTTCAGGTAACAGGACTGCTACTCCGGCCACGCGCCCGCCCTAGTCCGCCTCGGATCGCCCGGGCTTTCCTTATTCACCGGGGCTCCATTCCCGTCCCCATTCAGGGTTTAGTAACCCTGGCCTCTTTGTAGGAGCGGAATCGAATAGGAAACCCTCAATCCACCCAAATAACGCATTTTACCCGGCCTGGAGAGGGGACTCTACCCCCGGAAATGTTTAGTAAACGGCTGATTTTTCCCTTCGCCGGCGTTATATTGGGAGGCAAGTGATCACCATCTTCGACTATTCCGATTACCGGCTTTTCCTGCGGGACTGGCTTCACGCCCAAAAGGCCGATGGGCATCCCATCACTTACGAAACCTTGGGCGAGGCCGCCGGTTTCACCTCCAAAGGATTCCTGACCCAGATCCTCCAGGGCAAGACAAACCTTCCCGAACGCATGATCGGCGATATCGCGAAAGCGCTGGACCTCCGGAAAAAGGAGCGGGATTATTTCGACCTGCTCGTCCGCTTCAACCAGGCCAAGCGTGCGGCCCAGCGCGCGGAATTGCACCGCCGCATCCAGGAAGGCTTCAAGGCCGACGTCAAGGCCCTGGCCCTCGATCAGTTCGAGTACTATCAAAAATGGTATTACTCCGCCATCCGTTCCCTGCTCGGATACTATGAATTCCGCGGCGACTTCGCCGACCTGGCCAAGCAGCTCGAGCCCGCCATCACCCCGGCCCAGGCGAAACGGGCGGTGGGCCTGCTCGAGGAATTAGGGCTCATCGTCAGGAAGGAGGACGGTCTGTATCACCTGACCGATCGACTCATCACTTCCGGGGAATCCTTCGTTTCCCATGCCGTGATCCAATTCCAGCGCGAGACGATGGAGTTGGCCAAGGAGGCCTTGGAAACCTTCCCCAAGAACAAGCGCAGCGGTTCAACCCTGACCTTGGGGCTTTCCGAGGCCGGATACCGCGCCTTGGAAGAGAAATTGCGGGTGCTGCGCCAGGAGATGGTCGAGATCGCCCGTTTCGACAAGGAAATCGATCGTGTCATACAGGTCAACCTGCATGCCTTCCCCATGACGCGCAAGCCCAAGGAGGGCCGGAAATGAGCGCCGCCAGGAACCCGTTCCCGACTTTCGGATTCAACCGCGCTCTTATCGCATCGGCTTGCGCTTGCGCGGCCTTCCTTTTCGCCGCCTGCTTTGAAACCCGCCTGGCCGAGCCGGACAAGGGAGGCAACTCCTCCGAGACCGTAGCCTTGGTGGACGGAAAGGTCGTGGACGCGTCGGGCTATGCGGTTGCCGGAGCGTGGGTGGCCTTGGTTCCGGACGATTACAACCCGGTCAAGGGGCAAGCGCTTCCCGCCGGTCTCACGGCGGTCACGGATGCGAAAGGCCATTACTCCCTGACCAAGGTGCCCAAGGGTCGCTACGGTCTGGAAGCCATCCATCCCAACGATGGAACGCGCCTGTTCACGGAGGGCAATGAATTGCGGGAGGCGAGCGAGACCCTCGCGTCAGGAACCTTGCGCAAGCCCGGTCGCGTGCGGGTGCGCCTGCCAGACTATTTCAGGCTCCCCGGCGGCTACCTGTTCGTGCCGCATACGCGTTTCGCCTGGCCGGTCACCGGTACGGCGCTTGAGCATGGCTATATCGACATGGACTCCCTGCCCGCGGCCAGCTATGCCGCCGTGGCCTTCGCCCGGGATACGGACATCTCCGTTCCGGACACCCTGGGCCGGGACCTCGACGTGCTTCCCGGCGATACCCTTTCGGTGGGGATTTTGGCCGGCTGGAAGAATTCGAGCCGCGTGAACGTCAATACGACCGCTTCCGGCGCCTATATCGGTACCGACCTGAAGGGCTTTCCCATGCTCGTCCGCCTGGACGCGGGGAATTTCGATTTCACGACGGCTTCGTCGGACGGTTCCGACCTTCGCTTCACCAAGCAGGACGGGACTCCCATCGCCCACCAAATCGACCACTGGGACGCCGTCAACAAGGAGGCCGCAGTCTGGGTGGCCCTCGATAGCGTACGCGGGAACGATTCGACCCAATACTTCCGCATGCATTGGGGCAAATCCGGCGCCTTGTCCCGCTCGGACGGTCCCGCGGTGTTCGGCGTGGCCGGATTCGCCGCGGTCTGGCATCTCGAGGAGGAGCGCGCGGGAACCGGAGCGGCGGACGTCTACCGCAATTCGGCAGCGAACGCGGATCATGGCCTCGATTCCCTTTCCGCGACCGACCAGGGCGGCGTCATCGGCAACGGGCACCTCTTCCGCAATGACGAATACATCCGCATCCCATCCGCCACCATGGCCCTGAAGCCGGTCAGGACCATCACCCTCTCCGCCTGGATAAAACCCACGTCGACCGATTCGGGCGGAGGCGAGATTGCTTCCATGGGGAATGATTACGGAATCCGGGTCTCCCCGAACGGGAACGCCTACGTATTCAGCTTCAACGTGCCCAGGTCGGACTCGACCAACTTCCTGCTTGCCACCACGGGCGTCAATCTGCTGGACGGCGCATGGCACCACTTCGCCGCCAGCATCAACGTGAATCATATCGACATCTACGTGGACGGCGTCCTTGCGGGTAGCGGTACGGATCCCCTGGGGGTAATCCGTTACGACGGCGGCCCCGATTTCTTCATCGGGCATCATGGGAACGGGGAAACCCAATTCGATTATACCGGATCCATCGACGAAGTCCGGATGATGCCCTCGATTCCCGGCGAGGTCTGGCTGCGCTTCGCCTATCTGACCCAGAAGCCGGGCGCAAACGCGGTCAAGATCCAACCCTGAACCATAGTCCCGGCCGGCCGCCTTCCCAGGCCGGCCGACCGGATCGAGGCTAGGGAACGGCCGATACGGTCACGGTTACGTCGGCTTCCGTTTTCAAGGAGCTTTTGTCGTCCCTGGCGGTGATTACGGCCTCACCCGCTTTCAATCCGAGCAACCTTTGTTGCTGGACCACCTTGGCCACGGTGGAATCCGAACTGATCAGGTGGAAGGAATAGTACTCGGAGGTCACCGTACGTCCATTCGCGTCGATGACGGTCTTGGTGGCTTTCCAGGTTTCACTGGTGTCTCCCACGGCCAGCGCCGCTTTGTTCGTCCCGAAGTCGAGGGAATTCTTAGGGGTGGATTCCGTTCCGCAGCCAGCAAGTCCCGACGCGATGGCCAACGCCGCCGCCCATAACCGATTCCTCATCGCATCTCCATGTTCAGATTTGATCCAATAGACGCGCCCATCCGGCGGTTTGTTCCCTCCCGGGAACGCCGCCGGAAAGATAACCCAGGTTCTCCCCGAAATGATCCGGGTTGCCGGTGGCGGGAATGGCGCAGGTCACGGCCGGGTGGGAAAGCGCGAATTTCAGGAAGACTGCGCTCCAGGATCCGCATCCCGCCTCTTCGGCCCATGCCGGCAGGGCTTTTCCGCGCACCCTTCTGAACAGCTGGCCTTCCCCGAATGGCCGGTTGATGAGAACGGCGATCCCGTTGGCGGCCGCGAACGGCAACAGCCTTTTTTCGGCGTCACGATCGCCGATGGAGTAGTTGAACTGGAGGAAATCGGGTCGTACCGCGGCGGCCACCCGTTCAAGATCGGCGAATGCCGATTCCCGGTAATGCGTCAGCCCCCAATAGCGGATGCGTCCCGCGGCTTTCCATTCCCGAAGCACGGGTACGTGGGACTCCCAGTCCACGAGGTTATGGACCTGCATCAGGTCGACGTTTTCGCGCCGCATCAATCGCAAGGATGTTTCCATCTGCCGGATGCCCTCTTCGCGTCCTTCGGTCCAGACCTTGGTGGCCAGGAAGTTTCGCGGAGCCTTGGCGGGATCCATCCGCGGCAGCAAATCGCCCAAGGCGGACTCGGCCCTCCCGTACATGGGAGAGGTATCGATGAGGGCGCCACCCGCGGCGGAGAAGCGGCCCAATATTCCCCTCAGGGGATTACGCGCGGGCCCCTCGGGAACGTCGAAGGATTTCCAGGTTCCCATTCCCAATTCAGGTATGGTTTCCCCGGTGGCGGGGATGATCCTGCTCGGGATGCTACCTTCGGTCACGCTCTTCATCGGATCGCCCATCAAGAAAAGGTAAAAGACTTTCTCCGGGCGGCCCAGTCGAGGGATAATAAATCACGCGCCGGCGGGTCCGGCTACATACGCGTCGGGATGGAAAGCATGAAAAGAACTCTTTTGCTGTCGGCCTTGGTGGGAATGGGGATCTCCTGGGGCGCCGCCGTCCCCGACAGCACCAATGGCTGGGGGTACGGTTACGATTCCCTGCTCCGCGACCTGGGAGAGTGGCGAAAGAGTCCCTACGTAAAGGTCGATTCCATCGGGGCCAGCGTACAGGGACGGGCCATCTGGATGGTCTCCATCTCCGGACCGGGCGACAGTCTGGATCGGGCGGGTGGCCTGCCTTCCCGGAAGCGCCGGGTTTTCATCCATGCGCGCACCCATCCCGCCGAGGTCCAGGCTCATTACGTTTCCAACGAATCCATCCGCTTCCTGCTCGATACGGGATCCCTGTCCCGGGATATCCGCCGCGACTTCATCTTCAACATCGTGCCCATGTACAATCCGGACGGCGTCCAGGAGGGGCATGCCCGGCAGAATTCCCATGGGGTGGATCTGGAAAGCAATTGGGATCAGCTGGTCCTGGAGCCGGAGGTGGTCACCCTGAAACGGACCTTCGAGTCCTTCATGGCGGGGCCGATTCCAATCGACGTCGCCCTGAACCTCCATTCGGATCAATTCAATTGCACGCGATTCTTCTTCTTCCACTACGCCGCGGGCACCTCGACCGCCTATGAGATCCTGGAACGGAACTTCATCGGCGGGGTGCAGGCCCGGTTCCCCGAGGGGATCAAGGATTGGGATTTCGTCAGGAGTTGGGGAAACGGCACCCAGCTGAGATATCCGGAAGGGTTCTGGTGGACGGGATACAAGGAGAACGTCCTCGCTCTGACCTATGAGGATACCAATTGCCCCAACGCAGGCCGTTTCGACAGCACGGGCACCGCCCTCGTCCTGGGTTCGGCGGATTATATCCGCGCCCGAATCGCCGCTCCGGTGCGCCGCTACGCGGCACGGGAAACGCGCATGTTACTGCTCCCGGAAGGCGTACGGATCGCCGCTTTGCCATCGGGTTCGCGCTGGGATCTCACCGATATGAGGGGCCGGAGAATGGCGGAAGGAGCGTTCGTGCCTGGAGACATCCTGTTGTCGTGGAACCGCTTGCCTTCGGCACCCGGACGCATCCTGTCGGTATTCCGGCCCGGTATCGCGGCAGAACGGATCCGGCTTCCCAATCTCCCGGATTGAAGGTTCCGAAATCGAAGCGTTTATGCGGGACGCCTGAGGGCCGTTTGGGGGCTTTTCGGAGTTTGGGGTGGCGTGATCGAACCGGGACTTGACTGGGGGGCCGGTTAAGGTACTTTTCGATCTATGTCGCCCTTTTCCGCCATGTCCCTGCAGGCCGCCCTGCTCCTGGTCTGCGCTTCCGCCTGGGCCGGTCCGGATACGCCTGTGGCCGCGGACCGCGACGCCACGAAAGCGGAATCCCTGCCCGCGAAGACCGCAACCTCGGGCCCGTCTCCTTCGGCCGCCCAGGAAAAACCCCTGGCAGGCCACCGGACCGCCATGCGCATCAATCCCACCGCCGGCGGGTACATCGAACACGCGCCGCTCGCCTTGTTTTCCCTGGGCTCCCTGGCCATAGGCGGCGTATTCTACGCCATCCAGAATTCCAGTCATGGCCCTCATGTCGGCTACACCGCCGGGGATCGTTCCTCATTGGCCACCGCGGTCGGCGCCGCTGGATTGACGGCCCTGCTGGCGGCGGGTTCCTACCTGTATTTCGCCCGGGAATCCGAGGAAAACGGCAGGAACTGGGACGCCCAGGTTTCCGGAGGCGTTTCCCCGGACGGCGGAATGAGCGTTGGCGCCTTGCTTACCTTGCCGTTGCCTTCCCTCTCCCGCTGAATTTTACTTACTTGATACTATAAAGCCAGGCGGGAAGTCTCCTGCGGGCGAAGGAACATTTCCATGATGACCGCGGAAGAACTCCATGCCAAGCTCCAGAACGTAAAGGTCAATGGCGCCGCCTGTACCTATACCCTGGAAAAATGCGCCTCCCTGGTCCCGATGATCAATGCCATCAACGAGATCAAGAAGACCCGGAATGCCGTAATCCTGGCCCACTCCTATGTGGCCCCGGAGATCATCTACGGCGTGGCCGACTTCACCGGCGATTCCTACGGCCTGAGCAAAGATGCCATGGGCACGAAGGCGGATACCATCGTCTTCGCGGCGGTCCGCTTCATGGGGGAGACCGCCAAGATCCTGAACCCGGACAAGGAAGTCCTGATTCCCGGACGGGATTCCGGATGCACCCTCGCGGACGCGGTGACCGGAGAGGATGTCCGCGCCTTGCGCCGGGAGTTCCCGGACTACGCTTACGTCTGCTATATCAACACCACCGCGGACGTAAAGGCCGAGTGCGACGTATGCGTGACCTCCTCGAACGTCTACGATATCGTAGAGGCCATCCCCAACGACAAGATCTATTTCCTGCCTGATAAGCTGATGGGGCGCAATCTCCAGGACGAGATGGCGCGTCGCGGGGTCAAAAAGGATATCAGGCTCTACGAGGGCACCTGCTACGTCCATGAACAGTACGATCCGGAGATGATACGGTTCATGCGGGTGAAATTCCCGAAGCTCGAAGTCGTGACCCATCCCGAATGCAGCCCGGAGGTCGTCCGCGCTTCCGACTACGTGGGCAGCACCTCCCAGATGATCAAGCATGTGGCCCAATCCAAGGAAAAGGATTTCCTTGTGCTGACCGAATGCGGCCTGGTCTCGCGACTCCAGACCGAGCATCCCGGCAAGAACTTCGTGGGGGCATGCACCATGTGCAAGTACATGAAGTCCAACTCCCTGGAGGATATCCTCCGGGTCCTGATCAAGCCTCTTCCCCAGGATCGGGTGGTCATCGAAGAAGGGGTGCGCAAGCGCGCCTTGGCCTGCATAGAGGCCATGTTCCGGTATACCGAAGGCTCCGTGCCCCGGAATGCCTAGCCACGCTTTCCGGATCCATGGGGCCGGTTGCGGCCTCGCCGATTACATCCACGGCGATATCGATTTCAACGCCCCCCGGATCCGACCCTATCATTCCCGCGTTCCCGGGGATGGCGGCCTCGAAATGGGCAAGGTCAGCCTCCTGGGGGACCTGCTCCTCTTCGCCGCGGATAGGCGCGCTCAAGGCGAAACCCTTGCGGCGGACTGGGAATCCATCCTCGCTGATCTGACGGTTCCCGGAGCGGCTCCGCCCCTTTTCAATGCGGGAGGCCCGGCGGCCGCGGCCCTGACCTCCGCCGCGCAATTGCTCCGTCCTTCGCGCACTCCGGTGACTTACTACGCCATTTCCGGCGATGACGGGGACGCAGCGCGCATCCGGCATACCCTGGCCCAGACCCCCTTGGACATGAACTGCTTCCGGCGCAGGCCTGGGCGCACCGCCAGCGCCCATGTATTCAGCGATCCGCGCGCGGACGGCGGGCGCGGGGATCGATTCTTCATCCATCGCCCCGGGGACGATTTCCCCATCGAGGAGGCCTTCCAGGGGGAAAGCTTTTTCCAGGCCGCCTTGAACCTCTATGCGGGAACGGCGGAAGTCCCGTCCCTCCATCGGGCGCTTCCTTCCATGCTCCAAAAAAGCCGGAGGCGGGGCGCCCTTACCCTAGTCAGCCTGGTGCATGATTCCGCCGCGGAGAAAGCGGCTCCCGGCGCGCCCTGGCCGATGGGGGAGGGGGAAGCCTTCCCTTTCATCGACCTGCTGGTCGCGGACGAAGGGGAAATCAGGGGCCTGGCGGGCCTTGCCGGAGAGGGTTCCCCCGCAAGAAGCCTGGAAGCCTGCGTCGAATCCCTCATCGCCAGGGGCCTCACCTCGATCGTCGCCACGCGGGGCCCGGATCCGGTCTATTACCGATCCATCGGAGGGATATTCGGCGAGGCCGGCGGCCATGCGCCGGTCCATGCCGGATTGGCCGCCTCCGTTCTCGATCGCGGGCGTAACCCGGGAGATACCTCCGGGGCTGGCGACAATTTCCTCGGCGGCCTCATGGCGGACATCATCCATCAGATCCTGGCGGACGATTTCTATCCCAAGGGCGAGGCCCATGTGGAACGCGAACTCCTGGAAGTGAGTCCTTTGCGGTTGAGACGCGCCGTGGAGTTCGGAAACCTTGCAGGAGGTCTCGCTTGCCTTCAGTTCGGCGGCATCCGCCTGGAAAGGACCACGGGAGAGAACCTGGCCCGCATCCGGGCCCTCTTGCCCCAGCCCAAACCGCTGGGAAGACCCTGGTAGCGGCCAGGCCCGCGGAAAGAACCGACCCATGAAAAGCCGCACCTTCATGATCCTGAATCTCATTGTCAGCGCCTCGGCCGTGGGATTCCTCTTCTGGTTGATCTACCTGCGCAAGGGCGGGGGAGAGGCGTCTTCCCTGGCCTTTCTCCCGTCGGTCAATGCCGGCCTGAACGCCACCACCACCGTATTCCTTCTGCGCGGTTGGTTCGCCATCCGGACCGGAAACCGGGTCCTGCATGCCTTTTGCCAAAAGATGGCTTTCGTCTTTTCCTCCGTATTCCTCGTCTGCTATATCGTGTACCATGCCGTCCACGGGGACAGCCGCTTCCTTGGGCAGGGACTGATCCGGCCGTTGTACTTTTCCATCCTTATTTCCCATATCGTCCTTTCCATCGTCGCCCTTCCAATGGTCCTGGCGACGTTTTTCTTCGCCCTTTCCGGTCGTTTCGCCACGCACCGGAAGTTGGCCCGATTCACCCTTCCCGTCTGGCTTTACGTTTCCATAACCGGAGTTCTGATTTTCGCCGTATTGAAGGCGTATAACTGACCCGGGAGCCCAAGCGGGCCTAGGGCCCATAGCCATCACGATCCGAATTTGATACTTTTTCCGTCGATCATGAATCCGGCCCTACCATGACGCCCCAGTCGCCGGTCCGCTACCGCGCCGCATTCCACTACTATGGAATCGCGCTTTCCATTTGCACTTTTCTGCTACTCTTCGCCGGCGGCATGGTCACCAGCACCAATTCAGGCCTTTCCGTCCCGGATTGGCCGACCACCTTTGGCAAGAATATGTTCCTGTTTCCCCCTTCGATGATGAAGGGCGGCATCTTCTACGAACATGGTCACCGCCTTTTCGCCTCTCTCGTGGGCCTGCTTACCGTCGGTAACTGTCTCGCCGTCTGGTTTTTGGACGCGCGCAAATGGTTACGGTGGACCGGCGCCCTGGCCCTATTCCTGGTTATCGTCCAAGGCGTCCTGGGCGGCATGACGGTCCGGTACAAGTTGCCGATGCCGGTTTCGGCGGCCCATGCCTGCACGGCGGAATTGTTTTTCGGGCTTACCGTTTTCATGGCCTTCGCCACCTCCCGATCCTGGCTCCGGGCCGCGCCCGGCCGGCTGCGCCTGTCTCTTCCAGAACAGGCGCTCTCCCTGGCCTTCTGCATGGCCGTGTTCCTGCAAATCCTGGTCGGCGCGGTCATGCGCCACAGTTATGCCGGCCTTTCCATTCCCACCTTCCCTTTGGCTTACGGACAGATTGTGCCGCCTTTTTGGAACTTTGGCATAATCGTCCACTTCCTCCATACCCGGGTGGGGGCATCCTTGCTGGTGATCCTCGGCGCGCTTTTGATCTTTACGGTGATGACCTCAAAACGACTTCCGAGGTCCGTGAAGGGGCTGGCGGGATTCCTCGCCTTTGCCCTGATTGGACAGTGCCTTTTGGGAATGATGACCATTTGGACCGGAAAAGCGCCGGTACCCACTACTTTCCACCTCTCCTTGGGCGCCTTGGTTTTCGCCACGGGATTGCTACTCTTCCTGGCAATCTACCGGTTGCAACGGCCGGTTTCCCGGCAGGCGGAATCGAAGGGAAGCGAAATGAATCCCGACTCCAATTCCCGCCTGATCCCCCATGAGACCGATGGCGTGCGCCTGACATGAAAGCCGCCATCGAAGCGCCCATCATGAAACCCGGCGTTCCCGTTCCATCCGCCGTCTCCTCCTTCTTCGAATTGATGAAGCTGAAGATGGTGTTCCACATCCTCATCACCACCTTCGTGGGGTTTTATCTCGGCAGCAAGGTCGAGATGGAGCTGGCCCTGCTTTGGCATACCCTTTTGGGGACGGGCGTACTGGCCATCGGCGCCTTCGCTTTGAACCAGGCCATCGAGAAGGATTACGACAAGCTGATGGAGCGCACGCGAGCGCGACCCATTCCAACCGAACGCGTAGGGCGGACCGCCGCCGTAGTCTTCGGCGGGATTTGCTTCGTGACCGGCACCGCCTATCTCTGGGTATGGGTCAATGGATTGACCGCGATCCTGGGCGCCGCAACCCTAGTCCTTTATGCGGCCGTCTACACGCCCATGAAGCGCATGTCCAGCCTCAATACCCTGGTTGGAGCCATCCCCGGCGCCTTGCCTCCCCTGATGGGCTGGACCGCGTCCCAGGGAACCATCGGGATGGGAGGGATGATCCTGGCGGCCATCCTCTTCTTCTGGCAGCTGCCCCATTTCCTAGCCCTGGCCCTGATGTACAAGGACGACTACCGTCTGGGCGGATTCAAGATGCTTAGCGTGACCGACCCCACCGGCGAGGCCTGCTTCCGGCATATCATCGTGCAGACCTTGATCTTGATCCTAGTCTCGCTCTTTCCCTTCGTCTTCAGGCTGGCCGGGCCGTGGTACCTGGCCATCGCCCTGATCGGTGGAGGTTATTTCATGCTCGCCGCCGTTTCGCTATCGCGCCGCCGCACGCGGGAAGCCGCGCGAGCCCTCTTTTTCACGTCCCTGGCCTACCTTCCGGTCATCCTTCTGGTGATGGCCTGGGACAAAGCGATCGTTTTCGTCTAGTCGCGACCGCCGCGACGTTGTAAAGGATTCCGGCCTCCGCCCATCAATGCGGAGCTTGGTCGCGCCGCCGCGGGACCGGATTGCCCGGCCACGTAGCGCCGCTGAGACGTCTGGGGATTTCCCGCGCCGGAAGTTAAGCGCTTGTCCTTGCGCCTTTTAGAAAACCTCCTTACGATTCCTTGACGTGCGCCGGCGCGATCGAAATCAACTATTCCCAATATTCGCTTGTAGTACTCCGCCCCGGAATGCTAGTCTAACGCCGAGATGCCGCTGGAATTTTTCTTCAACATCGTCGGCGAATCGATTGAATTTCATTTTGCGCTTATTTATCTTTTTCCGCCGTTGATGAAGCCCACGGACAAAATCGTATTTCATCTCGCTCAACTCCTGCAACGGAGAGCTACTTAATGGTATTCCCAAAGTGGACCAATAAGATCCCGGCGATCGCCGCGGTATCCGCTTTCGTACTTCTTAACGCCGTCATATTCGTTTTCTGGTATTGGTTCTCGCCCAAGCACCTGAACGTCGGATACCAGCCGGAACAACCGGTCCACTACAGCCACAAGCTGCATGCGGGACAGATGGGAATGGATTGCCGTTACTGCCACTTCAACGTGGAGCGAGGCGCCAGCGCCGGCGTGCCCCCGACCGAAGTGTGCATGAATTGCCATTCCTCGGTCAAGGTCAACTCCCCCGAGATCATCAAGATCCGCGAGGCCTTCACCAGCGGCCGCCCGATTCCCTGGGTCCGCATCCACAAGCTTCCCGAGTTCGCCTACTTCAACCATAGCGCCCACGTCAACAAGGGCGTGAGCTGCGTATCCTGCCACGGCCGCATCGACCAGATGGATGTCGTCCGCCAAGTGCAGCCCCTCAGCATGTCCTGGTGCCTCGACTGCCACCGCGCTCCCGCAAAGAACATCCGCGACCGTAAGCTCGTGACCAATCTCGCCTGGCATCCCGATGGGGATCCGGTCGAGAACGGGCTCAAGTTCATGGAAAAGTATCACGTCAATACCAGAACGGATTGCAATACATGTCATCGTTAAATCTGGATCCCAAGAATCCCGGTAAGCAATACTGGAAGAGCCTCGACGAGCTGGGGGATGCCCCGGAGTTCAAGAATTTCGTAGAGCGGGAATTCCCGGAAGGGGCTTCTGAGCTGGGCAACAACGTTTCCCGCCGCAAGTTCCTCCAGGTCATGGGCGCCGGCATGGCGCTCGCCGGCGTTTCCGGATGCCAAATCATCCGCCGCCCGGAACAGCACATCCTGCCCTATAACAAGATGCCCGAGAGTCTCATTCCCGGCGTGCCCCAGTTCTATGCGACCGTCATGTCGGTCGGCGGGGAAGCGGTAGGCCTGATTGTCGAGAGCCATGAAGGCCGTCCCACCAAGGTGGAAGGCAATCCCAAACATCCCTCCAGCCTCGGCGCCACCGGCAAGTTCCATCAGGCTTCCGTGCTCGGCCTCTACGATCCGGACCGCAGCCAGACCCCTCTCAAGGGCGGCATGGGTTCCGATTGGACCACCTTCTGGGCCGAAACCTCCGGCCTGTTCGACGCTTACAGGAAGAACGGCGGCCAAGGTCTCCGTTTCCTGAGCGGCTATATCGGCTCTCCTTCCCTGGCGGACATCAAGGCCCAGGTCCTTAAGGCCTTTCCCAACGCCAAATGGACCACTTATGAATCCGTGACACGGGACAATCAGGCGAAAGGTATCGCCGCGGTTACCGGCGCGGCCCTGGACCCCCATTACAAGTTCGAGGCCGCCAAGCGCGTCCTCTCCATCGATGCGGACTTCACCGAAGCCGAATCGGACCACCTGAAGCTCGGCAAGGCCTTCGTCTCCACCCGCAACCCGGATCTCGGGACGGAAAAGATGAGCCGCCTTTATATCGTCGAGTCCCATTTCTCGCCCACCGGCGGCACCGCGGACCATCGCCTGCGCGTCAAGCCCAGCCAGGTCGTGAACGTATTGATCCTGGTCGCGAAGGAACTCCAGGCCCAGGGTCTTGACCTCGGGGCCTCCGGCGCCGAAATCGCCGCCCTGCCCGCCGACGCAAAGGTCGCAGGCATCAAGCCCGACTACGTCAAGGAATTGGCCAAGGACATCCTGGCGCATCGTGGGGCCTCCGCCATCGTGGTCGGACGGTACCAGCCCGCTCTGGCCCATGCCATCGGCCATGCCCTCAACGCCGCCCTGGGCAATGTCGGAAAGACCGTGGAATACAAGGCTTCGGCCCTCAAGACCCTGAACGGCGAAAGCGAAGGCGCTTTCGAGTCCATTACCGAACTCGCCAATGCCATGGGCGCCGGCCAGGTTGAAACCCTCGTCATCCTGGATTCCAATCCCGCCTTCGCCACTCCGGCGGATCTCGACTTTCCCGCCAAGATGGCCAAGGTCAAGCATGTCATCAATCTGGGACCGGAAGCCAATGAGACTTCCGACCTGAGCGAATGGCATCTGCCCATGAACCATTTCCTCGAGGAATGGGGAGACGGACTGGCCTATGATGGCACGGCTTCCATCGCCCAGCCCTTGATCCAACCCCTTTATTCCACCGTTGGCGCCGCGGAACTGCTGGCCGGCATCGCCGGACTCGCGAACCGCAAGAGCCATGACATCGTCAAGGAATACTGGCGCAAGACCGCCGGCGGGATGAACTTCGAGCATGACTGGCGCGAATGGCTCCATAACGGCGTCATTCCCAAGACCGCATACGCTTCCGTCAATCCCGGTACGGCCAACGGCGGCATCGCCAAGCTCGCCGCGGACCAGGCCGCCAAGGCACCCAAGGCCGGTCTGGAAATCATGTTCCGCTCCCATCCCAATCTCTACGATGGCCGTTTCGCCAACAATGCCTGGCTTCAGGAGCTCCCGGATCCCATCACCAAGTTGACCTGGGACAATGCCGTATTCCTGAGCCCGTCCCTTGCCGACAAGATCGGGGTCTCCAGCCATCTGTTCAACAAGAACAAGACCGGGACCAGCATGGGCGAATACCGCCACCGCCCCATGGTACGCGTTACCGTCGGAGGCCGGTCCCTGGAAGCCGTTGCCTGGATCGTCCCCGGCCTGGCCGATGAGACCATCCTGCTGCATTACGGATACGGCCGCCGCAAGACCGGCAAGGTCGGAACCGGATCCGGTTTCGACGCCTACTCCATCATGAACATGGCATCGCCCTTCCTGGCCGGCGATGTGAAGTTGGAAGCCACCGGCGGTCTCTACGAGGTCGCTTGCACCCAGGATCATTGGTCCCTGGAAGGCCGCCCCATTGTCCGCGAGACCGGGCTGGAAGGCTACGAAGAGAACAAGGAAGAGGCCTTTTCGGAAGAAAAGTGGAACGAGCATCCGGTTGACCCGGCCACGGGCAAGGAAAAGTCCTTGTGGACCGAAGCTCCCCTGGAAAAGGGCGGCGATCGCGGCACCTATGACTTCACCAAGGGCATGCAGTGGGGCATGGCCATCGACCTGAACAGCTGCACGGGCTGCAATACCTGCCTGCTCGCCTGCACCGCGGAGAACAATATCCCCGTCGTCGGCAAGGAACAGGTCCTGCGCGGCCGCGAGATGCATTGGATCCGCCTCGACCGGTATTTCACCGGCAGCGTGGACAATCCCGAACTCGTGTTCCAGCCCATGACCTGCCAGCAATGCGAAAACGCCCCTTGCGAGGAAGTCTGCCCCGTCGCCGCCACCGTGCATTCGCACGAAGGCCTGAACGACATGGCCTACAACCGCTGCATCGGCACCCGCTATTGCTCGAACAATTGCCCGTACAAGGTGCGCCGGTTCAACTTCTTCAACTACACAAATCAGTGGAAGAATTCGACCATCCAGATGCAGAAGAACCCGGACGTCACCGTCCGCTTCCGCGGCGTCATGGAGAAGTGCACCTACTGCGTGCAGCGCATCAACCGCGCCCGCATCCAGTACAAGAACAAGGGCCAGGAAATCATTCCCGACGGGGCGGTGGTTCCCGCTTGCGCCCAGGCCTGCCCGACGGATGCCATCATCTTCGGCAACATCAACGATGCCAACAGCCGGGTGGCCAAGCTCAAGTCCCATCCGCGTAATTACGGCGTTCTCAGGGATCTGAACACCAAGCCGCGTACGACCTATCTGGGCCGCGTCCGGAATCCCAACAAGGCCATCGAAAAAATCCAGGCTCAAGTCTAAGGCACCGCACAGGGTAAGGGAAGACAAGGACCTCTATGATATTGCATCGCGACGACGATCCGACACGCAGGCCGATACTGGTCGAGACCGGCGACTTCCATGAAGTCACCGATATCATCACGTTGCCCGCCGAATCCAAGCCCACCGCCACATGGGTGATCCTGCTGCTCATGAGCCTCTCCCTGCTTTCCGTGATGGTGGGCATGATCGGATACCTGTTCTGGGAAGGAACGGGCGTCTGGGGCGTGAACATCCCCGTCGGTTGGGGATGGGCCATCGTGAATTTCGTTTGGTGGATCGGTATCGGCCATGCAGGTACCCTCATTTCCGCCATCCTTTTCCTGTTCCGCCAGAAGTGGCGTACCGCCATCAACCGTTTCTCCGAAGCCATGACCATTTTCGCGGTGATGTGCGCCGGTATCTTCCCGGGCATCCACGTCGGCCGTATCTGGGTCATCTACTGGGTATTCCCGCTTCCGAACCAGATGAGCGCCTGGCCCAACTTCCGCAGCCCGCTTCTCTGGGACGTTTTCGCGGTCTCGACCTATTTCACGGTTTCGGTCCTGTTCTGGTACATGGGCCTCATCCCCGATTTGGCCACCTTCCGCGACCGGGCCACCACCAAGATCCGCAAGGTCGTCCTGCACATCTTCTCCCTCGGCTGGCGCGGTTCCGCCCGGCATTGGCAGAATTATGAGCGCGCCTATCTCATCCTGGCCGCCATTTCGACTCCCCTGGTGCTCTCGGTGCACTCCATCGTGTCCTTCGACTTCGCCGTTTCCAAGGTTCCGGGCTGGCATACCACCATCTTCCCGCCCTACTTCGTCGCCGGCGCCGTGTTCTCGGGCTTCGCGCTCGTGGAAACCCTGCTGATCATCGCCCGCCAGGTCTTCGGCCTGCAAAAGGTGGTCCGCATGCACCATCTCGACAACATGAACAAATTCATGCTCCTGACGGGTTCCCTTGTCGGGTACGCCTACGGCATGGAGCTTTTCATCGCCTGGTACTCCGGAAACGTCTATGAGAAGTTCGCCTTCTACAACCGCGCCTTGGGCGAGTACTGGTGGGCCTACTGGATTATGGTCACCTGCAATGTGGTTATACCCCAGCTCTTCTGGTTCAAGAAGATCCGTTTCAATATCCCGATCATGTTCATCATCACAATCTTCATCAATATCGGCATGTGGTTCGAGCGGTTCGTCATCGTCATCACCTTGCATGCGGACTTCCTGCCCTCCTCCTGGGGTTACTATCGTCCGACCTGGGTGGATATCTGGACCTATATCGGCACCTTCGGCCTGTTCGGCACGTTCTTCCTGCTGTTCATGAAATACCTGCCCCAACTCGCGATCGCGGAAGTCAAGGGCGTCATGCCCGAAGCCAGCCCGCATTTCGGTGATGCACACCATGCCCCCGTCGGCGCGAAATCTGGCGCGAACTCCAAAGGACATTGAGAAATGGAAAAGACCATCTCTGAAGTCAAACCCAAGGTATTCGGCGTGCTGGCCGAGTTCAGCAGCCCCAAGGACGTATACCACGCCGCGGAAAAGGTGCGCGACAAGGGATTCAAGAAGTGGGACGTCCACTCCCCGTTCCCCATCCACGGTATCGATGGGGCCATGGGACTCGGCGATTCCCGCGTCGGCTGGATCGCCCTTTTCGCGGCCATGGCCGGTTGCTTCGGCGGTTTCGGCCTCCAGTATTGGATCAACATGTTCGCCCAGCCGGTGGTCATCGGCGGCAAGCCCCTGAATCCCTATCCCGCCTTCGTGCCGGTCACCTTCGAGCCGGGCATCCTGTTCACGGCCTTCGGCTGCCTTCTCGGAATGCTGGCCTTGAACGGCCTGCCCCGCTTGTACCATGCCACCTTCAAGAGCAAGAATTTCCACCGGTTTTCCGACAACGGGTTCTTCATCAGCATCGAAGCGAAGGATCCGCGTTTCAACCTGAACGAGACCAAAAAGCTGCTGGAAGACATCGGCGGCCGCAATATCGAAGTGCTGGAGGATTGAACCCTTGAAATCCCTATACAGAACCGCATTGGCGCTGGCCGTTCCCGCCCTGGTTTCGGCCCTCTTGGGTTGCCGGGGGCAGACCACGGAAAAGACTCCGATATGGATCAAGCACGGCATGGAATTCCAGCCCAAGATGCTGCCTTACGGCCAGAACAACATCTTCCCGGACGGCCGCAACATGCAACATCCCCCCGAAGGCACCGTAGCCGTCGGCCTGCTCAAGCAGGACGATGTCTATTACCGCGGGGGACAGGACACCGCCCATTACGCCGCCAATCCCATGAAGATCGACGCCATGCTGCTGGATCGGGGACAGGAACGTTTCCAGATCTATTGCGCTCCCTGCCACGGCCGCACCGGCGCCGGGAACGGCATCGTCATCGCCCACGGCTTTCCCGTCCCTCCGCCGAACTTCCATGACGACCGCGTCGTGGCGTTCGCCGACGGCTATATCTTCAACGTGATCACCCACGGCGTGCGCAATATGCCTTCCTATGGCAAACAGGTCCCCGAAGAGGACCGTTGGGCCATCGTGGCCTACCTGCGGGCCCTGCAAAGGACCACCCACGCCACCGTCAATGATGTTCCCGAGAGCGAACGCGCGAACCTGAAGTAACAAGGATTAGGGATGCCACAGGATAATTACCGATTGAATGCAAAACTGGGAGGCGGACCCGTCTTCTTGGGCGTTGGAGTCGTCGGCGCCGCTATTTGCGCTTTCAGCTTCATGCAGAACCGCCAGGAATTTTTCGCGTCATACCTGACCGCGTTCTCCTTCTTCCTGGCCATCGCCCTCGGATCGTTCTTCTTCGTCTTCGTCCAGCACCTGGCGCGTTCCGCCTGGAGCGTGACCATCCGCCGCGTGTCCGAGACCGCGGCCGCCAACCTCCCCTGGATGTTGCTGCTCTTCATTCCCGTCATCCTGGGCGCAAAGGACATCCTGCCTTGGTTGAATCCGGAAATGCGCGCCAACGATCATCTGGTGCACCTCAAGGAAGGCTACCTGAACCCGACCTTCCTGTGGATCCGCGTCGGCCTCATCTTCGGCGTCTGGACCCTGTTCAGCCTTTATTTCCTCAGGACTTCCCGCAAGCAGGACGAAACCGGGAATCCGGCCCTGACCACCAGCATGGGCAAGGTGGCCGCCGGCGCCGCCATCCTGTTCACCCTGAGCCAGACCGTTTTCGCCCTCGACTGGATCATGTCCCTCGACCCCCACTGGTTCTCCACCATGTTCGGCGTGTACTATTTCGCCGGCGCCGTTGTCGCCCAGTACTGCTTCCTCATCCTGGTTTCGGCCATCCTCCGGAACAAGACCGGCCGCAAGGACATCTTCCGCACGGACCATTTCCATGATGCCGGCAAGCTGCTGTTCGGCCACAACGTGTTCTGGACCTATATCGGATTCAGCCAGTTCTTCCTGATCTGGTACGCCAATATCCCGGAAGAAACCATGTTCTTCCAGCACCGAGCCGCCAGTTCCTGGAAGGTCATCAGCCTGATGCTGCCCTGGTGCCACTTCGCCATCCCTTTCTTGTATCTTATGTCGTGGCATGTAAAACGCAATATCGTGGCCCTTTCCATCGGCTGCGTCTGGCTCCTGACCATGTGCTATATCGATATCTACTGGCTCATCCAACCCAACTTCCACCATGAAGGGGCGCACTTCGGCCTGGGCGACGTAGGCTCCATCCTGGCCGTGGGCGGCTTCTTCCTATTCCTGTTCATCCGCCGCTTGAACCAGGCGAATCTCATTCCCTCCGGCGACCCGCGCCTCGCGGATTGCCTTTCCTACGATAACGGGGTAATCACCAATGAGCACGATTGATCCTCGCACCAAAGACCCCGCGGAACCGCATCACTCGGAGAACGGCGGGCACGAGCTGTCCGACTTCAGCTGGACCACGGTCCTGTGGCTGATCCCGCTTTCCGTCGTCATCCTCGTGGTTTTCTTCGCCGTTTGCATCGCCTGGTTCAAAGGCGCCAAGGATCGCGAGATAGGTGAAAAGCAGGCCATGTTCAATACCACCGAATTGAACCAGCTGCGCGCCAAGGAAAACGAGACCTTGACCCAATTCAAATACCTGGACAAGGAAAAGGGACGGGTCCAGATTTCCATCGCCCGGGCCATGGAATTGATCGCCCAGGAACACCAGAACAAACCGGGTCTGGCCTACAAGCCCATCACCGACACTTATCTCCAGGGCGCCGCCTTCGAAGTCCCGGCCCTAGCTGCGACAAATGAAGGGACCGAGGGGGGCATCTCCATCGAAACCGCCCCCGAGCCCAATGCCCCGACCAAGGGCGCCAAACCCACCAAGCCTACGGCGCCCAAGGTTTCAGGCAAGGCCGCCGTGCCGGCCATGGACGCCTCCAAGCAGAAGTCGAGCGGCGGTCCCGGCGGCGGCGCTTCCGAACAGAAGGCCCATTGAATCGATGAACCTGGTGAATCCGTCCGTCCGTAACTTCCTGGGAATCATGGCCGCCTCCGCGGTCCTGTTCTGCCAAGGCGCGTCCGCCTTCGGGGGAAGCTATGACAGCCATACGGAGGTGGTCTCCGGAGCCGATGGACAGTCCCTGCCCGCCAACCTGGTGGATGTGGGCATCGAAGAGCATCTGGGCGATCCCATTCCCATGGATGCGGTTTTCAAGGATGAAACCGGCAAGGAAGTGACCCTGGGGTCCTATTTCTCGCCGGGCAAACCCGTGCTTTTGAATTTCGCTTATTTCCAGTGTCCGATGCTCTGCAATATGGTCCTGAACGGCATGCTGGAAGGCATGAAGCGCATCGACTGGACCGCGGGCAAGGAATACCAGGTCGTCACCATCAGCATCGACCCCCGGGAGACCCCCGAACTGGCCGCAGCCAAGAAGAAGTCCCATATCGAAGCCCTGGGACGGCCGGAAGCCGCGCCGGGATGGCATTTCCTGACGGGGGACGAAAAGCAGATCCGCAAGGTCGCCGACGCGATCGGGTTCAAATACCAATACGTCAAGGCGACGAATGAATTCGCCCATGCCGCCGGAGTCTATACCATTTCCCCGGCCGGGAAGATTTCCCGGTACCTTTACGGAGTGGAGTTCAAGAAGAAGGATCTCCGTCTGGCCCTGCTGGACGCTTCCGAGGGCAAGGCCCTTTCCATCGGGGATAAACTCGTGATGTTCTGCTATCGATACGATGCGAACGCCAAGGGATACGTTCTTTTCGCCCGCAATTTCATGAAGGGCGGCGGATACGTGGTCACGGCTTGCCTGGCCCTTTTGATGGGCGGACTCTGGCGCAAGGAATTCAAACGGCGGGACGTCGCCCAAAAGCCAGTGGCCACGGGTACCGGCGCCTGAGCTTAGGGTTGCAAGGCGCCGAAGAGCACATAGACATCTTTTAAATACCGGGTATAAGAGAAGAATATGGACAACAGCAAAACATTCTGGCTACCTGAAAAGGCCTCCACCTTCGTAGATACGGTGGATCCGGCCTTCAATCTATATCTGTGGATCTCCATCTTCTTCTTCGGCCTGATCATCATCCTGATCACGGTTTTCACCGTGAAATACCTCCGCCGCCGCCCGGATCAGCTGGCCACGGCGCAAATCACCCATAACCTCACCTTGGAACTGTCCTGGACCATCATTCCTTTGATCATCGTGATGGGCCTGTTCTTCCTCGGCATGAAGGGTTTCCTCCATATGCGCGTGGCCCCGGCCGGTTACATGCAGGTCAACGTCAAGGCGCAAAAATGGAGCTGGGGCTTCGAGTATCCCTCGGGCGCCATCAATGATACCCTGGTCGTCCCGGTCAATACCCCGGTCAAACTGGCCATGACCTCGCGGGACGTGCTCCACAGCTTCTTCATTCCCGCCTTCCGCACGAAGGCCGACGTCATCCCCAACCGCTATCATGCCCTCTGGTTCCAGGCCACCCGTACCGGCGTCTTTCCGGTGCAGTGCACCCAGTATTGCGGCACCAACCATTCCTATATGCTCACGGCGGTCAAGGTCATGGAACCGGAAGCCTACGAGGAGTGGCTTGCCAACGCTTCGGATCCGGGCAAGGGGAAGACTCCGGCGCAGTTCGGCGAAGTCCTGTATCAAAAGCGCGGATGCAATGCCTGCCATTCCGTCGACGGCTCCAAAGCGGTCGGTCCCTCCTGGAAGGGCCTTTTCGGCAGGCAGGAGAACACGAGCGCGGGTTCGGTGATGGTGGACGAAGCGTATATCCGCGAATCCATGCTCCAGCCCGCAGCGAAGGTGGTTACCGGCTTCCAACCCGTCATGCCGACCTTCCAAGGCGTGCTTTCCGACCGGGAAGTCGTCGCCATCATCGAATACATCAAAACCTTGAAGTGACAGCTTAAAACTGGACGGATCAATATGATTGCCCACGTACATCACGAGAATATCAACTATCTGAAGGCCTCCAAGGGCCTCAAGAATTGGCTGGTCACGGTGGATCACAAGCGCATCGGCATGATGTACTTGGCCTCCATCCTGTGCTTTTTCATCGCCGGCGGAACCTTCGCAGGCCTGTTCCGTTTCGAGTTGTGGAGCCCTCTCAAGGAGTTCCTGACCCCGGACCAATACAACCAGTTCTTCACCCTGCATGGGGTGATCATGGTGTTCCTGGTCGTGGTGCCGGGCATTCCGGCCGCCCTGGGCAATTTCATCCTGCCCATCCAGATAGGCGCCAAGGATCTGGCCTTCCCGAAACTGAATCTCACCAGCCTCTATCTCTACTGGATCGGAGCGGCCATCGCCCTCTACTCCATCGTGGCCGGACATGCCGACCAGGGTTGGACCATGTATGCGCCGTACTCCCTCTCCCGTAATCCGGCCGTCCTATGGATGATGATCGCCGCCTTCATCCTCGGTTTTTCGTCCATCCTCACCGGCCTGAATTTCATCGTCACCATGCACAATATGCGCGCTCCGGGAATGACCTGGTACCGTATGCCCCTGTTCTTGTGGGCCATGTACGCTACCGGCATCATGCAGATCTTCGCGACGCCGGTGCTGGCCATCACCCTTCTCCTCCTCCTCATGGAGAACTTCTTCGGGATAGGCATCTTCGACCCCGCATTGGGCGGCGACCCCTTGCTGATGCAGCATTTCTTCTGGTTCTACTCGCATCCCGCCGTTTACATCATCGTGGTGCCGGGCTTCGGCATCGCCTCCGAGGTCATCGCCTGCTTTTCCAAGAAGGATATTTTCGGCTATCGTTTCGTTGCGTATTCCTCGGTCGCCATCGCCATCATCGGATTCGTGGTCTGGGGGCATCACATGTTCGTGGCCGGCCAGTCCGAATTGGCCGATTCCATCTTCTCCTTCCTCACCTTCTTCACGGCCGTTCCTTCGGCAATCAAGGTGTTCAACTGGACGGCCACCCTGTATAAGGGTTCCATCGAGCTGCGGACCCCCATGCTCTATGCCCTTCAGTTCCTGTTCAACTTCACCATCGGCGGCCTGACGGGAATCATCCTGGCCATCCTCTCGGTGGACATCCACCTTCACGATACCTACTTCGTCGTCTCGCATTTCCATTACGTCGCCATGGGCAGCACCATGATCGCCTTCATCGCCGGCATCCACTATTGGTGGCCCAAGATGACGGGCAAGATGTACAACGAGACGGTGGGCCAAATCGCCGCCATCCTGGTGTTCATCGGCTTCAACGTCACCTTCTTCGTGCAGCTCATCATGGGTTCCCAGGGAAGCCCCCGCCGGTACTACCATTATATGGACCAGTTCCAGATCCACCATCAGATATCGACCATCGGGTTCGTCATTCTCGCCAGCGGCCTGTTCCTGGCCCTCGGCAACCTGATCGCATCCTTTTTCAACAAGTCGGTGGCTCCCGCCAATCCCTGGGGCGCCAAGACCCTGGAATGGCAGACGGATTCCCCGCCGCCGCTCTATAACTTCAAAGAGACGCCCGTGGTCACCCACGGTCCCTACGCCTTCGAGACGGAGAAAGCCTAATGGCCACCGCATCCACCGGTTTACCAGAACATCACGTAGCCCATCATTTCGACTCCGCCGATCAGGAGTTCGACTCCGTCAAGACCGGCATGTGGCTGTTCCTGGCGTCGGAAATCATGATGTTCGGCGCCCTTTTCGTCGGCGCCCTCGTATTCATGACCTTGCATCCGGCCGCCTTCAGGGAAGGCGCGCATCATCTCGACTGGCGCATGGGCGCCATCAACACCTTCTTCCTGCTGACCAGCGGGCTCACCATGGGCCTCGCGGTCATCGCGGCCCAGGCGGGCCAGCAGTCCAAGGTGCGGGCCAATATCATCCTCAGCCTCGTCCTGGCCTCCGGATTCCTGGTGGTGAAGACCATCGAGTATTCGCTGAAGATCCACCACGGCACTTTGCCGGGCCGGTTATGGCACGGGGAAGGCTTCCACGATCCCTTCGTCCACGTATTCTACGGGTTCTATTTCGTGATGACCGGGCTCCATGGGCTCCACGTCCTCATCGGAATGGGGCTTATGATTTTCGCCTTGATCCGGTCCACCAAGGTCCGCTTCAACCGCGGCTATTTCACCCCCGTCGAAATGGTCGCCCTTTACTGGGCCCTGGTCGATCTGGTCTGGGTATTCCTTTTCCCTCTTCTCTATCTGATAGGGTAATCGCATGTCTAACCACGAATATCCCGGCCACGCCATTCCCAAGTCGACCATCGTCGGCAGTTATTTCACCCTGGTTTTCCTGACCGCGATCATGGTGGGCCTGTCCCGCCTGAACGTGGAGCGTCTGGGGATCGATTGGATCGATCTCCATGCCATCAAAACCTGCTTGATCATGGGCATCGCCCTGGTCATGGGCATCATCGTTTCCATGTTCCTGATGGGCCTGCGGTATGAAAGCAAGCTCCTCAACCTGACCATCTTCCTCTCGAACTTCGTATTCCTGCTCATCTTCGTGCTCTTCACCTGGGCGGACACGTCCTTCCGCGGGGAAGTGGATCCCAGCTTCAACCAGAAGATCAACTACACCTCTCCAGTCAAGGAAGAAGCCGCCGGGGAACACGGCGCCGCCTCCCATGAAGGCGCCCCGGCCCAAACCGCCCCCGCCTCCGCGGGTCCGGCCCAGGCCGTCCAGGAGGCCGCACCAGCCGACGTCAAGACCGTTCCTGCGGCCGAGGCAGCGGCTCCGGCGAAGAAGGATGCCGCGCCCGCGGCGACCAAGCCTTCGGCGCCCTCCGCTCCCGCTGCGGCCAAACCCGCTGCGCCCGCGGCCGCCAAACCTGCCGCTCCCGCCAAAGAAGCCGCCCCGGCGCATTGAGCCGGGCGCTCCGGCGTCCCTCTGAAAGGATCCCCCTTGGGTCTCAAGCTTTCACCCGGCCGGTTCTCGGGAGGCATGCAGCCCCCCCCGGCAAAGGGTCCTTTTTTCATTTTCCTGCTGATGATGCCGGCGTTCATCCTCCTCATCATCCTCCTCTTGGTGGTCATGCAGTACAAGCAACTGCATTCCTTCGTATCGCCCCAACCCATGCCTTTGTCCGTGATTCCCGATTCGCCAGAGGCTCAGGAAAGGGCGCGCGCCAGGATCACGGATTTCCTGGGCGATACGGCGAGAGACTCCGCGACCACCGCGGTCCATAGGCCGGATACCCTGATCGTTTCCGCGGAGGAGATCAATCAGCTCGCCCGGAGCAGCCGGACCTTGTCGGATATGAAACTCGATTACCACCTGGATCTGGAGGATACCCTCCTGGTCGCGCGCAACAGCCTACCCGTCGAGCACCTCCGGGGATTCCTGGCGACCATGGCCAGGGTATTGCGGGTGAAGGGGTATCTCAATTCGGAAATGAAGGGCTATCCCGAATTCAAGGATGGAACCATCACCATAGTGCCGACCTCGGCGGTGATGAACGGGCAAGCCGCTCCGGTATCCGTTCTGGGCAAGGGCAAGCTGGATGTGAGGGATTGGGTCGAAGACAAAGCCGTGTTCGACCGGGCCCTCGCGCACCTCGCGGACGTGAAGATCCGCGACGATCATCTGATCCTCATCAAGAAGCGCTGAGAGCCGGTTCCTCCGGTTCCATCCGGCTGCCAGGCCTGCCCACCTTCAACATGGACAAGGCCGGTCCCGTCATGGCCGTGGTGGCGAGCGCGACCAGCACCATCATGGTGAAGATCCGCGGGGAAAGGATGCCCAGGTCCAACCCCACGTTCAGGACGATCAATTCCATCAGCCCGCGCGTGTTCATCAAGGCTCCCAAGGCCATCGCATTGCGCCAGGAATTGCCGGTCAACCGGGCCGCAAGGCTCACGCCCCCGAACTTCCCCGCAACCGCCAAGATCAGCAACCCCGCGAAGACGAGCCAATCCCCGCCTTGACCCATGGCATCCAAACGGGTGCGCAGGCCGGTGGCCGCGAAAAAGACGGGCATGAGGAACAAGGATGCGGAATATTCGAGGCGCTCGCGCAGGAAGTTCCGGAAAGGCCGCAGGGCGGGCATGATGGCGCCCGCCAGGAAGGCGCCGAACAGGGCGTGGATGCCGATAACCTCCGTGGCCAGGGCGCTCAGAAAGACGAATATCAGCACCAGGGATGCCAGGCCCTTGCCCGGTCTTTCCGGGTGCGCCGTTGCGGCCAACCACCGCGCCGCGAAGGGTCGGATCAGGAAAAGCATGACCATGGTGAAGGCGAAGGCCGATAGGGCCACCCCGGCTGCCGTAGCCAAGGACTGCGAACGGGCCACGGCGATGACCAAGGCCAGCAGGATCCAGGCCGTGACATCATCCACGGCGGCGCTCGCCATGGCGGTGGTGCCCAGGATGGTCGCGGAGAGGCCGCGCTCCCCGATGATGCGCGCGAGAACCGGAAAGGCGGTAATGCTCATGGATATGCCCATGAACAGGGCGAAGGCCGGGAGCTTTACGCCGGCCGGGGCATACTCCGCGAAAAGCGGGAAGGCTGCGGCCATGCCCAACAAGAAAGGCAGCAGAATGCCGGAATTGCTGACGAGAACCGCCACCTTGGCATGCTTGCGAAGGGATCCCAGATCGATTTCCATTCCCACCGAGAACATGAACAGGATGATGCCGACCTGGCTGAGCAGGTTGAGGTTTGGCAGGCTCCCGGCCGGGAACAGAAAACCTTCCAGGAGGGGAGACGCATGTCCGAGCAGGGAAGGCCCCAGGATGATTCCCGCCGCCATTTCCCCGATAACGGAAGGCTGACCCAACCGGCGCGCGATCCATCCGCATGCGGCAGCCGAAGCCATGATCACGGCCAATTGGCAAAGGAGGATGGGGAAGGGTTGGGTGAAGGTATCGGTCATATGCGGAAAAGCCCCCTAAGGCGGGGGCGTCCGTTTCAGAAGATAATAACGATGGGTCCGATGCCCGGCGCTTATGCGGCTTTAAGGCGGAGCTCCGACTCCATCCCGGCGGCCTCGTGCCCGACGCTTTCCTTCATCAGGGAAGGGTGCAGGGCCTGGGCGCGCACGCGGGCCATGGGACGGGCCTGGGCGCGGGAGAAGGACAATTCGCGGGCTTGACCCACCTCCTGGAGCTCCTTCTTGAACCGGGTAAGGCGGCGGGTGATGGCTACGCGGGATACTCCCATGCGCACGGCGATTTCCCGGTGATTGAGTCCCTGTTCCAGGCTTAGCCGCAGGATTTCCCGGAGCTTGCCGCGCACTTCCGGCATCAGCTTCTCCAGACGCATGCGATGCAGGACGAGGTCTTCATCGGGTTCGCAATTGTGGAGGGCCTCTTCCTCCTTGGCCAATTGCTCGCGGCGATCCACCTGCCTCTTGAACCGCTGGCGGCGGCTGAAGCAATCATGCTTCGCGATGGCGCCGATCCAGGTCAGGGGATCGCATTTCCATTCGAAATCCTTCCATGCCCGGAACGCCTTGATGAATACGTCCTGGCTGGCATCCTTGGCCTCTTCCCTGTCCTTCAGGAAATAAAGGCAGATGCCGAACACCTTCTGATGGTATCGCTTATAGAGCTGGGTCTGCCAATCGGAGCAGAGGCGCAAATCTTCATGTCCAGACATCTTATCCTTCTTTCCTGGTCCGGGATTCCTTGTCCGGTACCATGGCTCTTCGACGGAAAAAATATCCAGGTTCGTTGTCGTCCGATCCGGCGGTCGCTCACAAAGCGCTCCAAACTGTGAGCGCCCGGAGGGTCACCCGGATTCGGGGCACGGGAAGGGGTGGAAGGATTATTCGATGCGGGAAGGCGCGTAGGACGCCCGTTATGAGGCTATAGATATCCGCGGATGCGCGGAGGTAATGCGGGAGAGGAAGAAATGAAAAAGCCACGCGGTCAAGCGTGGCTTCCAGGCAGGCACGGACGGGGCGGAAGGCCCTCGGATCATTTCGGGGCGGCGACGGCTTTCTTTTCAGGGACGATCGCCACGGGTGCCGTCGGAGCGGTCGTGGAGGCTTTGGTCGGCGCGGTCGCCGGAGCCGGGATCTCCGGCTTGGCGGGGTTCTGCGCAGGCGACGCGGGACCGCGGACGGGGGGGGCCTGGCGCACGGTCGAGGCGGTGTTGCCTTGCATTTCCTGGGAGCCGTCGGGCCAGCAGAGGCCGGTTTCCGGACGGCAAGGGAAGTTGAAATGCAGGATGATGGGGTTGGCCGGCAGGGGTTCCGATAATTTCTTCTCGGACGGAGCCAGGGTGACCTCGGCAAGTACGGTTACCGCAGGCATCAGGTAGGCACCGTCCATATGTTGGGCGTTCTGCAGCTTCTCCTGGGTCAGGACGTAGCTGTCGAAGGCCTTTATCGGCTTGATGGAACGCACGCGCAGCCGGTCAGGATGGAAAGGGTAGACGATGCGTTGGGGCCTGGTCCTGGATTTGGTCCAGCGTGCGAGGCTGTCCATGACGAGGTCCGCGGTGGGCGCCTTCACCAACCCGGCCTCAGCCACGACCGGGTCCCGGAACGAGAAGGCCTGGGTCGTTCCGCCTTCGCCATACGCGAGGCGGATCTGGAAGGCATCGCCCAGGACGAGGCGATCTTCCATTTTGCGGACGTATCGGCCCGTATAGAAGGCCGGGATGGGATTCGAGACGATCCCCTTGCCTTCGCCTTCCTTTTTCTGGACCATGGTGACCTCATAATTCGAGAACACGTAACGGTCCGCCTTCTCCTTCAGGAGCGACTTGAGCATGGCGTCGGTCTTGGAACGGATCAGCGAGTCCGGGACCCAGTCCTTTTCCGAAAGCATGGCCACGCCTTCGTTCGAATAGCCGACATCGGAGTTCCCTGTCTCATAGGTCAGGGTGCCGCCCTTCTTGTCATGGTAGATCCAGTTCACGGCGGTGGATTCGGGCTTGCCCGTTTCACGCATCCCGAACTGGTTCAGGAAGAATTTGATCTGCTCTTTGTTCAGCGGCCGGCTCGTGACGCGGAAGCGTTTCGCGGAAACGCTGTCCTTGCGCTGGGGCGGAGGCCTTAACGCGGCGGTCTTGATCGAATCCGCCCGGGCGGCCTTGATGGAAGCTTCGGTCGAGTCCTTGAGTTTCTTCGCGGTCTCGGTTGAATCCTTCAGGAACTTCTTCCGGGCGGCTGCGGTGGAGTCCCGGGTCTTCTTGGCGGCGACGGTCGAGTCCTTGACGAATCTCGACCGGGCCGCAAAAGTGGAATCCCGGGTCTTTTTCGCCGCGGCAATCGAGTCGTTCCTGGTTTTGGCCTGCAGGGCCAAGGCGGCTGCCGAGGTCTTCCTTGCGGCGGCAGTGGAGTCCCTCACGAACTTGGCGCGAGCGGCTACGGTGGAATCCCGGGTCTTTTTGGCCGTTGCCGTGGAGTCCCTGATGAATTTCGCATTCGCGGCGGCGGTGGAATCCTTGGTCTTCCTTGCCGTGGCCGTGGAATCCTTGACGAATTTAGCGCGCAGGGCGGCCGTAGAATCCCTGGTTTTCTTCGCGGTCGCGGTTGAGTCCTTGACGAACTTCGCATGCGCGGCCGTGGTCGAGTCCCTGGTCTTCCTGACCTGGGCGGTGGAATCCCGCACGAACTTCGCATGGGCTGCCGCCGTGGAGTCTTTGGAGCGCTTGGCCGCGGCCGTGGAGTCCTTTAGGGCCTTGGCATGGATGGCGGCGGTGGAATCGGCGGTCTTTTTCGCGGCAGCTGCGCTCTTGATGGAATCGGCGCGGGCGGCCTTATGGGCAACCGTTAGGGAGTCCTTCCTCGCTTTCGCGGTCTTGATCGAATCCGCCTTGGCGGCGGCGGCGGCTTTCGCGGCCTCGGCTTTCGCTTTGGCGGCACCCTGGGCCGAATCGGCCTTGGCCTTCGCCAGGGCCTTGTCGGCTTCGGCCTTGGCCTTATACGCGGCCTTCAGGGAATCGGCCTTGGCGGCGTTCTGGGCCGCCGTGACCGAGTCGCGCAGGGCCTTGGCGGCCTTGGCCGCTTTCAGGGAATCGGCCTGTACGGCTTTGCGGATGGATGCGGCCGAATCCTTGGCGGCCTTGGCGCGCAAGGCCGAATCCAAGGACGCCTTCTTGACCGCGGCCAGGGAATCCCTGACGGACTTGTGGCGGGCATCGGTGGAATCCTTCACCGCCTTGGCGCGGGCGGCGGTCGAGTCACGCTTGAATTTGGCGCGGGCCGCGAGGGAATCGCTTACGGCCTTCCTGCGCACCGCGATGGAGTCATTGACCGCCTTGGTGCGGATGGCGATGGAGTCCCTGACGGCCTTGGTGCGGACGGCGATGGAATCCTGCACGAACTTCTTGCGGGCTTCCGTCACCTTGCGGGCGGCGGCGATGGAGTCACGGGCCGCCTTTTTCGCGGCCGCGGTGGAATCGCGCACGACCTTGGCGCGGGCTTCGGCGACCTTGCGCGCAAGGGCGGTGGAATCCTGGATCGCCTTCTGCCGGGCGATTGCGGAGTCCTTGGCGGCTTTCCGGACGGCGGCGATGGAATCCTTGACCGCTTTATTGCGGGCGGCGAGGGAGTCGCTGGATGCCTTCTTGGCCAGGGCCGTGGAGTCCTTGGCGGACAGCTTGGGCGCGGCTTTGGCGGTGTCTCGGGCCGGTGTCGCCGCCGGAGCCGAGGTAATGGCGATCCCGGATGAGGCTGAGGGAGCCGCTGTCGCGGCCGGGGCCGGCGCGGCGGCCGCATAGGCCGCGGGTGCGGGCCTGGCCGCTGCTTCGGAGGTGGCGAAGGTCGGGGCGGCGATGGCCGCCAGAATCAGGTACAAAGCAGCTTTATTCATGCTGGGCTCCACGGAAAAAAAGGAAGAAGGGATCAAGGAATGCGCCGGTACTCAGTACTGGGGCGTGCCTATGACCTTGGAGTAGTAATAGCCGGTATTGGCCGTGGCCGCGGTATAATCGTGGTTCACGAACCTGAAGGTTTCCCGGCAGTAGTCGATGCGGTTGTTGGGCACCTGGGCGGAAAGGCAGCCGGGCTCAAGGCCTTTGCCCGGGTAGAGATGCTTGTACCCGTAGTTCGCGTTGGCATCGAAAAAGGCGTTGAGAAGGCTTTTCTCCCCGTAGGTCCACTGGGACCAGAAGCTGTTGTACATGTCCCAGCTTAGGTTATTGTCGAAGACGAAGGATTTGAATCCGAGCATGGCCTTGATACCCTTGAAGGCGGGCTGCCAGAGGGTGGCGGGGGCCCCGCCGTTGAAGAGGGAGCAACTATTGGTCAGGAACCAACGGTTATAACCGGCCCCGAGATTCAACTCAACCGGGTTGACCTGGCCGTATCCGGCGCTGGCTCCCAGGTATGGGGCGCCATTGACGCCGTGACCGGCATAAAAGATGAAGTCGCAGTAGCCGCGGTTCCCATAGGCGCTGCTGGTGCTGGTAATCGCGGCCTTGGTGACCTGGGTATTGCGGGTATCCAGGGCGAAATTCGGGGAACTCGTTCCCGTCCCCGCAGCCGCGGCCGAATTCGAGTAGCCCGGCACGTTCGCATTCGACGCCCAGTAGAAGTTCTGGGCGGAGCCGACCATGTATCCCAGGTTCAACATCCCGCCGCCGTTACTGGAATAATCATCAATGGAATAGGTCCCGATATCCATGGATACGGGAAAAGCCCGGGGCAAGCCGCAGGCCAGAACGCAAAAAACAATGAAGGGAAGGATTTTATTCTTCATGCACCACTCCTGCCGAAACGATCGGTCAAAGGCTATTTGAGCGAATCGAAATGGCGGACATGGTATCGAAAACGAAGAGCCTGGTTCCGGCCTCGATAATCCTGTAAGGAGTATGATGCGTCGCATCCTGCGGACCATAGTTCATTTTCACTTCGTAGACTTCCATCCGATTCGTCCCGCCGTCCGATTGGGCAAGCCGAAGCAGTCTGATCGGAAAGCGTCCGTTTGGAAGCGGACCAATCGTGATAGCTGTATCAGGGCTTGCCTTGAAAAAAAACGGCGAGCCGGGAATATAGAAACACCATTCCACTTTTCCCTCGGGGTATAACCTCACATTCGCAAGCAGGGAATCGGGTACGCCGTGGAAGGCGTAATGCGGGTCGATGAGGTGGGTTTCGAGATCCGGTTTTTCAGAAAAGGGAGACCTGAGGATTTTTTTGAGCGTGCTTGAGAAGTAGAATCCGGTGATAAGCGCTTGATTCCTGCCACTTTCGAACAATATTGAAAACGCAACGGTATCCTTTCCGGCGCTATTCAATCGACGCAAGGCTTCCAACGGGACATCGAAGGAATCGACGTTCGAGACCGGAAAACTCGTGGATTCCGTGGTATCGAGGGCGGGGATGCTTCCAGCAAGGTAGAGCGTCGCCTTTCCGGTCACCTTCATCGGGATTCCAGTCGAATCATAAATCCGCAATACGACCAGGGAGTCCGCCACCCCCTTCAAATAGGGATGGTGGGAACCGGCATCTTCCTGGGGCCAATTCGTGCTCGACGTGGCTCCCGCAATCAGGTTTTGATCTTCGATCCTCTCTCCGGCATTCCGTCCCGGACCGGTCGCATCGGGTTTAAGGCATCCGGCCACGAGCAGCATCGAGATCGCGAGAATCCGTTTCATGCGGCAACTCCCCTTCATTGGGTATTGGGGATGATCTGGAACACTACGGTGCAGACCTTGTCCGTCCCCTTGTCCTTGGCGATGATGTCCTTCATCTCGTCCTGGAACTCGGAGAATTTCTTGCGGATGGCCCTCAGGCTTTCCGTCGAAACCGTGGTGACCTGCGTGCTGAAGGCCTTGAACTTGGTGATGTCCGATTTCGCGAGGTCCGTGGTCAGTCCCTGGATCTGGCGGTTGTATTCCAGCGCCACTTCGCCGCTGAAGCCTCCCGAGACCACGTGGTTGCGTGTCAGGGCGTAGCCGCGATCGGACTTCTTGACCAGTTCGAGCTCCATCAGGAGGTCGATGGATTCCTGCACCTGCTTCTCGGTGAGCG
>JAQBPO010000062.1 GCA_028287465.1 Fibrobacterota bacterium
CCCGGGATTACGGGGCGGGATCCATGATACGGCCCAGGAAAAGCACGGCCCCGGAGGTTCTTCCCCCTTATGCCTGCATATATATAGGGAGGAAGGCGGAATGGATAATTCCCTAAAACCGGGGGTAAGAAGCTTGGACCGGAGAGCTTGGAAATGGGACGGATTTTTTCCATTTTAACCCGACTCCGTTATCGGGGCTTTAGCTCAGTTGGTAGAGCGCTTCGTTCGCAATGAAGAGGTCAGGAGTTCGACTCTCCTAAGCTCCACCATTTTCCAAGGTCGCCCGCTCCGGATCCGGAGCGGGCGATTTTGCATCCCCTCTACCCTTTCCCCACTCCTGACCGCTACCCTATCATAGCGTCCGTTCCAGTCGATCATCTCCGTAACTTACCCGATACATACCGGAACCGGAGCGCATTGATATTCCCATTGCGCGCCTGCCCACCGTCCGGTTTTAACTAAATTCGATTTCCCGTTTTGTTGCAGGAATCCAAAGAATGAATATGCGGCCTCCCGATCCACTCGCAGGCCCGGCCATTTCCGAATGCGTCTTCATGCCTATGGCAATAATCGATGAGTCGAATCTAAAGGAGTGTTTCGCATGAATGAAGTTTCTATCGCCGCCCGGATTTCCGCGGGCCTGATGGTCGGCCTGGTTGCCGTCGCGGGCGCCACGCCCAACCAAGAGGGTCTGGTCGGGGCCAACAAGACCCACTCGGCGGCCACCTTGGGCAAAGGCCGTTTGCAGGCTTCGGTCTATACCCATATCATCAATGATGAACAACTGTTCGATGGCCAGGTCGTAACGCGTTCGGGCAGAACCGAGCAACCCTCCTACTTTCTGTTGGCCAACAGCTATCTCAATCTCGCGTATGGCCTGTCGGACGATTGGGATTTGGGCGTAAACCTTCCCGTCTACTACGAGGAAGTGCAGACCTCCCTCAATTCCGAAGCCGGAAACGCTTTGGGCGACGTCAAGCTGCTCGCCAAATACCGCATGCCGTGGATGGATTCCAAGTCCGCCTGGGGCGTGTCCCTCATTGGCGGAGTTACCGTCCCGACTTCGAAAAAAGGCCTCGGCATGGTGCCGCGGGAAATGGAATACATTCCCCGTAACGGAGCCGGCCGCAGCGAAGGCTCCGCCGCCTTCGGACCGGATGTCCCTGAATTCCTCTTGTCCGCCGCCCTTACCGGCGACTTCACCAAGCTGGCGGCCCCGGTCCCCCTGCTCTGGCATGTGAACGCCGGCGTGCGTAAGGTCGGATACGAGTTCGGTGACGATCGCGAGTTCGACGACGTCCTTTCCGCTTCCACGGCTCTGGAATACCGCATCCATGAATACTTCGGGGTTTTCGGCGAACTCTACCATGAAGCCCGGTTCGACCAGATCTGGGAATCGGCGCAATGGGATAAGGATCCAACCACCTTCACCTTTTCCGCGGTGGTCAATACGCCCGTCGGCCTTACCTTCCAGGCCGGCATGGTCTTCGGGATGCTGCGCGACGGATCTTCGCCCGTTGTCCATACGAATGAGGACGGCGACGCGCTCGAAAGCTTCGGCTTGAAGGGTTCCGTCCCCGTTTCCATGGTCTTCGGCGTAAGCTGGAACGGCCAGGTCGGCGTGATCGACATCGACAAGGACGGCATCGCGGACAATCTCGACAAGTGCGTCACCGAAGCCGAGGACAAGGACGGGTTCGAAGATCAGGACGGCTGCCCGGAATCGGACAATGACAAGGACGGCATCGCGGACGCCATGGACAAATGCCCGCTCCAGGCCGAGGACCTCGACGGATTCCAGGATGCGGACGGTTGCGCGGATCCGGACAATGACAACGACGGCATCGCCGATCTGAAGGACAAGTGCCCCATGGAGGCCGGCACCGGCGACGCGGAAGGTTGCCCCAACCGCGATATCGACAATGACGGCATAGCCAACGAACTCGACAAGTGCCCCAAGGAGCCGGAAGACAAGGATGGCTTCGAAGACACCGACGGCTGCATCGATGCGGATAACGACAAGGACGGCATCGCCGACGCCTTGGACAAGTGCCCGCTGGAAGCCGAAGTCGTGAACCAGTTCAAGGACGAAGACGGTTGCCCGGACGAAGTGATCAAGAAGGGCGAGAAGCTCGTTCTCAAAGGCGTGTTCTTCAAGACCGCATCCGCCGAACTGACCCCGGAGTCCCTGCCCACCTTGGATAAGCTGGCCGAGCAATTGATCGCCTTCCCGGAAGTGAAGCTGGAAGTCCAGGGCCACACCGACAACGTGGGGCCGGCTTCGAAGAACAAGAAGCTTTCGGCCAAGCGCGCCGAGGCCGTGGTCGCCTACCTGGTCACCAAGGGCATCGCCAAGGACCGCCTGAAGGCCTTTGGCTACGGCCCCGAAAAGCCGATGGGGGACAACAAGACCGAGGACGGCCGGGCCATGAACCGCCGCGTGGAACTGCTCCGCAACGACTGAACCGATTACGCCCTCCGCGTAGATTCCGCAAATACAAAGGCCCGGAGGAAGTTTTCCTCCGGGCCTTTTCATTCCCCCGCCGGCACGCCGGTGGGACATTCCTAGTGGTTCGTCTCGCCGGGAATCTCGGGATAGCCGGGCTCGTCCAGGAATTGCATGGAGACCGCGTCCCCGAGGTTCTTCAAGTCCTTCAGGATCCAGACCACCTTCTTGTCGGGCGTGACCTCGATGGCCTGGGGCAGGTTCGCCTGGCAGAACCGGGTGGTGATCACGGTATTGCCGTTGGACAAGCGCTCGCAGGTCTGCGGCGAGGTGATGGCGGCGTTTCCCGGGGCCAGGGTATTGAGTTGGTCCTGGAGCTCGGCGATGCCCACCGACCAGACCGTTTCCCCCTTCCGGTCCAATTCCACGCTTTGCATCTGGCCTTCCCGCTGCAATAGGAAATTGCCGTTCTTCAGCGGTACGGCGCCCCACAAGGATCCGGCATTCAGCTTCTTGATCAGTTTGAAATCCTTATCGTATTCGGAGATGGCCCCTTGCGACAGGATCCCGAAGACATAGGTGCCTTGGGGCGTCATGCGCAACCGGCGGCATTGGCCGTGCGGGCCGCCCGAGATTTCCGTCATCCGGTGTTCGATCTCGAAAGCCTTGGTTTTGAGATTGTACAGCTTCACGACCGCCCCTGCGTCTTCGTTGGAAAGGAAGAGCACCTTGTCGACGCCGATGGGTTGGCAGGTATGGAACTCCGCGTTTCCCGTCCGGTTATAACGCCAGATCACGTCCTTCTTGGGCGAGATCATCTCGATATAGGTCATATGGGCATGCAGTACGTTCCCATTCGACAGGACCCATATTTCATCATCCTCCCAGGAATCCTCGGTATCATAATGCCAGGCCACCTTCCCGTTGAGGACGAGGTTGATGCGGCGATAGCCTTCGCCGACCATGATGAAATCATGGCGCTTCAATTGTCCCCCGATGAGGTTCGGATCCGGTTCCGCATTCCCGCCGCAGTCCGGCGTGGTCTTGGATTCGCCCGGACCCTGATCGGGAATGGCCGGATCCAGGAAGAGCTTGAAGACGTTCCTGAGCGGATAGGGGGACTTCATCTTCGCATCGATGGCTGTCTCGCCTCCGGGAGGGACCGAGAGCGCCAAGGCATGGAAATTTTCCTTCGTGAAGGTCAATACCTGGGCCTGGGAAGCCGAATTTTTCCGTAAGGCGGGACGCCGTTCATGGCCGGCCGTTCCGACCACGTACCGACCGGCCGCCAAATGCTCCTGGACCACCGCAGCACCCGCCACGGTGCGAACGGCGAGGGGCTCCTCCCCCGCATGCCCTTGCAGGGACAGGACACCCTGCAAGGATTCCTTGACTCCGGTACCCGTCGTCACCAAGGTGAATGCGCCCTTGGCGTCGGTCACGGTCGATGCGCCTCCCGCGGAAACGGTCACCCCTTCGATCGACATCCCGTTCACCGAATCGGATACGACGCCCCGGAATGTCACCCCTTGCGCGCTCAGGGCCGCGGGAAGGAATCCGGAAGCCAATATCAACGCGTTTCGAAACTTTTTCAGAACCATATTACCCCTTACGCTCCTGACCCCCATCCTGTTTTCCGGGAGATCCTGAGGTAAGGTATCCCCTATCCGGGGAATGCATTTGGATAATCCACGACAGAAGTTGAAAAATCAACGCCTCCCGCTCCTTCAGGTGAGCGGCGACCTCAGGTGAGCGGCAACCGCATCCCGCGGAAGTACGCCAGGAATCCGAGCGCCAAGGTCAATCCCGCGGCAGCATAGGCGGACCTGCCCAGCAGGGATTTCCGTTTCCCCGAAATCCCCTCTTCATGCAGGTTGAACCCGCCGGGATTGTTCCAGCCCCCGGAAATGGAGGTTCCATCCGGCATGGGCGAGAAAATACTCCCATCCGTGGGCAGGGCGGTCTTATCCCCGTAGAAATGGGTCTTGTCGACCACCTTGGCCAGCGCCGGCTCCGCCAGGGTGGTGGACAACCGTTTTTGCAAATTGAAGATGAGGGCCGATCCGCCTACGAAGAACTCCCGCCGCGGATTCCCGGCGCACTCGACCATGGCTTCGGCGACCTTCTGGGCGGGATACACCGGCGGGGGCACCTTGATGGCGCGACCGGTGTAATTCGCCGAGTGCTGGAAAAAAGGCGTATCGATGGCCGCGGGCATCAGGGTGCAGACATGCACGTCGGAGAACCCTTCCAGGAAGAGTTCCTGCCTGAGGCTTCCGCTGAAGCCGAGGATGGCATGCTTCGAGGCGACGTAGGCGGTGAAGTACGGCTCAGGGAACCGCGCGACCATGGACGCGTTGTTGATGAGCACCCCCCGGCGCTGCCTGCGGAAGACCGGGAGCGCGGCGCGCGCCCCGTATACGTAACCGAAGAAATTGGTCTCGATGACCTTGCGGAAAGCTTCCGCCGGCATTTCCGTAAAACGTCCCGCCGCGCCAATCCCGGCATTGTTGATCCACACATCGATCCGCCCGAACCGATCCAGGGCGCGACGGGCCACCTCGCGGACATCGTCCTCATTGGATACGTCGGCGGGCACGGCCAAGGCCTCCGCCCCGCGGATCCGGCATTCGCTCGCCGTCGCCTCCAAGGCTTCATCGCGCCTCGAGGTCACCACCATTTTCGCTCCCTGGCCGGCGAACTCCAGGGCCGCCGCCTTCCCGATACCGCTTGACGCCCCCGTGATGACCACGACCGCGTCGGTTGCTTTGACAGGCATGTGAATCCCTCCGGATTGGGCGTCCCGCGAGGATGCGGTAACGGGGACGTCCGATTTATTCTAAGATAAATTCGGGGCCGACCGATATCGCGTCCTCAAAACCAGGAGCCGGAATGGGCGGAACCGAAATGGACGAAACCGGCGACAGCCTTGAGAACGTGATGGACGGTTTCAGGAAGAAGATATTGGAGAGGGCCGAGCACCTTTCCGACGCTCAAAAAGCCGACATCGACATCCGGTTCGGGGACATGAAGAGCGAACTGCAGGGGCAGGTCCAGCGCTTGTCCGAAGAACTGAAGGATTTGCCGGGCCTCGATCTCGAGGCTCCCGGAGGAACGTCCCAGGCGCCGCCCGGGGATGAGGCTCCCCTGGCGACCTGAACCGGTTCAGGCCTCCCTGAGAACGTCCACTTCCACCTTGAGCTTCTGGGTCCCGCCTCCGTAAAGGACGCCGCGCAAGGGGCTGACGTCGGAGAAATCCCGGCCCCAGGCCAGGGTGATATGGCGCGGACCCGGCATCATCAGGTTGGTGGGATCGAAATCCAGCCAGCCCGCCCCGGGCGCGAAGACCGAGACCCAGGCATGGGTCGCATCCGCGCCCACCATGCGGACCTTTCCCGGTCCGGGAACGGTTTCGATGTATCCGCTGACGTACCGGCCTGCCAGGCCCATGCCCCGCAGGCAGCCAAGCATGAGGTGGGAGAAATCCTGGCACACCCCGCAGCGGGTCTGGAACACCATTTCCAAGGTCGTCTTGAGGCTGGTCGATCCGGGGATGAACCGGAAATCCCGATGGATGCGCCGCATCAGGTGCTGGGCCGCTTCGCCCACGGGCCGGCCCGCGGGAAAGGAGGGCGCCGCGTATTCGCGCAATTCCGGGAAGACCTTGACCAAGGGGGAATCCAGGGCGAATTGCAAGGCATCCTGCGCATCGGGCGTGGCGGATGCTTTCAAGGCCTCGGCCGCGTCTTCCCAGGACGCGGTATGCGGAGGACTCTCCCGTTCCGCCCAGGATACGTCCACCCGGCTTTCCGTGCGGATATCGAAGCGCTCGTGCGCGGACCCCACCTTGAAGATGGCCGTGGGGTTGCCGTAGAAGTCCGGTTCCTCCCGGAAGTCTTCGACCTTGGGATGGGACTCCATGGAAAAGGCCATCAGCCGTTGGCCGGCGAGTTCGCGCGGTCGCAGGCGCGCCTGGTTCATGCTCGACTCCACGGCCTCGGAATAGGCGTAGAGGGTGCGATGGCGGATGAGGTAGATGGGCACGGGGTGCGGCCTCAGGTCCATTCCCGCAAGGATTGCGGCAGGGGGATGGGCTGGAAGAATTCCCGCGAAAGCAGGTCCGACGCCTGCCCGAGCCGGCCTTCCAGGCTGCCCAGGAGGTGCTCGAACGCCTCGTTGCTGCCGGCTCTCAGGATGCCCTGGCCTTCGGCATCGAACACGCGGGCGGAGGTGAGCGCCAGCAGGACGGTCTTGCGGCAGGCCGTGAGGGGCGCGGAATCCGCGAAAGGGAGCAGGGCGAGTTCTTCGGCGAAACGGGCCAACTGGCAGGCGACGGATCGGGGATTGAGCTCGTCCGCGATGAGCAGGTCCGCGGCGGGACCCGCCAGGATGCCGCGCTGGTAACGTTGGCGATACGTATGCAAGCCGTCATTGCAGGCGAGCAGGGATTCCAGGAGGGATTCGGAAGGCGACAGGTTCCCTCCCAGGGCCGCGGCAAGGGATCGGACCGTGCAGAGGGCCCGTTCCAGGGCCCGTCCCATCAGCAGGAACCGGCGCACCGGCCCCAGGGCCAGGCTCTCGGACTGGAGCCCTTCCAGTCCGGCAAGGTGGAGCACGGACCTCTCCAGGCGCCGTTGCGGGCTCTCCCCGTCGAAGGGTTGCAGGAGGGAATTGACGGCCAGCCAGCAATCGTCCGGCAGCAGGTCGCGGACGGCCCTCGCCGTGCGGCGCATCGCGGCATGATTGAAGGCGGGCGAACCGGTCCCGGAATCGTCTTCCAAGGAGCCGGCGATGAGGGTTTCGAGGACGGCGGGATCTCCCGTGAAGTCCGGGAACGCGGGTTCATATGACCACAAAAGGCGCATCCATTCCGGCGCCCCATCCGCGAAGGGAAGGCGCCACTCCCCGGCCCGCGCCAGGATTTCCCTCCAGGCGCGGACCTGGCAAGCCAGGCGCTCCTGGTATCGGCCGAGCCAGAACAGGTTTTCCGCGGCGTAACCGGGCAAGGGGCCAGGTTGCCGGTTGGCCGGGACTCCCCCGGTGCGCGCCTGCTGGTCGGCCCGCGAAGCCGTTTCCCGGGCGGCCGCGACGATGGCCGGCTCCCGGGAGGCGGCCCAGGACATGGGATCGGAGGCCAGGATCCAGGTATCCTTGCTGATACCCCCTTCCTGGCCGGAGACCTCGAAGCTGTCCGGCTTGGAAGAGACCCGCGCCAACCCGCCGGGCATCACGGAAAAGGATTCCCCCGAAGCGGCCAGGAAGCTCCGCAACACCAGGGAACGGGCCTCGAGGCGATCGGAGACGAAGCAGGGGGCGGTGGAGGGCAGCAGGGTCTCCTGGGCCAGGTAGAGCTGCGGCTTGGCGCGGATGCGGATAATGAGCTTCTCGCGCTGCTCGCGCGTGAGCCGGTTCACGAACCAGATGCTGCGTTTCGGCCCCTGGTACAGGGGTTTGATGACCATCTCGCCGAAACGATCGAGGGCGGCTTCGCGCTGGGCCCGATCCCCGCACCACCAGGTGGCGGCGGAGGGCAGGATCAGTTCCTGCCCCAACAGGCGCCGGCTGATCGCGGGTAGGAACGGCATGATGCCCGATCCGGTCAGGATGCCGCTTCCCAGGGCGTTGCAGACGGCGACCTTGCGGTTGCGCACCGCCTGGAGCAGGCCGGGCACGCCCAGGAGGGAACTCCCGTTCAGTTCCAGGGGATCGCAGAAGGCATCGTCCACCCTGCGCAGGATGACGTCCACCTTGCGCGTTCCGTTCAGGGAAAGCAGGTGGATGCCGCCGTCCCGCGCCGTAAGATCCCCGCCGCGGACCAAAGGGATGCCCAGGTAGCTCGCAAGGTACGCCTGCTCGAAGAAGGTCTCGTTCTCCGGCCCCGCGCTGAGCAGCACCGCGTAAGGTTCGCGCACGTCCGCGGGAGCGGCCTCCGCCAGGCTCTTGCGGAAGGATTGGAAGAAGCCATCCAGACGGCGGACCCCGGCCTCGCGGAACAGGCTGGGCAGGGCGCGGCCCAGCACGGACCGGTTCTCCAGGGCATAGCCGTATCCGGAAGGGTTCTGGCCGCGGTCGCTTATGACGCGGAAGGCCCCGTCCGCCCCGCGCGCGAGATCGGCGGAATAGAATCGCAGCATGCGCTGCTGGACGGCGGGGTTGCCGCTGCAGGCGCGCTGGAACCCCTGGTGCGAAAAGAGGAAGAGGGCGGGAATCAGGCCTTCCCGCATCAGGCGCCGCGGACCATAGATGTCCCGAAGGATGGCGTCAAGGAGGGTGGCCCGCTGGATCAGGCCGCGTTCGATGCCTTCCCATTCCAGGCTTTCCAGGACCATCGGAACCGGATCCAGGGACCAGGGCCGATCCGCGCCCTGGCTGTCCCCATAGACATTGTAGGTCACGCCGTTGGAGCGCAGTTGTTCGGCCAAGGCCTGCTTGCGCCGGCGCACGTCCCCGGATCCGAGCTCTTCCAGGGCGGAAGCCAGGCCCGCCCAGGCGGGGCGGATCCCGCCATCGGGCGCGACCATCTCGTCCCAGCCGCCTTCCGGGGGCCGGTACCCGCGGAGCAGGCCTGAGGCCGGCTTGGAGGGGAGGGCGGGTTCCGGATTCAACCTTCCCTCAAATCCAGGGTCAGCGGGTGATCCCGATGGATGGGCGCGGATTCCGATCGGATGGCTCCGGGACGGTGGCCTCGCGTCTCGAACCGCGCGCTGCGCCGGGCTTCCGCTTCCGCGGCGTTGACCGGGAAGGTCCGGTAATTGCGGCCGGCGGGATGGGACACGTGATAGGTGCATCCGCCCAGGGAAAGCCCGTTCCAAAGGTCGATCACGTCGAAGGAAAGGGGCGCATCGCTGGGGATGAGGGGATGCAGGCAGGACGGAGGCTGCCACGCCCGGAAACGCACGCCCGCCACCGCTTGTCCCGCGACTCCCGTCGCCGTCATCGGCAGGGTGAGTCCATTGCAGGTTACCGCATGCCGGTTGCCCGCGAAACCCTCCACCTTGATCTGGACCCGTTCCAGGGAGGAGTCCACGTACCGGGCGGTACCCGAACCGGAAGCCTCTTCCCCGAGCACATGCCAGGGCTCCGCGGCCTGGCGCACTTCCAGGCTCAGTTCGCGGAGCCGGATCCCGCCGCAGCGGGGGAAACGGAATTCCAGGAAAGGCGCGTACCATTCCGGCTTCAGCCCGTATCCGGCGCGGCCCAGGAAGCCGATCACCTCTTCGAAATCGTTCCAGAGGAAATGCGGCAGCATCCATCGATCGTGCAGGGCATTGCCCCAAGGCTGCAGGGGAGCGGAATAGGGATGATCCCAGAAATGGGCGACCAGGGCCCGCACCAGCAGGCATTGCGCCAGGTTCAGGCGCGGGTGGGGCGGCATTTCGAACCCGCGCAGTTCGAGGAGCCCGAGTCGGCCGGTCATGCCGTCGGGACTGTAGAGCTTGTCGATGCAGAATTCGGCGCGATGGGTATTGCCCGTGAGATCGACGAGCAGGTTGCGGAAGATGCGATCCACCATCCAGGGAGCGACCGCTTCGCCGTCGGTGCCCGCGCCGTCCTCGACCTGCCGGAAGGCGAGTTGCAATTCCGCGAGCGCGTCATCGCGCGCCTCGTCCACGCGCGGGGCCTGGCTGGTTGGCCCGATGAAGAGGCCGGAAAACAGGTAGGACATGCTGGGATGGTTCTGCCAGAAGTTCACCAGGCTGCGCAGCAGATGCGGGCGCCGCAGGAACGGGCTGTCGGAGGGGCGCTCGGATCCGAGCACGATATGGTTGCCCCCGCCGGTGCCGGTATGCCTGCCGTCCAGCTGGAACTTCTCCGCGCCCAGACGGCAGCGCGAGGCCTCGGCATAGACCGTTTCCGTTTTATGCACCAGCTCCCGCCAGGATCCGGAGGGGTGGATATTGACCTCGATGACGCCGGGATCCGGGGTGATGGCGAAGCTCTTGAGCCGGTAATCCTGCGGCGGGCGGTAACCCTCGATGCGGACGGCCAGGCCGGTCCGGGACGCAGCGGCCTCCACCGCTCCGACCAATTCCAGATAGGATTCCAGGTCGGTCAGGGGAGGCAGGAAGGCGTAGAGATAACCGTCGCGGGCCTCGACGCACAAGGCCGTGCGGACCACGCCGTTCAGGTGATGGAACCCCGGGAGGGATTGCCTCCGCGGCATCCAATCGGTATCCCCCGACGCGGCCGGGGCCGGCGGCCGCCCGCTTTCGGAGGCGGAACCGGATCGCAATGGAGGCGCGTATTCGGGCAGGGGCGACCGTTCGGCGAGAGGGGAAAGCTGGGCCGGGAATTCCGGTCCGCCCCGGCCCCATGGCAGGCTGTCGAGGGGAAGCCGGTAGCCCATGGGCGAATCGCCCGGAAGCAGGAAGAGCCGGCCGCGCCTGAATTCCCATTCGCCCGAGCGCCACGCCGTTCCGGTCCCGTTGAAGTCCGCGGCCAGGGGGAGGGTGAACCCCGTGACCTCGTCGAGACCCTTGCCCAGGAGCTTGAGCATGCGAGCGCGCTCGGCGTCGCTTTTCCATTCAGGCCTCCCGGGATCGAAATCCCGGGGCAGACCGCCTTCCTTCCAGAGGTAATAGAACGCGTCCTCGTAAGCGGGCTTCACGAACTCCCCGTCCAGGCGCAGGAGGCGTGCCAGGGCGGTCATTAGGGTTTCCGCGTCCTTTATGGTAGCCGAAGGAGCCGTCGCCAAGCGAGCCGTCCCCATGGGCTCGGCCGCGGGCCCGGAGTCCCTTTCCCTCGCCTCGAGGTTTTCATCGCGCCAAACGGGCTTGCCGTCCGTGCGCCAATAGACCGTAAGGGCCCAACGGGGCAGGGCTTCCCCGGGATACCATTTCCCCTGGCCGTAATGCAGAAGCGAGCCCGGTGAGAATTTCCCTCGCAGCCGCCAGGTCAGCGCGTTGGCCAAGGCGTACTTCCGATCGCCGAGGGCTTCCGTGTTCCACTCCGAGCCGTCCATGTCGTCGATGGATACGAAGGTGGGCTCCCCGCCCTGGGTCAGAGCCAACCCCGCCGCCCCCATGTCCTTGTCCACCCGATCGCCCAAGGCCAGCAAATCGTTCCATTCCCCATCGGCGATGGGGGCGGTTACCCGCGGGGCCTCAACGAGGCGCGACAGCTCCATCTTATGTTCGAAGGTGGACCCGCATTCCGAGACCCCGCCCGAGATGGGCGCCGATTCCTCTGGCGAGGGCGTGCAACTCAAGGGGATATGCCCCTCCCCCGCCATGAGGCCGGAGGTCGAGTCCAAGCCTATCCATCCCGCTCCGGGAACATAGGCTTCCGCCCAGGCATGCAGGTCGGTGAAGTCCGACGCCGGGCCTTGGGGGCCTTCCAGGGGCGGCCGGTCCGGACGCAGTTGGATCAGGTAGCCGGAGGCGAAGCGCGCGGCGATGCCGAGGTGGCGCAGGGCCTGCACCATGAGCCAGGCGGAATCGCGGCAGGAGCCGGAAGCCAGCTTAAGGGTTTCCTCGCAGGATTGCACTCCGCTCTCGAGGCGGATGCAATAGCGGATGTCCTTGGGAACGCTCCGGTTCAGATCCATCAGGAAGGTCACGACCGACCGCGGGGTGCGATCGGCCTTCTTGAGCCATGCGCGCAGGAGCGGGCCGTCCTCGCGGATTTCCAGGTAGGGAGCCAGGGATTCGCGCAGGGAAGCCTGATAGGTGAACGGGTACTTGTCCGCGTCGGGCTCTACGAAGAAGTCGAACGGATTGATCACGGTGGCGTCCGCGACCAGGCCCACCTCGACCTCGAACTCCCGTTGCGGCTCCGGGAATACGACCCGGGCCATGAAGTTCCCGAAGGGATCCTGTTGCCAATTGAGAAAGTGACCGGCTGGCCTGACCTTCAGGGAATAGGCCTCGATCCGGGTGCGGCAATGGGCCGCGGGACGCAGGCGGATGAGCTGGGGGGACAGGGTGACCGGGCGGTCGTATTTATAGGTGGAGATATGCTGGAGGGAAACCCGGATGGACATACCCGCGCAAGACGCAAGTACCAAGCCAATCGGCCAATGGCAGGGTTTGTCAGCCTTTTCCGCGAATCTGGCAGGCGGCCGGGAGGAATTCCCCGAGGGGCGTGCGCATTAGCTGACACTTCGCGGATTTGTAGCCAATGGGAAAGTCGATGGGGAAACCGAAGGGGAATAAAAAAAAGGCAGGGATTGCTCCCTGCCTTCCAAAGTACGGTTTCCGTCGCCTGAGCGAGAGGAAGATTACTTGGTGACCTTCCAATAGATATCGTCCACCTGGTAGAACAGGGTGGCGTCGTACGCGGCGGAGTCGCCATCGACGGGATAGACCAGGCCGCAATAGACGTCGATTTTCGAGAAGTCGGTCCCGGTGAAATCGGTCATGGGAATGCTGGCTTCGTGCCATTTGTTGTCCGGGATGTAACCGTAGGTGCGCAGGTCGACCTTCTTGGAGAAGCCGCCGCCCTGGTCGACGGAAGCCATGGTCACGCCGATGCTGGTGGCGGTTCCCTTGACGGCGATGTGCATGCTGCCGTTGGCCCATGCGGACATATCCTCAGGGGTGCCGGGCTTGGCCACGAATCCCCAACCGCTGTAGATGGACGATTCGCCGAAGGTCTGGTACCAGGACGTGGGGCCTTCGAAAGGCTCGGTCTTGTAGTCGCCCTTCAACTGGGTGCCGCCATCCCACACCTGGACGTCGACATTGCTGCCCCAATCGACCTGGGGCATGTTGCGCTCGGAGACGATCTTGAGATCGCCGGCGGGCAGCTTCGGGTTCAACAGGATCGGGTAGATGCCGGTATACTTGGTCAGGGCCTTGGTCGTGACCTTGTAGCCGTCCTTGGTGACCTGCATGCTGTCGATGGGATCCGCGGCGGTCTTGGCCAAGCCGGTGCGCACGAAGGCAGCGTTCGCGAAGAAGCCGGCATTGCGGGTGTTGATGCCAAGGGTGGTCATCTTGAAGGAAGCGGTCTGCTTGCCCACGCGGGCGCGCACCACGTACAACCCGCTGGCCAGGCCGGCGGGGGACGCGTTGACGGTGTAGTTGCCCGAGGACGCGTTGCGGCTCACGAGGTTGCGGACGAGCTCGCTCTTGAGGTTGTAGACGTCCACGGTGACCGGGGTATTGTTGCCGGCCACGGTGAAGGAGAGCATGTTGCCCTTGAAGGACATTTCCGACTTGCCGTTGCGCAGCGAGGCGAGGGCCACCGCGTCGCCGGAAAGCTTGTAGCTGCCGTCGGATCCGGTCATCGTGGTGATGCTGGGGTTGCCGGTCAACATGACCTTGGCGCCCGCTACCGGATTGCCGGTCTTGGTGTCATTGACCGTTCCCGTTATGTTCACGACATTCTGCGCGTTCGAAATGCAAATGGCGGCCGCCATCACCAGGCCGCTCAGGATAAAATTCGTCCTCCCCATAAATCCACCTATTCCTTTTTGTAATCGTTGATAGGACCACCGGGGACTCTGCCTTCCTCCGGGGGTTCCTGTGACGGGAGATCTATCTAAGCGGACGTTCGGAATCAGGCGGAATCAGGCCGGGGAGCGGGCCGATTTGACCCCACCCCCAAAACCGTGCCTTGGGAAGGAGCCGGGAGCCCCGTAGGATCGGGCTTTCCGGGGATATCGTCCTTGTCCCAAAATGCAGGGGCGGGGTCAAAGGACCCGGCATGTACCGTACGGTTCGGGAGAGTTGGTCGCGGAATTCCCCGACCATGGGCCCGGCTCCATCGGGGCCATTACTCACGGTGGTGAAATCGGGTAGGAAGTATTTGGGTTCGGCGCCCCGCAATCCCCTGAAATTGGCGCGAAATGCGCCCTTTTTCCGGCTCCCCTGGTGAAATGGAATTCATCACTTTCGGTTCCGGGTCGGTGGACAAACCCGAGCCTCAGCCGTAGTTTTGATTTTGCGGATTGCACCCACGCTTAACGCGGCAATCCGGTTTCACGGGCTGTGGGGCCCGACGGTCTGAATCCCAGATACGTCCGGCTGAGAGAACGGTTCCTGAACCGTAAGTCTCCCCTATTGCCTTGGATGACGGGAACGGAGGAAAAATGGCGGCATTGAACGGCAGGTCAGGGACCAAGGACGGCGATAAAGCCGTGTTTTCCCGTATTCCGGCCGTGGATGGCGCCCAGGGTTCAGCGTCCTCGGGGATGGCGGCGGGAGAGCGTAACCGGACTGACGCTTTCGATTTGTGCCGCACCTGCGAGGACGCGCCTTCCTCCCATGTCGCCGATTCCCATGCGGAGTCCCGCGCGGGCGGGGCGATGGCCATGGCCTTGACCCTGGCCTTGGCGCTGCTGGCCGGGTCCGCTTCCGCCCAGGTGAAGCTGACCTTGGGAGGCGATTTGCCCGCCACCGGTCCCGGCACCAAATACCCGACCCTGATGACCTGCAACGAGACCAACCTTCCCCAGCAGGTGGACGGATGGAAGTTCAAGACCAAGGACTTCGCCGGCTTTACGACCTGGATGCCCAATCTGACCAAGAGCGGCACGGCTCCGGTGGAATACACCCAGAAGGTCCCCACCGAGGAACGCCAGATGCAGGCGGGCAATTGCCGCATCGCGCCGACCGATTATACCGGAACCCTGGCCGCGGGCCAGGACGCCACGCCCTTCGACCTGCAAGCCCTGATCAAGACCGGCTCCTGCACCGAAGTCCCTCCCTATAAGGACGCGGACGGCCTGACCTGCGCGGAAATCGATGCCGTGAAGCCCGACTACGGCAGCCAGTGCATCATCGACAGCATCGGTTCCAACGGCGGGGACAATTACGGCGGCTTCGTCTCCAGCTTCTACGGCCAGACCCAGATCCAGGCCGCGATCCCATCCAACTCCTTCCAGGTCAGCGGCGATGAAGTGCGCTGGAACCCTTACGCGATGGGCCCCCAATACATGATGGCCCTGGGCATGGCCCAGGAAATCATGAACGTGGACATGCAGTTCCTGACCGCGATCGCGGGCAAGGAGACGGGCGCGGGCATCCAGAGCGTGGCCACGGGAGCGGTCCGGTCGGAACTGCCCGATTACCAGGACAACGGCACCTACAGCTATTGGCAGATCGAACAGGACACCTACGGCACCTATATCAAGGCCTATCCGCAATTCTTCCCCAAATACGGGCCTTGCGTTTCCAAATATCCGGACGTTACCTCGGCGATTTCCGCGGGCCATTGCGTGGACAGCTGGGGCACGGTCGCCAAGTTCTACATGCAGCCCGCCGGCAAGACCAAGATGACCCCCAATTCGCCCCAGATCACCAACGGCGCCTTGTCCTCCGCCATCGCCTGGTACGGCCTGTACGACGCCCTCTCCAACTCCACCGACCTTTGCTTCGTGGAGGCCATCAAGAACGGCGTGGACAAGCGCATCGCCTTCGCGGCCATGATCGGAGGCTACAACCTCGGACGATACACGGACTTCGGCGGTCCCTTGAAGGACCCGAACCTGAAGAACGATCCCAATGCCTCGGCCAAGTTCGCCACCGGGAACAACAATTACCGCCCGGACATCTACCGTATCCTCGACAACCTGGTGGGCGCGTCCAAGAACTGCGCGAGCCGCAAGATCTACGACACAACCATCACCCTGAACGAAATGCAACGCTTCCTCTTCGGCGGCAGCGTGACGGCCGGAACCGTGGCCGCCCAGGGCGACGGCGGCCTCATGCTCCACTTCCCCCTGACAACGGAAGAGCGCCAGGCGCTTTGGGACGACGTGACCTGCGCCTACAACAAGCTCAAGGGCAAAGCCCCCTCCACCATCGGCAAGGACGCGATCAGCTACCGTTATGACTACCTGACCCTGCTGCGCGTGGTCAAGAAGCACCTCCCCTTCCACATCAAGGATCGGAAAATCCCGGTCGAGCACGACTTCCAATACGTGGTGGACACCTATAGCAAGAATCCCCAGACCTGCTCGGGCAAGAAAAAGGACGACGTCTATCCTTCCATGTCCATCACCTCCCCGGCCGCGAACTCCGTGGTCTCGCCCGTCATCGCGCCCGGCGCGAAGTTCGTATTCTCGGGCACGGACAATGTCGCCGTATCCAAGGCCGAATGGACCTTCGACAAGAATTGGCTCGCCTGGAACCCGGCCACCAAGACCGCGGGCAACACGTACGAGTTCTCCATCTCCTGCGAGCGCCCGGATTATCCCAAGAAGAATTCCGCCGCTTCCCTTTGGGTGCGCACCACGGACGATTGCGGCAATTCCACGGTCCAGCAGTTCGACTTCCGGACCCATTCCACCGCCAATTGCGGAGATCCCCCCGTCCCCCCCCAGGTGGCCACCCCCTTGGCCACCCCTCCGGGCCGGGAATTCTCCGCACTCACCCCGGGAGTCAGGGTAACCCTCGACGATGCCACCTCCGGGGCATCCATCCTGTATACCCTCGACGGCTCGGATCCGGATTCCGTGGTGGGCGGCAAGACCGTTCAATACTCCGGACCCATCCTGATCACGGCCACCACCGTCCTCAAGGCGCGCGGCGTCATGGACGGCATGAGCGCCAGCTCCATCATGACGGAAACCTATACCAAGGTCCAGCCCGGCAAGGTCGCGACCCCTACGGCCACTCCGCCGGGCAAAACCTTCACGGGCAGCCTCTCGGTCATCCTGCAGACCGCGACGCCCGGGGCCACCATCTATTACACCCTGGATGGGACCATCCCGGATTCCTCCGGAGCCGGGGCCAAGAAGCTGACCGCGCCCATCGTGCTCACGGCCGATGCCACCATCACCGCCATCGCGGTCAAGGACGGCATGTACAGGAGCGATGTGATGGTGGAGAAGTATTCCAATATCCCTCCCGTGGCCGTGAAACAGGCCTGGTACCTCGACGAGAACGGCGACGGCCGCATCGAGAAGGCCATCGTGGAATTCGCGTCCGCCCTGCCCGCGGTCCCCGCCAAACTGGGCTTCAAGATCACGGACGAGAGCAATCAGGATATCGCGCGCAACGCCTCGGGGGCGGAAATCACCCTGGCCCCCGGGAATGCGGCCCGCGCCGTGGTCGTCTTCACGGAACCCTTTCCCCAGGGCGTCACCTCCCTCAAGAACGCCGCCGCTTCCGGCCAGACCTTCCACCAGGATGCCATCCCCCTGAACGACGGCGTCTTCGCCGTAGCAGACTCGGTCGCCCCCGTCATCGTCTCCGCCGAGGTCAAGGAACCGGGCGACGGCGCGGCGCTCAAGCGCGTGCTCATCACCTACTCCGAAGCGGTCGCGATCTCCGCCGGAGGGCAGCCCTTGACCTTCAAGCGCGAAAGCGCGGAGACTCCCGGTTCCTCCGTGATCCTGGCGAACGTCGAGAAGCTCTCCGAACGGGACTACGCCTTCCATGTCGACTCCAACTCGACCTTCTACCCCATCGTCGGCGACTCCGCCGCCATCACCGTCAATGGCCAGACGGCGGACGCGGGGGGAATGACCCCGAAGGCGAAGTTCTTCCGCGTGCTGAAGGGCGTGCCCCCCAAGGCCAAGCCCGTGAGCCTGAAGGTCACCTTCCCCAACGGCAGCCAATTGGATGCCTCCTCCGGTTCCGCGGCCGCCAATCGACCCGGCCTGGCCTTCATCCCGGTCGACAAGGATGGCAACGCCCTGGCGAAATGCCCCGGTTGCGTGGCCAAGGACAGCCGCGGTTACGTAGGACCGGTCTTCGTCATCTCCACGCCCGGCCCGGTCGATTACACCTTCAAGATCTTCAACAACTTCGGCGAATTCGTGATCGAAGGCAAGGGCAAGGTGGAATCGGGGGATCTGTCCCAATTGAAACGCTCGGGCGGAATCAATTACGAGGCCCCGGTGGTTTGGACCGGCGCCACCCGTTCGGGCACGAAAGCCTCGACGGGGGCCTATATCCTGATAGCGACCTTCCTTTCCGAAAAGGACATGACCTCCGGCGCGGGTCCGGGCCAGTTCACGGAAAAGAAGGTCTTCGGCATGCTCCGCAACTGAAGCGGACTTTCGGCGTCGGTAACAACGGGGTGGGTATGAAAAGTTTCCTGGGATTCAACATCCGGCTGCTGGCGGCCTTGCTCCTGGCCCTGGCGGCCGATGCTTCGGCCCTCAAGATCCACGTCAAGAACCCCTGGCCCGGCGTCCCCATGTGGAAGACCCTGAACGTGATCGGCGCGGTCATCGCCGGCCCTCCCGGCTCCCCCATGACCGACGACGGCGACGGCTGGTACTCCATCACCATCGCGGATGCCCTGCCCCCCAACGGCACCTTTTACATCGTGATGTACTCCCCGGCCAGCTATGACGTCACCCAGCCCGATTACGCTTCGCAGCAGGATTTCCGCCCGGGCGGAATCAGCAAAAGCGGACCGGAATTCGTCATCGGGGACATCCGCAATTACGGCGACGATGTCTGGATCATCCCCGGCGGTCCGGGCAAGCCGCCTACCATCACCGATATCCCCCAGGCCAAGAAGGTAGCCTTCCTGTTCAACCCCTGGCCGGCCAACGCACCCATGGACAAGGCCGGCGCGGCCGCGTCCTTCTCGGTCATGCACCAGGCTCCTGAGGCCAGCCGCTGCGGCTGGTACGGATCCTATTTCAACGCCGCGCCCTTCACCGTCTCCTTCAAGAGCATGTTCGGGACCGAGACGTACGGCATCGGCGGGATGGGGGACGCCAAGGCCATCGACCTGTCCTCCTATTTCGCCACCTCGGATACGGTCTGGTTGACGCCGGATCCCATTCCCGGCGGCCCGCCCAAGATCACCACGACCAAGCCCACGGGCGTGGTCGGCACCTGCTCCTTCAAGTTGGCGGTGGCGGTGCGCGATTTCTCCAAGGACCACCCGGATTTCGACGACGTCCAATTGGACAAGCATGACCTCGCCACCAAGGGCATGGTGCAGCCCACCTTGGATTCCGACAACAAGCCGGTAGCGAGCGCCAAGCCCTTCATGCAATCGGATTTCCCGAATTGGTTCCGGGACAAGAAGTCCGACCCCAATCCCAAACTGAACAATGTCACCTATTGCAAAGACCTGAACATGGCCAAGACCACCACCGGCCTTTGGGGTTACAATTCGCTCAAGACCGAAGCGAGCCATAGCTTCTTCCCTCTCGATGCGGCCAGCGACAACACCTTCGGCGAATGGGGAGCCAGCCAGTACCTGGACGGGACCGGAGTCGCCCACAATGACCCGACCGCGGGCAAGCACAACTTCAACTTCTGCATGGAAATGCATGCGAGCTTCAAGTACCAGAAGGGCCAGGAGTTCAGCTTCCTGGGCGATGACGATACCTGGGCCTTCATCAACAGGAAGCTGGCCTTGGATATCGGAGGCCCCCATCCGCCCGTCGCCGGCAAGATCAAGCTGGATACCATTCCCGGCCTGGTCGCGGGCACCGATTACCCCTTCGATTTCTTCTTCTGCGAGCGCCAGCCGACCGGCTCCGATCTCGGGATCGAAACCTCGATCTTCTTCGAACAGCAGCAGACCGTGTTCGCCAAGCCCATACTCCTGCCCAACGGGGCCATCCGTTACGAGATCTACGAGATCACCTCCGGCGACGCGAGCTGCGGATCCGCCAAAGGCGGGGATACGGCATTGGCCGAATCCGATTTCAGGTTGTCGGGCCCCTCGGTCAACCCCGCTGAACTGTTGGTGGCCGGAACCACCAAATACGGCGGCGTTACGGTGAATACCAAGGGAGACCAGGTGACGGTGGATACTTCCAAGGTCACGGGCCTGCGCCCGGGCGTGTATACCATCACCTACGAGACGACCACGTCGAAGCGCGGTTCCACCCTCCAGTTCACGGTCTCCGGGAACTACGCCATCGAGTACGCGGCCAAGCCTCCGGTCAATGAAATCCTGAACACCCTGGTCCCCGTCACCGTGCAGGCCACCCTCGCCGGCGTGGCGGACAAGCGCGCGGAGACCTTCCACTTCACGCCCCAGGCCGGCCTGAAGATCTATTCGGACTCGACCCTGACCAAGCCCATCGCCGCGGGCGCCGACCTGGCGACGGATGCCGCTACGGGAACCCTCAAGGTCTACGTCACCTCGCCCACCGCCGGCACCTATAAGCTGGACCTCATCGGCGGGATCGCCAAAAACGTCCTGATGGATACCTATAACAACCTGACCTTTTTCGAGCAGCCCAAGGTGGCCAAGCCCGTCGCCTTCCCGCCGTCCCAGATCTTCATCCTTCCCATCAGCGTCACCCTGTCCACTTCCACCGTGGGCGCGACCATCCTGTACACCGCGGACGGCACCGACCCCGACACCGTGGCCGGCGGCGCCACCAAGGCCTATACCGGCGCCCTGCCCCTGACCGCCACAACCAAAATCAAGGCCATCGCGGTCAAGGCCGGCTGGATCAAGAGCGACATCCTCTCCGAGGAATACGTCTATATGGCTCCGCTCGGGATCAAGAAGGCCTACTACCAGGACCTCAACGGCGACGGCAAGATCGAAACCGTAATCCTCGAGTTCGAAAAGGACATCCCCAATACCCCGGACAAGCTCTCCTTCAAGATCACCGACGCGGCCGGCAAGAGCAATGACAAGACCGCGGCCAAGGCGGAAATCGCCTATGCCGCCGGCTCAAAATCCCGCGTGGTCGTGACCCTGGCCTCGCCTTTCGACTACGGCGTCACTTCGGTGGGCAACCGCGATCTTTCCGGCCAGATCTTCAAGCAGGACAATATCCCCAGCCTGGAAGCCTTCTTCCCGGTGGACGATTCCGTGGCCCCGGTCATCGCCAAGGGCACGGTCATGGAACCGGACAGCCTCCAGATCTACAAGCGCATCCTGATTTCCCTGAGCGAAGGCGTTACCCTGGCGGGACAGCCCTTCCCGACGGCCAGCCAGACCGCTCTGATATTCAAGCGCGATGGCGCGGAAATCGCCCCGGCCGATATCAAGATCCACCACATCGAGAAGACGGGCGATCATGACTACGCCGTCTACATCGACACCTCCTCCAACATCTTCCCCATCGTGGGGGATTCCGTGGCGGTCAACGTGAACGGCGAGATCAAGGACCTGGCCGGCAATGCGCCCTCCAGGAAGACCTTCCTCCGCCTGGACGGCATCGTGCCCAAGGCCAAGCCCATGGACCTCTACGTCACCTTCCCCAACTCCCAGAAGGACAAGCCCTCGGGAGGCCTGCTGCCCCACGACAATACCGTGTTCATCCCCGTCGATCTGAGCGGCCTGCCCTTGCCCGGGGAGGCCAAGGACGGCAAATGTCCCGGGTCCTGTTATTCGGGCGATAATTCGAATTTCGTGGGTCCGGTATTCCATATAGTCACTCCCGGTCCGGTATCCTACGAGTTCCGCATCTTCACCAACCACGGGGAATTCGTGACCATGGGCAAGGGCGCGGTGACCACGGCGGACCTGCCCAAGCTGCTCAAGAAGAACGATGCCTCCGGGGTGAAGTACGTGGCGCGCATCGTATGGACGGGCCAGACTGAGAAGGGCTCCAAGGCCGGTACGGGGGCCTATATCCTGCAGACCATCCTGACGGGGTCGAAGGACCCGAAGTCCGGGGCCGCTCCGGGCAAGGATACCAAGCGGGTGACCTTCGGGTTGCTGCGCAACTTCAACGGGTCCTGAACCCCGCTCCGCCGATCACAACGAGAGGAACTGGATCGCGAAATCCTTTTCCTCTTCCAAATCCACCACCACCGGATTGATCTTCCGTTTGAACTTGTCCTGCAGCAGGATGATCTGCGGCTTTTCCTTTTGCACGGGATTTGCCTTGGTCACGACGCCTATGGAACCCACCAGGAAAACGTTCGCGGCCTTGGTGACGACGATGCGCGTGCCTGCGGGAAAGACCGGGATCAAGGTGATCAAGGCGTTGACCACGTGGGGATTGAGGGCCGCGCCCGCCTCCGCGATGAGCATGCGCATGGCGTCGAGGGGAGCGACCGGCCGGATGCCCGGACGGGGGGAAATGGCGGAAAGGTAGAGGTCGGCCACGGCGGCGACCTCGGCGTATCGGTGGATGATGCCGCCCTCGTTGGAGATGCTTTTCCTGGGGACCAGGCCGGACCCCTTCAGGCCCCTGGGATACCCGTTCCCGTCGCTCCGCTCATGATGCTGGAAGGCGACGTGGGCCGCATTGATCGGGATCCCCCCGTTGGCGCGCAGGATGGTGAACCCCACCGAAGGATGCTCATTGAGGAGATTCCTTTCCGGGTTGGTCAAGGGTTCCAACTTCTCCAGGAGGTAGGGCGGAACGATGACCATGCCCAAATCCATGAGGAAGCACCCGAGGGCCAGTTCCTGGATGTCCCCGAGGGTGAACTTCAGGCGGGTGGCGATCATGGTGGCGGTGATGGTCACGTCCAAGGCGTGCTGGTAGAGGTAACCATCCTTGGTCCGGATCGAGGCCAGGTTCACGGACAGGGGTTCCTGCCCGAGGATGGACTTGATGATCTGATCCACGATGCCCTTCAGCTTTTCCGAAGCCACGATGTCCTTGAAGCGTCCGGGATCGGATTTGAAACGGCTCAGGTTGTCCAGGGCCGAATCCTGGGTCTCGCCGATCTTCTCCAGGAGCCCCAGGTTTTCCTGCCAGGCATGTTGGGCCTGGAGCGCCAGCTGATCGTTGACATTGCCGTTGGGGAGCTCGTCGTCCCCGTTCAGGGAGACCCATAGGGAACGGATCCCCTGTTTCCTGCACCTGGAGATGACCTGTTCGTCCAGTACGAATCCCGCGACCAGGGTGGCTCCATGGCCCACGCCCAGGATGGAGCGGGCCACCTTCATGCCCGGCTGGATCTCTTCGATGGAAAGCTGGATCACGATGCTCCCGAGCGCGCCCGGGAATCGCCCCGGGTAGCGCAGGAAAATATTCTAAGGGGCGGCGGTCCCCTTCCTGATCCCCGGTCGGGTAAATCCCGATTCAAGTTTGGAGCAATTATGGCCGGAGGCCGGAATCCGTCCGGAACATCGACGTCCGGATGGAAAATCACCGCGTTGGAGGTGGGCATCGGGAAGGCATTTGGGAAGGCTTTAGGGAGGCCGGTTCCGGGCGGATTTCAAAAACCGCAAGCGCATGGATCGCGTTACCGGAAAGGGTCCAGGTCGGATCGCACGGCGGAGCCAGGCGACCGGTTCCCCCCGCAAGGGCCCGGACATCGGCCCGCTCCCGTTCCCGGACTCGCCGGAAAGCCGTTTTTCCCCTGATTTTCCGCGATTTTCCGGGCGTATGTGGTGAAAAACGTTTCATCACTTCTTTCCCCGGGTCCATAGCCAAAGCCCCCCCTTGGCCATAGTTTTGAGTCGTAGCATTCTCGATCCCAAGGTTGGAGCCCCATGAACGACAAAGCCTGGCTTGTACTGATTCCCGCGATCCTCTCGGCCGCCTGGGGTGACGTGGAGATGAAGGCCAACATGTGCACGGATACCAAGGCCGACGTCGCCCTGACCTATACCAACAAGAATGATCAGCCCTGGGACATGCAAGGCTTCGTCTTCAGCCTGGGCGCGACGAGCACCGAAGGCAAGTTCGGCAAGGACGGCAAGGTCCAGAACCTGATCCTTCCCGGCATGAGCCCGCGCGACGATGGGTACCACGGATGCGGCACCTTCCGCGGCCCCGTATCCCATCTCCAGTTGGAAGCAAAGACCGGGTATTGCAACGAAATCGATCCTCCCGAAGTCTCCAAGCCGATGCAGTGCGCGGAAATCAATACCGCGGCGCCCTTCTACGATGCCGCGGTCTGCGTCAAGGACAGCCTCGGCATCCTGCGCGGGGACGGGTATGGCGGCGCCTTGGACAGCTACAAGGGCCAGACCCAGATCCAGGTCCGGCTCCCGGCCGCCACCTGGACCCTGAACGGCAAGACCGTGAAATTCGATCCCCAGGCCTCCATGGGCGGACCGTTCTACATGATGTCCATGGCCGCCTTGCAGGAATACATGTACGTCGACATGCAATTCATGCTCGCCCTGGGCGCGTCCAAATCCGGCGCCGGCCTGGTGGATGCGGCGACCGGGACCTCCCTGTACAAGCCACCTCTGAATGCGGGCACCGGCGACGATTCCCAATACGGTTCCTTCGGCCTCAACCTGCTCACCTACCGGAAAATCGCCTACGACTATCCCAAGTACATCCCCCCGGAAGGGACCTTGGCCAATACCGTCTCCAACGGCTCCGGCCCCACCCCCGCCAATTCGCCGCAACAAATCAATTCCGGCATGCTCGGGGCCATGAACCTATGGTGGTACCTGGACGCGGCGCAGACGGGCCAGGACCTCTGCTTCAAGCAGTTCATGCGGGACGCCCAGGACAAGACCGCCGGCCTGAAAGTGCTGATTTCCGGCTACGAGAACGGCTACGGCCCCGGTGGCACCGGGTCCACCAATGATTTCGCCACCCAGGTCCTCCCTGCCAAGACCAATCCCGCCGCCTTGGCAGCCAAGGATATTACGCCTTACATGAAGCCTTACCTCTGGGACGTGGGCGGCCCCACCCACGGCAAGCAGGACTATATCACCAACGTCTTCACCGGCCTCGATGTCCTGGTCCAGAGCGGATCGAATTGCTCCGGCGAGAAGGTCTACGATGCGCCCATCACCAAGCAGAACCTGATGGACCTCTATTTCGGCACGGGCGGCTCGGTCGCCAAGCAAGGCACCGGGGGCCTCCTATGGCATTTCAACATCGGGCCCGCGCAGCGCCAGAGCCTGTTCGATGCTTTGGAGTGCGCCTATAAGGGCCTGGAAGGCAAAGCCCCGTCCACCCAGGGCCAGGCGGCCATCAGCTTCCGTTATGATTTCCTGACCGTACTGCGGGTGGCCAAGACCCACTTCACCCAGTACCTGACCAAGTTCAGCGACAAGCCCACCCCCGCTGATCCCTTCAGCTCGGACTTCAGCATCTGGGTCGTCAACCATTCCAAGGTCCCCTGCGAGAACGCCAAGCCGGACAATAGCTGGCCCGTCCTGAAGCTGGCCGGAGAGAGCCTGAATAAGGGCGAAAAGGTCGAAGGCCCCGGAACGATCGACGACCGCGGCATCAAGTCGCGCGAATTCACCACGGACGACAAGTGGCTCCTGTGGAGCGCGGCCGCTCCGGATTTCTCGGTCCCCCCCACCCTGGCGACGAGCCAACGCCTATGGTACCGGGTCACGGACTCCTGCGGCAACGCCACCATCGAGGAAGTGAAATGGAGCGACGGCCCGCCCCTGGACAAGGTCGTGGCCACCCCACCCGGCGGTCCCTTCTTCGGTTCGGTCAAGGTCACCTTGGACGTGCCTTCCGTGACCGGCGAGATCATCTACTACACGATCGACGGCAGCACGCCCACCTCGGGCTCCCTGAAGTACGACCCGGCCGCCGGCATAACCATTTCGACCGATATCATCCTCAAGGCCATCGCCACCAAGGCCGGATCCTCCCCGAGCCCGGTCGAGTCCTGGACCTTCACCAAACAGCTCGTGCCCGTGACCAAGCCTCCCACGGCGGATCCCCCCGGCAAGTCGTTCACCACCCTCGATCCGGATTTCACGGTCACCTTGAATCCCGGTGAAGCCGGCTCGGCCATCTTCTTTACGACGGACAATTCCGTTCCCGACACCCTGGAACGCGGGACGACCAAGAAGTACGTCGGACCCATCACGGTAAGCACGACCGTGACCATCAAGGCCGTCGCCACCAAGGCGGGACAATTGGGCAGCGCCGTCATGGTCGAAACCTACACCGAGACCCAGGCCCCCAAGGTCGCCACCCCCGTGGCCACGCCCCCCGGCGCCGCCGGGACCTCGCCCTTCACCTTCATCTCCGGTCCGCTCTCCGTTTCCCTGAGCGATGCCACCGCCGGCGCGGCCATCCAGTACCGCCTGGACGACGGCGCCCCGGTCGCGTTTTCGGGCGCCCTCTCCATCGCCAAGACCACCACGCTGAAGGCCTTCGCCACCAAGGCCGGTTCCGTGACCAGCGATACCCTGGTCGTCCAATTCGTATTCACGCCTCCGGTCTCCGTATCCAAGTCCTATTACCAGGACCTGAACGGCGACGGCAGGATCGAAACCGTCATCCTCGAATTCGAGAAGGACCTGCCGACCGCGCCTGAGAAGCTGGGCTTCAAGATTTCCGACGAGAGCGGCCAGACCAATGATCGCGCGGCAGGCAAGGCCGAGATCGCTTTCGCTTCCGGATCCAAGTCCCGCGTGGTCGTGACCCTGGCCGACCCGTTCCCCTACGGCATCACTTCGGTGACCAACCGGGACGCCTCCGGCCAGATCTTCAAGCAGGACGATATCCCCCTGCTCGACAATGCCTTCCGGGTGGACGATTCCGTGCCTCCGGTGGTCTCCAAGGCCACGGTGCAGGAGCCCGACAGCCTTAATCCCGAGAAGCGCATCATGCTCACCGTCTCGGAAGCCACCAATATGCCGCTCACGAGCCAGACCGTACTGGTCTTCAAGCATGAAGGCGTGGAGGCGGCGACCTCGGATATCCGCATCAGCCGCATGGAGAAGACGGGAGATCGGGATTTCGTGGTCTATATCGACGGCGCTTCGCCCATCTTCCCCATCGTGGGCGACTCGATAGCCTTGGTCCCGGGCGGGGAGGTGAAGGACATCGCCCTGAACGCCCCTTCCAGGAAGACCTTCAAACGCATGGACGGCATCGTGCCCAAGCCCAAGCCCACGGACATCTACGTGACCTTCCCCAACTCCACCAAGGACAAGGCCTCGGACGGCCCTTCTCCCCAGGGCGACGTGGTGTTCATCCCCGTGGACAAGGGGGGCAATGCCTTGAGCGGCAGCGCCGCCGACGGAAAATGCCCGGGCACGTGCTTCACGGGCGACCGAGGCGTGTTCGTGGGCCCGGTTTTCCACATCGAAACCGCGGGGCCCGTGGCCTACGAGTTCCAGATCTTCAACAACGTGGGCGAGTTCCTCGCGCGAGGCAAGGGCCGCTTCGACGAGAACGACCTGAAACTGATGGAACGGTCCAACGGCGCCTCCGGCGTCAAATACGTGGCCCGCGTGATTTGGACCGGCCAGACGACCAAGGGCGGGAAGGCCGGCACCGGCGCCTATATCCTCCAGAGCGTGCTGAACACGGACAAGGACACGAGGACCGGGGCGCCGCCGGCCTCCACCAAGAAACGCGTCGTCTTCGGGATGCTCCGCAGCTTCAAAGGATCCTGATGCACGATACCGCGCCCGAAACCCGATCGAAGGTCGAACGCTGGTTTCTCGCCAAGGCGCCCCTTCCCTTCCTGGGAAGGCATGAGGAACGCATACCCGTGGTCATGGTGGACGATTACGTCCAGCTCGGCCAGCTGACCGCCCTGCGCTTCCTGGAATGGCTCCAGGACAACCCCGAGGGCCTGGCCGCCCTGCCCACCGGAAAGACGCCGGAATATTTCATCAAGTGGGCGCGTTACTACCTCGCCAATTGGGAGGAGGAGGCCAGGAGCGGACTGCTCAAGCAGATCGGCCTGGACGACAAGGCCAAGCCTTCCTGCGCCAAGGCGCACTTCGTGCAGCTGGACGAGTTCTTCCCCATCGATCCTTCCCATGAGCGCTCCTTCCGCCATTACGTGAAGAAGTACTACCTGGAAGGATTCGGTTTCGACGAGAGCCGGGCCCTCCTGCTGGATTGCTACAACCTGGATGCGCCGGGACCCGGAGCGCGCCGCAACCCTGCCTTGTCCCGCATCACCAACCTGGAAGCCTTGTTCCAGGGGGACCGCTTCACCTACCTCGATTTACGGGAGCGCCAGCCCGCCACCCCGCTGGAGGCACTCCAGAAGGAGGCCATCGGCCATTTCGATCGCGTTTGCGAGGAGTACGAGCGCCGCATCCGCTCCCTGGGCGGTATCGGGTTCTTCCTTGGCGGCGTGGGACCGGACGGCCATATCGCCTTCAACGTCCGGGGCAGCAGCCATCATTCCTCCACGCGCCTGACCCTCATGAATTACGAGACCATGGCCGCGGCGGCGGGCGACCTGGGCGGGATCGAATCCGTGCGCAAGAAGGCCGTCATCACCATCGGGCTGGAAACCATCACCTGGAATCCCGAAGCCGTGGCCATCATCATGGCGGCCGGCGAGGCCAAGGCGAAGGTGGTGGCCCAGGCCATCGAGGAGCCCGCGGACATCGCGACCCCGGCCAGCTGCCTGCAGTCCCTGCCCAACGCGCGCTTCTTCGTCACCAAGGGCGCGGCCTCCCGCCTTAAGGCCCGGCGTTTCCGGCTCCTGGGCGAAGCGGTCTCCCAATCTCCGGCGGGATCCTCCGGACCGGCGGGCGGCGTGATCAGGGCGCGACCGGCGGAATCGGAAATCCAACGCCTGGTCATCGACGGCGCCATGGCCCTAGGCCTGGATCTCAAGGCCCTGGCCAAGGACGGCCTGGCCGCCATCCCCGGCTCCATCCTGTCGCAGGAGTCCAACGCATCCAAGGCCCTGAACACCGATACAATCGCCAAGACCCTTGCCACGGGCCGCGCCGCGCTCGCCCTCGCCTCCGCCCTGTCCAGCCAGGACGTTCCGGGCCTCGCCAAGGCCGCCTCGGACGGGTTGATGGATAAGATCCAGGCGGGCCTGCGCCTTTCAGGCCTGGGGCCCTCCGCGGGGGAACAGCGCTTCCTCCACACCGGGCCGCATCACGACGATATCGAGCTCGCCTATTTCCCCTTGCTGCACCACCTGGTGCGCTCGGAGCGTAATTACAACCACTTCTGCTACCTGACCAGTGGCTTCACCTCGGTCACCAACCATTACGTGCTGGAACGCCTGGGGTCCCTCCGCCGTTACCTGCAGGACGGCAGCCTGCTGCTGGCCATGTCCGCGGAAGAGCTGAGCCGTGACGATGCGCGTTACAAGGAGATCTACGGCTACCTGAACGCCATCGCGGAAAGGGACCAGGACGGGCAGGCCCTCTACACGGCGTGCCGGCTCTACCGCTTCCTGCGCAAGGAACTCGGCACCTCGTCCCAGGAACGGATCCATTCCTCGGTCGAAGAACAGATACGCCTGCTGGAGTCCCTGTCCCCGGGAAAGCGCGAGCCGGAAACCATGCAGAAGCTGAAGGGCTGGCTGCGGGAATGGGAGGCCGAACTGGTCTGGGCCCATTTCGGTTTCGGCCCGGACCATGTGACCCATATGCGCCTGGAGTTCTACACCGGCGCGGTCTTCCCCCAGGATCCGGAATACGAACGGGACGTACTGCCCATCGTGGCCTTGCTGGAAAAGGTGCGCCCCACCGTGGTGACCCTGGCCCTGGATCCGGAGGGCAGCGGCCCGGATACCCATTTCAAGGTGCTGATGGCGATCTCGGCGGCTCTTGAAACCTATACCGCCCGCCATGGGGTGGGCGATCTCCGGGTCTGGGGCTATCGCAACGTCTGGGCCCGGTTCCATCCTTCCGAGGTCAATACCATCATCCCCGTTTCCCTCAATTCCTTCGCCGTCCTGAACAATATGTTCGAGAGCTGCTTCATCAGCCAGCGCTCCGCCTCCTTCCCCAGCCCCGAGCTGGACGGAACCTTCAGCGAGCTATGCCAGGCCACCTGGGTGGAGCAATTCCGGGATTTGACCACCCTCCTGGGCAAGGAGACCTTTTACGGCCATGCCCATCCCATGATGCGGCGCGCCTACGGGGCCATCTACCTCAAGGACATGACCTACGCGGAATTCGTGGAGGAGACCCGGCCCCTCAAGGCCCTGTCCAAAAACAAGGAGCAGGTCCGCTTCCCCCTGGAATGACGGTACCTGGTGAAGAATGCCGCATCCTATCGGAACTCCAGTAACCCAATTTTTGGGGAATTCGAGCCATTTTGGCGGAAATTCGGGCCCATCTGGTGAAATAGAGTTCATCACTTTCAGCGGACCCCGGGTGGACAAATGCCTCCCCTGGGCATAAGTTATAGTCGGTGATAAGCGTATTCGACTATCTAGATTATCGGCAGTTCCTCAGGGACTTCTATAACCAGCAGAAAAAGACCAACACGTTCTTTTCCTACCGGTATATTGGTAACAAAGTAGGGATGGATTCCAGCTTCCTGATCAAGGTGCTGCAAGGCCATCTCCACGTAGCCGAAGACCGCATTGAGAAATTCCACAAGATATGCAACTTCAACGATAAAGAAGCCCAGTACTTCGAGGCCTTGGTCCATTTCAACAAGGCCAAATCCGAAAAGGAGAGCAAGCTCTATTTCGAGAAGATGCTCTCCATCAACAAGGCCAAGTCCGACAAGATCGTCGAGAGCCAATACGAGTTCTTCCAGAAATGGTATTACTCCGCCGTATGGGCCCTGTTGGACGGAGCGCCTTTCAAGGGCGACATCAAGGACCTGGGCAATATGCTGACCCCGGCCATCGGACTGAAGGAAGCCAAGGCGGCCATCAAGCTCCTCGAGGATCTGAAACTGATCGTCCAGGATGCGGACGGCGCCTACCGTGCGGTGGGCCTCAACCTGACCACGGGCAAGGAATGGCGCTCGGTCGCCATCATGCAGTACCAGCGCGAGATGATCAAGCTGGCCGAGGAGAGCCTGGAGCGTTTCCGCAAAGAGGAACGCGATATCTCCACCCTGACCGTGAACATCCCCGAATCGGCCATCCCGGAAATCCGGGACCTGACCGGCGAGTTCCGCGAGTCCCTGAAGAAGCTCGTCAACAGCTATACCGAGACCGATCGCGTCTACCAGATGAACATCCAGATGTTCCCGCTCACGCAGAAGCGCAAGGCCCACAAATGAAGGCCCGGCTCCTCCTCGCATCCCTGTCCGCGGCCTTCCTGGCGGCTTTCAACGGTTGCGGGCCGGAACCGTTGGCCGGCGGCACCATCGAGACCACCAACGGCATCGCCGCCCGCGTGGTTCTGCCGAGCGGCCGTCCCGCGACCAATATCAAGGTGTTCCTCCTGGACGAGCAGGATTGGCTGAAGAAGACCAAGGCCGGTGAGAGCATCGTGATGGACAGCGCCGAAACGGATACCGACGGGAAATTCAGGTTCAAGGACGTGGACACGAACCGGACCGTGAGCCTTTACGCGGACGTGGAGACCTACGGCATGCTCATCCATTCCTGCACCCAGAAGCTGGTCGACGTGGCCTACAAGGGCACCATCGGGATGAGCAAGAAGGTGAGCTACCAGGGTACCATCAAGGATACCACCTACAAGACCGAGAAGATCCTCCTGGCGGGTTCGCCCTTCGCTTCCGAAGTCGACAGCACCGGCAGGTTCATCATCAAGGATGTGCCTCAGGAATACTATTCCGTGGTCATTTTGCGCAAACTCCCCAATGAGACCCATGAATACGTGGTGGGCGAAAATATCAGGCTGGACGAGTGGACGGAAGGCAAGCCCACCATCATCACGCCGGATACGACCAAGGCCATCCTCATCGAGGACTTCGAAGATCTGGACAACCGGAACCTGCTGGGACCCGTTTTCGGCGGCGGATGGTGGGACGCGATAAACGATTATCCGGCCGATAACGCCACCTTGCTGCAACCCGTGAACGCCGCGCCGCAGAACTTCGCGCGGGCCATCACGAACGGCGGTTCCGAAGAGAGGGCCCGCAGCCTGCACGTCCTCTACCAGGCCGCGAGGTCCGCGCCGACGGCGGAACCGTTCGTACTGTTGACGTCGAACCTGGGCGCCTATAACGTGCACTACAACCTGGGCGGCATGGATTCGCTGACCTTCTTCTCGGGAGGCTCCGGCCGGTTGACCGTCGAATTGGTCCAGACGAATCCCGCCGGCAGCGAGGTCGCCCTGGAAGTCATCGCGTCCAAGTCCTTCGACCTCGATTCGAACGGCTGGACGAAATACTCCATCAAGCCAGGGGATCTGGGTGTCACGGTCGGCTGGTTCCCGAACGACCCGGCCAGCTTCAAGGCCGCCTTCGAAAAGGCCAGGCTCCCCGCTTATACCAAGAAGCCCGGGACCTGGGAGGAAATGGGGGGCATGGTCACCCAAATCCGGTTCAAAGGCGCGGGCGGCGCGGAATTCTGGCTCGATCATATCCGCATCCACGGCATCACCGCGGGCGACCTGGTCAAGTAGCCGGACCAAGGGAAATCACCGCAATCAGCGGAATCGCCGCGCGTGGCCCCAGGCGCGCAAGGCGGCCCGCATGCAACGGAGACAATCGTGCGCTTGACGAAATGGGTCGTGGGTCCGCTGGCCCTTTTGTCCCTCGGAATCTACGGCCTTTACAATTGCGTCCTCTGCGGGGATCCCGCGGCGAAGGCCGCCGCGGCCGCGGTCGCCAACGGCGGCAGGCCGGAAATCGTCGTCCGCATCCCTTCCTTCCCCACCCAGAGCCTGGAGCCCTACGTATGGGCGCCGCAGGCGGTGATCACCCAGGGGACCCTGTTGGAAGGCCTGTTCGGCTACGACCGGGACCTGAACGTGGTACCGAAGGTCGCGGAGAGTTGGGTCCTGGCCCCGGACAAGCTGACCTGGACCATCAAGCTCCGCAAGGACAAGAAGTGGTCGGACGGGACCGGCGTCACGGCCCATGATTTCATCTACGGATGGACGCGCTTCTGCAGCCCGGGCTTCCCCTCGCCGGACTGGGCTTCCGTTTTCGTATCCGTAGAGCATGCCATGGACTACAAGTCCGGCAGCATCCCCCTGGACTCCGTCGGCTTCAAGGCCCTGGACGATTATACCCTGGTGGTCAAGCTCATCAAGCCGCGCTCGCTTCCCTCCTTCCTCGCCCTGTCCTCCACCCTGCCCATGCACAAGGCCAGCTTCGAGGCGGCCAAGGCGCGCGGCGAGGCGGATTTCTGGTGGATGCCCGGCAGCTTCGTCGGCAACGGCCCCTACATCCCCGTGCGTTTCGTGCGGGACGGGGAGATTGAACTGGTGCGGAACCCCCATTACGTCGGCGAACGCGGCAACGTGGACCGCTTCGTGCTCAAGTCCATGAGCATGTCCTCCCAGAGCGTGCAGATCCAGCAATACGAGGCGGGCGAACTGGACGTCGCCCATGTCATGACCCTGGGGGACTACGCCTACGCCTCCAAGGCCAAGCATATCAAGGACCAGGTGGTGATGACCCCGGAGATGGGCTATACCGGGATCCAGATGGCCCGCACGGTGAACAAGCTGATGAATGACGACAACCTGCGCCGGGCCATCGCCCTGGCCATAGACAAGGCGGACCTGGCCAAGAACGTCATGGGCGGCCGGGTGAACCCCACCAATGTATTCGGTCCGGAACAGGACAGCCTTTTCGCCGGCCTCACCGGCGTCTCCTTCGATCGGGAAGAAGCCAAGCGGTGCCTGGCCAAGTCATCCTACCGCGGGGAACCCATCTACCTCTTCAGCCCGCCGTCGACGGACGTCAAGGGCCTGGCCTCGGTATCGGAAGCCATCCAGTCGCACCTCAAGGCCATCGGCCTGAACGTGGTCATCGAGAACCTGGAGGAGGGCGTGCTCAACTCCTACGTCTGGGGCGGAGGCTACATCGACGATCCGCGCTACAACCGTCCCGGCCTCACCCTGTTCCCCGGCAAGGTCCTGTGGAAGGAGCCGGTGATGATGCTGCGCGCCGCCGACCATAGCTGGGACTGGATGAATTACGACTACGAGGTCAAGGAGCTCCGCAAGCGCATCACCCTGGAGCGCGTGGCCCTCAAGAAAGAGGAGAAGGGGGACAAGCCCCGGGACTGGGCCGAACTCAAGGTGCTGCGCGATTCCTGCGCGGCCTGGTTCGCGCGCATCAAATCCATGGAGACCGACTCGCTGTTCCGCAACAAGATCCTGGAGAAGAACGCCGCCCCGCAATACGATCGCCTGCTCTCCTCCATCGGCCCCAAGACCGCCCGGGACGAGAAGATCGCCAAGTGGCAAAGCGCCAAGGACGTGCTGTTGGACGCCGAGTTCGAGTTCCTGACCTATTTCGGCAACCAGCGCAACCATGACGGCAAGGTGACCTTCGCCCATCTGGAGACGGCCACCATGGAGGATTCCGCGACCACGCCCCTGCTGCGCCACATGATCCAGCTCTCCCTGGATCAGAATTGGATCATCCCGTTCTTCTCCGAAAAGCTCGTCTACGTGAAACGCCCCTGGCTCACGGGGGAATCCATGAACAAGTTCGGGATGTGGAACGTGCTTTTCGATCTGCAATACATCAACGTGGACGAGAAGGCTTACATGGCCGCCGTCCATCCGGAAAGCAAATCCTGGCTGACGCGCCTCGCCTCCCACCAGGAAGGGAACTGACATGCACGCCCTGGTCTTCTTCTCCAAGCGCCTGAGCGCAATCGTCGTCTCCCTGGCGGCGGTCGTGACCATCACCTTCTACCTGATGCATTCCGCGCCGGGAAACTTCCTCGAGATGCAACAGGTGCGCGAGGCCATGGCCAGCCTGGACAGCAAGGGTCGCGAAGCGCAGAAGCAATACGAGATCGAGTTCCAGAAACGCTACGCCCTGGACAAGCCCATCTACGTGCAGATCGGCATCTACCTCAAGAACGCCGCCACCTTCAAATTCGGCCCGTCCTTCACCAATCCCAACGTGCCCATCGAGGCCCTGGTCCGCGAGAAGTTCGGGACCACCCTGCAGATCGTCCTCATCGGCCTGATCCTGGCGATCGTGGCCGGGGTGCCCTTGGGCGTCATCGCCGCCCTGCGCAAGAATACGGTTTGGGATTACGGCCTGATGGGCTTTTCCATGATAGGCCAAGTGATCCCGTCCTTCGTCATCGCCGTGGGCCTCATCGTCATCTTCTCCGTGATGCTGGGCTGGCTGCCCACCTCCGGTTGGGGGCAATGCCGGCATTACATCCTGCCCGCCCTGGCCATCGGCGCGGCGCCCATCGCCACCGTGGCCCGCTATATCCGCTCCAGCATCTTGGAGACCATGGAGCAGGATTACATCCGCACCGCCTTCTCGAAGGGCATCCCCGAGGCCCGCGTCATCCTGGCCCATGCCCTGCGCAACTCCCTCATCCCCCTCATCACCGTGATGGGCCCCCAGTTCAGCTTCATGCTCCTGGGCAGCGTGCTGGTGGAACAGGTGTTCCGCATCCCGGGAATGGGATCCATGTTCGTTTCCGCCGCCCAACAACGCGATTATCCGATGCTGGTCACCTCGACCCTGATTTTCGCCGCGGCCATCATGCTGGTAAACCTGGTCGTGGACGTGCTATACGCCTTCCTCGACCCCCGGATAAAGCTGGAGTGACCATGTCCCCATCCACGACCACGCCCGGCCAGGGCCCCGGCGCCCCTGGAGCCGACCTCGCTTCCGGCTTCCCGGCCGCGGGTTCCGATCCTTCGGACGAAATGTCCGTGCCCCAATACGGCGGCATGGCCGGCCTGCGCCGCGATTGGCGCCGCTTCCGCCGCAACAAGCTGGCGGTGGCCGGCCTGGCCTATATCCTGTTCCTGTTCTTCATCGCCTTCACGGCGGACTGGGTGGCCCCGTACCATTACGAGACCACCAATCCTCCCGCGGCCCTGGAGTCCTCGAGCGTCCAGCACTGGTTCGGGACGGACGAATTGGGACGGGACATGCTTTCCCGCGTCATGTACAGCGCCCGCAACGCCATCGTCGTCTCCTTCGGATCGGTGCTGATCGGCTTGGCCGTGGGCGCGTTCATCGGCGCGGTATCCGGATTCTACGGAGGCATCCTGGACATCGCGGTGATGCGGGTGGTGGACATCATGTTCGCCTTCCCGCAATTCCTCCTGCTCATCATCCTGGTGACGGCCATGGGCCGCGGCCTGGGGACCATGTTCGTGGCCATCGGCATCACCAGCTGGGCCGGCTACGCGCGCCTGGTGCGCGGCCAGATCCTGAGCGCCAAGAACAACGATTACGTGGAAGCGGCCCGCTGCCTGGGTTCCGGCAACGGGCACATCATCCGCAAGTACATCCTGCCCAATATCGTGGGACCCATCATCGTGGCCGTGAGCTTCGGCGTGCCCGCGGGCATGTTGGCCGAATCCGCCATGAGCCTCATCGGCATGGGCCTGCGCCCGCCCATGCCCAGCTGGGGCAACCTCATCAGCGCCGGCATGATGCAGATGTACGGCTTCCCGCATCTGGTCCTCTGGCCCTCCCTCACCTTCGGGCTCACCTTGCTGGCCTTCACCTTCGTCGGCGACGGCCTCCGGGAGATTTATGGCAAGGAATAGCGACGCCTCCGCCCCCGTATTGGACGTCCAGGGCCTTCACGTGGCCTTCCGCGGGGAGGCCGGCCTTTTGAAAGCCGTGGACGGATTGGATCTGCGCGTGGAACCGGGCGAGGTGCTCGGCATCGTGGGCGAATCCGGATCCGGCAAGTCCGTGAGCATGCTCAGCATCACCGACCTGATCAAGAAGGAGAACCGGGACACCTCCGGCACGGCATCCTTCCTGGGCCGCGACCTCGTCGCGCGGGATCTTCTGAAGATGGGCAAGGAAGAGCTCGGCAGGATCCGCGGCAAGGATATCGGCTTCGTCTTCCAGAACCCCATGAGCTCCCTGAACCCGACCATGCGCATCGGCGCGCAGATCGCGGAAGGCATGCTGCACCACGGGGAAGCCACCCGCGCGGACGTCAAGGAAAAGGTCGTGGCCTTGCTGGACAAGGTCGGCATCCGGGAACCGGAGAAGCGTTACATCGCCTATCCCCACGAGCTTTCCGGCGGCATGCGCCAGCGCGTCATGATCGCCATGGCTTTGTCCTGCAATCCCAAGCTGTTGATCGCGGACGAGCCCACCACGGCCCTGGACGTGACCGTGGAGAAGCAGATCCTCGAGTTGATGATGAAGATGAAGGACGAGCTGGGGCTCAGCATCATCATGATCACCCATAACCTTCCCGTCGCCCTCAACTATTGCGACGGCATCCTGGTCATGTACGCGGGCAAGGTGATGGAGACCGGCACCGCCCTGGACCTGGTGTCCCATCCCGGCCATCCCTATACCAAGGCTTTGTTCTCCTCCAATCTCGAGCTCGGCAGGCGAGGCACCCGCGTGGAGCCCATCAAGGGCAATATCCCGGCCCTGACCCATCTTCCCTCGGGCTGCAGGTTCCATCCGCGCTGCCCGATGGCGACGGACAAATGCCGGAACGAAGTACCGCCCGCCATGCAGTCGGCCGGCCTCTCCGATCATCTCACCTTTTGCCACTACCCGCTTTGATAGGTGACACCATGAGCGATTTCATCCTTGAAGCGACCGACATCCGCAAGACCTTCGGGAAGGGCGACCGGGCCGTGAAGGCCGTGGACGGCATCTCCGTGAGGATCCGCCGCGGCAAGACCCTGGGCATCCTGGGGGAATCCGGTTCCGGCAAATCCACCCTGGGACGCTGCATCCTGCGCCTCATCGAGCCGGACGGCGGAACCATCAAGTTCGACGGCAAGACCGTGTCGGGCATCCCCCAATCGCAATTCCGGCCCAACCGCCGCAATATGCAGATGATCTTCCAGAATCCCTTCTCCTCCCTGAACCCGAAGATGAGCATCGGGGAGGCGATCGAGGATCCCATGCGCATCTGGAAGATCGGCGACAAGGAATCGCGCCGCAAGCGCGTGACGGAACTGCTCGACATGGTGGGCATCAATCCCCGCCGCTCCGCGGCCTATCCCTACGAGTTCTCGGGCGGCCAGCAACAGCGCATCAATATCGCCCGGGCCCTGTCCCTGGATCCCAAGTTCATCGTCTGCGACGAGGCCGTTTCGGCCCTGGACGTTTCCATCCAGACCCAGATCGTGAACCTGCTGATGGACCTGCAGAAGCACCTGGGCCTGACCTACCTCTTCATCTCCCACAACCTGGGCGTGGTGGAGTACCTGGCGGATGACGTGCTCATCATGCAGCATGGCAAATTGGTCGAGTACGCGCCCACGGAGGAGATCTTCAAGAATCCGCGCAGCGAGTACACCCGCAACCTGATCGCCTCCGTGCCGGCCATGCCCACGGCGGCCCATTTGCAGGCCAAGGAAGCCGATCGGATCGCGCGCGGCAAGGGCCTCGCCTCAGCCCGCAGCGCCGTCGCCGGATAGCGCCGGATACGGCCGGATAGGGCGCCGTCTCCCGATAAAGCGGCGGGGACCGCCCCTTTGGTTTTTTCGGGTCTTTACCGCCCGATCGCGCGCCGCATGACGTCTTTCCCATCCTTCCCTACCCTTTTTACCAAGCTCCGGAATCCTTTCCCCGGTACATTCACGGGACCGGCATCGGTGGGGGGAACGGCGGTATGCGATTGCTTCCGGTATTATCGGCATTATTGGCGGCATCGGCTTTCGCGGCCCCTGCGGTGCGGGCGCAATCGGCCATGCCCTTCGCCCAGAGCCCGCTCGTACCCGGATACCAGGCCGATCCCCATATCGCCCTCTTCGGCAATCGCTTCTACCTCTATACCACCGGATTCAATTGCTTTTCGTCCCCGAACCTGGCCCAATGGACCCGGCAGGCGAACCCGCTCGATCTCAAGACCCTGACCTGGGGCGCCGATACGGGTTGGCTCTCCAGCATCAAGCCCAGGACCTGGGCTCCCATGGCGCCTTGGGCTCCCGCCGTGGTGGAACGGGGCGGCAAGTACTGGTTCTATTTCTCCGCGGACCATTATCTGGGCGTCGCCGTTGCCGACAAGCCCGAAGGCCCCTTCAAGGACGCCCTCGGCAAACCCCTCTTCGACAAATGGGACGGCATCGATCCCATGGCCTTCATCGACGACGATGGGGAGACCTACCTCTTCTTCGGATACGCCGGTACCTTCGGCGGGGTGATGGCGGGCACGCTCAATCCGGACATGAAAAGCTGGAAGGTCCCGCCCAAGGTGATCGCGAACAATACCAACGGCCTGAAGAACTACCTGGAAGGCCCGTTCATGTTCAAGCGCAACGGGATCTACTACCTCACCTATTCCAACGACAACTGGCAGACCCCGGAATACAACATCCAGTACGCCATGGCGGAGCATCCCCTGGGACCCTATACCTGGAAAGGCCGGATCCTCGAGAAGGATTCCGTCAGCGTAGGGCCGGGCCATCATTCCATCCTGCGCATCCCGGGACGGGATCAGTGGTATATCGTGTACCACCGCTACGACCATACCCAGACGACCACGGGCAAATCCAGGACCGCGCATATCGATACCTTGCGCTTCAATCCCGACGGGACCATCGCGAAGGTGGCGATGACGGATAAGGGCGTCCGGGGAGTGGACCTGACCGGCGTTCCCACGGTTCCCGGGACCGGCCGGAGCCTGCGCGGCCCGGGTTGGCCTTCCTCGGTGCGTCTCTCGGTGAGCGCCCAGGCGCTTTCCCTCCGATCGGAAGCCTCGGGCGGCCGTCTGGAGCTGGTGGATTTCCAGGGCAAGGCCCTATTGGCCCGGGAGTTCGTCCCGGGGGAAGCCTTGACCCTGGCGCTTCCCGGCCCCGGGGTCTATTGGGTCCGGCTGCATTACCAAGGCCGCGACCACCGCAAGGCGGTCCTGGCCATGGACCGCTGACATCAGGCCCGCTTTCGGCCCGATGAATCCACCGCCCCGGCGCGCGGTCGCGGCTATCTTTATGCCATGGAAATCAAAACGACCCGCGTATCCGACTGCCCGCCCGATCTCGTATCCCCCGGATGGAAGATCGAGCTCCTCGACGGCGGCAAATCGGTTTCCCGCCTCTGGATCGTCGACCGCACCATCCGCATGGGAGGATCCCGGATCCGCCTGGGCGGGATCGCCGCGGTCGCCACCGAGGAATCCCATCGCGGGCGCGGCCTGGCGGGCCAGGTCATGGACGCGGCCCTAGCCTTGATGGAGCGGGAAGGCTATGAGGCCTCCATCCTGCACGGCATCCCGGACTTCTACCACCGCTTCGCATTCGCGCCCTGCATGCCCGAATACGGGATCCGCATTTCCACCCTCAACGCGGAACGGGCGCCCGGCCATTTGCAGCTCCGCTCCTTCCAGGAAAGCGATCTGCCCGCCATCGCGCGCATCTACAACGGCGAGAACGCCTGGCGCACGGGCACGGCGGTGCGGGACGCGGAGACCTGGAAGGGCTTCCCCCGCAGCGTCGGCTGGTTCACCAAGCCCGGGATCCGCGTGACCGTGGACGGCCGCGATCGGGTGACCGGTTACGTGGTTTTCGACGACACCCCGGAGAAATGCCGGGCCGCCGAAGCCGGCGGCATGGGCGGCGAAGTGCTGGGATCCATCCTGCGCTTCCTGGCCCAGCGCGCGGTGGAGCTCCGCAAAGAGGAGGTGCACCTGGCAATCCCCCCGGACCATCCCCTGGCGATCTATGCCCGCAAGTTCGGTTGCGAGGCGGATATCCGGTATCCCCGCAATGGCGAGTTCATGGGCCGCATCGTCCGCTTCCTTCCCTTCATGGAACGGATGGCGGAAGGCCTGGGCCGGGAGTCCGAGCATCCCCTGCCGGAAGGCGAGGTCGCCCTGTCCACGGAATCGGGCGCATGCATCCTGAGGTACCGGGACGGCCAGGGTTCCCTTGGCGAACCCTTGTCCCAGGGGGTGGAGGGTTCGGCGCGCTTCGGCCAGGGAACCTTCTTCCAGATGGCGATGGGATACCGCGCCGCGCGCGATCTGCTCGCCTCGGGGGAATTGCAGGCCACGTCATCGCAATTGGATTTGTTGGGCGCGTGGTTCCCGCTGCGGAACGCGACCCTGTATTGGCCGGACAGGTTTTAGATTCTTCAATGCTTGAACTGATCCTCTTCCGTCGATCCCTTCAATGCCTGGGTCGAAGCCTCCCCGCCCGAAACCGTATTCTGAACCTCATCGAAATACCCTCCGCCCACGAAGGTCTGGTGCTTGGCGCCCATATAGCCCTGGGACTCCATCCCGAATTCCTTCTGCTGCAGGCGTGAATAGGCGGTCATGCCCTCCGTCTTGTAGGCCCGGGCCAATTCGAACATGCCCGCGTTCAGGGAGTGGAATCCGGCCAGGGTCACGAACTGGAACTTGTAGCCCATCTTGCCCAGTTCGGTCTGGAAGCGCGCGATGTCCGCCTCGTTCAGGTTCTTCTTCCAATTGAAGGAAGGGGAACAGTTGTACATCAGGTCCTTGCCCGGATGGGCCTTGAGCACGCCCTCCGCGAAGCGCTTGGCCTGTTCCATGTCCGGTTTGGAGGTTTCGCACCAGACCAGATCCGCATGCGGGGCGTAAGCCACGGCCCGCGCGATGGCATAGTCGAGACCGCCCTTGATGCGGAAGAATCCCTCGCTGGTGCGCTCGCCGGTCAGGAAGGGCTTGTCGCGATCATCGATATCGCTGGTCAGGAGCTGGGCCCCGTCCGAGTCCGTGCGCGCCACCAGGACCGTGGGCACGTCCAGAACGTCGGCCGCCAGCCGGGCCGCGATAAGCTTGCGGATGAATTCCTGGGTGGGCACCAGCACCTTGCCGCCCATATGGCCGCATTTCTTCTCCGAGGCGAGTTGATCCTCGAAATGCGCCGCCGCCGCGCCGGCCTCGATCAGTGCCTTCATCAATTCGAACGCGTTCAGGACCCCGCCGAAGCCGGCCTCCGCGTCCGCGACGATGGGGGCGTACCAGTCGATCTCGGTCTTGCCTTGCATGCGCGAGACCTGGTCGGCGCGCATGAGCGCGTTGTTGATGCGCTTGACCACCGCGGGCACGCTGTCCGCCGGGTACAGGCTCTGGTCGGGATACATCTGGCCCGCCAGGTTGGCGTCCGCCGCCACCTGCCAACCGCTCAGGTAGATGGCCTTGAGGCCCGCCTGGACCTGCTCCACCGCCTGGTTGCCCGTGAGCGCGCCCAGGGCCGCCACGTAGGGTTCCGTATGCAGCATCTTCCACAGGCGTTCCGCGCCGCGCGTCGCCAGGGTGTATTCGATGCGCACGGAAGTCCTGAGGCGCAGGACTTCGGCGGCGCTATAGGGCCGTTGCACGCCCTTCCACCTGGGGTTCTCCTTCCAGGACTTTTCCATCCGTTCGGCATTCGCGTCCGTCATGGCGTCTCCAGGTTATCGTAGGCCTTCAAGGTGAGGAACTCGGAAAAGGTCTCCTGCATCACCAGATCGTCGAACAAGCGGCGGGCGGTATCGAACTTGCCCTCGGCGAACCTCTTGTCTCCAACCATGGCCTTGATCTTTTCCAGCTCCTCCGGAACCAGGGAAGCGTAAAGGTCCTTGGTGAACTTGCGGCCGTCGGCGAGGGTGACGCCGTGCCGGAGCCATTGCCAGATCTGGGCCCGCGAGATCTCCGCGGTCGCCGCGTCCTCCATCAGGTTGAAGATGGGCACGCAACCCACCCCCCGCAGCCAGGACTCCAGGTATTGGATGGCGATATTGATGTTGGCGCGGACGCCCTTCTCGGTGGGATCTCCCTTGGGCATCTCGATCAGGTCCGCGGCCGTCACCTTGACGTCCTCGCGCTTGACATGGATCTGGTTGGGCGTGGGCATCTTGCGGTCGAAGATCTCCTTGGCCACCGCGACCAGGTCCGGATGGGCCACCCAGGTGCCGTCATGGCCGTCCCCGGCCTCGCGCTCCTTGTCCGCGCGCACCTTGGCGAAGGCCTGCTCGTTGGCGGCCGGATCGTTCTTGATCGGGATCTGCGCGGCCATGCCCCCCATCGCGTGCGCGCCGCGCTTATGGCAGGTCTTGATGAGCAGCAGGGAATACGCGCGCAGGAACGGGCTGGTCATGGTCACTTCCTGCCGGTCGGGAAGGCAGAACTCCGGGAAGCGCCCGAACTTCTTGATGGCGCTGAAGATGTAGTCCCAGCGCCCGCAATTGAGGCCGGCGGAGTGATCCCGGAGCTCGTAGAGGATTTCCTCTATCTCGAAGGAGGCCAGGATGGTCTCCAGCAGGGCCGTGGCGCGGATGGTGCCGCGCGGAATCCGGATATGGTCCTGGGCCATGTTGAATACGTCGTTCCAAAGGCGGGCTTCCAGATGGCTTTCCATCTTGGGCAGATAGAAATAGGGTCCGCTCCCGCGCGCGATGAGTTCCTTGGCATTATTGAAAAAGAAAACCGCGAAGTCGAACAGGGATCCGGAAACCGGCTTGCCGTCCACCTTCACGTGGCGCTCTTCCAGGTGCCATCCCCTGGGCCTCACCATCAAGGTGGCGATTTTCTCCTTGAGCGCGTATCGCTTGCCCGGGGATCCATCCGCGCCCAAGGGTCCCGTGAACGAGATTGTCCGGCGGACCGCGTCGCGCAGGTTGATCTGCCCGCGGACGAGATTGTCCCAGGTCGGGGAATTGGAATCCTCGAAATCCGCCATGAATACGTTGGCGCCGGAATTGAGGGCATTGATGACCATCTTGCGATCGGTGGGGCCGGTGATTTCCACGCGGCGATCCTCCAGGTCCTTGGGAATGGGAGCCGTGGTCCAGCCCGCCTCGCGGATGCTCTTGGTGGAAGCGAGGAAATCCGGGCGTCGTCCGGAATCGATTTCCCTCTGCCGTTCGATGCGCGCCTGGAGCAATTGGCGGCGCCGGGGTCCGAATTCCCGTTCCAGTTTCATCAAGAGGATCAGGGCTCCGTCGCCCAGGATTTCACGGAATTCCGGCGGCATCCCGCCCGTGATTTCCATTCCGGCCGGCAGGGCCGTCGAAGAGGACGGTTCGGCCGTCGAAGAGGACGGTTCGGCCGCCGAAGAGGGTAGTTGCGCCATGAGACGCCTCCTTTCGCCCTTCCCATTATATATCCCTAATAAAGGATTTCTCCAGGCACGAATGCAAAGGAGTCTATCTTTTTCGCACCAATATCGGGAGTACCCATGACCGCCCAGAACCGCCCCGCTGATTTCCAGGTAATCGGATACCTCTATACCCAGTCCCTGGAAGAGGTCGACCGGATCCAATACGCCAAACTGACCCAGGTGAACTACTCCTTCGTGCAGCCCACCGTGGCCGGGGGCCTGACCGAGGTGGACGGGGCCGTGGTTTCCCGGCTGGTCAAAAGGGCGCATGAAAACGGGGTAAAGGTGGGCATGGCGGTGGGCGGCTGGAACGATGGCGATACCAGCGGGTTCGAGGCCATGGCCGCCTCGCCAGAGTATCGCGCGAAATTCATCGGTAATCTGATGGCCTTGGTCGAGCGATACGATCTGGACGGAATCGACATGGACTGGGAATACCCGAATGAAGCGTCTTCGGCGGACTTCCTGGCCCTGATGCGCGGGCTTTCCGAGAAGCTCCGCCCGGTAGGCAAACTCCTGACCCTCGCCGTCATCGCCGAGGGCGACGAACACGGCCGCTTCATCCCGAAGGAGGTCTTCGGGATCATCGATGCCCTGAACATCATGTCCTACGATTGGAAATACCAATCCGGCGCGCACCACTCTCCCTATGAGGTCGCTGAAAGCTCCCTGGACTATTGGGTTTCCCGCGGCTGCCCCAAGGAAAAGGCCGTGCTCGGCGTGCCCTTCTACGGGCGCTCGCCCACGGCGGCCCTCACCTACCGGCAAATCCTGGCGAAGGACGCGGAAGCGCCGGGCAAGGACGAATCGGACGGGGTGCTCTATAACGGGCTCGCCGCCATGCGCCGGAAAACGGAACTGGCGCGCCGCAAGGGCGGGGGCATCATGTTCTGGGAGCTGACCCAGGATACCTCGGACGCGGCGTCCCTGCTGGGAGCCATCGACGAAACCGTACGCGGCTTCCGGGCCTGAAGGCGGAAGGCCGCCTCAGACCCGCGCCAACAGTTGCTTCTGATAGATGTACTCCTGCAAGGCTTGTTGCAAGGGCATCAGCAGATTGCCCCTTTCGCTGGTCAAGGCGCTGTATGGGGGCCTGCGGGCGAGGTAGCCATCGGATCCCTGGCGGATGGGCCGGATGAGTCCGGGATCCAGCCCGGCCAGCTTCGCGGTCGTGACCGCCAATTCGTACCGGCTGATCGCCTCTTCCCCCTGGTTGGTCAGATGCCAGATGCCCGCTTCCCCGTCGATGAGCAGATCCAGCGAGGCATTCACCAGGTTCGGCACATGGGTCGGCGACATAAAGGAACTGGTCCGGATGACAAGGGATGACGGCAGGATATCCAGGATGCGTTTTTCCGCATCGGCCTTTTGGACCCAACCCTTTTCTCATGCATAGGAACCTCCTTTTCAGGCCCGCCGGCTGGGCGTATGCACCAGCCCATTGAGGGAGGACATGGTTTTTTCCCGAGACATTCCGGGCCGTTCGGTCGGACCGGCTATTTGTCAAACGTATGGTGAAACGACGGAAACCCCTATATTTCAAGATAAATTCCGCCCGAGGCCACCAAGGAGTAATATGCGTCACGGGTTTTCCGGAAGGCCGGAAAACATAGGGATTGCCCTGTTATTTTTATACTCAACCCGTGAAAAATGATAATTTTAGGGGGAATGGAAATGCCCCAGCCCGATGCATCCCGCCTCAGACTCATACTGGACTCCGCTTTGGATGCGATCGTGACCATAGACTCGAAAGGGTCGGTCATCGATTGGAACAAACGCGCGGAATCCCTTTTCGGATGGACCAGCGGAGAAGCGATGGGCCGTTCCATGACCGAATTGTTCATTCCGCACCGTCACCGGGACGCCCATTCCAAGGGCATGGCCCGCTTCCTCGCCTCGGGAGAGGGACCCATCCTCGGAAAGCGGATCGAGCTTCCCGCGCTTCACCGGGACGGTCGGGAATTCCCGGTCGAATTGACCGTCACTCCCGCCAAGTCGGGCGATGAGTGGATATTCTGCGCCTTCCTCAGGGATCTGACCTTGATAAAGGCCGCGGAGAACCGGCTCAGCCTGCAGTACGCCGTTACGCAAATCCTGTCGGAAGCGAAGGGATTGGCCCAAGCCGCCCCGGAACTGCTGAAGGCGATTTTCCGTTTGACGCCTTGGGAAGCGGGAGCGCTTTATTGCGTGTCGGAAAAAGGGGCCGACCTGGAATGCCTGTGCGCGGACCTCAGCGCATCCAACTCCGCCCTCGCCGATTTCGTCGGCAAAAGCTGGGTGCGGCGATTCAAACCGGGAATAGGGCTTCCCGGAAAGGTATGGCAAAGCGGGGAATACGTTTGGCTTCCCAGGGTAAGCGAAGCCGAATGGCTCACCCGCTATGCGGAAGCGGTCTCCGCAGGCATAGTAACGGCCTTGGCCTATCCGATCTTCGCGGGAGATAGGCTCCATGGGGTACTGGAACTTTTCTCGAAACGGGAATTGCCGAAGGACGGGGAAATGCTCAAGGTCCTCCTGAATACCGGCAGTCAAATCGGGCAATTCGCGGAAAAGCGCAAGGCGGAGAATGCCTTGGCCCAAAGGGAACAGGACCTCTCGGATTTCGTGGAGAACGCCTCGATGGGCATGCATTGGGTGGGGCCGGACGGCATCATCCTATGGGCCAACAAGTGCGAGTTGGACATGCTCGGGTACACCAAGGAGGAATACGTCGGGCGGCACATCGCGGACTTCCACGCGGACGCACCGGTCATCGACGACATATTGAAACGCCTTTCCTCCCAGGAGGTGCTGCGGGATCACGAAGCGCGCCTCCGGCGCAAGGATGGCTCCATCCGGCATGTCCTGATAAACTCGAACGTGAAATGGGACGATAAGAACTTCATCCATACGCGATGCTTCTCGCGGGATATCTCCCCTTGGAAGGCCGCGGAAGTCGCCTTGGCGGAAAGCGAATCCCGATTCAAGACCGTGGCCGATTCCGCGCCCATCCTGATCTGGATGTCAGGCCCGGACGCCTCCTGCGAGTACTTCAACCGACCCTGGCTGGAATTCCGCGGTCGATCCTTGGAACAGGAATCCCGCAACGAATGGATCGATGGAATCCACCCGGACGACTCCATGCGCAGCCTGGAGGCTTATAAGGCCGCTTTCAGGGAAAGGAGACCCTTCCGGATCGAATTCCGCCTCAAGAGGGCCGATGGCGAGTACCGCTGGATGGTGAATTCCGGAACGCCGAGGTCGACCCCTGCCGGCGCCTTCTTGGGTTATATCGGAAGCTGCCTGGACATCAACGACCGCAAGGGCCAAGTGGAAGGGACCGCCAAGTCTTCGAAAACCTGAGCCATTCCACGAAGCGACGGAAAACGGAAAAGCCCGGGAACGATTCCCGGGCTTTTCCGTTTTCCTGTTTCGGCTTCCGCCCGGATCAGGGACCGGCGGGAGGGACCTGCAGGGCGCCGCGGTTGGTTCCCCGCAAGCCCCGGTATAGCGCGACCAGCAGGGACTTCTTCGTGTCCGGCACGTCCCCGTTCAGGTCCCACAGCATCACGCCCGCATAGTCGCTGTTGCGGACGTATTCCCCGCGCACCCGCTGGCTGGGGATGCCGTTGAAAACGATGATCTCCTCGTTGCCAACGGCGTATTCGGTCTGGGTCTTCTCGTCCCAGCGGATCTTGTAGGGGACGGATTTCAGCTGCACCAGCAATTCCTTCCACACCCAGATACCGTCGTTGCCGCTGCCCTTGCCTTCGAAACCCGATCCCATGGCCGTACCGGCGTCGAAGGACTTTCCGTAGAAGGCCGCGCCCATCACCAGCTTGCTGCGCGGGATGCCGCGCTTTTCGTAATAGGACATGGATTCCTTGGAAAGGTCCATCCCCGAATTGGGGATGACGGCCTTTTCCCAGGTCCCCATGTAGTCGTAGCTCATGACGTTCAGGTAGTCCAGCAGGTGGAAGGTCTCGTCCAGGGACCATTTGCCGAACCAGTCGGTGGCGGCCACGGCCGCGGTGAACAGGATCTTGCGGGGTTGCTTGTCCAGGGCAGCGCGCAGCTCGCGATGGAGCTTGAGCTGATTGTCGCCGTCGCCCTCGCCGGGGAATTCCCAATCCAGATCGATGCCGTCGATGCCGAAGTCCTGGGTCAGCTTGATGGCGTTCTTGATGAAGTTGGCGCGCGCGGAAGGGCTGGCCACTACGGCCTTGAAGCCTTCCGACTGGGAAGCCCCGCCGATCGAGAGCAGGATCTTGACTCCCTTCTCGTGGCCCAGGCGGATGACCTCCTTGAAGTTGGGGCCGTCCAGGGGATCGGAATTCGTCAGGTTGCCGGAGTTGTCCGTGATATAGAAGGCGTACAGCAGGTGCGTCAGGTAGTCGAATGGGATCTTGTCCGCGGTGAACCCGGAATAGTGGCTCCAGTTGGGGTAATAGCCCATCAGGAGCTTCTTCTCCTTGGCGGCGGGGGCCTTGGGGGCCTTGGGCTCCGTAGCATGCACGTTAACCCAGAGGGCTGCGGCCAGGATGGGCGCGATCTTCATGAGTGCTTTTATCATCTTTTCCTCTTGAGGCTCGAAAGGCTCGTCTGCGGCGGTTGCCTGCCCGTTCACAAGCCGGTCCCGCCGCCTTTCGTAAGATAAATCCAACTCCCTCGCCGCACGTATGGTGGTGAAATGGGAAGGCCGGATTAATGCCATCGCCCTTCCGGAAACCTCCAAATCCCGCGAATTCAGGCGAAAAAACAGCCTCGGGTGGTGAAGTGAAATTCATCACTTTCGCATTCCGGTCCATGGACAAACAGGTTCTTTGGGCATAGGTTTAAAACCAGTGAACGCAGCCTCCTGGCAGAGTAGGACGGCGGACGCGGACAGGGTCTAATCCATTTAGCGGGAGAACTAAGATGAATCGCATTGTGAAGAAGAACATTATTGCGGCCATGGTGTTGGCCGCCGCCACCATCGCCCGAGCGGACATAGTCGTAGACGATTTTTCCGGTGAAGTGGGCTCCAATCTGCTTCCCAAGGGCGGCGCATGGCTGGCCGACGCGGACACCTGGCCGGCGATCGGCGGGTCTTCCAAGGTCACCGATCCCATCGAGGGCTCGGATCTGGTCAAAGGCGACATCTACTCCGGCGACAATATCTCCAAGGCCTATACCGATAACGGAATCACGTCCAAGATCTACGTCACCGCCGATGTCTCCACGACCAAGAAGTGGGCCTATGCCGGTTGGGTCATGGATTTCATGAAGCCCGCCCCCCTGGATACCACCAAGCCCGTCTATGAGCTCAACTCCTGGGAAAAGCGCAACGAGGTGGACCTCACTTCCTGCGACGCCCTGGAATTGACCCTTTCCTTCGACGTGGATCGCATGCTCTGGATCGACCTTTTCAGCCCCCAGATCGAGCGCATGAACGCCCTCGCACCCCAGTGGGGCTGGCGCTATACCGGCACCGGCTTGATGGAAACCAAGAAGTTCAACCTCCGCGGCGTGACCGGCCCCCAGCAGAAGTGGAAGGACGACGCGAACAAGGTCCCCTTGGATCTCAAGACCGTCACCCGCATCCGTTGGCTCTATGAAGGCATGAAGAAGGGTACCGCCACGGCCGCCTACGATACCGTCGGCCATAACCTGACCATCAAGAAGGTCGCCATGACCGGCACCACCTGCGCGATCACCGCCATGCCGGGCAGCTCCCTGCCCATCGTAGCGCGTTCCGCCGCCAAGTCGGCCCTGGCCTTCTCCGCCGCCAACGGCAGCCTCCGCTTCGACAACGTGACCTCCGGCCTCAAGGTGACCGTCCGCAACATCGCGGGCAATATCGTGGCCGAAGGCGCCGTCAACGGCTCCCATCCCTCCTTGAACGTGTCCGCCCTCAAGAACGGCGTGTACATGGTCCAGGCCGGGAACGGCAAGGCCGGTTCCTTCACCGTCCTCAAGTAATCCTCTCGGATTGACCTGTCCGGCGCGGCGGCGCGCCGTTGGGGGAGAAGGGGTTTCTCTTCTCCCTTTTTCATTCGAACGTTCTTTTCCGAAAAGCCGAGACACGAGGAACAATGGACTTGATCGCCGAAATCAAAGACAAGGGGCGCGCGGCCATCCTGGCGCTCGCCCTCTCCCTTCCCGTCTGGTCCGATACGGACGATGCGCTCCGCCTGCCGGACCGCGCCGTCACCGGCCAAAGCGGCGGAACCCACTCTTCCTATTCGGAAATGCGCGAGCGCAGCCGCAAGGTCCTGAATTTCAGGCCCAAGATCAAGACGCGCCGGCCCAATATCGCCGCGGAATTCGTCGGGGAATCGGTGATCCCCGGAGCGCAGATCTGGGCCTATCCGGACGGGGGCGGCTATCCCGCGCCCGCCATCACGGATTTCCAGGCCCAGGACGGGAAGTATTCCCTGGAAGTCAGCCTCAAGGCCGACGCCTATGCGGGGGGCGCCATATGCTCCCCCTCTCCCCTGGATTTCTCCGCCTACCTCGAGACCGGAGCGCTGGAATTCTGGATCAAGGGCGATCAAGGCAAGGAAGTCTTCAGCATCGGCCTGCTCGACAACGGGAACAACCCGATGGGCCGTCCCTTGCAGGTTTCCGTCAGCTCCCGCAGCTATTCCAAGGTGCTCAATAATGAATGGCGCCGGATCCGCGTGCCCCTCAAGGCGTTCGGCGGACGCGGCAGCTATTGGAGCGAAGAAGTCAACGCCCGCATCTTCTCGACGCTCAACTGGTCCGCCATCTCCTGCTTCAGCTTCGACATCGATAAGGAAAGATTCAAAACGTTCAAGGTCTGGATGGACAACGTGGTCGTGTACAAGAAGGCGCCCAAGGACAATACGCCCGCAGGCGAGGAGTACTCGATTTCCAACGAGGACTTCGAGGATTTCCCCGGCGGAGCCTCTCAGGCGCGTAACGGCCAACAGGGCGGCGCCGCGAACAAGGAGGCGGTCAAGTGAGAATGCGCGGAATGAAAGCGATGCTCCCCGGAGCCCCGGCGCTCGGAGCGATGGCGCTCTTGGCCGCGGCGGCCTGGACCGGCGCCATGGCCGGCGAAACCGGAGCCCTTGCGGACGCAATGGCGTCGGAAAGCGATCTGGACTCGGCGGCCATCAAGGAGAGGATCTCGGACATGAACCTGTCCAAGTCCCTGGACAAGGTGGCCTTCTCCGGCCTCATCTACAACCGGGCCTTCAACCATCAATACCTGGAGTTCCCGGCCAACCTCGGATCGGACGCGTCCGGCACCTCCTATGACGCCAATTTCACCTTGAAGGTGAGCATCAATGCCAGCCCGCTCATCAAGGTCTGGTCCATGCTCAGCTTCGGCTACGATTTCGGCGGGAATTTCCTGAACCAGAAGGCCTTCACCCATCCGCGCACTTCGGATCTCCCCGGGTTCGGCCCCGTCCAGGATACGGTCTACAGCGATATGGGCCGCGTGCGCCCGGAACAGGACAAGAACCGCGAAGCCGCCCGGGTCTTCGAGGATCTGATGGCGGGCGTGGACATCCGCACCGAGGCCGTGGACGCCAACGTGCGCGCCGGCGGGACCCTGTGGATGCAGGGCAGCCCCCTGACCATCTGGAAGCGCGATCCGCGCCAGCATCCCGCCTGGTATTTCGAATCCTACGAACCGGAGCAATCCTCCGCGCAGTACTACACCCAGAAATTCTACTACCGCCGCAACGATCTGGGCCGCGCCAGCTGGCCCAAGAAGGCCTTCGGCGGCATGGAAGTGGATGCCTTCAAGCTTCCCGCCGATATGGGCTTCCAGTTCGATTTCGCCCAGCCTTCCAACATGCTGCCTTCCAAGACCGACGGCAACACCAACTCCCATGCGGGCGACGCCGAGGCCCTGAATTCCATCAACAGCCTGGGGCAACTCTACTTCGGCCGCCTCACGCGGCGGGCCCTCTTCAAGGACGTGACCGGCGGCCTCAACCTGCTCTGGGTCGAGATCCCGAAGGACATCGTCAATCAGAAGGTGCTCTCCCCGAATCCGGTCCAAGGGTTCAAGTACCAGTTCCGGGACGGCGGGCAGCCCTTCTATACCAACCCCAGGGTATTCTCGCTCGACTCGCGCGGCAACCTCGCTCCCGGCATGTTCTGGCAGTCGGATATCGCCCTCAGCCTGGAAGACACCGTCAAATACCTGCCCTTCATCAACGGCGCGGACACGGTGTACGACGGGCGCAGCAGCGTCACGCGCACCCAGAGCAAGCCCGCCCCGGCTGCCTACGCCAAGCTCAACACCAGCGGCAGCCTGCCCATGGAGACCGAGGTCTTCTTCGCGGCCAAGGATTTCTGGTCCCCTTACGCCGTCACGGAATACGCCGTGCCCGTGCACCGGGACGAGATGAAGCTGGGCACGGGCTCCTTCAGCTACCAATCCAACCTGGTGGGCCTCAATTGGAAGGTTTCCCCCAAGGTGACCACGGGATTCCTGTCCCTGACCCTGGGACAGCACGTGCAGGCGGAAAAGGGCAAGGACCTGCTCCGCTTCCAGCATACCGTCAACGGCCGCGAAGCCTGGTATTCAACCACCTCCTGGTCCCGCACCGAGCCGGGCCGCATGCTGGACGAAGGCAGCCCCTACGGGAATCCCCGCTACGAGGGCCGCGTCGGCGAGATCCATCCGGGCAACGACATCCTCCATCTGCACAACCAGCCGGGCGGCCTGCACGGGGACGATCTCGAAGTGTGGGAGGAGTTCGCGGCCTATGACAATGCGGCCCAGGCCAATGCCGGCCAGGTCCCGCAAAACCAGAAATACTCCTTCTCCTCCGCCCTGGATTGGGGATACAACGTAGGCTCCCTCATCGGGTACGAACGCCCGTTCATGGTGGCCCTCTACAGTTCGGTGAATACGATTTCCAAGACCCTGACCGGTCCCCTCAACAACGGCAACACCCTCCTATGGTCGGGCATGGCCCGCTTCGAGCCCGCCATCTCCCTGAGCCCCACCTTCCAGATGCTCGGGCTGATCGGCCTTGAGACCTGGAAGTCGGACAAGGCATACCGAAACAAGCTCGCGAACAAGCAGGGCGTGAACGACGGGTTGACCGGATACCAGCTCGTGGTAGGGTCCGACGGCAAGCCCGTCATCTACGACAACATCCATTATTACGAGCCCATCTCCAGCTACGCCGGCGCGTCCCTGCCGTCGCCCCTGGTCGACGCGGAACTCTCGCCCATCGATTACATGCAAATGGCCTATGGCCTGGGTTTCGACTGGGACTTCAGCGAACGCGCCGGACTCCATGTCCGCTGCAAGTACGCCACCCATGAGGATAAGAATCTGCCGTCCAACAATTGGAAGGGCGCCTTCGTGTTCGGGGAAACTAAAATATGGTTCTGAAGCACGCTTCCATCGCCCTCGCCGCGCTCATCGCCGGCGGTTCGAATCCCACCTCCGCCCAGACGCTCCGGGAGCGCATGGACGATACCTACGAACGCGTGCTCTCCAAGCACGGCGTGGACGTGGGCGGCCGGGTCAATTCCGAGTACTTCCATTCCGATCTCTCAGGATCGGCCAAGGCGGACACCAATTACGCCTTCGAGACCACCCAATTCACGTCGTTCGACCTGGACATGCAATACCGGGCCTTCGACAACATCACCGCCCAGGCCTCCCTGCGTTTCTACCAGGATTGGCAGACGTTCTTCGCCACCCGCAGCCGCATCCTCGCGGCGCGCTGGCTCAGCGTGGACGGCAACATCGCCAGGACCCTGGGCTTCAACGCCGGGGATTTCCGCCAGAAGTATTCCGAGCTGACCTTGTGGTCGCCGGAGCTGGACCTCGTCTACGAGCCCATGATCTTCTCGCGCATGCGCCGGGACCTCATGGAAGAACAGCACATCGCCGATAACGATCGCATCCTCCAGGGCGGCAACCTCAATTTCGCGCGCCGGTTCGACGGCGCCTTGAGCGAATTGCGCCTGGACGCGTTCGGTTCGCGCATCCGCCGCGGCGAGTTCCTGGACCCGGACGGTTACCAGGGATTCCACCTGGCCAAATCGGACATGGACCGGTTCGCCTTCGGCGCCAATGGAGAGGCGTTCCTGGCCAAGAACGTATTCCTGGGCGGTTCCTACCTGGCCATCCTGGACGACCGCGACAGCTACCGGCAGACCGCGCACAATGCCGCCTACATTCAAGGCCTTGTGGACGTGGGCGCCCCGCCTCCCGCTGGATGGTCCCTGAACGATCGCGACTCCGTGGTCGCCCGCGATATCCGCGTGGTTTCGGGCCGCGCGGGCGCGGACGTGGCGGGATTCCTGGGCAACCCGGATCTCACCCTGAACCTGACCGCCGAATACGCCCTCTCCCAGGAGGCCAACCGGTTCGCATGGCATTTCAAGAAGGACGCGGCCGGCAAGGACGTATCCTTCGAGTCGAATGCCCCGGGCAAGGACGGCAAGGCCCTTTTCGCGGAACTCGAGGCCGGTTACGCCGGACGGGACAGCGGTTTCGGCGTCAACATCGCCCTGGGCTACCTGAACAATGAAGCGGCTTTCCTCAACCCTCTCGCCCAGAGCCCCACCTTCATCGCCGCACGCATCATGAACACGGAAAACGATTACGCGGACGGGCGGCTCTATTCCACTTTCGACGCCTTGAACAACGGGGTGTACAAGTTCAGCGCCTCCCAGAAGGTGGTCGGGGCCAACGAATCCTACCATCAGGCCCCGCTTTCCAAGACCTCGTACAACAACGGGATCCTCTCCCCCGAGGACCTTTCCGCCTACCATGGGGACCCCGTTCTGCAACTGGTCCTTCCCAACGGCAACGCCACCCCCAACCGCACGGGCCCCAAGGCCCGCCTTACGGGCCATTGGGCCGGCTCCCTGCACGCCACCGTCGACATCGCGATGCTCAAGGAACTCGAAGGCGGGATCGTCGACGGTACGGTCGCACCCCTGGCCACTTTCACCCAGATGGGCGGAGGCCTGCTCGTTGAGGCCGGCAAGATGATGGGCAGGCCCCAGGCATTGGATTTCCAGGCCAGCTTCGTCCGCAGCGCTTCCAAGCGGGATCGCGTTTCCAAGGACCTTACGGAACCGGAAATCACCGCGGACCTCCTGATGGCGGGTTTCCGGTGGCAGTTCTTCACCAAGTGGGGCCTGCTCGGCGGGTACCAGCAGGCCAAGGTGGCCTCCCCCATGCGCCTCAGCGAGATAGGCGGAGCCGACGCCAAGGCCCATTCCTACCAATACACGCTCGATGAAACCCAGAAGCATTTCCGCGCGGGCGTCGAATACGCCGTGACCCGGGACGCCTACCTGCTCCTTTCGGGCGGTTTGGTTTCCGTGGATCGCACTCGGATCAACCAGGGGACCGCGGAAAACGCGGAAGGCCCCATCGCGGCGCGCAACGTCTCTTCGGATTTCACCCAGACGCTTTCCCAAGTCGTCATCAAGGTCAGGTTTTAGGATGGAACCGGTGTCGAACCAGCTTAGGACCGGAATCGCGGCATGGATCGCGACGGTCATGATCACGGCCTCTTTCACTGCACTCACGGCAACGGCCCAGACCGCCGGTGCCAATGTCCCCGCCAAGGACGCGGCGGATTCTTCCGCGGCTCCTGCGGCAGCCTCCGCCCCTGCGGCCGGCCATGCGCCGGACACGTCCGCGGCGGAATCGGAATCAGTGGAAACCGCCTCCGAAGCCCTTCCGGCCCCCGCGCCGGCAACGGTCGCGGCCTCGTCCGTCCCCTCGGCGTCGCCGGAACCCTCCTTGAAGCAGAAGGTCGCGGGATGGGAAAGGAAGGAACTCGGGATCAGCGTTTCCGGCCAGGCCTCCTCGCGGTTCCTCCAGTCGGCGATTTCCGGGGACAGCGCCCGGATCACCCAGCCAGGCCACGAGAACCACGCGTTCTCCCGGGCGGACGTCGAGTTCCTGGCCCGTCCCAGCGCCACGACCTCGGGCAAGGTCCTGTTCCGCATCCACCAGGACTGGTCCAACTATTATGATGAAGGCCCCAATCCCCTCCTGGCCCGCTGGTTCAGCTATGACGGCACCATCGTCGACGGCAAGGTCGCCTTCGACATCGGGGATTTCCGCGCCAAGTTCTCGCCGCTCACCTTGTATTCGCCCGGGCTCGATCTGCTCTATGAACCGGAAATCTTCACGGGTCGCCGCAGGATGGCCATGGATGAATGGCACCTGACCGACGAGAATCTCCTGCCCCTCCAAGGCTTGCACGCCGTGTACACCCAGGGCCTCACCCAAAACGCCGGCATCGAGGCCGGCGTGGCCGGAGCCCGTCTGCGCACCGGCGGAGCCTCCCAGTTCTCCTGGGTCTACTGGACCGACGACGTCGAGAAGCTGATGGCCTCCGGATACGCCAAGGTGAACCTTTTCCAGGCCCTGGAAGTCGGCGCCACCCGGATCCAAATCGTGGACCCCGTGCCCACCAGCCGTTCCATCAACAATGAATACAACGCCCTCACCCCTTCCGCCATCTTCGAGAACGTCACCGTGAACGCGGTCAACCTCGGGCTGGACGGCAAGCGTTTCCTCGGGAACGGCCCGGTGTCCCTGCGCCTGGACGGCGAACTGGCCATGTCCGGCTACCGCAACGCCCACGACGTCGCCGACTCCGTCGGGACCCGCTCGGTGATCAAGGTGCTGCAGAACGGGAGCCTGGACACGGTCGAGCAGACCCGCTACGCCTTGAAGCTCGTCAAGGACAAGGAGATCAAGGGACAGGCCTTGCGCGCCTCCTTGCACGCCGGTTACCGCGAAACGGAGGCGGGGCCCTTCTCCCTGGCCCTGAACGCCTCCTTCCTGAAGAACGACAAGGATTACGTCAACGACGTGGCCCAGTCCCCGTCCTTCATCGGCACCCGCATCTTCAATTCCGCCAACGGCGTGGGCGGATTCCAGAGGGGTTACAACAGCTTCGACGCCATGTACGACCATGTATACACCGTCGACCCGGTCACGAACATCAATACTTCGGAATTCTGGTTCCAGGACACCAAGATCTACAACGGCACCAACAATTGGTACCGCGCCGCGCAATTCAAGAACTCCTACCGCAACAGCGTGACCACCAAATCCGAACGGGATTTCCTGGCCGGAGCGATGGATCCCCACCTGCAATTGCTTTATCCGTTCGGCCCCGCCACCCCCAACCGCCAGGGTGTGGACGCCAGCCTCAAGGCCTCGGCCCTGGAAGGGATGGTGGAGGCCACCGTCCTGTTCGCGGCGCTCAAGGAACTGGAAGGATTCAAGACCGATCCCGCGACCGCCACGGAAGCCGCGACCCTCGGCCGCATGGGCGGAGGCGCCAAGGTCGAAGCCGGCAAACTGCTCGGGCTGAAGAACCGCATCACCGCGAGCGCCGGTTACGTCGCGGACTCCCGCAAGAACCCGGCCTACAACGTAAAGGATACGTCCTTCGCCGAGTGGACCTTCAAGTCCGCCATGCTCAGCGCCGGGGTGTACGCCGGCATCTGGAAAGGCCTGGCGGTGCTGGCCGGCTATCAGCAAATCAAGTCCAATCCCTTTTCCGGAGTCTCGGGATCCGCGACCGCGAAAAGCGTCAACGAAGCGGATTTGAAGCAGAGCATCTGGTCCCTGGGCCTGGAGTACCGTATCGCCCCCGGCGCCTACGTCACCGGTGAATACGGCATGATCGGTTTCGACGAGGCCAAGTCCGCCACCGAATACAGCCAGGCCGTTTCCAGCCTCAACCTGATCGTAGGCTTCTGATGGCCGGCAAATCCGCACCCAAGGGCCGCAAGGCCCCGCGCGCCGCCGCGCCCGCCGCGTCCGCTTCTTACTCTTCCGACGCCTCTTACCTCGACTTCAAACCGTTCAAGCTGCCCGCAGCCCCCTGGTCCAAGGACCTGGCGCGCCTGCTGCCCGATGCCTTTTCCCTGACCCGGGGCCAACCGGTCCGCCTCAACCCCGGCCTGGAAGAGGGCTATGCCATAGGCATGGAGGATGACGGCCTCCATATCGCCTACCGGTCCACGGACGATCTCATTCTGGCCTTGGGCGATATCGTTTCCGGAACGGTGCCCGCCGACGGATCCAAATCCCTCCCGTACGATTTCCGCGGCATCATGCTGGACGTCAGCCGGAACGCCGTCGCGCGCACGGGGTTCCTCAAGGATCGCATCGCCCAATTGTCGCTCCTCGGCCTCAACCGCTTCTGCCTCTATAGCGAGGACGTATTTCCCGTCCCGGGCGAGCCGCTTTTCGGCTATGCGCGGGGATGCTACGCGGCCGCGGACATCAAGGATCTGGTCGGGCACGCGAAGCGGTTCGGCGTGGAACTGTTCCCGTGCATCCAGACCCTGGGGCACATGGAGCATATCCTCAAGTACCCGCATTACTTCCCGCTCAAGGACAACGACTACGTCTACAACGTCTACGCGAAGGATCTCTACGCCTTCATCGAGAAGACCATCGACGCGGCCGTCGCTCCCTACGACACCAAGGTGATCCACATCGGCATGGACGAGACCTTCGGCCTGGGGCGCGGGCTCGCCTTCAAGGAGAACGAAGGAATCAACCCGCGGGCCTTGTACGTAGAGCATGTACGCAAGGTCGTGGAAATCTGCCGCAAGAAGGGCCTGCAACCCGTCATGTGGGGGGACATCGTCCTGGGCCACGGCGGCGAACAGGCGATGGGCGGGGACGAGGCCGGACGCCTGCCCAAGGACGTGGTGATGAATTATTGGCAGTACGCCTGGTGCGACGCCGACAAGTACGACCACGACCTGGCCGATTTCAAGAAGCTGGGATACGCGCCTTACGTTTCGCCCGGCGCCTGGAGCTGGTCCCGTTTCTTCCCCGCCTATTACAAGGCGGAAGCCAACATCGACTCCCTTCTCGAGGCGGGCAAGCGCGCCGGCGTACCCGGCGCCCTCAACACCCATTGGGGCGACGACGGCCACGAATGCTTCTTCGACTACAACCTTCCCGCCCATGCGTTCTTCCTGGCGCATTGCACCGAGAGGGAGAACGTCCTGGAAACCGCCAAGCTGCGCTTCCGCGCCGTCTTCGGCGAGGATTTCGACGCGGTGCGTTCCACGGAAAAGATCGACCTGGCCGGCACAACGCCGGACGCCCTCATCCCCGCCAATATCGGGAAATGCTTTTTCTACGACGACCCGGCGCAGGGCCTTTTCAGCGGCCTGCCCTTCGTGAAGCCGGCCGGGAACTTCTACGCCAAGACGGCCAAGGAGATGGGCGCCCATGCCAAGCGCGAGGGCATGTTCCAACCCCTGTTCCGGTTCGCCGAAGCCTTCTGCGATTTCCTCGCGGTGAAGGCGGACCTGCGCCGCAAGGCCGTGGCCGCCTACCGGAAAAAGGACAAGCGGGCCCTCAAGGCGCTCTTAGGCGACATCGCCAAGGCGGAAACCCGCCTGGCCAAGGTCCGCGTCCTGTACCGCGCCTACTGGCTCCAGGAACGGAGTCCGTTCGGCCTGGAAATCGTGGACGGGCGCATGGGAATCCTGGCCTCGCGCCTCGACCATCTCCGGCATATCCTGACCGAACACCTGGCGGGACGCTACCCGAAGGTGGAGGAATTCGAGTTCAAGCACTTCTCCATGTTCCATCAATCCCGCAGCCCGGATTATCAGCCCTCGATCTGGCCGGAATTCATGCTCCACTATTCCGCCTTGGGAAGCCGCAATACCATCAAATGGTGGTGAAGAGCGCCTCCTTCCGGGAGGATTCTTCCCGGATCCAAAAACCGCAATTGGCCCTTCCCGACCCCATGGAATCAGGGCGCGAGTGGTGAACTGAACTTCATCACTTCTTTGGGCGCATCGCTGGACAAACCCCCGGATCGCGCATAGGTTGTAGAACGGAATGAAGGCCATCGCGTCCATGGGACGGGCGGCCGATGGGGGTCATCCATTCCATCGGGAGAATCGGGAAATGCACCATTTGAAAACCTCCATATCGAAACTCGCGGGCCATGCAGGCCGCATGGCCGGCCTATCCGCCAAGGCGATCATCCTTCCGTTGCTCGCGTGCGGATACGCGGCGGCCAAGCCCAAACTGCCGGTGCTCGCGTTCTATACGGAATGGAACGCTCCCGGTTCCGTCGACTACAGCAAGATCACCCATCTTCTCCTCGCCTTCTCCCTGCCCCAGGGCGGCGGCAACGTCACGGGATTCGTGCCCGGGGGCGTGGTCTCGGCCGCGCATGCCGCCGGCGTCAAGGTGCTCGCCTCGGTCGGCGGCGCCAACCATGGGACGGTCTTCCCCCCCATCGCCGCGAACGCCGGTTCCCGTACAACCTTCGCCAACAGCCTCAAGGCCATCTGCGACAATAACGGTCTGGACGGGGTCGACATCGATTGGGAATATCCCCAGACGGTCCAGGACAGCGCCAACTTCACCTTGCTGCTCAAGGCGGTCCGGGCGGCCGTGGGATCGAAACTCCTCACCATCGATGTCGCGGCGGACGGTGAAAAGGGCGCCTTCATCCACAAGACCGCCCTCCTGATTCCGGATTTCGTCAACGTGATGTCCTACGACTTCACCGGTTCCTTCCCGGGTTCGCTTGTCGGCCAGCATTCCCCCTACGCCAAGGCCACCTCCAACCTGAATTACTGGCGCGCCAAGGGCGTGCCCAAGGAAAAGCTCATCCTCGGCGTTCCGTTCTACGGCAAGGATTTCAATGCCGGCGGCGCGCCGGTGGGCTACAACACCGTCATGGCCAACAATCCCGGCCTCTCCCCCGACGCGGACTCGGTCGGCCGTACCTGGTTCAACGGCGTGACCACCATCAAGAAGAAGGCCACCTACGTGGCCCAGATGGCCTACGGCGGCGCGATGATCTGGGAAATAGCCCAGGACGCCGGTGGTTCGAAGTCCCTTCTGGAGGCCCTCAATGTCGGCCTTCAAGCCACCCCCCTGTCCCTGGCCGCGGACGGCGGACGCCTGCAGCAGGTGCGCGCGGGCGAATCCTTCGGCATTGACGGTAAGGTATGGCTTTCGCTGTCGGGAACCCGCTCCTCCGATGCTTCCAAGCTGAGCGTATCGGGAACGGGCGCCGCCGCCCGCGACGTCCTCGGCCATTACCGCGGCGATGCGAACGCATCCACCCCGGCCTCCGGCGCGTATTTCCTGATTCCGGGATCGGGCCGCTGATCATGCCCGGCATGCCGCGCCCGTCCGCATCTTCCCTTCCGAAAGGCCTTATCGCATGGTGACCACCGCCGCTTCGCGCACTCGCAAACGTCTCGCTTCCTTCCTGGGCCTGGCCCTGGCGTTCCTTCCCGCTTCCGTTTCGGCCCAGAAGAAGGTAAAGGTGACCGGCTTCTATCCCGACTATTCCTCGGGCGGCATTTCCAATACCCAGGCTTCGCAACTTTCCTACGCCATCTACTTCTCCATCAAGCCTCCGGCCGACGGCAATGTCAGCGACGAATATATCGTCTCCAATATCGATGCCCAGCGCATGATCGACATGGTGGACCAGGGCAAGCCCCGCGGCATGGGAGTGCTGCTCTGCGTGGGCGGCGCCGCCGAGTCCGGCAACTTCCCTTCCCTGGCCGCCAACGCCGCCTCCCGCAAGAAGTTCGCGACCACCCTGGCCGCCTTCTGCTCGGCAAACGGCCTTGCAGGCGTCGATATCGATTGGGAGTTCCCAAGCGGAGCCGGCGTGAACAACTTCACCCTCCTCGCCAAGGATCTGCGTGAGGCCTTCACGGCGAAGAACCTGGTCCTCAGCACCAACGTCAACGGCCCGGACATGTCCCCTTACACCACGGAAGCCCTCCAGCAATTCGATTGGGTGCAGGTCATGTCCTATGACAACGATTGGCCCGTGGGCTCGAGCCCCCATTCCACCATGGCCGCGGCGCAAAACCAGATGACGGCCTGGGCGAACAAGATGGGCGCGGCCTTCAAGTCCAAACTCGTCCTGGGCGTGCCCTTCTACGGAAAGCGCTCGGCGGCCCCGCAGACCATGACCTACGCGGACATCCTCAAGGCCAATCCAGGCCTCAGCCCCGCCGCGGACGAAGGCGGAGGCTATAACTTCAACGGCACCTCCACCTTGGGGCAGAAAACCAACTACGTCATCGACAACGGTTTCGGCGGCATCATGATCTGGAACCTGGTGCAGGACGCTCCGGATGGCCGCCTTCTGGGTTCCATCAATTCGGCGGTCAAGGCCAAGGGTTACCTGGTCGAACAGGGGCCGATAACCGTCGGCCTGGGCCGAGCAGCCGGCGCATACGCCATCCGGCCCGCCAACGGCGACGGCCGCATCCGCATGCGCGCCGCCCCCGGCGCCTACCGTCTCTCCCTGTTCTCGCCGGACGGACGGACCCTTCGCGCCGCCTCGCAGGAAACCCTTAACGGCGATTTGGCCTGGGATCTGCCCGCCCGCTCCTCGGGCCAATACCTCTATCGATTGGAAAGCAAGGCCGGCAAGGCGGCCCGGGAAACCGGGACGGCGCCTTCGGCCCGATAGGCCCTTTCCAAATCGTCCGCTTCCTGGGGGAAGGGGATACGGTGGTTGAGCATGTCCCCTCCAGGCTCCACCCCGTCCCTTCCCCCTTTATTTTTGGCTGAAAACCGCCTCAAAAACCCATCTCTGCCATTGTATCGCCCTTTCCCGGGATTTTATTTATCCCTGGGGCCGCGGTCGCGGCTTTCCCCTGAAAGGCCGCATGATCCGACTTCCCCTTTCCACCTACCGGGTGCAGTTCACCAAGGATTTCGGCTTCGCCGCGGCGCGGGACATCGTCCCTTACCTTAAGGACCTGGGGATCTCGGACCTTTACGCGTCCCCAATCTTCAAGGCCAGGGAGGGAAGCACCCATGGCTACGACGTGGTGGACCACAATGCGCCCAATCCGCAATTGGGAACCACGGAGGAAATGGAAAGCCTCTCGCGGGAACTTCGGGAGCGGTCCATGGGCTGGCTGCAGGACATCGTGCCCAACCACATGGCCTACCATTCCGACAACCGGCAGTTGATGGACGTTCTGGAGAACGGGCCCCAGTCCCAATACATCAACTTCTTCGACATCGAATGGAACCACCATGACGAGAGCCTCAAGGGGAAATTGCTGGCCCCCATCCTGGGGGGCTTCTTCGGGGAATGCCTGGAGAACGGCGACATCACCCTGGAATTCAATGAGCGCGGCCTTTTCATCCGGTACTTCGAGACCCAGTTCCCCTTGCGGATCGATTCCTACGCGGAGGTCCTCGGCGGCAACCTGGGGGTCCTGCGCAAGCGCATGGACCGCAAGCATCCCGACTACGTGAAGCTCATGGGCGTGTTCTACATCCTCAAGAATCTGCCCGAGCGCGACGGGACCGGCGAGCGCGACGATCAGATCCGCTTCATCAAGTCCATGTTGTGGGAACTCTACGAATCCAATCCCGTGGTGCGGATGTTCATGGACGAGAACGTACGCACGCTGAACGGCTCGAAGGGGAACCCCGGCAGCTTCAAGAAGCTCTCCACCCTGTTGTCCCAGCAGTATTACCGTCTGGCCTTCTGGCGGGTGGGCGTCGAGGAGGTCAATTACCGCCGCTTCTTCGCCGTCAACGATCTCATCTCCCTGCGGGTGGAGGATCGCGAGGTCTTCGATCGCGTCCACCACCTGCCGTTCCGGCTCCTGAGTTCCGGGATCATCACCGGCCTGCGCGTGGATCATATCGACGGCCTGTACAATCCCCAGCAATACCTGCAGCGCCTGCGGGAAGGGGCCCCGGAGGCCTTCGTGGTGGTGGAGAAGATCCTGGCCGCGGGCGAACCGCTCAAGCCCAATTGGCCCATCCAGGGCACCACGGGGTACGAATACCTGAACGCCGCCAACGCCCTGTTCTGCATGTCCGCCAATGCCGATCGCATGGACGCGGCCTACCGAAATTTCACCGGCATCCAGACCTCCTGCGGCACCATGGCCAACGACGACAAGCGGCTGCTGATCGAAAAGGATCTCTACGGCGGCCTGGAGAACCTGGTGTACCAGCTCAAGGCCATCGCCAGCCGTTTCACCCATGCCACGGATTTCACCCTGTCCGGCTTCAGGCAGGCCCTGGAAGAGGCTTTCGTCCACTTCCCCGTCTACCGGACCTATATCAACGAAGAGGGTCTGGACGAACGCGACCGCCAGGTGATCGCCTGGACCATGGAAAAGGCGCGCGCCAGCCTGCCCAGCCACGTGCACGAGCTCAATTTCATCGAACGCATGCTCCTGGCCCAATCCGTCCCGGAGTTCGGCAAGGAAGAGAAGAAGAATGCCCTGGAATTCTCGATGCGCCTGCAGCAGTTCACCAGCCCGCTGATGGCCAAGGGCATCGAGGATACCTTCCTCTACGTTTACAACCGGCTCGTCTCCCTCAACGAGGTGGGCGGGAACCCGGATATCTTCGGATCCACCCCGGAGGAGTTCCACGCTTTCAACCGCCAGCGCTTGGCCGCATGGCCCCACTCCCTCAGCGCGACCGCGACCCACGACACCAAACGCGGCGAGGACATGCGGGCCCGCATCAACGTGATTTCCGAACTTCCCGACGAGTGGGAAGCCAAGGTGGCGGAATGGCACGCGCTCAACAAATCCTTCAAGCACCGCCGCAACGCCCAATTCGTGCCGGATCGAAACGATGAATATTTCCTGTACCAGACCCTGGTGGGCGCCTGGCCCATGGCGGAAGGGAGCGACGCGGGTTCCCGGGATAGGGTAACCCCGGAGTTCCGGGAGCGGGTGCGCGAATACCTGGTCAAGGCCGTGCGCGAAGCCAAGGTCCATACGGTATGGCTCAAGCCCGACCGGGAATACGAAGAGGGCTTCCTGGATTTCCTCGATCGCCTCCTGGGCCACCACGGCGCCGGCGACCCGGGCGGGGGCGCGCCCAGCCCCTTCCTGGCCTCCTTCCTCCCCTTCCAACGCAAGGCGGCCTTCTACGGCATGTTCAACGGCCTCTCCCAGGCCCTGCTGAAAATCGCCTCGCCGGGGATCCCGGATTTCTACCAAGGCGACGAACTTTGGGATCTGAGCATGGTGGACCCGGACAATCGCCGTCCCGTGGACTACGCCGTCCGCAAATCCATCCTGCAAGGCATCCGCGACCGGGAAGCATCGGATCTACCCGGCCTGATGCGGGAATTGCTCGCGAGGCCCGAGGACGGGCGGTGCAAACTCTTCCTCATCTACCGCGCCCTTAAGACCCGCGCGTCCCTGCCCTCCGTGTTCCAATACGGGGAATACCTGCCCATGGGAACGGAAGGAACCCGTAAGGACAGCGTGGTCGCCTTCGCCCGCACCTTCGGCAAGCATTGGTGCGTTTCCGTAATGCCGCGCCTGCTGGCCGGATTCGTTCCCGAAGGCCGCATGCCCCTGGGACGGGAGATCTGGGGGGATACCCGGATTAAGATCCCGGGGGACGCCCCGGTGCGCTGGGTGGACGCCATATCCGGAGAGGAGCTGCAGGTCGAGGCGGGGTCCCTGGCGGTGGGCGATATCCTGGCGAGGTTCCCGGCGGCCATGCTGGAAGGCCAGACCTGAAATAACGAAGGGACGGTCGCTATGGCCGTCCCTTCTGGCGGATACGCTCTTTGTGAGCCGCCCCGCTTTTCCGATGTTTCGGCATTCCCGAGGGTATACTTTAGCCTTTTCCGCCGCCGGTCCAATCGGACCTCAGAAGACGGTTCCCGGCATGCTGCCGTTCACGATGACCTTGCCCACCTTGCCGATGACCACGGTCAGCTTTCCGGTTCCGGTCACGGGTCCGGCCCAGTCCAGGGTCACGGCCTTGGCGTCGTCATTGCCGGCCGCCACCGAGAAGGAGGAGGAGCCGCTATAGAGGATGCCGGAGTAGGTGTGCAGGGAGCCGTAGGCTTCCAGGGTCACGGTATGGGAGCCGGGAGCGATATAGTCGAAGTAGACGCTGATGTTCTGGCCCGCCGCGAAGTAGCCCGTGGCGAGGGCGGAATCGCTCTTGATGACGCCGTCCACCTTCAGGACCACGCGGTTCAGGTTCAGCTTGTCCTTGCCGGTGCCGGAAAGGGCCGAAGCGATGCTGTCCGGCAGGGCGTTGAAGTTGGCCTGGTACATGGAGAACCTGGAGGCCAGGTTGAGGCTAACGGCCGACGTATCCGCGGGCTTCACGAAAAAGGAGGCGGTGGAACCGGAGTGGATGACCGAGTCCATGCCGTCCACGGTCTTGGCGCTGATGACCCAGTTGCGCAAGGGCTTCAGGGTCAAGGTCCTCAAGACCGTGATCGCGGCGTTGCCGTCCACCAAGGCCGTGTCCCGCACGGTGTCGGCCGGGGTGGCGCTCGAGACCGCGGTCAGGATGAGCTTTTTGAGGGTGATGGTGGAAGTCTTGGAAAGGGCGCCGACCTTTCCCAGGAAGATGGTGGAGTTCACCGTGCCGGCGGCTTCCTGGCTCAGGGAGCCGCTATCGCGGTCCGGGGCGCCTACGGGGTTCTGGCCGCAATGGGCGAAGAAGGCCGGAGCCGTGAAGGCGATGAGGGTCTTGATGATGTTGAGCTTCATGTTTTTCATTCTTGTCTCCCTGTTCCTTTCCTTATATCGAAGGGGGCGAGGGAAACCTTGATGTAAAACTTGAAGAAGAACCTGAAGGCGTGCGCGAGGTCACACGGTTGGGTTGTTTGGGAGACCTCAGTCCAGGCCGAGGAAATCCGATCCCACGGCTATGTCATCCATATAAAACGTGGACGGCTTGTAGGGGTCGGCGCAATCGTTCCTCAGGGCGCTGTTGGAATACCAGCCCCCCAGCATGATCTTGTTCAGCTTGGTGTCCGCCCCCGCCTTGCCGCGGAGGTTGAGGCCTTCCTTGGACCCCATTTCCTTGCCGTCCACCCAGACCCGCACCGACCCGTCCTTGGCCCCCGGCGTGTTCAGGGTGACCGCGTATTCCACCGCATACCAACGGCCGCGCGCGAACTTCACGGGAACGATGAGGTGGCCCCAATCGTAACCGGCCGGTTTCCCGTTGTAGAACAGGCCCAGATCCGCCATATCGGTCAGCCCGCATTGATCCGCGTCCCCGGAGCTGCGCACGGTCATGATGATATCGATATCGTTCGCCTGGGTCGCATGGTTGAAGGACCGGATCCGCCCCACCTTGATGCCCTGGCCGAAATCGAAATCCGACGCGAAATAATACCAGGCCCGCACGTGCACGGCGTCGGCGGAAAGGGACAGGGTCGCCCCGCCCCGGCTTTCGTTCTTGTCGAAGGTGACGCGCAGGGACTTGTTGCCGGAATGGCTGGCCTGGCCGTCGGCGAGCAGGGCCGCCGCCGGACCGATGGCGCCCCAGTTGCCGCAGGGGTTCCTGGCATATCCGTCCGCCGCCCGGTCCCCCCAGCAGCCGGCATCCTGGTCTTCCAGATCCGCGTTGAAGGAGAACGGGTTCGCGCCTTTGGCCAAGGGAACGCCTTCATCCTTGCCCAGGGCCCCATGCTCCGCGACCTCGGGATCGGATGAGGAGCCTGGTTGGGAATCCCTCAAAAGGGACCCGGCCAGATCGCAAGCAGTGAAGGCGAGGGAAAAAACCGGGACGAAGAAGAGGATGAGGCGTTGCGACATGTCTTCCTTCCGATGCGGTTTCCCGATCCGATGAGAGAATCTAACGTCGGAAAAGGTCCGGGGGAAGCGGTTTCCGATGCGGAACGGAAAAACAGGGAGCGGCGGGCGCCCATTACGGAAAATATTCCGACGGTCTTTTGCCCGGACGCTACGGAATCGGGCTTTTCATTCCTTGGGGATGGAGGCTTTCAGTTTCTTCGCCCATTTGTTCTTGGGTTCCACCTCCAGTACCTTGGTCAGGTAATTCCTGGCGGAGTCGTATTCCTTTTCCTCGATCTCGAGTTGCCCCATGCTGCCCCACAGGCGCACGTTGAACCCGGAGTCGTTGAAGCCCTCCGAGAGCAGGCCCGCCTGGTAGGCGTCCCGCGCGGGCTGCTTCAGGTTCAAATCGTTGAACTTGTCCCCCACTTCCAGGCAGGTCCGGGCGGGATTGGCCTTGAACAGGCAGAACTCCTGATCCTTGCCATTGGCCAGGCGCATGTACTCCCCTTTGTCCACCCCGGGGAACCGGGCATGGTATTCCTTGAAGGCATGCTCGTAGAACATCAGGTTCGCATCCACCGAATCGTTATGGGCATTGACCCGGTTCAGCGAATCCAAATCCTGGACCGTCATCACGGACTTGGGCGCGTGCTTCGGCTTTCCGGCGCAGGCCAGGACCATGGCGATGCAGGCAGCGGCCAGGGCCGCGGGAAGGACCTTGGGATGGGTCCAAGCGAGGATCGGAGCGATTATTCTCATTGGTTTTCCCGTACGGTGAAGGCTAATCCAAAAGGTGCAAAAAATTTCCCCGGCGGCTCGCCCCTGGCAGGCTAAGTAACCAAAATGCATCGTCTTAAACCACCCCGGTGATACCGGGTAATCCCGGTTGACAAGACCGCTTGGACCGGTGTATATTACCAATAGGTTAATTAACCATATGGTTCAGCAGCATAATACCCCATCCCCCGACCGCCTGAGCGCCATCTTCGGCGCCCTCGCGGATCCGACCCGGCGCGCCATGATCGCCACCCTGCTTACGGGTGAAGCCACGGTCCAGGAACTGGCGAAGCCCCATGACATGAGCCTTCCGGCCATCTCCAAGCACCTCAAGGTCCTGGAGCGTGCCGGGCTCATCACCCGCGGCAGGGACGCCCAATGGCGGCCCTGCCGTCTGCAGGCCGCCCCCCTCAAAGAGGTCGCGGACTGGGCCGAGCATTTCCGCCGCTTCTGGAACGAGAGTTTCGATCGCCTGGACGAGTACCTCAAGGAAATGCAGAAGAAGGAGAAGAAGAATGCCCGGAAAAAATGAAACCCAGGTCATCGGCGAACGCGAACTCACCACCACGCGGATATTCGACGCTCCCAGGGAGTTCGTCTTCAAGGCCTGGACCGATCCCGCCCACGTGGCCAAGTGGTGGGGGCCTGACGGGTTCACCACCACCATTGAGAAGATGGATCTCCGGCCGGGCGGGGAATGGCTGCTGGTGATGCATGGCCCGGACGGGAAGGATTACAAGAACAAGAGCGTATTCAAGGAGGTCTCCGCCCCGGCCCGTCTGGTCTATGATCATATCTCGGGGCCCAGGTTCCTTTCGACGGTCGCCTTCGACGATTTGGATGGGCGGACCAAGGTCACCATGACCATGGTCTTCGAGAGCGCCGATCTCCTCAAGCGCACCCTCAAGGAATTCGCGGCCGACGAAGGGGCGAAGCAGACCCTGGGCCGCCTGGAGGCCCATACCCATCGCATGTCCTGGATCGGGCCGGCGGCCGGGAAGAATTCGGAATTGTACATGACGCGCGTTTTCGATGCGCCGCGCTCCCTGGTTTTCGAGGCCTGGAGCAAGCCGGAACATATGCCGCGCTGGTTCGCGCCCAAGGGACTGACCATGCCGGGATTCCACATGGACTTCCGCGAAGGAGGCTCCGTGAGCATGACCATGCAAATGCCCGACGGCACGCGGTCCGAAGGAGAGGGGACCTACGACAGGATCATCCCGCAGGAACTGATCGCCTGGACCTCGGCCCTCAAGTTCCAGGACCCGCCCCTTATCGTCGTATCGACCGTCCGGTTCGTGGAATTGGGCGGAAAGACCCTGCTATGCGCGCATCAACTGTACCTCGACTCGGGCAATCCCGAGGGCGCCCTCGAGGGCTGGAACTCGTCCTTGGGGAATCTGTCCGAAATCCTCCGGGAATCGCGGGGCTGAGGGATTCCGGCCGGTCGGGCACCTTAAAGTCCCTGCTTGGCCGGGAATCCCGATTCGATTAGTTTCAACCTATCCTCATTAGTTTCATCCTATCCTCGTCAAAGGAATCGTCCATGAACACGTCCGTACAATCCAAGAAATCCAGCGTCGCGAACGCATCCAGGCAGGACGTCCTCGCCATGGCCCTGGGCCCCCAATCCGAAAGCGCCTTCGTCTTCCTGCGCGTGGTCGCCGGTCTCATGTTCGGGTTCCATGGCCTGCAGATCCTGTTCGGCGTCTTGATGCCGCCGGAAATGGTCCCCAAGGCCATGACCCAGGCCTGGTTCGGCGGGATCATCGAGCTCGTCACGGGCGTCGCCATCGCGGCGGGCGCCTTCACGCGCTATGCGGCCTTCCTGGCCAGCGGCACCATGGCCGTCGCCTATATCCAGTTCCATTGGATGTTCGCCTTCAACGCCAAGTTCTTCCCCGCCGCCAACCAGGGCGAGATGGCCCTTTTGTATTGCGCGCTCTTCCTGTACATGGCCTGCCGCGGCGGGGGCAAGTGGAGCGTCGACTCCGTGCGGCATCCTTTGGATAGCCGTCCCTGATTCAGGCCGGCGGTTCCCGCCTTGGGACCCACCACAGTAATGCGTTAGCGCAGGCTTCCGCCCGTTCCTGGAGCAATTCCCGCTCGCGCGCGTTCTTCGCCAGGGCCGCGGCCTTGGAGAATTCGGCGCGGGCTTCCGCCCATCGGCCCAGCTTGGCGAGGAAATCCCCGCGCACGCTGGGCACCAGATGGTACTCCGGCAGCGCGCCCTCCTCGATCAAGGCATCCACCGCTTCCAGGCCGGCCGCGGGCCCGAACGCCATGGACAGCGCCACCGCCCGGTTCAATTCCACGATCGGGGACGGGGCCGCCTGGGCCAGGGCATCGTAAAGCGCCGCGATCCGCCCCCAGTCCGTTTCTTCGGGAATGCGCGCCACCGCGTGACAGGAGGCGATGGCCGCCTGGAGCGCGTAAGGCCCGAAGGCGCCGCCCAGATCCCGCGCGCGTTGCAGGGCGGCCAGGCCGCGATGGATAAGCAACCGATCCCACTTCGCCCGGTTTTGTTCCAGGAGGAGGATGGGCTTGCCGCCCGGTCCCGTGCGCGCGGCGGAACGCGACGCCTGGATCTCCATCAGGGCCACCAGGCCATGGACCTCGGCCTCCTTGGGGACCAGGCCGGCCAGGATGCGGCCCATGCGGAGCGCGTCCTCGCACAAGGCGGGCCGCATCCAATCGTCCCCGGCGGTGGCGGAATAGCCTTCGTTGAAAATGATGTATAGGACTTCTAGAACCGAGGCCAGGCGTTCGGTACGCTCCTCGGCCCGCGGGACTTCGAAGGGGACGTTGGCTTCGGCCAGGGTGCGTTTGGCGCGGACGATCCGCTGGGCCACGGTGGCTTCGGGCGACAGGAAGGCGCGCGCGATTTCCGCCGTGGTAAGCCCTCCCAGCAGGCGCAGGGTCAGGGCGACGCGGGCCTCGGTGGACAGGACCGGATGGCAGGACGTGAAGATCAGGCTCAGGAGATCGTCGCCGACATCATCGTCCAGGGCCGCGTCCAGGTCGGGCACGGCGGATTCCCGGCGGGATTCCAGCTCGTATCCGAGTTCATCATGCTTGCGATCGAGCATTTTGGAACGGCGCCACAGGTCGATGGCCCCGTTCTTGGCGGACGCCATCAGCCAGGCGCCCGGGTTGTCCGGAATGCCGGTTTCGGGCCACTTTTCCAGGGCCTTGACCAAGGCTTCCTGGGCCAGCTCCTCCGCAAGGCCCACGTCGCGGACATAGCGGGCGAGTCCGGCGATGATCCGCGCGGACTCGATTCTCCAGACGGCCTCGATGGCGCGATGGGTCGGGGATTCCGTCATGGCCGGCCGGGACTACGCCTTCGCGTTCTTGGCCACGCCTTTCCCGATTTCCATCATCAAAGCGCTTTCCTTTTCGGCGATTTCCGGGCCGAAGTCCGAGGCTTCGAACACCTGGCGGAGCTCGATCATGCCTTCGCCGGCCCCGGGAGGGGTGGGAACGCGCTTGGCCCATTCGATCGCCTCTTCCCGGGACTTGACCTGGATCATCCAATAGCCGCCGATGATCTCCTTCGATTCCGCGAACGGGCCGTCGATGACGGCGCCCTTGCCGCCGCCGCCGAACCGGATGCGTGCGCCCTTCTTGCTCGGATGCAGCCCATCGAGCGCGAGCAATACGCCGGCCTTGGTCAGATCCTCGTTGTATTTCATCATGGCGTGGATGAGGGTTTCGTCGGGCATGGTGCCCTGTTCGGCGGTCTTATCGGGGTATATGAGCATCATGAAACGCATGGTTTTCTCCTTGGTTCTGGAGCTTTCCGGCCGGCATTGGCCGGCACCGGACTGCTTCCACCCCTACGACGAATGGCCTTCCGGGAAATCGACACGCACAAGGAATCCCCCCCTCGGTCGGGACCCCCTGGACGGATTGAAAAGGCGATTAAAGGCCAATCCCGGGTAGGAACCGAAATATACCCAATCAACCGGGAACCTGAAAGCCGGATGGACCGATCCCACGGGGTCGGAAATTCCGGATATACCGGGTTGCCCATGAACGCCCTTTATCGGTTATGGATCCGCAAACAGGCAGAAAGGACCATTTTTTGTGGTTCCAAGAAGGCAATCGGAACCACTTGTTACACCGGGAGCTTTATTAATATTTAACCTCGAACCAACGAAAGGCCCAGCGTGCCCCGGAACTCCTGGAAAGAAAGCGCTTCTGCGCACGCCTTGATCCTCTCGGAATCGATCCTATGTACGGTAATGGGGCTCTGCTTTTTCTGGAAGTTCCTGATTTTCCGCCCGACCATCCTCGAACCGTTCCTTCCCGGCCTGTTGAAACACGATTCCGCCATTTTCCTCTGCATCCTTACCGCATACGTTCTCGCGGGCCTGGCCTCAATCGATGTTTCCACGCGGCCGTCGCTGTTCTTGCCGAAACGGATGTTGGTTTTCCTGTTTCGAACGGCCGCGGTAATCCTCATGCTGATATACGTCCTGGACGTTTTGATGTTCTATTTCTTCGGAACACGCCTATACTTCACCGATGTCATGCTCTTCAAGGGCGAAGCCAATGGCGGCGCCAGCCTGTTCGCGAGCCTATGGGAAGTGTTGCTGGCCAAAAAACCGATCAAGGTCGCCGCGTTCCTCCTTTTCCTCGGAGCGTTCGCCGTGGCGATCGGGCGCTTCGTTACCGGAGAACGGTACATCGCCCGGAGGGAAAGGCGCTGGCAATTCGCCGCCTTGGGGGCGTTGGCCATCGCGTTCCTCATCCCGCTCCCGATGCAGACCAGCTCCTTCATCTATAAGCCATTGGTGGAAAACGTCTTTGAGAGGAACCGGGAATTGCTCTTCCCCATCCGCTATAGCAAATCCTTCCGGGAGAAGCTCATCGCCGGATTCAAGGATGAACCGGTTTGCGGTCCGGGCAGGAACCGGAAAATGGATATCATCGTGGTTATCGTGGAAAGCCTTTCATCCTACCAATCGTTCAATTCCGCCGGCATCCTGGACTACACGCCCAAGATGGACAGCCTCGCATCCGAATACTCGACCATTCCCGATTTCTACGCGAACGGGTGGACGACCCAGGGCGGTTTGATTTCGTTGATGACATCGGCCTTCCCCATCGTTCCGGAACGCGCGGAATTCAATGAATTCGGTTCGCCCCGATTGAAGGACTATGCATCGCCCCTGAAAAGCCTTCCGAGGAGCTTCAGGGATGCGGGATACAAGACCGCATTCTACGGTGCCGGCGACCTTACCTTCATGGATCAATATGAATGGCTCCGGAGGATCGGCTTCGAGGAGATTTCGGGCGACGACGCGCCGGAATATTCGGGCCAACCCCGGGGGATTTTCAAATCCGTGCCGGACGGTGCCCTCTACTCCAAGGCGCTCGCGTACAACCGGGAATGGGGAAACGGGGATCGGCATCTATTGGTCCTGGAAACCTTTTGGAGCCATCGCCCGTACACGTCGCCCGAAGGTGATGGGCCTGCGACCGAGGAAAGCGTATTCAGGTATGTCGACGGCCGGTTCATGGGGTTCTACCATGGCCTCAAGGACCAGGGTTTCTTCCGCAACGGAATATTGATCGTCACGGGAGATCACCGGGCAATGCTGCCTTACCGAAAGGAGGAAGTGGCGCGGTACGGCCTGTCCGCGACCACCAGGGTCCCCCTCATCATCATTGAGGATTCCCTTGGGCTGCCGCATCGGATTCCGGGCGCATTCTCCCAGAAGGATTTGCTTCCCTCCCTGATCGGCCTCATTTCCGATTCTTCCTGCCGCTCCGAGTTCGAAGGGGATTTCCTCGCCGCCCGCCCGAAGGAGGCGCCGTGCATTTACCATGCGCGGGGCGATGACCGGGACCGGCTATACGTGAAATGCAGGCAGGAGGAAGGCATCGTCGAGTTGAAAGGCGACCTTGCCCATGTCGTATCCGGGAACCTGCGGCATTCCGGCAGGATTATCGACAAAATGCATTACGAACGGATCCGGAACTGACTTCAGGGAACCGGCGTTCCGGTCCTGGCCGGGTCAAGCAGGCTTCCGAGATCGTTGACCAAGGCATCGCGCGTGCCGAGCTGGCCGGTAACGCCCCCCAGCCAATTCCATTCGATGAATCGGACGATGGAGGAATGTTCCATTACTACGTGCGATATGAAGTTCCTGCGGGCAAAAGGGCCCAATGCCATGAAGGGAACCCGAGCGCCATACGGCTTCCCATCGTAAGGGCTGTTTGGCGGAGGGGAGACGTGGTCAAAGTACCCGCCGGCCTCATCGTAGGTGATCAATAGCAAGGTGTTCGCCCCATACCTCGAACCGGAAACCTTCCCGAAAACATCCCCTACGAATGCCGACCCGTCGGTAATGCGCGTACCATCCCCGGGATGCTCCGTTCTATACCCGAGCGGCCTGACCCAGGTTACCGCCGGAAGCGACCCTTTTTCCAAATCCTCCGCGAAGCGGCTCAAGTCCCGGCCCGGTCCGCTTTCCAGATGCAGGGACGGGAAGTAGGCGAATGGGATATCGCTGGCATCGTATGTGCATGGATAATGCGATGAATGGGCCGGGCAATCGGTGGGCGGAACGGGGCAGGATTTTCCACCTGCGACCGCTTCGCGCATGGACTCGTATCCCTCGATATATACGCCCCATGAAACACCCGCGGCGACCAACAGGTCCGCTATCGTCCTTTCCTTGAAGGAGCGGGCTTTCCCGCCTATGCAGGTCAACCCCAAGCCGGGCGGGGCGTATTCGTTGTCCTGGAATACGAAGGCGGCACGGGCATAGTACATGTCATTGGCGGAACTGGCTCCCGCATAGGGGTGGAAATAGCGATCCGCAATCGCGAAACGGGAAGCAAGTCCCCAATAGTTTTCCATTTCCGGCAAACCGGCCAGGGCGAAATTCCTGGAATGGCCGCAGCCTTCCACGCCGGTTTCAACATATCCGTCCATCCTGCCGCCATGTATGCCCGCTTCGACGCATTTGGACATGTGGTCGGGATCGAACGCTCCGTTCTCGGCGTCGGTCAAGGCGATGGGCGACGCTCCCGTTCCCGGCTCGACATCGGGCGCGGCTTCACAACAACCCCGGCCTACCGAGCATGTCGGATCGCTCCCGGCCGCAGCGGTACAATACCGGCCGTAGTAAGAATCGAAGGAATGGTTTTCGAGCATAACCACGACGAGATGCTCGATCCGCGAGGAGGGCGTTCCGAGTCCGCCGTTGACCAGCGGTGCGTCGGGCTTGTGGATGAGGCGCGAGAGCCAGCCATTGAAGGTATTTCGCCTGGAAAGGACGGAAGCCCCGATGAGTATCAGGCCGATAAGACCGCAGGCAAGCAGAACCGGTACCGCTCGATTTCGGCCGTACGCATGAGGCTCCATCGCCCCAATACTAGCAAAGGAGCGGGCCGGAAGAAGGAGGAGGGATGCGGATCGGCGCTCCGGGATCGGGCTATCGCATGAATTTCAGGGCATGGAGCCTGCCCGTGCCCGGGTCTTCGATGGTGAGGAGGAGAAGCCCGGGTCCGGACCCGCCCAAATCGATCCGCGCGGAGGCGTCCCGAGGGCGCATGGACGACAGGGTTTTCCCCGATGCGTCGCTGACCCGGATGGCGCAGCCGGGAGCCATGCCCGCCAAGGTCAGGATCCGGTTCCCATAGCGGGCCGTGATTCCCGGAGCCTCCCCTTCCGGCGACCGTCCGTCGATTCCGGAAGGCTCCAGCGGAGCCGCCGTGGCCACCACGTATTGATAGGGACCGAGATCCATGGAGGCGCCGGTCTTGATGACGGACTTGTCGAACCCGTTGTACCAGGTGGCATTGGCCAGATCCGGTGGAAGCGGATATTGGACCTGGCGGTTGCGGACGTTCACCAGCACCACCACCTTCTCCTTATCGGTCTTCTTCACGAAGGCGCTGACGTTCCCGTTGCTGTATGAGGCCAAGGTTCCACGCCGTATGGCCTCGCTGGCATTGCGGAACCGGATCAGCTTGATGTACTCGTCGGTTACGGCCTTGTTTTCGTTCCAGACCACGTTCTTGTCGGTGAAGGGGAAGGTCAGGGCATAGTCCAGGGCGATTTCCTGCCCGTTGTAGATCAGGGGAACGCCCTTGTTGTAGGCCGCCAGGACGAAGGCCGCCATCGATCCCGCCTGGCCTCCCATCACGGTGGCGGGAGGCCCGTCCCAGCCGTTCACGTCATGGTTGGTGATGTAGCGGACCAGGCGGTTGGACTCCCCCGCCCCCTGGTATTGGGCGTCGTTCTCGCTTTCGACCTTCAGGGCCGTCATCTGCGCGGGCCCGAACATCTGCTTCAGCCCGTCATAGAAGGAGAACCCGTGGTTGTAATCGAAGGCCTTGTAGTTGGCGGTGCGCCCGCCTTCCGCGTACAGGATGAATTTGCGGCCGGGGATGGCCCTCAGGTTCGCGTTGGTCTCCACCCAGAAGTCCACGGGGGGACCGTCCGTATAATCGCAGCGGAACCCGTCCGCGTTCGCGGCGAAGATCCAATAACGCATCGCATCGACCATCCCCTGGCGCATGTCCTTGTTCGAGAAGTCGAGCTGGGCCACGTCGTTCCAGACGAAGCCGCCCACCTTGGCCGGCACGATGGCGCCGCCCGCATCCTTCATGTACCAGGAGGGATGCTCCGTGATCCAGGGATGATCCCAGGCGGTATGGTTGGCCACCCAGTCCAGGATGACGGCCATGCCCCGCTTATGGGCTTCCGCGATCAGGGTGCGCAGGTCGGCCAAGGTCCCGAATTCCGGGTTCACCTCCTTATAGTTCCTGACGCAATACGGCGAGTTCGCGGTCTTCAATATCCCCACGGGCGTGCAGGGCATCAGGTAAAGGATGTTCACCCCCAAGGCCCGGATCTGATCCAGGCGGTTGGTCACGCCCTGGAAATTGCCGGCTTCGCTGAAGGCCCTGATATTCACTTGGTAGATGGAACCGTCCCGCGGGTCGGGAACGCCCGCGAAAGGGGTCCCGAATTGGGGCGGGTCCTGGCTGAATGAGAAATGGAAAAGGAAAAGGGTTATAAGGACGAATCGGGTTTTCACTGCATTCCCCCCCGGAAACCGTACGTGCCGCCTGAGACGCTAACATAGGGGGGAAGCGGGGATTTAAAGGCGCGGAACGCGCGGTCCCAGGGGAAAGGGTTCTCTGAAAGGTGAACGTTGACCGCTTGCGGACAACGGGGCGGCTCAGATCAGCCTGAGGATCCCCGCCATCGGGATATGCGCCCAATCCGGCCGGTTGTTCAACTCATAACCCAGCTCGTACACGGCCTTTTCCATCAGGTGAGCCCTGAGAAGCGTCTCCCAGTCCTTCTCCGGCGGCACGAAGGCCGCGGTCCCGGCCGTCTCGAGATAGGCTTCCAGGAACCCGGCCGTCATCCGATCGGGCCACAGCTCCACCCACGGGTCCAGCGCCTTCCGCTCATCCTCGCGCAGCACCACGCTCTTCGGCCACGCCGAGTGGATGGCGTAATGGAACGAGCGTAACATCCCTGCTACGTCCTTCCATGGCGATCGCTTGAGCTTACGCTCGCTCATGGGGCGGGCCGGCTCGCCCTCGAAGTCCAGGATCACGACGTCCTTGCCGGTGTAGAGCACCTGGCCCAGATGATAGTCCCCATGCACGCGGATCTTGACCGTCGGGATCAACCGATCCAGCAGGCCGCCGAAGGCGCCCATCACCTTGGGCCGGTTCTCCTGGATCCGGCGGCCCAGGTCCGCGGTGCCTTGGGGCAGGCGGGGCATGGCCTTGGATAGGCGCTCATAGACCCTCGCCACCTGGTTGCGCATGCTCTGGTATAGGGATCTCTGGTACAGGCGCGAGAAGGGTTCGGGGGCGAAGGCGGGCAGATCGGATCGCGAAGCCAAGGCCAGATGCATCTCCGCCGTGCGCTTGCCCAGCAGCCGCGCGAACTCGATGGCGAGCCCGTCCTCGACCATGCCTTCGGGAGTGGCGTGGGTGGCGGGAGCGCTCGTGTCCCCATGCGCGCGGGGTTGCGCGGGCTGGGCGCGGAAACCGGAAGCCAAGGGGGGAAGCGGTCCCAGGGAGCCGCGGTTCTCCACGAGCCGGGTCATGTATTCCCCCGCCAGGGTCAGCGCATAGCTCCAGGCATCCTGCTCATGGCCCACCAGGCCTTCGGCGATGGCGATGGAATAGGTGGCGTTTGCGCCGGACGCGTACTCGATGGAGCCGACGAAGGGCGGTACGCTGCGGAAACCGGTGCTCTCATCGAAGAAGCGCAGGATTTCCAGTTCGGGATTCTCGCCCTCCTCCAGGCGGCGCAGGAATTTCACGAAGTGCCGGCCCGGGAAGATGATGGAGGAATTGCTCTGCTCGGCCTTCAGGACCTTGGATTCGTCCGCCGGGTCCGGCATGCGATCCTTGAAGGCGTCCGGCTTGGGATGCCCGCGCAATACGCCGGTAAGCCCGGGCCATGCGCCGCCCGCCGCGATCAGGGCCATCATGCGCGTGCGGAAGGCGGGATTGTGGATGGCTTCGAAGAGGATGGAGGGTCCCTTGCCGCCCTCGACTCCGGCGAGTTCGGTCAGGATGGCGCCGGGGGCTTCCAGGCGGAGCAGGGCCGCGGCTTCCCCCTCGGCGCGGGCCAAGGGCAGCAGGTAGTTCTCGGGGGAACCGTCCGAATATTCCACGTGCAGGAAGACCAGGGCCCATTCCCCGCCATCGGGGGGCATGACGCGGTCCTGGATGTCCACGCTGAGGATGGAGCGGCTTTTGCCTCCGAACCAGCGGCAACGGGGCAGATAGGCCGGAAGCACTTCGCGCTCCAGCAGCTCCTTGCCCCTTCCTTGCAACAGGTCGATCAGATTGGCCGGATTCATCCCCAAGGTCCTTTCCGGTTCCGGCCCCTGGGACGGCGAGAGCGCCGGCTTCAGCAGCAGCCAGTAATAACCGTAGGGCCCAAGCATCAAAGGATACGGGCCCGTCGATACCGGGGGAAATCTAGACAGACTGGAGATTTCTTCCACGTTATACCCGCTGTACGCCGACAAATCCAGGGAGGTCACCTGGGGAGAGGCGGAAAGGTTCACGGCCACCAGGATCGAATCCTCGCCGAAGCGGCGCAGGAAGCACAAGACCTTGGGATTGTCGGGATGCAGGAACTCCAAGGTGCCGGCGCCGAATACGGGGAAGCGCTGGCGCAAGGCCAGGCGGCGGCGCATCCACCAGAGCAGGGACGAAAGGTTGCGTTCCTGGTTCTCGACGTTCACGCTCTCGTAATGGTATTCCGGATCCATGATGACCGGCAGATAGAGGCGTTGGGGGTTCGCGTTGGAGAACCCGCCGTTCCGGTCCGGGCTCCATTGCATCGGCGTGCGCACCCCGTTGCGGTCCCCCAGGAACATATTGTCGCCCATGCCGATCTCGTCCCCGTAATAGATGACCGGGGTGCCCGGCAGGGAGAAGAGCAGGATGTGCAGCAGTTCCACCCTGCGGCGATCATTGTCGACCAGGGGACCCAAGCGGCGCCTGATGCCCAGGTTGATGCGTGCCTCCTTGTCCCGCGCGTACACGCGGTACATGTAATCACGTTCCTCGTCGGTCACCATCTCCAGGGTCAGCTCGTCATGGTTGCGCAGGAAAAGCGCCCATTGGCAATTGCCCGGGATGGCCGGGGTCTGCTCCAGGATGTCCACGATCGGGAAACGCTCTTCCATGCGCAGGGCCATGAACATGCGCGGCATCAGGGGGAAGTGGAAGGCCATATGGCATTCGTTGCCCTTGCCGAAATAGGCCACCGCGTCCTCGGGCCATTGGTTGGCCTCGGCCAGCAGCATCTTCTCGTCGCCGTACCGCTCATGGATATGGGCGTTGACCCGCTGCAGGATGTCATGGGTGGCCTGGAGGTTCTCGCAATTGGTGCCGTCCGACTCGTACAGGTACGGCACCGCGTCCAGGCGCAGGCCGTCCACGCCCATGTCCATCCAGAAGTCCAGGATGTCCAGCATGGCCTTTTCCACGGCCGGGTTCTCGAAATTGAGATCGGGCTGGTGCGAATAGAACCGATGCCAGAAGTAGGCCTTGGCCACGGGATCCCAGGTCCAGTTCGAGACCTCGAAATCCTTGAAGATGATGCGCGCTTCCTTGTACTTCTCCGTGGTATCGCTCCACACGTAGAAGTCGCGCTCCGGGCTGCCGGGAGGGGCCCGGCGGGAACGCTGGAACCAGGGATGCTGATCCGAGGTATGGTTCATGACCAGTTCGGTGATGACTCGGATGCCGTGCCGGTGGGCCTCCGCCAGGAAGGCGCGGAAATCGTCGAGGGTGCCGTAAGCCGGGTTCACCGCCTGGTAATCGGCGATATCGTATCCGTCGTCCTTGAGCGGGGACGGGTAGAAGGGCAGGATCCACAGGGCGGTCACTCCCAGGTCGGCAAGGTAGTCGAGCTTTTTGGTGAGGCCGGCGAAATCGCCGATGCCGTCCCCATTACTATCGTAAAAGCTTTTGACATGGGCCTGGTAGATCACCGCTTCCCGGTACCAGGGGGGATGCGCCGCATGGGTCGGTTCAGGCTTCACGAATGCCTTTCGGGGGAGGTTTGGACGGTCTCTACCTGGGAATATAAATGTTGGCCGGGGGGAGGGATGAATAACCCTTTAATGGAACCGCCGGAGTGGAACCACCGGAGACCGGGTTCCGGAATCCTCCGAATTAGGTATTTTTCCTTTTCCCGATACTTTACCAGGAGGACCCCATGGAGCCCGACAACCCCGCCGGAAAAAGCACGGCCGCACCCGGTGCGGCTTCAAAAGGCGAATGCGACCACTTCCAGCCCGCGGATCTGGCGCGTCTCGCGGAGGAATACCTGAACGGAAAGTCCATCCCGGCCGAGCGTTGGGAAGGCTCCCGGTTCGGCTACGGGGCGGGCGGCGGCTCCGGTCCCTTCAAGGCCGTCATCACGGAAGTGGAACGCAAAAAAGGCGATTGGGTGGTGGTCCGCCTGGACCGCCGCAAGGAGGCCCTGCCGGACGCGGATGCGGGGTTCAAGGTGGTCCGGGACGCGCAATGAAAGGCCGAGGGCGGCCCGGTATTGCGGCGGGGCATGCCATCGCCGCATCCAGGGGTCGGCAGGGGACCGGACCTCCGGTCCGGCCGGGCCTTCCGTCCGGCCCGCCCTTGTTTATCGGCCCAACCCTTGGTAGAATCAGGACTTGCGTAGCCTCGTCCTTTTCAACCTTAGCTGCCTTAGCTGCCTTAACCGCCTTGGCCTGCTTCTCCTCCTCTGCCTTTCCCAGGCCTGGTGCCTGCGGCCGGGTATCCCCCGCGTTACCTGGACCACCGACCACTTCACCCTGACCATCGACGAAAAGAAGCAGGACCTCCTGCCCGGGCTCGCCTCCCTCGCCGAGGAATGCTGGGCCAAGGAAAACGCCTTCTTCGGATACGCCCCTCCGGGGCGCATCCAGATGGTCTTCCTGGACGAACAGGATTACGCCAACGGCTTCGCCTACCCGCCCCAGAAATGGGTGGTCATCCACCTGCACTCGGCCGAGCATCTCCTGCGCGGCCGCACCCGCTGGCTGCAGGGCGTGATGTCCCACGAGATCGGGCATATCTTCACCCTGCGCCGGATGGGCGAGGATTCCCGCTTCCTGGGCGTGGACCTGTTCCATGCCTGGCGCGGCAAGAGCGAATCGTCCTTCGAGGAATCCTTCGCCTGGCGCTACGGCCTCATCCCGCCCTGGCTGGCGGAGGGCTTGGCGCAATACGCAGCGGGGGTCTGCGGGTACGATACCCTGGACACCCACCGCCAGATGGTCCTACGCGTGGCCGCCGCTTCCGGCACCCTGATGAGCCTGGCCGAATTGAAAACCTTCGCCTGGGACGGGCGGCGCAACGAGATGATATACGCCCAAGGATACGGCCTGGTCTCCCATTGCTACCGGACCTACGGGCCCAAGGCCGCCAACCGCTACCTGGAACTGGCGGCCGGCCAAGGCTGGCGCCGGGCCTTCCGGACCGCCTTCGGAAAGCCCATCGAGGACATCTACCAGGATTGGCGCAAGGACCTGGAAACCCGCTCCCGCGGATCCGAAGGCGCCGGGGACGGGGACTACCTCCTGCCGGAACCGCCGGGCCCCTACACGGTCGAATCGTTTCCGGCGCCGCTCCCCGGAAAGGGATTCCTCTATCTCTCTTCCGGCGACAACGATAATGGCCGGACCGACCTCCGCCTCGCGGACGGCGAAGGCGGCTCGCGCCAGGTCTTCGAACGCGCCACCTCGGTCCTTCCCGCCGAGGACGGGCAGCCGGCCCTGTTCACCGCCACGCGTTACGCCTTCGCCCAAGGCGACGTCGTCTCGGATCTCTATTCCTACGCGCCCTCCACCGGGGACGTCGAGCGGCTCACGCGCGGGGGCCGCATCATCCGGGGCTGCCGGTCGGGCGGCCAGGTCTATGGCATCCGCAACAACGACGCCCGCACTACCATAGTCCGGATCGCCGGAGGGGAATGGACCACGGTCTTCGCCCCGCCGGACTCCATGGAAATCACGGATCTGGCGCCGGGACGCTCCCCCGGCAGCCTGACCCTGGGAACCACCTCCGGGTTCGGCGAGGACCTCCGCGAACTCGACCTGGCATCGGGGGAATTGTCGCCGCTCGCCGTCTCCCCCCAGGAGGAACGCGATCCCAGCTGGCATGGGGACACCCTGTATTTCTCCGCCGACTATTCCGGCATCTTCGATGTCTATGCCCTCGCGGGCGAAACCCTCATCCGCTGCACCCATGTGGCCGGCGGAGCCTTCCATCCCCAGCCCAGGGAGGACGGCATCTGGTTCTCCTCCTACGGCCCCAAGGGATTCCGCCTGGCGCGGGCCAGGCCCCTCGGGGACGCGGCCCCTTCCTTCGTGGTGGAACTTCCCGTGCCCGGGTGGAAGCCGCCCCCCGCCGCGGAATACGAAAGCGACGCGTTCGATCGCACCAACCTGGGCCTCCTGGGCTTCAATCTTTCCCTAGGGTTCATCCGCAGCCCCGGCTTCGAGAGCCCGGAACTCGATTCGGCCCTCGGCGCATCCGCCTTCGCCTACGGCGCCGGAACCCGCACCCTCACCAGCGTCGGGTTCTATTGGCAGAATCCCACGGGCGTCGCCGACGCGAGCGTGATCCTGGGGCTCTCGCGGCCGTTGGATTACCAAGGGCCCATGCACCTGGACGCCACCGCCTTCCGGTTGAGCGTGAACGCCTTCCTGCCGACCCTGGTCCTGGAGGGCCGATACGACGCTTTCGATTTCCCGGATGTCCGGCTCAGCGGCCGGAAGGACATCTTCTACCAGGGGTATCTTGCCGGTTACGTAGGGCCGGACCTCCGCCTTTCGGAGCATTGGGACCTTTCCGGCCGCTTCTCGGTCGAGAACGGTTTCGGGTTCCAGGGGAGTTCCGGCGACAAGGTGACCGATACCGACCCGCGATTCGGCGGCTTGGCCGATCTGGACTATACCGCCTTGGAGTTAGGCAAGGACGGGGTGACCCAAGGGTTCTCCGCCTTCCTCCACGGGGAGAAACCCCCTAAGCTCACGCGCGCGGTCCCGGAGTTCAGCGCCACGGCCGGCGCCACCGCCTATGCCAGCATGCGCCGGGCGCTTTTCCTGCGGGCGTCGCTCTACCATACCGAGGATTGGGGACCGGAGGAAAAGGGATGGCTCTACGGAGGCGCCTCCGCCTACTACGCGGTCCCCCTGGGCATGCAGCTGGGAACCCGGGGCGGCTCCGGGCTTTTCCTGGATCAGGCGTATCCCGGAATCGAATACCGGGACATGTCCCGGTTCACCCTGGGCGGTGGAACGGGATCCGCCGCGGGCTTCCTACCGGGACCTGCGGCCGGGCCGGAAAGCGGCCAAGGCTATTCGCCCCGGTCGCGCGCCTTCACCTCCATGATCAACCGGGTGGCCTCCCATGAGGTGGGCGTGACCTTGGCCCTTAAGACCCTGACCTTCTTCCCCCGACCGGAGACGTGGGAGGCGGGCCTCTTCTTCGACGCCGCCGACTTCGGACGGCGGCCGGTCTGGTCGGTCCGGGTATCCCTTTAGCGCGGAACCCGTTCCCGGCGTCGGCGCCGGTAAGGTTGCGGTACCGTCGCCTCCGCAGCCGGCGGCTTCCGGCAAGAAGGGAAACGGCCTGCATTGATCAGCCTACCTTGATTAGCCTACCTTGTAGACGCCTTTGAGCTTGCCCCAGTCCACGGGCTTGCGGAGCATCCAGGTTTCCCGCAAGACCAAGGTCGCCCCGGGCAGCACGCCCTGGGTGGCCCCCATGGTCTCCATCTCCACCATGAAGTTCTTCTTGCCCGAATAGTAGGCGAGATTGCATCCCATGGGGTAATCCGCCCCGTCCACGAACTGCGATTGCTTGAGGAAGCTGATCTTCTCCCCCGGATCGGTCATGCCGATGATCCCTTGGGGGGCCTGGACCATGCGCTTGCTGATTTGGCCTTTGGGGCGGATGATCATGCAATCTTCGGTAAGGCGCACGGCGGGATCGTTCACCCGCGAGTTCTGGGCGCCGGCCCAGCGCTTGGGGTACCCGATCAGGAAGATGTCCCAGGCTCCTTCCCGCCCCAGGGGGATGCCATAGGAGGTGTTCGCCGTGGGCAAGGTGGCGGTAAGCCCCCATACTCCGCCGGACCAGACCATTTCCGACTCGTTGGTGATGCGGCTGTCCACCTGCAGGGTATCGTCGGCCAGCACCTTGATGCCGATCGACTTGCGGGTGCGGAATACCGGATGGACCGCGCCCTTGATGTCGACGCCGGTGGCGGTGGCGCGCACGGAGCAGACCTCGTTGTCGTCCGCATAGGTCTCTTCGGCCTCGTCGGCCAGGGGACGCGTGGCCCATACGCGGTGACCGCCCATCAGGCGCCATTCCCCGCGCTTGTATTTGCGGATGAAATCCCAGAAGAGGAGGTTGCGCCCATTGCGGGTCCCGAAATGGGCGATGCGGGGGCCCATGGACGTGACCACGATTAACCGGGCCTTGGAGGTCAAAATCTCCACCGCGTCCATGCCGTCGAATTCCATCCTGCGAATGCTCACTGCCATGCGTAACTTCCCCGGTTGATGCCCGCCCTCAATATCGAATTCTAAGCGTGGCGGCGCGGGTAATTAGTTAGCGAAACGGGACCGGAAGTTCGAGACGTGAAAACGTCATCCCGCGGCTTTTTTCCCCAAGAACCAGAATAGGCCGGCGATCAGGATGACCACGCCGAACATGAGGAACCCGTTCGCAAAGCCTTTCGCGGTGGCCCCGGTGAGCGCATAGAGCAGGGCGGCCGGCGCGGACCCGGCCAGGGCGGCCAGGGTCATCCTGCCCCAGCCCATGGGTGAGGCTCCCGCAAGGATGGAGACGGTTTCCGCCATCAGGGGGACGGGACGGGTGATGAGGATGGCCAAGGCCCCCCATTTCGCGAGCAGGGCGTCGGCCCGGGCCTTCTCCTCCTCCGAGACCATGCGGGTCAGCATGGGTCCGCCGCGGCGGCCGACCGCGAAGCCGAACAGGGTAGCGCCCACGCTACCCAGGAGGGAAAGAGCGGTCCCCATCCATACCCCGAACAGGGCCCCATGGGCGATCATGACCAGGCTGGAGGGAACGGGAAGGAAGACGTCCGCGATGAGCAGGCCCACGCCCGTGATAGCAGCGGCGATCCCGCCGCGCTGGTGCAGCCAACCGGTCGGGTCTTCCAGGAAGGCCACGTGCATGGCCGACATGATGCCGAAGGTCGCGAGGAAGAAGGCCAGCATCAGGCCCGTGAGGATCCAATAACGTTTCACGCGGATCCGCCGATCAGCCCTGCTGGGCGGGAGGACGGTAACCGTCCTGCCACTCGCCATCGGAATCCTGGGCCGGATCATAAGCGGCGGCCAATTGGGCCTCCAGGCGGCGGACGCGATCGTCCGCTATGGCCAGGCGGCGCTCATAGGCCATCTTCACCATCTGGAGTTCCCCGCCCCCTTCCACCCAACGGCCGAGGCCCTGGAAGAAGGTGAAGATGGGCCGATCCAGCCGGCGGCGCGCGTTCACCCAATCGTATTCCAGGTTGATGCGCACCCAGACCATCCAGGCCAGGGCCGGCACGATCGCGAAGAACAACCAGGAGGAATGCCACAGGTTCTCCCGCAACGGGCTATGGCTGAACCACTCCCCCAGGCCGAAAGGCTTCACGGTATCCATCCATCGGAAGATGAAGGTGTCGAAGTGATCGGAAAAGAAACGGCCCAGGGCGAGGATGCCCGCCAGGGGCAGAAGGAAGTCGTAGAAGAAGAAATGGCGCTTGCTCATATCCATTCTCCGGGAGGGGTGGGGGCAGCCAAGAGAACAAATTCAATAGGGTCTGGCAAGCGTTTATTATCAAGGAGTTACGGGAGGGAAACGAAGGCGGCGAAAGGGCTCGCCCCGGGGCCCGGCATACCGATCGATTCCCAAAATCCTAAGCCAGGTAACGGGAACGTATCTCCTGGCACCAGGCGGTTTCCTCCGCCTTTCCGCGCTTTTCGCAACCCGCATGGTAGATGCGGAGCTTTTCCCGCAGCGCGTCCATGGCCAGGGCCCGGCGGCCCTCATCGAGGGTATTCCCGTCCAACAATAGAGCAATCGCGCGGATGCGGAACCGGTCCTGGGCGGGAAAGCGGGTGGAAAGCTGGTCCGCGTGACCTCCGTAACGGATCATCATGGCTTTGGGAATCAGTCCCACCGTGAATCTCCGGGTGATGCGCAGCCACATCTCGAAATCCTCGCATGCCGGGAATTCGGGATTGAAGCCCCCCGCTTCCTCGAACAGGGCGCGCGTCATCAGGACCGAGGATGGGGTGATCATGCAATGGTTCAGGGAGAGGGCGAAAAGGTCCCCGCCCCGTTTCACGTAATGGGCCGGTTGATTGACCCTGACTCCGTTGCGGATCCAGATCTCCTCGGTCTGGCAGATCTGCAGGCGCTCTTCCTCCATCAACCGCACCTGGGCGGCCAGTTTCCCGGGCAGCCATTCGTCGTCGGAATCCAGGAAGGCGAGCAGAGGCGATCGGCTCGCGGCCACCGCGGCGTTGCGGGCGCGGCAGACCCCTCCATGCGGCAGGGAAAGGACGCTCACCCGCGGATCGGAAGCGTAACGCGAGAGGACGGCGTCCGTCCCGTCCGTGGAACCATCGTCCGCGATCAGCACGTGGAAATCCGCCCCCTTCTGCGCGAGCGCGGATTCGACGGCCCGGGGCAGGAGCCCGGCGCGATCGTGGGTGGGTATTATGACGGTTACGTGGGCGGGCGGAACCTGATGATCCGCCGGCGTCAGCGCGGCCATGGGAGGAATTCGCCGATGAAGATGACCTCCCGTTCCAAGGTGGTGCCGGTGGCCTCTTTGACGCGCCGGATGACCTCGGAGGAGAGATCGTGGATGTCCTGGGCCGTGGCGCCCCCGGCGTTCACGGTGAAATTGGAATGCTTCTCCGAGATCATGGCCCCTCCCATGCGGAAGCCCTTCAGCCCGGTCCGCTCGATGAGCACCCCGGCGTACTGCCCGGGCGGCCGCTTGAACATGCTGCCGGCGTTCGGGAGGTTCAAGGGCTGCTTCTCCTTGCGCTTGCGCAGGGTCTCGCGCATCTCGGCCCGCAGGGCGTCCGGATCGCCGGGAACCAGCTCCAGCGCCGTCTCCAGGATGATTTCGTTCAAATGGAAGAAATGGGAATGGCGATAGGCGAAGCCGCACTCCTCATTCGTCCGCTGCACCAGCTTGCCGTCCATGGTCGTGGAGGTCACGAAAACGATGACCTCCTTGAGTTCCTGCCCGAAGGCGCCCGCATTGATGTAGGTGCCCCCGCCCATGGTGCCGGGGATTCCCGCAAGGTGCTGGATGCCGGCCATGCCGTTCCCGACCGATTGGGTCACCACGGTGTGCAGTAGGGCACCGGCTTGCGCCCTCACGCGATTGCCTTCCCAGGCGATGCCGTGGAAGGACTTGCCCGTATAGAGGACCAGACCCGGGAAACCCTGGTCGGAAAAGACCAGATTGGTGCCCTTGCCCAGGATGAAGGTCTCCAGGCCCTTCTGCCTGGCCCATCCCAGGGCCTCGGAGAACTCCTCCGGCGTCGACGGTTCCACGAAATACCGCGCGGGACCGCCTACCTTGAAGGAGATGAGCGGGGCTAGGGGGATGTTCTCACGGACGAGGATGGACATGGCTGGGATCAAGGTAGCAAACCCCGCCGTTTGGATTTTTACCTTATGTTCAGCCATGGACAAAGCGGACATCGAGGCCGTAAAGGCGGCCAACCCCATCTTCGACGTCCTGCGGGACCTGGGCCTCCCCGTCCAGAACGGCCGCATACGCTGCCCCAGACCGGAGAACCATGCGAACGGGGACCGTACCCCGTCGGTTTCCGTCTGGCCCGATCGCGGCCAGTTCAAATGCTGGGTCTGCGCGGACGTAAAAGGCGACGTCATCGACCTGGTACGCCTGGCCCGGGGCTGCACCTTCCGCGAGGCCCTGGAATACCTGGCGCGCAACAATCTGGGCGACGCGGTCCTGCCTCCCCTGCGCCATCCCAAGGCCCCGGGTCGGGGCCGGATTCCCCTCCCTCCCGATCCCGGCCCCGACCCCCGGTTCCGCGATCGCTCCCCGCTCCACGCACCCCAGGATGCGCCGGCTTCCCGGGAAGCCGGCCCCGCGCCATCCCTTTTCCCGGATTCCGATCCGTCCCGGGAGGCCCCACCCGCGGAGGGCCGGCCCCCGACCGCTCCCGCCCCGTATCCGGAAAAAACCGGCTCGCCCCCCCATGGGGATGCCCGAGAAACCGCTTCCGGGTCCGCGAAGATCGCCGCTCCGGCGCCTCCCGCACCGCACCGCCCATACCGCGGCGGACGTACCCCGGAGGAGGATCTCGAGGAAGAACTCCTGCGGCAACGCATCCTGCAGGCCCTCATCGAAGCCTGCCCGCCCGTTTCGGGAAAGGTGGCGCAGTACCTGCAGAAACGCCGCATCTTCAAACGCACTTGGGATCGTCAAGGCATCAGGATGATCGACGATTACGCCGGGGTGAGCCGCAAGCTTGAAGCCGCCTTCGGGCGCGCCGACCTCGAACGCGCGGGTTTCTTCAACGCGGCCGGCCACCTGCGCTATTACCGCCACAAGCTGCTCTTCCCCTATTTCGATCCGCAAGGCCGCCCCGTCTACATGCAGGCGCGCGCCATCGATGCGGATGCGGTGCCCAAGGAGCTCTCCATGTCCGGGCCGATACCCCTGCCTTACAATTGCCGCCTGCTCGACGGCGAGCCCGGCCAGATCTACCTGTGCGAAGGGGTCATCGATACCCTCACCCTGCTCGAGCAGGGGTTCCCGTCCATCGGCGTTCCGGGCGCGGCCAACTTCAAGCCTGGGTGGGCCCCTTTGTTCCGGAACAAATCCGTGCATGTGGCCTTCGATCCGGACGGTCCGGGCGAGTCCGGCGCGGCCAAGACCATCGAGCGCCTGCAGGCTTACGGCATCGAGGCGCGGCGGCTTACCCCGCCTACGGGCATGGACCTGAACGATTGGTTCCGCAAGGGCTGAACCTTTTAAGTACTCTTTCACCGTGCGCCCGCATATCGCTTCGATTGTTTCCCGCCCTCCGTTCCTTCGCGCGTTCTTTTTCGCGTCCCTCTTGATCGCGTTCTCAGGGACGCCTCGCGGCCAATCGGCCTACAAGCCGAACGGGAGGATCCACGCGGAACAATTCATGCTGCCCTGGGACGGCCCGGGCGCGGCCGTCTTCAATCCGGCCATGGCGGCGGAAACCGATCGCGTCGATTTCCGCGCGGCGACCTTCGGATCCGTGAGCGGCAAATCCGGGTGGGACTTCTACCAGGCGACGGCGGGGATATACGGCGGCCTGTTCGCTGGCATCGCCTACCTTTCGACGGAAAGCGCCGTCGACGGATCGAACGCTTTGTATGAAACGTCCATCCTGACTCCCATGGTCGCCTTCGCCCTGGACAGCCTGGCGGGATCCGGATACTCCCTGGACATCGGGCTCGCCATTCCCAGGCACGAGTTCAACGCCTTCAATGTGGTGACCAGCTCGTCTTCGGCCCTGGATTTCGGGGCGCATATCGCCTTTCCCTCCTTCGGGAAATCGGGCGTCCTTCATGCCGGATTGACGGTCAGGAACCTTGCCGCCGGAAAAGCCGGATTGCCGTCCGATCCCGGCATGGACGACGGCTTCCGGGCCTTGCTGCCCAATTACGATTTCTCCCTGTTTTGGGGTTCCCTCCTGGATCGCGTGGATCTGTATGGCGAAATGAACCTCCACGAACATCAGGACGCTTCGGAAGGCCCGGACAGGGAGGACATCTCCATTCTGAAATCCATGGGCCTGGAAGTGCGCCCCATTCCAATGCTCGGGTTGAAGGTGGAGCGCACTTGGATAAAGACCTGGCTTGCCGGGGTGATCTTGCGCGTCCCAGTAAAGGATATCCTGTCGCTCGGCGCGGAAATGAACGTATCCCATGACAAATTCTTCTCGGAAGCGGATGAGGGGCGCGGATGGTTGTGGTCCGCGGCCCTGGACATCGGGCTTTATTGAGGCCTGCCGTTCCCGGTAAAACGGAAAAGGGACGGTCTTGCGACCGTCCCTTTCGATTTCAGTACCGGGAAGCCCCGGAAGGTTCCGCGCCTTGGCGCGGCGGACCTTACTCCAGACGCTTGCTTGCGTTCGAGCTGTACTTCTTGATGAGCTCTTCGCCCACGTTCTTGGGAACGGGAGCGTACTTGAGGAACTCCATGGTGAACTCCGCCTTGCCCTGGGTCAGGGACCGCAGCTGGGTGGCGTAGCCGAACATTTCCGCGAGGGGAACTTCGGAATTGACGATAGTGAAGTTCTGCTCTTCGACGGATCCGGTGATGACGCCGCGCTTCTGGTTGATCTGGCCCACCACCGAACCCTGGAATTCGGTCGGGGTGGAGACTTCGAGCTTCATGATGGGCTCGAGGATCTGGGGCTTGGCGCGGGCGTAGGCCTCACGGAAGCCGCCGCGGGCCGCCAACTGGAAAGCGATATCGGAGGAATCGACGGGATGCATGGCGCCGTCGTTGACGACCGCGCGCACGTTCACGATCGGGAATCCGATGATGGAACCGAAGCCAAGGCAAGCCTTGAAGCCCTTGTCGCAAGACGGGATGAATTCCCGGGGAATCGCGCCGCCGACGATATCGTCGACGAACTCATAGTCCGGCGGATCCGGGACTTCCTCGGTGGGGACGATGGGCTCGATATAGCCGGCCACTTTCGCGTACTGGCCCGAACCGCCCGTCTGCTTCTTATGGGTATAGTTGAAGTCGGCGCGCTGGTTGATGGTTTCGCGATAAGCCACCTGGGGGCGGCCGGTCGTGAGTTCCACGCCGTATTCGCGGCGCATGCGCTCGATGTACACTTCCAGATGCAACTCGCCCATGCCGGAAACGATGGTCTGGCCGGATTCCTCGTCCAGCTTGACGCGGAAGGTCGGATCCTCTTTCGTGAAGCGGTTGAGCGCCTTGGAAAGGTTGGCCAGATGGTCGCGGTTCTTGGCCTCGATGACGAGGTCGATAACGGCGTTGGGGACGTGCATGGAGGTCATGTTGACTTCCAGGGTGCCGTCCGTGAAGGTGGTACCCGTGGCGCAATCGATGCCGAACAGGGCGACGATATCGCCGGCCTCGGCGCTCTGGATTTCGCCCATTTCATTGGCATGCATGCGGACCAGGCGGCCCACGTTATGCTTCTTCTTCGTGGTCATGTTGAAGATGGGCTTGCCCTTGTCCACGCGGCCCTGATAGACGCGCAGGTAGGTCAGCTGGCCGAAGCGGCCTTCTTCGAGCTTGAACGCATAGCCTACGAAAGGCTTGGTCGCGTCCGAGTACATCTCGATCTTCTCTTCGCTCTTGGTGGTGATGTCCAAGGCGTAATTGGATACATCGTACGGGGACGGCAGGAAATCCGTGACGCCGTCGAGCAGGAACTGCACGCCTTTGTTCTTGAAGGCCGAGCCCATGAACACCGGGGTCAGCTCCATCTTGATGGTCGCGGCGCGGATGACGTTCTTGAGCAGGACGAGGGGAATCTCCTTTTCCTCCAGGACCAGCTCCATGAGCTCATCGGAGAAGATGGAAAGCGCGTCCAGCATGATGGTGCGGCGTTCCTTGGCCGTTTCGGCCAAATCGTCCGGGATCGGGATTTCGGTGATGGTTTCGCCGTTGGGGCCGGAGAAGGTATAGGCCTTCATGGTCAACAGGTCGACCAGGCCATTGTGCTTGTCTTCCAGGCCGATGGGGATCTGGACCATGACGGCGTTGTGGCTCAGCTTGGTGCGCAGCTGTTCCGTGACGCGGTAGGGATTGGCGCCGGAACGGTCGAGCTTATTGATGAAGGCGACGCGGGGCACGTTGTACCGGCGCATCTGGCGATCCACCGTGATGGACTGGGACTGCACGCCGGAAACGCCGCAAAGCACCAGGATGGCGCCGTCGAGCACGCGCAGGGAGCGTTCCACCTCGATGGTGAAATCCACGTGCCCGGGGGTGTCGATGATGTTGATGTGGGTACCGTCGGATTCGGCATGATCCAGGTAATAGGCGGACTTGGTCCACTTGACGCGGGTGGCCGCGGACTGGATGGTGATGCCGCGTTCGCGTTCCAGATCCATGGAATCCATGGTCGCGCCGACGCCATCCTTGCCCTTCACTTCGTGAATCTGGTGGATCATGCCGGTGTAGAACAGAATACGCTCGGTCAGGGTGGTCTTGCCCGAATCGATGTGGGCGCTGATGCCGATATTCCGGAGGTTATCTAAAGGTCTCATGGCTGTGTTTCCAAAGTAAAGTATAGGGTCGAAACGACTATAACTGAGAGCCGACCAACTTAGTAAAATAGGCCGGATCGGCCAAGGGAGCCGGGCCCCATGGCAAATCGCCCGATTTCGCGGGCTGGCGCGGTTCGGAAAGGAGGAATCGGAGTCCCCAATAATCTATAAAACCACCCCGCCGGGACCACCTCGGGGCGTGGTCCGGCCCTCAGGTCGGAAGTGGGGCCTTCGGAGCCTTGTTGAGGATGATGTCGAAGAGCTTGTCCCCGATCCTGTACCGCTCCTCCATGATCTGGATCAGCTTCTCTATCTCGATGAATTCGGTCTGGGTCATGGCGTCCAGGGAATCCAGGATATTGGCCAGGAACCCGCTGCCGCCGGGGGAGTGCGACTGGAGGCGGCTCAGCCTTTCGCGGTAGATGTTGATCTTGAGATCCGTTTCCAGCCTCTTCTTGAGGAACTGGGAACTGCTGATCATCTCCTCGAGGAAATAGGTCAGGACGATTTCCTCTTCCAGGACCCCGAACGCCTTGTCCACGCGGTACATGCCCAGCTTCCGGCGCTTGAGGCCGCGGATCGCGTCGGATGCGTGCTGGAGGGTGACTTCCAATTGCTTGATGTATTCCTCCAGCTGGCGGATCATGTCCTTGGGCTGGAAGGGATTCTGCCTGGAAATCTCCTGGAGCTTTTTGAACACCGCATGGGCTTTCTGGTAGTTCCCGTTGCGCATCTTGCTGAAGAAGGGGCGGTTCTTGATGAAAATGTTCGCGAACATGGGCGCGGGCCTCAGGCTTTCTTCTTGGGTTTGCGGTCCATCCAGAGCATGATGATGTCCACCACCTCCAGGCCCGAAAAGGAAACGGAATCCTCCAGAGTCTGCTCGTAGAATTCGAAATCGCCCTCGACCAGGTCCATCATCATGAACATGGCGTCCATGCCGTCCTTGCCGCGGTATGAATTCTTGTAGACGCGCCCGTCCTTGAGGACGATGCGGCCCGTGCGGCGGCCGCTCACCAGCTCCAGGATGCCGGACTTGTGGCCCAGGGACAGGTACTGGAGGAGATCGTAAAGCGGAGTCTGGGCCAGGTTCCCCTGAAGCCCGGCCGTACGCTTTTCCGGCTTGATGGCGGGATCCGGGGACGTGCGCATGATGGCCGGGAACTTGTCGGTGAGGCGCTGCACCATGGCGATGTCCATGGCCGCCTGGCCTCCGGGGGTCAGGTTCTTGCGCCACAATAGGTAGCCCCCTACGGCGAGGCCGGCCAGGCCTCCCGCCAAGGCGAGGATCCACGCGATCATAGGGTACCCGGAAGGTTACGTTCCGGACTGGCGCCGTGAGACAGAGGCGATCCCTTTCAGCTTGCGGAGCTGGGTCATGGTCTTGTCCAGCTGATCCAGGTCCGATACCAGGATGCGGAAACGGTTGCGCACCTGGTCGCGGACGGTGACGATGGAGGCCCGTTGCACGTTGATGCGCGATTTGGAGAAAACGTCGGTGATGTCGCGCAGGAGATCCGGCCGGTCCCTGCCGGCGATCTCCACCACTACCTCGAACTGCTGGCCGGCCTCGGTCTTCCACTGCACGGGGATGATGCGGTCCTGATCCTTCATCAGCAGCATGCCTTCGGGGCAGTTGGCGCGATGGATGGACACGCCGCGTCCGCGCGTCACGTAGCCCAGGATCTTGTCGCCGGGCACGGGATGGCAGCAGGTGGCGTAGCGGATGAGCATGTTCTGCATGCCGGAGACCAGCACGGAATTCTCGGACTTGGGCGGGCGCTTGAAGGTGAGCCGGTCCAGGACGCTGGGCTTCTTCCGGTTCGGATTGAGCTCCTGCACGAAGGTGGAGATCGCCCCCAGGGTGATTTCCCCGTGGCCGATCTTCTCCCACAGGCTTTCCCAGTCCTTGACCTGGAATTTCTCGGAAAAGGGCTTCAGATCCTTCTCGATATTGGGCGGGATGTGCGCCTGGCGGAATTCGCGCTCGAGCATCTCCTTGCCCAGCTGGATGCTGTGGGCGATTTCCTCCGTGCGCATCCAGCGGCGGATGGCGCTCTTGGCCTTGGTGGTGGTCACCACGGAGAGCCAGTCCTTGGAAGGGCGCTGGGAATCGGACTTGAGGATCTCCAGGCGTTCGCCCGTCTTCAGCTCGCGGTGGAGCGGGACCACGTTGCCGTCCACCTTGGCCCCGATGCAATGCAGGCCGATGGCGGAATGCAGCGCGAAGGCGAAGTCGAGGGCGGTAGCCCCTTTGGGAAGCTGGATCAGATCGCCCGTGGGCGTGAACACGTAGATTTCCCCGGAGACCAGGTCCCCGCGGAAATATTCCATGAATTCATGGGAGTCGGTGAGGTCCTGCTGCCATTCCAGGAACTGGGTGAGCCACTTGTTCTCCTTGCCCAGGGTCCTTGGCGATACGCCCTCCTTATAGCCCCAGTGGGCGGCGATGCCCTGTTCGGCGATCAGATCCATCTCTTCGGTGCGGATCTGGATCTCGATGGGCTTGCCGCCCGGGCCGATCAAGGTGGTATGCAGGCTCTGGTACATGTTGGATTTGGGCGTGGCGATGTAATCCTTGAAGCGCGATTGCAGCGGGGTCCAGATGGAATGGACCAGGCCCAGGACCGCGTAGCAATCCCCGACGGAATTCACGATGATGCGCAGGGCGTATAGATCGTAGATGTCCTCGAAGCTGCATTGGCGCGTCTGCATCTTCTGCCAGATGCTGTACAGGTGCTTGGGCCGCCCGAACACCTTGCCCTGCAGTTCGGCCTTCCTGAGATGCTCCTTGACCGGGCCCAGGATGCTGCGGATGTAGTCCTCGCGCTCCTGGCGCTTTTCGACAACCTTCTTCACCAGGTTCTTGTACGCGTCCGAATTCAGGTGCTTGAAAGCCAGATCCTCCAGCTCCCATTTGATCTTGGCGAGACCGAAGCGATGGGCCAGGGGCGCGTAGACTTCCATGGTCTCCGCGGCGATGGCCTTCTTGCGCTCCTCCTGCATGTAGGTCAGGGTACGCATGTTGTGGAGCCGATCCGCGAACTTGATCATGATGACGCGGATGTCCTTGGCCATGGAGATCAGCATCTTGCGGAAGGTCTCGGCCTGTTGGTCCGCGCGGGACTTGGACTTGATGGCGGAGATCTTGGTGACGGCCTCCACCAGGAAGGCCACCTCTTCGCCGAAGATGGATTTGATCTCCTGGGTGGAATGGCCCGTATCCTCCACCACGTCATGCAATAGGCCCGCGGCGATGGTGACGGTGTCCATGTTGAGATCGGCGAGAAGCTTCGCGACCTCGAAAGGGTGCTCCGCATAGGGCATGCCCGATTTGCGGAACTGGTTCTTGTGGGCGATCATGGTGAAGTCGATGGCGCGCTGGATGAGATCGCGGTTGAAGTTGGGGCTGCGCTCGCCGATATAGGCCAGCAGGTTCTCTTTGGCGCGATCCAGGCTGCGTTCGATTTCGGGGGCCTTGATGTCCAGATCCGTACCGGTGCCGTCGTCCGGCAGGGCCGCGGCCACCACGGGAATGGTCCCGTTCGGATCGGCCAGGGTCGAGGGCAGGTCGGAAGGGTCGCTGACGACGGCGGGTATGGCCCCTTCCCCGGCAATCAAGGCGGGAAGGTTATCCGAAGCGATGGCGGAGTCGGCCGGGGCCGCACCTTTCGCGTGGACTTTTTTTCCGGAACCTTGCTTCTTGTCCATGATTCCCGCCAATCCGACACCGCTCGCGCGGACGCCCGAACGTCCGTTCGACCCGCGTGGAAAAGACCCAAACTCCTAGACGGCGGGGGCATGCCCCCGGGAGAAAGGTCCCTCAGGTTCTACTAACATAGCACCTTGGATAGGGAAAATCCAAGGATTTATGGCACAATGGCCGGGAGCGCCCGCTGTCCCAGGGGAGTGAAAAGGGAACCGGGAGCGCCTTCGGGAGGAAGAAGCAATAGCATCGGATGGCCGCCCGTCCTGGCCGTCGGCGCCTTGCCGGGAGAGGACCGACCCCTGGGACCGGAATGGATGGCCACGATGCCATCGAAAACCTTGAGGCCAGGCCTTGCGTTCCTTTGAAGGTCGAAAAGGCCCCGGGGCGTTCCCAGGTAATCGTCCCCGGTGGGTTCCCACCATAGGAATCCCTTCCCTCGCCCGCCCGGAGTCCCGCGCACGATTTTATCGATTTCCCGGAGGTATTGGGCCTGCCCCTCAGCGGTAAGCGGAAAAGGGGAGCTTCCATCAGGGAAGGCGGTAAAGGCCGTCTCGACCACAACGATATCCTTGCCGTACCGGCCGGCCATGAAAGCCATGTTGCGGCGCAGATCATCCAGGGTCCCATGCCAGAGCGGGTAATAGCATTGCCCGATCACGTCGTACTTGATCCCGGATTTCCCGGCATTGTCGAAGAACCATTTCGTCGCGGAGGTATCCCCTCCGCAGGCGATGTGCAGCATGATGCGCGGAGCGGGCCCCTCTCCCCTGCCCGAGTCCACCCCGCTCACCCCGGCCTTCAGCAGATCCGCCTGCCGGTTCCAATCGCCCTTGCCGTCCGGCCAGATCATCCCATTGTTGATCTCATTGCCGACCTGGACCATGTCGGGCAGGGCGCCTTCGGCGCGGAACCGCGCGATCACGTCGCGGGTGTACCGGTAGACGGAGTCGACGAGGCCGGCATGATCGAGGCCGGCCCAAGCCTTCGGGACGGCCTGGCTGCCCGGATCGGCCCAGGTATCCGAATAGTGGAAATCGAGCAGGAAGCGGTATCCCATGGCCTTGGCCTGCTTGGCCATGGCCAGGGTATACGGCAGGGAATTGGGCAGGGAGGCCGGGGTATGGAACAGGCGCAGGCGGATCCAGTTGTAGCCGTGCCGTCTGAAAAGGACGAGGCCCGGAGAAACGATTCCCTCGTCCTTGAATTCCTTTCCGGCGTCCTCTTGCTGTTTCAGAAAGGAAAGATCCGCGCCGATTGCGTAGTCGTCCGCCATGGAGGCCCGGACCGGGACGCCGGGCCACGCTTCCAAGGCCAGCGCCACGGCCAGGGCGGCCATCCGTCCGACCGCGGACCGGGCCGCATTCCGATCCCGGATTCCGGAATCCGGGATCGTCCGGCCGATTGGATTTTCCATGGCTCCTCCGGATTGGAATCTAAGGCCGGGAAGAGGCGCGGGCACGGATCTTTTCGTGGAGCTGTCGGACTTCACCCCCATCGGTCCGATCGCGGCCGGATTCCGGCCGAAAGCGACGGGCAATGGAGAGGAGCGGATTCCTCGAGGGCCGTAGCCGGCCCTCGAGGTCAGCCCTTCGGCTTCAGGCGCTTCAGGTTGGCGATGGCGGAATCGGCTTCGCCGATCAGGAATTCGAGTTCCGAGGCCTTTGACACGGCCGCGGTGATCTTCTGCTCCTCCTCGGAGGCGTTCCGGATCTCGGTCTTCAGGTCGTCGATCATGAGACGCAGGCTCTGGATCTGGGCCTGGGCCTCCTGGATGCGGAGGCGTTCCTGGGTCAATACCTTGGCCTTCTCCTCCACCTCGGCCATGACGGTCATGATGCCCGCGACCGCTTCCTGGGTCTTGGTGACCATGCCTTCCTCCGACTTGAGGTCCGCGATCCGATCCTGGACCGATTTCATCATTACGTGCAGGGACTCGACGGAACGGCGCGCGTCCTGGATGACGCTCTTTTCGCTGCGCAGGACGGTCATGCGGGCTTCCACGTCCTCCACCGCCTTGAACACTTCGCCCATCTTCCCGTCCAATGCCGTCATGGCGGTCTGGCGGGTTTCCAGGGAAGCCATGTTCTCCTCCATGGCCAGCAGGAAGCCGTCCACGGTCTTGAGCTTCTCCTCGGCCTTCCTGATGGTCGCGTTATGCCCGGCTATGGACGCGAGGCCGGCGCCGATCTCGTCCTGCAGGCCCTTGAGCTTCTCCCGGTCCGCGGCGAACCGGTTGAGCGCTTCCTTGTTCTCTCCGCCGAACTTCAGGCGCCCCTCCTCGGATTCCTTCGCGAGCTGGCGGTAGGCTTCCATCGATTCGCGGAACAACGCTTCCTGCTTGGCGACGGCCTCCTTCTGCGCGGCGATGCGGGCGTAGGCGGCATCGGCTTCCGCGCGGGCGCGATCGACCTCGGCGAGGCGGTTCTCCAACCCGCGGAGCCGGTCCCCATGCTGGAACAATTCGCGCGTCCGGGCCTCCATGGCCGCGGCGCTTTCCATGGTCTCGTCGATGCGGGCCCCAAGTTCGGTCAGCGCCGGGTGGCGTGCCACCTGGTCCTGGATCTTGGCATCGGTCTCCCGTATCAGGGATTCGACCTTGCCCATCTTCCCTTCCAATACGGAGAAGCCGTCCAGCTTCGCCTCCACGTCCTTGATCCTCGTCTGCGTCTGGGCCAGGAACCCGTTCAGCGAATCCACGCGATCGTCCACCTGGGAGATCTCGTCCTGCCTGTTCCGCAGGAACTCCAGGTTGTTGATGACGGTCTCGGATTGCTTGCGGGCGTCCTCGGCCAGTCCGCCGATGGAGGACATCTCCTCGCGCCTGGCCTCCAGGGTCTCCATGGTCCGGAACAGATCGCCTTCGCTCTGGCGTATGTCCTCGATCTTCCGTTCCACCTTCTTGAGCTCGTCTCCGAGATGGGACGCCACCGCCAGTTCCTGCTGGAATCCCTTGACCCATTCCTCCAGCTTGGCGATCTTGCCTTCCAGCTTTTCCACCGAGTTCCATTGCTTGTGGATCCGCTCGACCTTCTTGTCGATGCCGCTCAACGCCTCCTGGAAACCGTCGATGACCTTCTTCGCGTTCTCCAGCTGGCCATTGTTCTTCAGGATGGTGTTCATGGTCGCGTCCATGCCCTTGACGATATTGGCCGCCTCCTTGGCCCGGTTGGAGGCTTCCTCGATGGTCAGGCGGCTCTTCTGGAATTCGGCCAGCTTCAACTGCACCTCTTCCCCCAGCCGGCCCATCTCCTCGACGCTCTGCTTGCTCTGCTTCAGGATGGTCTCGTAGCGATCCACCCGTTCCAGCCCGTTCTTGCTGTCCCGCAGGCGGGCTTCCAGCGCCTCGATATTCCCCTGGGTCTTCGCGATGAGCTTGTTCTGGTTGCCCATTTCGCGCACCTTCTCTTCCATCTCCCAGAAGAGGGTGGTCAGCCTGCCGTTCTCGATGTTCGCGCGCTCGACCACCATGCGCTGCTTGCCCAGGGATTGGATCTTGGAATCGATCCAGGTACGCTGCGCGCTGATCTGGTCCATCTTGACCTTGAGGTCCGAGATCTCCTTCTGCTTGGCGGTCATGTCGTCCACCTGCTTCGACAGGGTCCGGGACTGCCCAAGGACCTCGGCGAACTTGGATTCGAGCTCGTTGGCGCTTTCCCCGGCCTTTGCGAACCGCTTCTCCAGCTGCTTCAGGCCCTCCAGATCAGGAATGGGCCCCACCACCGTCGCGGTATGGATCCCGTCCTCGTTCTTCAGTTCCGTGATGACCGCGCGCACTGCGGTCTTGAGATCCTGGTCGGCGCGAAGGGATGCGTTCTCGGACAGCATCCGAAGCAGGGTCTCGTGGCCCCGTTTCAGGGCCTCGTTCTCCTTCGCCAGCGCATCCAGTTCCGCTCGCATGCGGATCTGCTCGGCGATCAACCCCATGGTCTCCTGCGCGGACGCGTCCGGATCCCCGGCCTGGGACCAGGAAGCCTCTGCCTTGCCGTTCTCGTCTTCGCGGTTGTCCGATGCGTTTCTCATGCTCACTCCGTGATGATTAACCAACCGCCCGGGCCTTCTTCCAGCCGCAAGCTCTTCATGTCCGAGCTCCGCTGGCTTCCCAGGGGCCCGTCAGCCAGGTAATCCTGGCGGAAGGTGATCCTGGCGCGCGAATAGCCTTCCGACTCGATGCGCGCGTCCCGTATTTCCATTTCGATCTTGCTCTTGGATTCGAAGATCTTCCGCTTTCGATCCAGGAAGGTCTCCCGGTCCCGTCCCATGCGGTCCTTGAACAAGGGATCGTAATTGGAGGCGTATGCATCGATGGAGCGGCTGGCCCAATCGGATTTCCATTTGTCCAGACGGGCCATGATGGCCTTCTTGGCTTCCGGCGAGAGGTCCTGCATCGCGAGCTCCGGGAAGGCTTTCGCCTCCTTGGCCACGAAGGCCCTGGCGCGCTTGAGCGTTTCCTCCTTGGCGACGGTGTCCTGGCGCGTGCGGCGCATATGCGCCGACATGATGGACGGGTACTCCCTTTCCATCCCCGCCACGTCGATCTGGCGGACCGGATCGGGGGACAGGGAATCGGGGAGGATGACGACAGGGGTGCCGATGTCGGCGAAGGCGGACAAGGCCACCACGTCCTCGTTGGCGAGGGACAGGCATCCATGGGTGAAGGTGGGCAGCTTGCCGACGGGGACGCCGTGGATCCAGATGCCCTGCCCCGTCTTCCCTTCGGCGGCGTCTCCCGGGCGCGGGTAGTTCAGGGTATAGACCAGCGGGCCGTAGAGCGGTCCCTTCATTTCCCCGGCGACCAGTCCGTTGATCCAGAAGCGGCCTTCCGGCGTCCTCATGTCACCCGCATCGCCTTTGTCGCCGGAGTTGCGGCCGATCGCCATGGGGTAGGCCGCGGTCCGTTCCCAATGCGCGCCGTCCCGTTTATATACGTACAGGGTGCGATCCCGCTTGCAAGCCATCAGGCAGAATCCCTTTTGCGGGAAGACGACCGGAGCGGGTTCCGATGCCGGGGCCGCCACCAGGGACGCGGCGGTAGGAATGGCCGGCTCGGGCGCGGACGTTTTTACGGGCTTATCCGATGCCGGCGGCATGGTGGGCATTGCCGGCGTAAGCGGCGCGCCGAGTTCGTCCCGCAGGCGCGTTTCCTCATCGGCAACGGTCGGGGTTCCATAATGGCGATAGGCGGCAAGGCCGCCCGCTAGGGCCGCGATCAGCAACGAAAGGCGGATCAAGCGTGCCTTGCGGGCGGCGGGGGAGCGCCAGCGGAAAACGCCGTCGAGCCCTTGCGGATCGCGGAAAGCGTCGGCGACGGCCTTGTTGTCGCGCCTGACGCCCCAGGATACGAAAGCGGAATGGACCGTTTTTTGGAACAGGTAATCGGGACGGAAATGGAGGCGCATTCAATCCTGATTATAAGACTTGCGCGATGCCGGCTTCAATCGGGAACTGCGGTCAGGAGCGCTCCGGGGACGCTGGCGGGCCCGACTGGTATCAAGAAACCCTGGTTGGCCAAAAAACCCAAGGGAACGCCGGGGCGGGAAGGGGAAGTAGCGGCCTGCATGGGCGCCCACGCGGTACCGTACCGGAAAAGATACCTGGACCGCATGAAAAAAGCCTCCCGGAAATTCCGGGAGGCCTTGATCCTCATCGCGTCCGGGCCGGGTTCAGCCCAGGCAGATGTCCTCTATATCGGTGCTCCACCCTTCCAACTGCTTGATGCGGCTGGGGTGCTGGAGCTTGGCCAGGGCCTTCGATTCTATCTGGCGCACGCGTTCCCGGGAGATCCGGTACTTGTCGCCGATCTCCTTCAGGGTCTTCACCAGGCCGTCGTCGAGGCCGAAGCGCATGCGCACGATGGCCTGTTCCTTGGCGTCGAGCGAGGACAGTACGCCGTCGATCTGCTTGCGGAGCATGCGCATGTTGACGCTCTGCGAGGGCTTCTCGGCGGTCTTGTCCTCGATGAACTCGGAGAAGGTGTTGTTCTGATCGCCCGTGACGTAATCGTCCAGGGAGATGGGGTCCTGGGACACGTCCATGGCCAGCTGCACCTTCTTGATGGAGCAACCGACCTTGGTTGCGACCTCTTCCGGATTGGGATCCTTGCCGGTGGACTGCTGCAGCTCGCGGCAGACGCGCATCACCTTGCGGACGATGTCCAGCATGTTCGCCGGCACGCGCACGGTCTTGGCCTTGTCCGCGATGGCGCGGGTGATGGACTGCTTGATCCACCAGGTGGCGTAGGTCGAGAACTTGTAGCCCTTGGTGTAGTCGAAATTCTCCACGGCGCGGATGAGGCCGCTATTGCCTTCCTGGATCAAATCGATGAGCTCGAGGCCTTTCGACGTATAACGCTTGGCGATGGAGACCACCAGGCGCACGTTGGCCTCGACGATCTCCTCCTTGGCGCGGTCGCGGACGACCTCCCATTGCTTGATTCGGTGCAGGCGCTCGAGCTCCTGTTCGGTCGAACCCTGCTCTTCCTTGTACTTGCCCACCAGGCGGTCGATTTGCTTGTGGTTCAGTTTGAAGGCCACGCAATCGTTGACCAGGCGCATCTCCACGTTCTCGATCTCCGAGGCCAGGGCCTGCTGGTCGCCGCCTTCGGTCTGCACCTCCTGGTACTGGAGGCTCATCTCCTCGAGCTTGGAGTAGTTCTTGCGCATGCGCGTGATCGCGGCGATCGCCTTTTCCTTTTCCGAATCGTAGACCTTGGGATCCGTCCAGGCATCGTTGTCGATCTGGAGGATTTCCTCGATCCGCAGGTCCTCTTCCAGCACCTGGCGGCCCAGGTCCAGGACCATGGCGACCATGCTCTTGGAACGGAAGATGATGGCGCCGATGCGTTTCTGCACCTCTTCGATGCGCTTGGCGATGTTGATTTCCTCTTCGCGGGAGAGGAGCGGGACCTTGCCCACGGAATTCAGGTAGACCCAGGTGGGGTCGTTGTAGCGGGCGAGCTTCTTGAGGCTGTCGGGCTTGGTCGGCTTGCGGGCCTTGACCACGAACTCCGAGACCTGCACCGACTGGTCGACGAAGAACTGGCGCAACTGCGCGTATTCCTCGTCGGACCTGGACAGCGCCTTGATCTGGTTCTCGGCGATGAAACCCTGCAGCTTGGCTTGCTTCTGGAGCCTTCTTAGGATCTGACCATCTTGTTCGTTCATTGTGCCCCGCCTTTGCTTTTCGATTGAAGCTCGCGAATCCGCCTTTGGATCCCAACGTATTTAGTCAAATCCTTTTCCAGGGTCATCCGCTTCTGGAGATGGCGGAGTTCCAAGGCGAACAGGATCCCGGTAAAATGCTTGCGCTCCTGCTCGGCATCCATGCCTTCGAGCAAGCGTACCCCCCCGACCGTGTCCTGCTGATCCTGGGACAGGCGATCGAGGAATTCCTTGATGGCGAACGACCCGCGCTCCTCGACGAAGGCGAGAAGATGGTCGACAAGGTCGCGCACGACGTCCACCTGCAGCCATTCCAGCTTGACGCTGTCGAGGGCGGCGATGCAGACCGGAGGCGAGGAAATCAAAAGCTGCAGCAACTGCCATTCGGCCAAGGCCTCGTCCCTCGGGCGGCCTCCCGGAATGGCTCCTGAAAAGACGGCGACCATGTCGGCCTTCTCCACGCCCGCGTCGGCGGCCTTGGAAAGGGGGGCGGCCGCGTTGGCGGATCCCGGGAAGGCGGGGCGGGCCACCTTCACGTTCATGGTCTTGAGGGAGAGTTTCTTGCTGAGTTCGGTCACGTATTGGTCCCGGACGTTCGGGGAAGGCATGAGCTGCAGGAGCGCCAGGCAATCCTGCAACAGGCTTTCCTTCTCCTCCGGGCTCATGGCGTCCACGGGCTTGGCCGCGGATCGCAAGAGGAAGGCCACGATGTCTTCGCTCTGGGCGAACAATTCCTTCACCTTCTCCCCGCCGTGCTTGCGGGTGAAGCTGTCCGGATCCTCCGGGGAGGGAAGCACCGGGATCTTGACTTCCAGGCCCTGGGCCAGGAGCGGTTCCAGGCTTCGGCGCACGGCCTTGCGGCCCGGCTCGTCCCCATCGAGGAACATGAAGACTTTTTTGGAGAAGCGCGAAAGGATTTGCACATGGTCCTTGGTCAGGGCGGTTCCGGAAACCGCCACGGCATTGCGGATGCCGGCCTGCCAGAGAGCCAGCAGGTCCATATATCCTTCGACGATCACGGCCTCGCCGGCCTTGTCCATGGGATTGCGCGCGAAATTGAGGCCGTACAGGACCTTGCTCTTATGGTAGAAAGGGGATTCCGGGGAATTCACGTATTTGGGCGAATGCGGATCCTTGGGCGCGCCCTCCGGAGTCAGGATGCGGCCCCCGAATCCGATCACGTGCCCGCTCATGTTCCAAATCGGGAAAATCAGTCGTCCGGAGAAGCGGTCGTAAAGGCGCCCTCCCGCCGCCTCGCCCATGATGCCGGCGTCGATGAAGGCCTGGTTGGGAAGCCCTTTGGCGGCGGCTTTTTTAAGGAGCTTTTCCGGGGTCTGGGGCGCGAGGCCGAGTTGGAAATGCTTCCGGGTCTCGTCATTGATGCCCCGTTTGGCGACGTAGGCGAGGATCTCGGGGTTGCCGGCGAGCTCCTCCTGATAGAGTTGGCAGGCCAATTGGTTGGCGGCCAGAGCCTGGCTGGCCTTGCCTTTGTCCTCGTCGTCCTTGGCGAACCCGATATGCTCCGGGATGGGGATGCCGGCCTTGGCAGCCACAATCCTCAGGGCGTCGATGAAATCCAGTTTTTCGTATTCCTGCACGAATTTCAGGATATCCCCGCCCGCGCCGCAAGCGAAGCATTTGTAGATGCCCATCTGAGGGGTGACGTTCATGCTGGGGCTGCGGTCGTGATGGAAGGGGCAGAGGCCCAGGTAGCGGGCGCCGGCTTTTTTCAACGGAACATACTGTCCGATGATTTGGACGATGTCCGCGTTTTCCTTCACCTGGAGGATGATGTCGCGAAGGGTGGCGGTCAGAAATGGCTCCAATTCGGTACCTGCGGAATAATACCCATCCTGGCATTCATCCCGTAGGGTGGGAAAATGCGGAAACTTAAGGGTTGAGGACCCCTGGACCGAATACCTACACGCACCTTGCGTCGGCAATCCGATACCTCCTGCATCAAGTTCGAGCCTGGAATCGATGGAACTCTTCGTCAAGGCCATTATCGTATTCCCGCGGAGCCGGGTTCAACTTGATTTTTTTAAGCATTTTGAGGCAATTCATTTAGACCAATCGAAGGCTATCAGTTACGTTATCTCCTGATGAACCAAGGCGTTGCCCAACCCTCCCGCACAAATGAATATACTGCCGAGACCCCGATTTTGGTTCTCGGCCTCCCGGGAGTTCCCGGATTCAATGCTTTTTTCAATTTAAGGGCGCTTTTCCCCGGCTTGACCTTGGGAGCGGCGCCGCCCAATGCCCCGGAATTGACCGCTGCGGGCTCGCCTTTCGGACCCGGCATTCTGGCCGCGGATCCAGAAAACCCAAGGGAACTGGCCGCCCTTTTCGAGACCCATAACATCAGGACGGTCATAGATGCCTCCGGATGGTGCGCCCTCAAATCCTGCGAATTCGACCCGGTTCTGGCCCGTCGCCTCAATGTCGGGATCGGCCTAAACGCCATGGAAATGGCACGCCGCCATGGGGCCCGATTGATCCGCCTTTCGACCGATCTCGTGTTCGACGGGAATCCCTGGCTAAAGGACGGGGAATGGGTCCTGGGGGGATACCGCGAGGATAGCCCCGTATCTCCCGTCACGGTTTACGGTAAATTGATGGCGGAAGCGGAGACGGTGATCACGGAGGGATATCCCGAGACGGCCATCCTGCGCGTAGCCCTGCCCATGGGACCCTCTCTGAACGGCCATGCGGGCGCGGTCGACTGGATCGAGTCGCGATTCCGCAAGGGCCGGCCCGCCACCCTGTATTTCGACGAGGTCCGGAGCAATCTCTATGTACAGGATCTGAACAGGGTCCTGCACCATTTCATCCGGAACGATGCCAGGGGCATCTGGCATGTGGGAGGCCCCCGCCCCTTGAGCCTCTACCAGGTCGCCCAAACCATCAACAAGCTGGGCAACTATCCCCCGGAGTTGCTGATGGGTTGCCCTCGCGCCGCGGCCGGTCCCATGCCGCCCCGGGCAGGGGATGTCAGCATGGATATTTCCAAATTGACCGCTACCTTGCAGCCCGGCACCATGAGGCCTTGGCCGGCGCTCGAGGACCATGTGCCTACCGACATCGAGTGGCATGCCCGGCGCGGGGATGATTTCCCCGCCGGTTCGGTCGTGCGCCATTTGTACGGGGTGGATGCGGGAGGTTGGGACCATCCGATAGGATTGATCCCGGGAGCGGGAGACTAGGGCACGATCGCCCGGTTATTCACGACCGCCCCAGCTTCCCCATTTACCTCCGGCGCGGACGCTGGGGATACGGATGGCCGGTTTCGAAGTCGTGACCGTGCCCGACCCGGTGGTCCCCGTAGAAGGAGTCGCCGTACCGGTGGTCACCGTGGTGGTCACCACGGGCTGGGGAGGCGGGGGGTAGGTGTCCATCCAAGGCCCGTCTATCCAAACCCCCGTCCAACCGCCGCAGGTTCCGCCTGAACCCGTGGGGGTATAGGTGGCGCTGCATCCTTTGTATTGCGCGCAGGCATGATCCCATCCGGACCCGGTCATGCCGCAATACCATTTTCCATCTTCCTTATTGTGTGCGGTGATGACCTTGCCATTGGTCCCGCATTGGATTTGATCCCAATCCCAGATTTCCAGGGGCATCATGCAGCAATCGGAGGCTTTGCTGATTTGGGAGCAGATTTCGGCATGGGGGTTCGGCGTCCCGCCTTGGTTGATGACGCCCCAGTATTCGCGGCAACAGGTGGGCGTAAGCGCCTGGCACTCTGATTTGATGGTCGCGCAGGCTGAATTGGTGCACATGGTCTTCACATCGCCCCAGCCCGCGACCGTTCCGGGAATGGCCGTTCCATCGCAAAAGTTCCCGTTCGCGCAATCGAAGAAATCGTTCCACCAGCCGCCGTCGCATACGCCCTCGGGCGGGGTGCAGGTGCTTCCGTCCTGGTGTTGGCATTCGATGCAGACCTGGGCGCAGACGCTTCCCGGTTTGCATTCGCCCGCCGCGATGGCCGCACAGCATTGGTCGCTGCTCTTCCAGGGAGCGATGGCGCAGAAGTCGGTATGGCAAGACGAATTCCATTCGGTCATGTGCACCGAACCCGTCATGGCGCAGCGGTACAGGCACTTTTCATCGATTCCGTCTTCCGGCCGGATGCCCGGATCCGCGAAGAACTTGTCCATGAAGCCGCAACATTGCCCCGGGTCATAGCAATTGAAGGAGTTCAGCTTGACCTGGTTCTGGGCCACGGAGGACGCGCCCACGGCCTCGATACGCGCCTTGAGCATGGCGTAGTTGGATGCCTCCGCGTCCCTTTCCGCCTGGGTCGAGACCTGGCCCAGTTTGTTCTTGGAGGAAAGGTGCGGCGCGATCAGGGTGGCGAACTGCCGGCCCGCGGTGAAAGCGCCTCCCGAGACAAGGCCCACTTCCACCTCGAGACCCACCACGGCCGTATCAGGGATGCCGGCGATGGAGGGTTTGGGGAAGGTGCGGAAACGGTACTGGTATTCGCCGGATCCGATCTCGGCGGGGGCGCTCCAGGCCAGGTAAGGGGATCCGGCCTCGGTCAGGGTGGAAACGGCCAGGGCGCTCAGACGCTCGGCGGTCACGGTGACCGCATCGGTCAGGGCCTTGACCTGGGCCGTCTCCTTCTGGTTGGCGATCACGCCGTGGAAGGCCTTGGTGCCTACCATGGCCAGGATCATGAATACCACGAGACCGGTCATGGTCTCGATCAACCCGAAACCGGATTGTCCCTTAGGCACGTATAGATGCATCGTCTTCCTCATTCTCGACCGCCTTTGGAATCTTTAACGGTGCCGCTCCGGTCTGAGCCGGTGCGGCCCTTTCCGCCTGAAGTCGTGGTGGTGCCGCCCGTAGTCGTGGTGGACCCATCGCTCGTTCCCATCGAACTCGGGAAGGAATGCACGCCGCCTGAACTCGGATCGGGATCGGCCCAGGGATCGGTGGTCCCCGATGGCCAGGCGCCGCATCCGCCGACCCACGACGGAGTAAAGGTGGCCGGGCATCCCTGGTTCACCCTGCAATACCGGTCCCAATCGGATCCCGGCGGGGCGCCGCAGTAAATGATGTTCTTGTTGTAGTACCGGGTCGCGATCACCTTGCCGTCGGCGCTGCATTGGAATTCGTAGAAACCCGCCATCAGCTGGGAATTGCAGCATTGATCCGGGGTGGTGAGGGTGGCGCAGATCTCGGCTCCGGCCCAAGGCTCCAACCCACCCGCCTTGCGCTGCCAATAGCCGCTGCAGCAGGAAAACACCATGCTTCCGCAGCTCGCGGGGATGACCGCGCATTTGGAGGTTTTGCACATGGCCTTCACATTGCCCCATTCCGGGACGATGTCCGGTATGGGCTGGCCGTTGCACAGGGTATTGTTGCCGCAGTCGAAGAAATCGTTCCACCACCCGTCGTCGCAGGTGACATTGGTATTGCAGGTGCTGCCGTCCTCGCCCAGGCAATCGATGCAGACGTTGGCGCAGATGCTGCCGGGTTTGCACGTACCCGCCGCGATGGCGGCGCAACAGGACTCCTTAGTCTTCCAGGGAGCCAGGGCGCAGAAATCCGTGCCGCAGGCGCCGTTCCAAGCCTTGATCTTCACGTCCCCGGCCATGGCGCAACGATAGAGGCATTTCTCATCCAGCCCATCCTGGGGATTCAGGGTCTGATCCTTGAAATAGGACTCCATGAAGCCGCAACATTGGCCCTTATCGTAACAGCTGAAGGAGTTCAGGCGCAATTGGTTGATGTCGATGGCCGAGGTCGTCACGTTCTGGATCCGGGCCTGGAGATCCGAATAGAAGGCCGCTTCTGCCGCGCGTTCGGGGGCGGTCGAAACCTTTCCGAGTTTGTCCCGGGAATTGAGATGCGGCGCGATCAGGGTGGCGAACGAGCGGGACGGGACGAAGGCGCCGGCGCCCGCGTTCCCGATTTCGACCTGGAGCCCGACGACGCTCGTATCCGGGGCCCCGGAAATGGAAGGCGTGGGGAAGGTGCGGTAGCGGAACCGGTACTCTCCGGACCCGATGTTCTCCGGTGCGCTCCAGGACAGGTATTTCGACCCCCCTTCGGTCAGGGCGGAAACCGTCAGGGCGCTCAGGCCCTCGGCGGTGACGGTGACCGCATCGGTCAGGGCCTTTACCTGGGCAGTCTCCTTCTGATTCGCGATCACGCCCTTGAACGCCTTGGTGCCCACCATGGCCAGGATCATGAATACGACGAGACCGGTAAGGGTCTCAAGCAGTCCGAATCCGGATTGCCTTCCGCTTCGCTTCAAAAGCTCTTCCTTTTGTAGCCGACGATTTGGGAGGGATTGCGGTCATCCACAACGGGCGCGGGGAACTTCGGGGGATAGGCGACGCCCAGATTGTCGTCGTAGCTCCAGGATACGCGGGTGGGATCGCCGTTGCAATCCCAGCCGAGGCTGCACTGGTCCTTGGGGCCCTTGGATCCGTAATTCCGGGTGATGAGCGACCCTTCGAAGGTGAGCTTCCACCTGGCCCCTTTGGTCCGAGGGAAGGCCAGCACGGCGAACCCGTACTCTTCCAGGATGATGTTGGGGCAGGTCCCGTCCTTGCGGCATTCCTCTTCGGGCTCCCGCCCGAATCCGGATTGCGCGACGCGGCCGTCGTCCCAGATGTAATTGTCGGAGATGTATTTGGAGAAGTCGACCGTGCTGCCCGGGGCCGGCACGTTGGCGGGATCGAAGACCTCGCGCCGGCAGACATAGCCGTATTTCCAATCCGGGTCCGAGCCCCCGCCGTCGACGCGGTCGTCATAGACGATCTCGTCATTCTCGGCCAGGATGGCCGCCCGGATGGTCAGGTCCCGCGAGGAGCTTTCATGCACGTAGACGCGGTCCTGCGCGATAAGGCCCAAGGTGACCGGGAGGTTGTTCGCGTCCACCTCGGTCTTTTCGGGACCGATGAAATCCCCGTACAGGAAGATATCGTCCCCGGCCGCGATGGTGATGGGGATTTGCTTGAGTTTGCCGGTTACGTAGATGTCGCCCGGGAAGTAAAGGATCGCGTTGTCCTTGAAATCGCTCAGCTTGCGGACGTATTTGCGCGCGGGGGTTCCCAGCACGAACCAGTCCAGGCCGTCCCCGCCGGCATCGTAGACCACGGGGGAAACGGTGACCTCGATGTTCCCGCCGTTGATCACGATCTGCGACAGGTCGATGGCCACGGCGCTTCCGGCCACCACCACGGGGCTGCGGCGGGTGCGGCTCAGGGTATCGTAGCATCCCAAGAAAAGAGTATCGCAAGGCCCGGTGGTATGGCAGCCGCCGGGCCCGCCGTTCAGCCTGGACCAGGAAGGGTTCTTGGGTCCGGCATCGTTCCCGAACAGCTCGATGCCGCCGTTACGGGCCATGTATTGGAAGGTGGACGAGTACTTGCTGTTGTCGTAGAGGTAGTTGTCCCAGGAATTGATATGCACGTGGTTCAACGTCGGGATATCCGTCTGCTTCTCGCGGAATCCGAAATCGTATTGGCCGGCGGGCCGGTTCTGGATGCCGCCGCCCGTGCTGACCAGGCGCGTGAAGGTCACGGTGGGACTGGTGAGATCGATGTCCCCGGCGACGAGGATTTCCCCGTCCACCAGGGTCCCGCCGGTATAGACCAGGGTGCTGGGGCCTTCCACGTATCTGGCGTATTTCGCGAGACTGGGTACGCGGAGCACGCCTTGCACCGATTCATACCGTGAGCGGGGCTTGGTCGGGTCCTTCACCCCCTGGACGTTCAACTCGATGGAAAGCGGCACGTCGGTGACCTGGAAGGTCTGAAGGCGGAAACTTCCCATCTCCGTGCTCCCGAACCCGATGCGCTGCCACCCGAGGCCCGATTGGGTCCCCAGGAACTGGCGCACCAGCTTGGCCCCGCCTTGACGGTTCAGCTCGGTCACCCGGGTCTTGATATAGTTGAAGCCCGCGTCCGCCAGGTAGAACTCCTGGGTCGCCTTCATGGTCTTGACGGTATCGACCCGGCTCCGGCCGCTGCGGCCCGCCACCAGGAATAGAGTCAGACCCAGGACCAGGCCGATGCCCAGGACGACCGCGAGGGTTGCCCCGCGCTGGGCTTGGAGGCGGTCAGCGGAAGAAGGATTCTTGCAAATCGGAAATCGAAAATTGGAATTCGAAAACCGGCTTATTGCCCGCTCTTTGGGCTCAAACCGTTTTCCGGGACCAAAGGGAGCAGGTCCCTGTCTTCCGATTTGCAGTTTGCAATTTCCGATTTCCGATTTGCAAAGCCGTTTTCGCATTCTTATTCCTTGTTTCCCGCTATCACTTCAGAATCCCCTCACGAACACCGTCTGATCCGATCGCCTGGCCAAGGTGATGTTGGATCGCTGGGTCTTGGACGCGAAGGTCAGCGAGTAGGCGATCTGGCCCGCCTGCCGATCGATGGATTTGACCTTGAATTCCAGGGAATCCCCCGGATGGCTGCTGGGAACGAAATCACGGTTGAATCCGGGCGCGCCGTTCGCCCCTTCCCGCGATACCTGGAGGGTCTGATTCTGGCCGCGGTAGATGCGCACTCGCTCCAGGGGGAAGATCATGGTGCCCTTGGGATAGTACGCGAAGAAATCGTTCTCGAAGGAAACGGTCGTTCCGCTGATGGAGGTCACGCGGGTCACCTCCTGGGCGCTTCCCGCGTAGATGTAGGCGTATCCGCCCACCTTGAAGAGCCCGGGCTTGTCTGTCTTGAGCCACCGCTGGTTCTTGTTGAGGACCGGCACCTCGAGGAACCCTGCGCTGCCGGAATAGTTGCCGTAAACGGAAAGGGAGGTGGAGTCCGGGGTCACTTCGAAAACCCGGTGCCCGCCGTTGATGATGGGCGAGGAAAGCTTGCGATGCGGATCGAAGAAAAGGGAGTCCCCGGAAACGCCTCCCGCCACGAGGTAGCGGTTGATGCACTCCACGGAATTGCGGAGCGCTTCCTGCAGGCTCGTCACCTGCTTTTGGCGTTCCAGATGCGCCATGAAATTCCGGTAGAAGGTGAAGGCGACGGTGCAAACGATGGAAGTGATGACCAGGGTCACCAGTATTTCCACCAGGGTCATTCCCCGGCTCTTTTCGAAGGTGTTTTTTTGCATATCCCAGCGTCGGCAACCCATTGGGGCGGAAAATTCCGCCACGCAACCCCACCGCCACTTTCGCTGAATTATATAGCCTGCCCAACAACTCCAACCATATATCTCGCGACGGATCGCGGATTTGACCTGATAGTGGCGTTGGGCCCCGGGGATTGGCCCCATCCGGGGATGTCCTCCGGCGTTTTTTAATTAAATTCACCCTAATCAGGGCGCGCCGAATCGCGCCTGCGCTTCGCTATCGTCGCGGGATTCCTACTCCGGCGCTGGGTAATTTGGGATTATAGGGAAAAAAGAGTTCGCCAAAGCATGACCACACATACCGATTCATCGTCCATCGCGCCGGCCCAGAACGCCGGTTTCGGCATTCCTTCCCTCACCGGCAAGCAGATCCGGCAGGGTTTCATCGACTTCTTCGCCGGGAAAGGCCACGTCTTCGTGCCTTCCGCGCCCGTCGTGCCGCATGATGATCCCACCCTGCTCTTCACCAATGCGGGGATGAACCAGTTCAAGTCCGCCCTCCTCGGCGACAACCGCGAGGGATGGAAGCGCGTGGCCAACTCCCAGAAGTGCATCCGAGTGTCGGGAAAACACAATGACCTGGACGAAGTGGGCCGCGACACCTATCACCACACCTTTTTCGAAATGCTCGGCAACTGGTCCTTCGGCGACTACTACAAGAAGGACGCCATCAAGTGGTCCTGGGAGCTGCTGACGGAAGTCTGGAAGCTCCCCAAGGAACGCTTGTTCGTCACCGTCTACAAGAACGACGACGAGGCGGAAAACCTCTGGAAGACCGAGACGGACATCGCCCATGAACGCATCATGCGCTTCGGGGAAAAATCGAACTTCTGGGAAATGGGCGAGGTCGGACCCTGCGGTCCCTGCACGGAAATCCATTTCGACATGGGCGATCCGGCCACCCAGGCGGCCACCTTCGCCGATCCCGTCGAAGGCGTCAACGGGACCAATGCCCGCTACATCGAACTCTGGAACAACGTGTTCATGCAGAGCGAACGGCTCCAGAGCGGGGAGCTCAAGCCCCTGAAGAACCAGAACGTGGACACGGGCATGGGCTTCGAGCGCATCGTCTCCGTAATCCAGGGTTCCGGCTCCAATTACGAGACCGACGTCTTCCAGCCCATCATCACCCGCATCGCCGAACTCTCCGGGGTCCCCTATTCAAAGGGCCCGGAAGGGACTCCCCACCGGGTCATGGCCGATCACGTGCGCGCCCTGTCCTTCGCCATAGCGGACGGCGCCACCCCCGGCAATGAAGGCCGCGGGTACGTTCTGCGCCGCATCCTGCGCCGTGCCTCCCGCTTCGCCCGCAACCTGGGCCAGCGCGAACCCTTCCTGGTCAAGCTGGTGCAGGTCATCGCCGATACCATGGGCGACGCCTATCCGGAACTCATCCAGCGCCGCAGCTATATCGAACAGGTTATCCGCGCCGAGGAGGATCGCTTCATGCGTACCTTGGACCAGGGCCTGGATCGCTTCGCCAGGATCGCGGCCGAGACCAAGGCCAAGAAGGACGCCAACGGGGTTATCGGCGGGGCGGAAGTCTTCCTCCTCTACGATACCTACGGATTCCCCACCGATCTGACCCGCGTCATCGCGGAAGAGCAGGGCCTGACCATCGACGAGGCCGGTTACTCGAAATACATGGAAGAGCAGCGCGAACGCGCCCGCGGCGCCGCCAAGTTCGACGGCAGCTTCGCCAGCGACGAGGGCTGGACCATTCTCTCCCCCGCCCTGGACACGGAGTTCATCGGCTATACCACCTTGGTGGCGGACGTGAACGTGCGCCGCTACCGCGAGGTGGGCGATCAGGTGCTGGTCGTGCTCGACAAGACCCCGTTCTACGCGGAAGCCGGCGGCCAGGTGGGCGATACGGGAACCTTGACCGGGAAGCCGGGTCCAGCCGGAGCGCCCTCGGTGCAGCTGCGCGTGATCGATACGGTCAAGATGTTCGACATGGTTCTGCACAAGTGCGACCTGTTGGGCGGAGTCCTGAGCCCCGAGACCATGAAAGGCCTGAAGGCGGAAGTGGACAAGGAGAACCGGTTCAAGACGGTGCGGAACCACAGCGCCACCCATCTCCTGCATTCCGCCTTGCGCGAAGTCCTCGGCGACCACGTTCAGCAGCAGGGTTCCCGCGTCGCGCCGGATTCCCTCCGCTTCGACTTCACCCATTTCCAGGGAATGACGCCCGAAGAGATCAAGCGGGTGGAATACCGCGTCAACCACGCCATCGAGGAAAACCATTCCATAAGCCATGCCGTCCACGGCATCGAAGAAGCCAAGAAGATGGGCGCCATGGCCCTGTTCGGCGAGAAGTACGGGGACAAGGTCCGCGTCATCACCATGGGCGACGTGAGCATGGAACTCTGCGGCGGCACCCATGCCAACGCCACGGGGGATATCGGATTCCTCAAAATCACCGGCGAAAGCTCCATAGCCGCCGGCGTCCGCCGCATCGAGGCCGTGACCGGCCTTGGCGCCCTGGAAATGGTCCAGCGCAACTTCAACGCCTTGTCCGATATCGCGAAGGTGTTCAAGGCCAAGCCCGGACAGGAAATCGAGAAGGTGGTGGAAGCGACGGCCCGCATCAAGGCCCTCGAAAAGGAAGTGCTGGAACTGCGCCAGGCCCAGGCCAGGCTCCAGGCGGCGACCCTGATCGCCGAGCGCGGCAAGGACATGAACGGGACCATGGTCATCGTTTCCAGGCTCGATGAGAAGTCCTTCCCCAAGGAAACCATAGGCCTCCTGGTGGACGGTCTCGCGGGGCAACTGCGCAATGGCGTGGCGGTGCTGACCCAGGTTTCCGGCGACTCCCTCAGCATCTACGCCGTGGCCGGCAAGGAAGCCCAGGCCAAGGTCAAGGCGGGCGATTTGATCAAGGCCATCGGCCCCGTGGCCGACGCCAAGGGCGGCGGCAAGCCCGATCGGGCCCAAGCAGGTTCCAAGTCCCCGGACAAGGAGCCGCTGGTGCTCGCGGAAGCCGGGAAATTCCTCAAGCAAGCCCTGGGGGCATGATGGCCGTTGGATCGATTGAAACCCGGCTGATCCAGTCCCTGGAAAAGGTCCGTTCGCTCTTCTTCGTCCTGCTCGATCCGGATTCGGATTCGCCCGACGGGATCATCGAAGCGGGCCTGCGCGCCGCCAAGCATGGCGCGGACGCCTTGCTCCTGGGCGGTTCCTTCATCGGCAATCCCGCGTTCCAGAAGATCGCCGCCGGCCTGAAAAAGGAAACCCAGATCCCGGTGATCCTTTTCCCGGGCGGTTGCTCCCATGTCACCCCCGGCCCGGACGCCATCCTTTTCACCACCCTTATCAGCGGCCGCAATCCCCAATACCTCATCGATGAACAGGTCAAGGGCGCGGTCCTGGTGCGCAGCCTCCGCATGGAAGCCATCCCGACCGCCTATATGCTCATCGAATCCGGCCGCACCACCGCGGTGGAATACATCAGCAATACCCGTCCCATTCCCGCGGACAAGCCGGCCATCGCCGCCGCCCACGCCATGGCCGCGGAGCTTATGGGACAGCGTTGGATCTATCTCGAAGCCGGTTCCGGCGCCCTGAATGCAGTGCCCGCCCCCATGGTCAAGATGGTGCGCGCCTCGGTAGGGCTCCATGTCATCGTTGGCGGCGGCATCCGCACCCCCGAGCAGGCCCGGGAGCGCGCCGAGGCGGGAGCCCATGCCATCGTGGTGGGCAACCATTTCGAGACCAGCAAGGACGGAAGCCTGATCAAGGAGTTCGCCGCAGCCGTCCACGGGGCTTAGGCCTCTCAGCCGTAAAACGGGCACCCGACCCGTAACCAATCCTTCCCGGACCGTTTCCGGTCCCACCCTCCCTTTCGGCGCGCAATCCCGCGCCCATCGATTCCCCGCTTATCTCCCGTAATCAAAGGCGATCCTGGGGCCCGCAGGGCGGATTTCCCCTCCGGTTCCGCGATATCTTCATCCCATCGCCCGAAACGCCCCCCTGAGGAATGCCATGCGAATCATCCCGAAATTCCTGCGCCCCGCCCCGCCGCCCGCACCCAAGCCGCGCCCGGTCATCAGCGCCCCCATGAACCCCCGGCCCTATGGCCATCCCATCATCAGCGCACCCATCAACCCGCGCCCGTTCGGCCTGCCGGATCCCAATGCGGGCGCCAGGCGCGGCCTGCCCGAACCCGTAGGCCCGAACGCGTACAAGCGCCTGGTGGAAATGGATCCGTCGAATGCGGACAGGTACAGCCCGAACTACCCCGTCGAATACGCCTACCCGTTTCCCACGGATGGCTCGAGAGGTTTGCCCACCATCCTATCGGGCCCATCCAGGCTGCGCGCCGGGGAGAAGCTGGAAGGGCCCATAGACTACGCGAACACCGGGGATATCGCGCTTCGGCCCGATTCGCACCTGGAGGGGTTGCCCGCAGGGAACGCCTTGGGGCGCTCCGCGAGCGTAAGCCGCTTCCTGCCCGGCGGGGCGCCGCCGGACGCGGAGGGCAAGCCGACCCTGCCCCACAAGGGAAACGCCATCGCGCCGCCCAAACTCCCCTCGACGCCGGAAAACCCGTTCGGATTGCCCGGTCCGGACGGCGGACCGGATCTGATGAGAAGCGTACTGGGGCCGGATTGAAGCCCTGGGTAACGCCTGGGTTACCTCACGGGGAATGGATCATGGGCGTACGGCCCGCTCGCCCGGCGAGGCGAGCCAGGGCATGGGCGGACCCTTCACGCCCGCGTACTTCTTGCGGTAGGCGCTTGGAGACATTTCCATCTGCCCTTTGAACTGACGGTTGAAATGGCTCAGATCATAGAAGCCGTTGTTGAGCGCGATGTCCGAGATGCGCTCGCCTCCTTCGGCCAGCGCCTGGCAGGCCGCATGGATGCGCACCATGGTGATGTACTTGAGCGGCGAAATCTTGAAGAGGGATTTGAAGCGCCGCTCGAACTGGCTGATGGAAAGGCATACGATGGACGCGAGCTTGGCCATATCGATGGATTCCGGGTAATGCTCCATCACGTAGTCGAATACCTCGCCCATCTCGGTGAAATGGCGCGCCCCGGATTCCATCTTCTTGATGTCGCGGGTGATTCCCGCAAGCCCGATGATCTTGCCGGTCTCGTTCCGCACCGGAACCTTGGTGGTGGAATACCAGTCCGTGGCCTTGCCCGTATGGATCACGAGTTCGATGACGTTCACGAGGGGTTCGCCCGTGCGCCTCACCTGGGTATCGTCGCGGACGTACTTCTCGGCCAGGTGGCGCGGGAACACCTCGTAATCCGTGAGGCCCAGGAGGTCCTCGGCCTTTTTCATCCCGCATTTTTCGACGAAGATCCGGTTCACCATGGTGAAGCGGCCTTCCATATCCTTGGCGAAGAGGAATACGTCGGGCAGATGCTCGAACAACTCAAGCAAAACGGGCTTCACGCCCCATGCCTCCGAATTCCAGGATCCCTGCGCTTTTACTGCCATTCCGAAACTCCCATGCCTTCGCCCGTTCCGCTTCCGTGATCACGGTTGGAGAACGCCCGCCGCCGTGGACGCAATGATGCGTTCAGCGACGTTTCCCAATTATAGTACTGACCCGCGGGGTTACCATGAGGCATCTTCGCCAAAACGCGGATTCCAGCCATCCAATGCGGTTTTCTTACAAGCCTGCCTCCGAAAAGCATGGTCCCGGGAATCCTGCGCCACATCTCCCAGGGTAGGAAGCGAATGGTCCGGGCGGTGATTGCGCCAAGGACCGAGGGTCCGGCACGCCATTTCCTGGAAGGGTCGAACGGATTTGACTCGGATTTTCCCGGGGGGAAGCACCCCTTTGTCCAAAAAATCGCCGGTATGAGGCGGGATTGGGCTTTCCCCGGCCCAATTACATGGCAGTAAACCCCGGTTTTGGCTATAATTATGGGCTCTTGAGGAACCGGAATTCGGGGCCTTCGGGTTGACCGGAAAGCGGGGCGTTATTAACTTAACCTGTCTAATTTTTTTAGTAATAGGGCAGAAATGAAAACGGTTACGGTGAATCCTACGACCATTTCGACCAAATGGTTCATTATCGATGCGAACGACGTGGTACTCGGCCGCCTTGCGAGCAAAACCGCCGCCATCCTCATGGGCAAGAACAAGACGGCTTGGTCCCCCAACCAGGATCTCGGCGACCATGTCATCATTATCAACGCGGACAAGGTGGCCTTGACGGGCAAGAAGCGCGAGACCATGCGCTACTTCAACCACTCCACCCATCCGGGCGGATGGCGCGAACTGTCCGTGGCCCAGGCCCAGGCGATCCGCCCCGGCTATCCGGTCCGCCACGCGATCCGCGGCATGCTCCCCCATACCATCCTGGGCGAACACATGGCCAAGAAGCTTCACATCTACGGTGGCGAGAGCCACCCTCACGCGGCCCAAAAGCCCGAGGTGCTGGCCCTCAAGTAGGCCGGCAAGGAATAACAGGAGGATATCATCGCAACTCAGGATACCTACCGGGCAACCGGCCGTCGCAAAACCGCCATCGCGCGGGTGATTTTGAAGCCCGGTACGGGCAAGCGGACCATCAATGACCGCACCTTCACCGAGTTCTTCGCAAATGCCATCCGCGAGATGATCGTGGAACAACCCCTGACCATTCTCAACCTCAACAAGCAGTGGGACGTGATCGTCACGTCCAACGGCGGTGGTGTGAATGGAACGGCCGGCGCGGTCCGTCTGGGCATCGCCCGGGCCCTCGTCGCCTACAAGCCCGAATACCGGGCCGCCATGCGCGAGCATGGACTCATGACGCGCGACTCCCGCGCCGTGGAACGTAAGAAATACGGCAAGTCCGGCGCACGCCGCAGCTTCCAGTTCTCCAAGCGCTAATAGAGTCAGAAGGATAGAGGATCAGTATGTCAGTACCCGAAATCAAAGAGATGTTGGAAGCCGGTATCCATTTTGGGCATCTCACCAAGCGGTGGAATCCCAAGATGAAGAAGTTCATTCTCACCGAGAAGAACGGGATCTACGTTATCGACCTGTCCAAGACGCAGGAATGCCTCCAGAAGGCGACCGATGCGGTGAAGAAAATCCGCCATTCCGGCAAGTCCATCCTCTTCGTCGGAACCAAGAAGACGATCAAGGAGTGCATGAAGGAAGAGGCCGTACGTTGCGGCCAATACTACGTGACCGAGCGCTGGCTCGGCGGCATGCTCACCAATTTCTCCACCGTCAAGAAGTCCATCAAGCGCCTCGAAGAGATCGAGAAGATGGAAACCGACGGGCTCTTCAAGGAAATCACCAAGAAGGAAGTGCTGTCCCTGAATAAGGAACGCGCCAAGCTCGAAGGCATCTTCAGCGGTATCCGCAATATGAAGACCCTCCCGGGCGCCCTCTTCGTGGTCGATTCCGAGCATGAGGAAATCGCCGTTCACGAGGCCAACCGTCTCAAGATTCCCGTGTTCGCCATCGTGGACACGAATTCGGATCCGGACAAGGTCGCCTACCCGATTCCCGGCAACGATGACGCCATCAAGTCCGTGGGCCTCCTGACCCGCGTGTTCTCCGATGCCATCGTCGGCGTCAAGGCCATGACCGTGGAAGATCAGCAGAAGGCCGCCGCCGCTGCCGCCGCTCCCGCTCTGGCAGAAGTGCTGGAAGGGGCCGAGTAATGGCGGAAGTCACCGCGCAAACGGTGGCTGAGCTTCGGGAAAAGACCGGGCTCGGCATCCTTCAGTGCAAAAAGGCCCTCACCGAGACCTCCGGTGACATGGAAAAGGCGATCGAATTCCTGCGCAAGCAGGGAGCCGCCGTCGCCGCGAAGCGCGTCGGTAAAGAAACCAAGGAAGGCAAGGTTATCCTCGCCTCCGGTCCCGACGCCGTTTGCGCTGTCGAGATCAACTGCGAAACGGACTTCGTGGCCGCTTCCGACGACTTCAAGGCTTTCACCGCCAAGGTCGCCAAGGTCATCCTCGAGAAGAAGCCTTCCGACCCGGAAGCCCTCAAGAGCCAGCCTCTGGACGGCACCACGGTCGGCGAAGTGAACACCGCCGTCATCGCCAAGATCGGCGAGCTTATCACCATCCGCCGCTTCGCGCTGGAAAAGGTGGGAGCCAACGAGCTGGCCGAGACCTACTCGCATATGCAGGGCAAGATCGGCGTGATCGTCAAGCTCGGCTATGCCGGCGAGCTCAAGGACCGGACCGTATTGTCGGGCTTGGCCAAGGATCTCGCCATGCAGGTCGCCGCCAGCTTCCCCATCGCCATCGAGCCCAAGGATGTCCCCGCTTCCGTCATCGAGAAGGAAAAGGAGATCGCCCGCGAGCTCACCCTCAAAGAGGGAAAGACCGGCGACGTGGTCGACAAGATCGTGGAAGGCAAGGTTTCCAAGTTCTACAAAGAGAACTGCCTGATCAACCAGGTCTACATCAAAGACACCAAGCAGACGGTTGACAAATTGCTGGTCTCCACGGCCAAGTCGCAGGGACTGGAATCCATCCGGGTTCTGAGCTTCCATCGGCTGCAATTGGGTCAATAGCCCGTGTCCGCCCTGAAGTACAAGCGCGTCCTCCTCAAGCTCAGCGGGGAGGCCTTCGCTGGCGATAAGGACGGCGGAATCGACCCCGAAACCATCCGTGCCATCGCCGAAGAGGTCGCCGCCGTCTACCAGAGCGGCGTCCAGGTAGGCGTGGTCATCGGCGGCGGCAACATGATCCGGGGCGGCACCCTCAGCAAATACGGTTTCGACCGCGTTTCCGCGGACCAGATGGGCATGCTCGCCACCGTCATCAACTGCCTCGCCATGCAGGACGCCCTGGAAAAACTGGGCATCTACACGCGCGTGATGAGCGCCATCAAGATGTCCTCGATCGCCGAGTTCTACATCCGCCGCCGCGCGGTGCGCCACCTCGAAAAAGGCCGCATCACCCTTTTCGCGGCCGGTACGGGAAATCCGTACTTCACCACCGACAGCGCCGCGACCTTGCGCGCCATCGAGTGCAATTGCGATATTATCATGAAGGCCACCAATGTGGACGGGATCTACGACAAGGACCCGAACAAGCACAAGGACGCAGTCAAGTACGAGACCATAACCTATACCGAGGCCATCAACCGCCAGCTGAAGGTCATGGACACGTCGGCGTTCGCCCTGTGCCGGGAGAACAACATCCCCATCCTGGTGTTCGACATGAACGTGAGCGGGAACCTGGCCAAGGCCGCGCGCGGAGAGAAGATCGGGACCCTGGTCACGAGCGGGGAGTAATACCATGTTGGACGAAGCCTCCATCAAAGAACGCATGCAGAAGACGGTGGAGAACGTCCGCCGGGATCTCGCCAAGATCCGCACCGGCACGGCCTCGCCGGCCATCCTCGACAATGTCTTCGTGGACTACTACGGGACCAAGACCCCCATCGCCCAGGTCGCGGCCATCACCATTCCGGAACCCCGCTGCCTGGCCATCAAGCCGTGGGAGAAGAACATGATGCAGGCCGTCGAGAAGGCCATCCTGACGAGCAATATCGGCGTCAATCCCGTGAACGACGGGACCTTCATCCGCCTGAACATGCCCGTCCTGACCGGCGAACGCCGCAAGGAACTGGCCAAGCAGGCCAAGGGAATCGGTGAGGACGGCAAGGTAGCGATCCGCAATATCCGCCGCGACGAGAACGAGGGCCTCAAGAAGGAGCTCACCGGCAAGGGCCACTCGGAAGACGAATTGAAGGGTTGGATGGACAAAGTCCAGGCCCTCACCGACAAGTTCATCGCCGAGGTGGACAAGGTGATCGCGGAAAAGGAAAAGGACATCCTGACCGTCTGAACAGGAGCAGTCCTTTGCGCGAACCCCCCACTCATATCGCCATCATCATGGATGGCAACGGCCGATGGGCCAAGAAGCGCCTGCTTCCCCGCGTCATGGGCCATCGGGAAGGCACCAAGGCCACCAAGAAAATCGTCCGCGCGGCCGGCGAGCTCGGCGTCAAATACCTGACCATCTACGTCTTCTCCTCCGAGAATTGGGAACGCCCCCTTCCGGAAGTCGATGCCCTCATGAACCTGCTCGTGGACATGGTGCGCCAGGAAATCCAGGACCTGATGGACAACAACGTCCGCCTATGCGCCCTGGGAAACCTGAACAAGCTCCCGGAAGTGACGCGCAGGGAACTCGAGTGGGGCATCGAGCGGACCAAGGACAATACCGGACTGCAATTGAACCTCGCCGTCTCCTATGGCGGCCGCGAGGAAATCCTGGACGCCGCCCGCGCCCTGGCCGAAAAGGTCAGGCTCGGCGAAATCCAGCCCTCGGACATCAATGAGCAGACCTTCGGCGCCAATCTATACCTGCCCGAAGTCCCCGACCCGGAACTCCTGATCCGCACGGGCGGCGACCAGCGCATTTCGAACTACCTGCTTTGGCAGATAGCCTATACCGAGCTCTACGTCACCCCCACCCTATGGCCCGATTTCGACAAGGCCGGCCTGGTGGAAGCCATCGACGAATACCATTCCCGACAGCGCCGTTTCGGCAAAGTCCTGGAAAGCTGACCTTGCCCCTTTCCGCCAACCTGAAGGTGCGCCTCATTTCGGCCGCGGTCATGGTCGTCGTCATCTACGGCGCCCTGGTCCTGAGCGAATACACCCGCTGGGCCATGATGGCGGCCATCCTGACCCTCGGCGCCTGGGAATACGCGCGGATGGTCTCGTCCAAGTTCAACGGCTCCGCCGGAGCCGCGGTTCCCCCCGGCGCCGAGGCTTCCGCCCCGAAAAAGGGTCCCGGCGTCGCATGGCTGGCGGGACTGGTGACCTTCGTATTCGCCATCCCGCACTTCCCCGGCCTGCTCGACAACTCCATAGCCCTCTCCGCCTCCCCGGACATCTGGCTCTGGGGCGTTTCCATCGCCGCCGTTCTCCTCTTCACCCTCATCGGATTCCGCTTCGTCGACATCTCAGAAATGGCCCCCTGGATCTACCTGCAATTGTTCGGGTGCGCCTACTTCGGCATCTATGCCGCCGGCATCTTCGGCCTTCTCACCGACTATTCCGGATGGAGGGGTATCTTCCCCTTGCTGATGGTCCAGATCGCCATCGCCACCGCGGACAGCGGCGCCTATTTCACCGGCCGCAGGTTCGGCAAGAACAAACTCGCCCCCTCCATCAGTTCCGGCAAGACCATCGAAGGCGCGCTGGGCGGTGCGGCGCTCACCGTCCTGGTCGTATCCCTCCTCGGGCCCAAACTGCTTCACACGGGCTTCCTGGCCAACCTGGGCCTGGGCCTCATCCTCTGCCTCACCGCCATAGTCGGCGACCTCTTCATCTCCATCCTCAAGCGCTACACGGGCACCAAGGACTCGTCCAACCTGATCCCGGGCCATGGCGGCGTCCTCGACCGCTTCGACGCCCTCTTCTTCTCGGCCCCCGTAGCCGTCTTCTACCTGCAACTCGTGCAGTAGAACCAACCCCATTCTCCTCCGCTCTTCCGCTCCTCCCCCCTGCACTCAACGCCCCCTGCATCCAACGCTCCCTGCATCCAACGCTCCCTGTATCCCAACGCTCCCTGTATCCCAACGATCCCTGTATCCCAACGATCCCTGAAGCGCGCCGCCGCAGGCGGCCAACGCGCCCTTGGCGACAAAGCCCCCTGAGCCTAACGCCCACCCGAACCGACCCACTCCCAGGGACCACCCCACCCCGGAAAAATCGAATCGTCCCCAGTCTTTTAGACCCACCGACCCGACAAACCGACGGACGTTCCCCAAGGACGATTCATGGGACCTGCGGATCCCGGGGCGGGCGGGTCCCGGACGCGCCTGCCGGGCATGAGAGCGCAGCCCTTTGGCAGGCCTGACGAGGGAGGGCGAGCGAGCGTCTGCGAGACCGCGCTGCGAGAGGCTTCCATTCGCGAGTGAGCGCGGCCGAAACAAAGAACCGGCCCGAGGAAGGCCGGTTGAATCACCGTATCAGAATAGCCAATGGGCGGAGCGAACCCGCCCGGCAGGCGCGTCCGGGACCCGCCCAGCCGCGCGACCCACCGTCAAGAGCATCAGTCCTTGCGGAACACCACCGGCTGCCCCTCTTCCACCACGGTCCAAGCCGACCCTTTCACATTGATCGCCTTGGTCTTGGACAACGGCTCCCGGCAGGCCGTCTCTCCGGTAGGCTGCATCGTCGCGGGATCCTTGTATTCGCACGTCGTCTTCACGCTCACCATGTTCCCGTTCTCGACCTTCCAGGTCCAATATTCCTTGGAGGTTTCCACGAAATCATTCGGGCTCGGTTGGCCGGTGGCCAGGCGCTGGGACAACAGCATGGTGCCCGCCGCGTCCACCTGCATGGTCAGCTTGATGTCCAGGGGAGGATTGGGCACGACGATATCGGCCCGCCAGATGCCGACCACGGTGGCCGCGGTGGCCGGCTGGGCGGTGTCATCGTCCGTCTTCTTGATTTGGGTCAGATCGCAGCCGGAAAAGGCCAGTCCAAGCGCCAATCCAAGACCGAGTTTGAGGGATACGTGACGCATGGCGGATTCCTTCCGGATGGGCCGGGATCGAATTTGACCGGGCCTGGGCAATGGTATCAGGCGGCGGTCAAATCCTTCAACCCCCAGTTCCGGAACTTCGGTCAAGGTTGCCAATTCCCCCTGTCGGACCATACAATGGAACGGGTATTCGATGAAATTGGGAAAATTGGGAAACGCCTTCATCGCGGCCGGTCTGGCCCATGCGGCGGCGATCCCCTGCCGGGCGGAAACGGATGTGGACCTCACCGCCCTGTCCCTGAAACGGATCATGGATCTGGACGTGACTTCGGTTTCCAAGCGCACGCAGAAGATGCGGGACGTGGCGACCTCCATCTACGTCATCAACGAAGAGGATATCCGGCGGTCCGGGGCCACGCGCCTGCAGGACGTCCTGAAACTGGCGCCGGGAGCCTTCTTCAGCGATGCCTCCTATAGCATCACCGAACAGGGCCTGCGCGAAATCATGGGGGTATTCTCCAATACGATCGCCTATATCCTGGATGGCGTGCCCATCACCAACCCCATCATCGGGGGCGTGTTCTTCAACGATCTGGACCTGCCCTTGGAGGACATCGAGCGGATCGAGATCATCAAAGGGCCCGGCGGAGTCATCTACGGCGCCAACTCGGCCAGCGGCATCATCAGCATTTTCACCAAACGCGGCGAATCCGCGCAGGGCCTCCGGGCATCCATGTCTGGAGGCACCCAGGGATACTTCGCGCCGTACGTCCGATACGGCGTGGAAGCGAAGGACGACCTTTTCCTGGACTTCTGGGGACGGTTCAAGACCCATCAAGGGTACGACCGCAATCCCCTTTTTTCCGGAGACAGCATCGACGCCCCCATCGGCGGCGGCGGCGAGATTAGGACGGCCAACCATTTCACCGGGAGCGACGATGATCAGACGGCCTATTCCGGCGGCGTGAAATGGGAATACCAGCCCAGGGACGAATGGAAATGGTCGGGGCAGGTTCTGCAAACCAGGGTGGAGGACGGGCAGTATTCGCTCCTGTTGTTTCCCTGGCCGGAAACGCAACCGCCCCCTGGATCCGACCTGAAAAGGCCGGACAGCGTATTCGTGAACCCGGAACGGATGGATCAGACCATAGTCAATGCCAGGGTGGACGTCGCCCGTTCCGCCGGCGACGCCTGGTTCGTCAACACCTACCATTGGCGCAACCGCCACAAAGTGGCCTTCGCGAGCGGCATCCGGATGGGGTTCGACATTTCCGAAATCGAAGCCCAGCGCAACACCACCCTCGACCGGCATCACCTGAGCGCCGGAGCGAACGTCCGAAGGGTGCGATTCGTATTCGAGGACATGCGGGAGGACGGATCCGATTTCGTGAGCGATCCGCATAACCTGTCCCATCTCTTCGGCGCCTTCATCCAGGACGAGATGGAATTGGGGTCGCGGTGGCGCCTGACCTTCGGGGCCAAGGCCGAGACCTGGACCCTCATCAGCAGGGTCCCGGAAGTCTCGCCGAGCCTGCGCCTGACCTACAAGCCGAGCGAGGAGATGACCTTCTGGGGCGCCGTATCCCGCAGCATCACCACGCCGACCTACGCGCAATGGGACATCGAAGTGAGGCAGGGCATGATCCCCCCGGAATGGTACCTGAAACAGGTGCCCGGTTATCCGGGAAACGCTCCGGCCGCGGGTCACTACGTCGCCTTGGTTCCCGGGGATGACGTCCAACCGGTGAAGTTCTACAACCTCGAAGCGGGGCACCGGGGATCCCTGTCGACCAACCTGCAATGGGACCTCAGCGGTTTCTACGGATGGGTCCGGGGCCAGTTGGGCGCGGGGGTCGATTCGAGCCTGCAGACCGTGATTCCCTCCAAGGCCCATCCCCCCGATACCATCATGCCGGTATACGAGGCCAATCTTGCGGATTACGAAAGCTACGGCGGTGAGGCGATCCTCCGTTACCTGCCTTCGCGGTTCATGCGCCTGGAATTGTCCTATTCCCTTTTCCGCATCCGGAATTTCCAAGGCCGCGCCCTTCCGGGGGACACGACCGGCAAGACCTACCAGGTGGACATGGAGACCCCGGCTACGCCCGAACACGTGGGCCGCGCCAAGGTGTTCTGCGATCTGCCTTTCGGCTTCGATTTGTTCCTTAACGGGATCCTGTCCTCGCCCTTCTCCCGCGGGGAAGCGTTCAATTATTATGAACAGCTCCCCATGTCCCAGACACGGCTTCATGGGCAGTCGATCGTCGCGGACCCTCCTTCGGTCCAGTTCCAACTGGACTTCTCCTTGCAAAAGCACCTGTTCCGGGACCGCCTTTCCCTCTTGGTTTGGGGGCGGAACGTCCTCGCGGATCCGTTCGTCGAGAACTTCAACCAATACGGGTGGGTAAGCTTCCCGCACCAGACCCACCGGACCTTCGGGGGCGGATTGGTTTACCAATTTTAGACCGGATGCGAGATTCGGACACGATAGGGGCGCGAAACCCATGATACTCTTGCACTATTCCCGCCGCCTCCTTTATGATATAGTCGTAATGCAAAATGATATTTCCCAAACGGGGCCCCGGCCCCGCCTCTCCTTTGGAACTCCGAATGACCCCGTCTGACCCCATCGAATCATCCCTGGCAAACATGGCCAGGACTTTCGAAGGTTGCGTAAGCTGGGCGGTGCGAGCGATCCTGGAATCGGAAATCAGGATCAAGACCCCATTCGAAGCGGTCGCCTCGGTTCCCGACGGCTCTTCGCTCTATTGCATCCTGCCCACGGCCAGCACGAAATACTACGCCCAACTCGTCGTAGGCGTCGAGGAAGACGATATCGAGATCCTGTTCCCCGGCGAAATGGATCCCCGGGTCCGCAAGGACGCCATCGGTGAAATGGCCAACGTGGTGTCGGGCCTGTTCGTCGCCGACGACCAGTTCATAGCCCGGTTCGGTTACCTGCGGCCTTCCACCCCCTTCTTCAGCGAAGGCGCCTTCACCGCCCGCAAGGATTGGGGCCTCAAAGGCCGGATAGAGGCCAACGGCAGGGAAATGGTCCTGCATTTTTCCATCCGCGAGCTGCAGGAAAATCCCGCGCCCGCTCCGAAAGCCGCCGACGGCGAAGCCTCGAAAATCGAAGGGAGCCCGGACTGACGTCCGGCGCCAAGCAAATGTCCAAACGGATAGTCATCGTCGACGACTCGATCTTCCTCATCAAGCAGCTTACCGCCTTCCTGGAAGTCGCCATGGGTTACAAGGTGGTTGGAACGGGATCGGACGGGAACCAGGGGGTAGCGCTCTACCGCGAGCACAAGCCCGATCTGATCACCCTGGACATCACCATGCCCAACAAGGACGGCATGGAAGCCCTGGCCGAAATCATGGAGGAATTCCCGGACGCCAGCGTGATGATGATCTCCGCGATCCGCGGCCAGGAAATGACCAAGTGCATCAAGATCGGCGCGAAGGCCTATATGGAAAAGCCCCTGCTTTTCAACGATGAGCAGTTCGTCCGCGACTTCAAGGCCTCCCTGGCCGAAGTCTTCGATTCCTGAAAAGGGACTCCCTTACAAAGCCGGTTCGGCGAAGCCGATGGGCAGATTCAGGGTGATACGCGTTCCCTGGCCGGCCTGGGAGGACACCTTGATGCCTCCACCCGCGGTTCGGGCCCATACCGCCACCGCATCCATGCCCACGCCCATGCCCGAGATCTCGGTCGATTGATCCCGGGATGAGAGCCCGGGCAGGAAAATCAGTTCCTGCTTGGCCGTTTCGTCCATGGCGGCCAGGTCCTCCGGCTTCACGAGCCCTTTGGACAATGCCTTCTCCGAAAGGGTGGCGATGTCTATCCCATGGCCGTCATCCGAGACGGTGATGTCCCATCCGGCTTGCGAAGCGGCCAGGCTCAATTGGATCTTGCCGGTCCCGGATTTCCCGTGCAGCAGGCGGGTGGCCTCCATCTCGATGCCGTGATCGGCGGCATTGCGCAGGAGATGCACGAGCGGCTCGTCCAGGGCCGCGAAGAGGGAAGGCGAGACTTCCATGCCTTCCGGAACGGCTCGGAACTCCAGTCGCTTGCCCAGGCGCTCCCCCACCCTTTGCACCATGGCGCGGTATTTGTCCGCCAGCTTCTCTATCTTGACGTGATCGATGGAGCGGCAGGCGCGCAACAGCCTTTCGAGCAATTCGGGGGCCTCGCGGCCGGCTCCCGCCAGGATCCCGGAAGGCCCTCCGTTGCGCAAGGAGGCGCTCAGGGCGCGCAGCTCCCGTATCCGCGGTTCCGGGACAGGGACCGTGGCCTGGGCCTCGGGGCCGGCCAGGCTCTTGACCAGCGTCCGGATCTCGGCCAGGCACGCTTCCAAGCGCTCCACGTAGCGCGCCATGATCGCCCATTCGTCCGAGACCGGAGGGTGATTGGGACGCCGCAGCTCCTCCAAGGCCTCCTCGGCCTCGCGCGCCAGGCGCGAAAGGGATTCGAATCCGTAGGTGGCGGCCGTGCCCTTCAGGGTATGCAGATCCCGCGACATGGCCGCCGTCAGCTCGGCCAGGGCGGTTCCTCCCGCCGAAGGCGCGCGATGCACGCCTCCGCCCAGGTTGCGCAAACGCGCTTCCACGTCGGCCAGGAAATCCGGGATGAAAGCGGAATACCGGACGATGCCCAGGATGGCCTTGACCTCGTTGTCGTGGCGCTCCTTCTCCTCCTTGATCATCCGTTCCACGCGCCGGGCGTCGGTCACGTCCTGGACGAGCACCATGACCTTGTTGAAATTCTTCTCGCGGTCGAACATTTTCTGGTATCCCACCAGGATGATGCGATCCCCGGCGCCGCCGTCGGGCAGACGCAATTCCCGCACCGGGCAAAGGCGCACGAGCTTCTCCCAGCGCAGCGCCCCGTGCCGCTTCCGGACCATGTCGAGCCAATCCATCCAATCCGCTTCCTGCGCCGCGTCCAGGCGGAGCAACTGCGCCAGGGTGCTTCGCGAGGCATCCTCCACGTCCAGGATCAGGTTGGTGGAAAGGGCGTAATCGGGATTGACCTTCCCGTCCAACCCCACCGTGAACAGGCCTTGTTCGATATTGTCCAGGATGTCCTTGATCTCCTGGATCTTCTCGGCGACCATGTCCTCCAACCGCTCCGTGTATTCCTTGACGGTACGGCGCATGGAATCGAAGTCGGCCGCCAAAAGGCCGATCTCGTCGTCCGAGGAGATGGAGACGGGCCTGGCATAGTCCCCGCCGGCGATGGCGTTCGCAGCCTTCTGCAGTTCCTCGATGGGCCGGGTGATGAGGATGGCCTGTCTCCGCGCCGCCAGGTAGGTGAACAGGGCGGCCAGGCCGCCCAGGAAGACCAGGGCGGCGATGGTGCGCGCCAGGGCCTGCCGGGAATCCCGCGAGGCGGAGGCCAGGGCGGCATGCATGCGCGAGGTGGTCAGGCCGTACCGGACCACGCCCAGGATCCTGTCCTCCGAGCGGACCGGCGCCGCGAACTCGAAGATTTCGGACCCTTTCACGGACAGGCGCCGATGGGCGAGGCCTTGCAGGTTGGAGGCCCATAGGCTGGCGGTATCGTCCAGGGCGCCCGGGGCGGCGATGGCGCCTTCCGGATTGGCCGAATCGGCGAAGACCCATGGCTGGCGCTTGTCATCCATGAAGATGCCGTAGACGACGTCCTCGTCATCCCTGACCGTGGAGGCGACCAGGCCCGCGACGGCGAGGAAGCCGTTGTCGGCCACCATCCCCTGGAGGGCCTGGCTGTTGTTGGTGACCAGGATGTTGCCCTTCGCGAACAGGGCATTGCGGATGGACTCGAAGGATGCGTCCTTCTGTCTCGCGGCCAGGGAGGCGTTGATCCAGATGACCGCCGCCAGGAATCCCGCCAATGCCGTCGCCAGAACCGTTACGGAGCTGAGGATGAGCTTTTTCTTGATGCTGCGGGCGGGGGCGCTCATTTGATCACCCTGTCCACTTCCACCAGGGCCGCCTGGTTGACGTGCGCGCTCTTGCGGGCCTGCTCCAGGTTCAGGACCTTGTAGACGGCCAAAGGCTGCTCGACCTTGGGCTTGCCATCGATCTCCCAGTCGTCCTCCTTGAGGCGCAGGACCATGCCCGCCGCCTGCACGCCCAGGCCGTAATGGTCCGGCAGGATGGCGAAGGTCCCGAAGTTCGCGCGGGTGGAGACGAAATTCTCGACGCCCACGAGGACCGGCTTATGGAAGCGCTCCAGGGCCGGAAGCCAACCGCCGCCGATGATCTCCGGAGTCAGGAAGAAATTGTCGTTGAGGATCCAAAGGGCGTCCACCTTGTCCCGGTCGCCCAGGCGGCGCATGCCGGTGCGGATCGCCCGGGCCACGTCCTTCCGATCCTCTTCGATCTCGTAAGGCACCAGTTCGATGTTCTCGTATTTGCACCACTTGGCGCTTTCGCGCACGAAGTCGGCCATGGAAGGCCGGAGGATGACGCCCACCTTGCGCACCGGTTCGGATACCAGGGAGCGCAGGTTCACGAAGATGGTGACGCCGGGAACCTCGTAGAAGATGCCGGTGGCGCGTTTCAATCCACCGATGGCCTTGTCGACGCGGATGGCCATCAGTGAAATGCTGGGAGGAAAAGGGACCGTGTCGCGCCATTGCTTCTGGACCGAGGCATAGAGATTGATGGCGTCGTTGTCCATCAGGACCAGGGCCTTGGGGCGGGACTTGGCGATCGCCGCGGCGAGCCTGCCCGGGTCGGAGATGGACGGGGCCGCGCCGTCCGCCGAACCCAGGATCCGATCCTCGATTTCGAATTCAGGGCCCAGTTCGCGTATGAGCCCATTGGCCGTTTCCTTGAAATTAGCCCCGTCCGCGCGGAGGATCAGGATGCGGTCCGGTCCGCGCGCGGAAACGGCCTTTACGCCGGCTTCGGCGGGCGCGACGGGCGCGATATCGCCGGCGCCGGCCGACAATACGGCGCACAGCAGCGATGCCAGCAGCATTCGCGTCATTTCCATGCATCCACTCCCAGCAGGGCAAGCGTCCCCGCGTCCAATGCCTTCAAGGCCGAGAGGACTTCCCGTTCACCCGAAAGGTTCGGGGCCGTTCCCGCGGGAGCGGCCCGGATCCCCGCGGCCACCAATCCCACCTTGCCTTTTTCCAATTTCGCCTCGACCAGATGCGCTTGGGACTTCTTCTGGAACTCCCTGACGTTCGCTTCCGAGACAAGTACCGCGGCCACCGACTGGAAGATCAGAAGCGGCAGCAGATCCTCCACCTTGGTCACGCGGTTGACCCGGGGGGTCCCGGATACCAGATTCCCGACGAAGGCGTCCATCTCCTTGCGATCGAGCATTCCCACCACGCCGATGTCCGCTGCGGAAACCTTCGACGCTTCGAGGGGTTTGTCGATGGAAAGCAGGACGAAATTCTCGGTCGCGGAACCGTTGCGATTCCCTTGCAAGCGGGGCAGGTATTCCGGGAATTGGCGCAAGACCGCGTTCTGGGCGAGGATGGCCTGGGGATGCTCGCGCAGGACCAGGGCCTGCAGATCCGTAAGCCTCCCGAATACGGTTATCTCGAGGCCGGGGCATTTTTTCGCCAGGGCTTCCTGGATGGCCAGGGGACGGGCGAGGGAGGGGTAGAAAACGAAAACCTTGCTTCCAGCCAGGCACGGTCGCGCGGAAATCGAAAAGATTATGATGACCGCAAGAATGCGGGCTAGCCTGGTCCGGGACATGTTTGGCGAATTATATCATGCCGGATACGGCGTATTCACTACGGAACGGGGTTTTCAGGAGCTTTTGGCACCCCGTCTGGGTTATCATCTGAAGGCGTTTCCTAGAATGATCCCGGCATTTGACATTTTTTATATTGGACTCGGATGGAAAAGAAGAATATCGCCTTGCTGGGCGCCACAGGCTCGATTGGGATGGCATCCCTCAAGGTCTTCCGCCAGCACCCGGAGCGTTTCCGCCTGGTGGCCGTGGCCGCGGGCCGCCAATGGGACAAATTGCTCCCCGTCATCAACGAATTCAAAGTGGAAAAGGTGTGCCTCTGGGATGCCGCCGCCGCAGCCGAGATGCGCAAGCATACCTCCGCGACGGTCCTGGAAGGCATGGAGGGCCTGCTGGAACTGGTTTCGCTCCGTGAAGTGGACTATGTCCTCAATGGGCTCGTTGGCGCCATCGGCTGCCGCCCGACCCTGGAAGCCATTTCCCACGGGAAGCATGTCGGCCTGGCGAACAAGGAAACCATGGTCATGGCCGGGGAGATCATTAATGAGGCGCTGCGACGGAACCCCTCCAGCCGCCTCATCCCGATCGATTCCGAGCATTCCGCCATCTTCCAATGCCTGGCCGGCCGGCCGGTTTCCGAGGTGGAGCAGATCCAACTGACCGCATCCGGAGGCCCTTTCCGGGAACGGCCCATGGCCGCCTTCGAAAGCATCCGCAAGGCCGACGCCCTCAAGCACCCCACCTGGGTCATGGGCGAGAAGATCACCATCGATTCGGCCACCCTGATGAACAAGGGCCTGGAAGTCATCGAGGCCCACTATCTCTTCAACGTGGCGATGAAGGACATCAAGGTCGTCGTCCATCCGGCCTCCATCATCCATTCTTTCGTCCAGTTCCGGGACGGATCCCTGATGGCCCAATTGGGCTGCCCGGACATGCAGCTCCCCATCCAATATGCCCTGACCTTCCCCGAACGGTGGCCGCTCCAGGTGGAACGCCTGGACATGACCCGGATCGGGAAGCTGGAATTCTTCCCGCCCGACCTCGACAAATTCCCCTGCCTTGCCCTGGCGTACCGCGCCGGCAACCTGGGGGGCACCGCCCCGGCCATCCTGAACGCGGCCAATGAGGCCGCGGTCGCGCGCTTCCTCGGGGAAACCCTCGCCTTTACGGATATCCCTCGAGTCATCGAAGCGGTCCTGGACGAAGCGGAAATCATCCCGAAGCCCACCCTGGAAAACGTCATCGAGGCGGACGCTTGGGCGCGCCAGGCGGCCACACGCATCATTTCAGCCCTGCCGCCGCATTCGCCGGCCCTCGCCATAGACGGGGTCCCGACGGCCGTTCCCGCTGCGACCGCGGGCTCCGCGGCCTCCGCGGCGCCTTCGCGACAATCGACCGCCAAAGCGGCCAAACGGTAGGGCTCTCCCCGCCGGAAAGGTTTTACCATGCATCTCACAGGTTACTGGTCCCTCCTATATCAAGTCCCCGTCGGCCTCATCGGCCTGAGCCTGATGGTCTTCATCCACGAATTCGGGCATTTCGCCGTGGCCAAGTGGGTGGGCGTGAAGGTCCACACCTTCTCCATCGGCTTCGGCAAGAAGCTGATCAAGTTCAAGCGCGGCGACACCGAGTACGCGCTTTCGGCGATCCCTTTCGGCGGCTACGTGGCCATGGCCGGGGAAAGCCCCGAGGACGGCGGCTACGGCAATACGGACGAGTTCCGGAACAAGTCCATCCCCGCCCGCCTGGCCATCGCCGTCGCGGGCCCCGCCGCCAACCTGGCCTTCGCCTTCGTCATCCTTTTCGGGCTATACCTTTCCGGCGTGCAGGAACCCAAGACCAACATGATCGTGGGCACCGTCGAGGAAGGTTCCGCCGGGGCCGCGGCCGGCATCAAGCCCGGGGATGAACTGCTCAAGCTCAACGGCAAGCCCATGGTCGATTGGGACGTATTCATGCAGGACGTGGCCATGGAAGGCGGCCACCCGGTGCCCGTGGAGATCCGCCGCGCCGGCAAGGACACCATCGTCAGCATGACTTCGGAAATCAACCAGAAGTTCGGCATCGCATTCTCCGGCATCTCCGGCGAACGCGTGGTGGAAATCGACAAGGTCATCCCTGGCCGGCCCGCGGAAGGCGCGGGCCTCAAGGTGAACGATCGCATCCTTTCCGTGGAGGGCATCCGCATCCCTTCCGCCACCTCCCTGATCGAATTGGTGAACAATTCCAAGGGCGCGCAGATAACCTTCGGCCTCATCCGCGACGGCGCCAAGCAGGAGATCCAGGTGACCCCCGTAATGGACGAAGGCAGCAAGCGTTTCATCGTGGGCATCTACCCGCGGGAAATCGTGCCCACGGTGCTCGTGAAGCGCAGCGCCCCGGAAGCGTTCAAGAAGAGCATCGAGAAGAATTACGAGTCCGGGACCATGGTCCTGCGCACCATGTCCGGCATCGTCACCGGCAAGATCAAGATGAAGGCGCTTTCCGGGCCCATCGGCATCGTTCAGATGATCGCGGGGAGCCTGCGCCAGAGCCTGCAGAAGTTCCTGGAGTTCATGGCGCTGTTGAACACGAACCTGGCGGTGCTGAACATCCTGCCGTTGGCGATTACGGACGGCGGCGTGGTGATGTTCCTGCTGCTGGAGGCGATCCGGAAGAAGCCGTTGAGCTTGAACACCCAGCTTTTGATCAACAAGGTGGGGTTCAGCTTCTTTCTGCTGTTGTTCCTCTTCGTTACGTTCCAGGATATCATCCGGATACCCTGGTTCCTCAATTAACGCTGTCCGGCCGGGGCGGGTGCCTCCCTGTCGGGCGGCGTCGCTCCGCCCAATGGCTAATCTGATACTTTGAGTCTACCGGCCTTCCTTGGGCCGGTTCTTTGTATCTGCCGCGCTCACTCGCGAATGGACGCCTCTCGCAGCGCGGTCGCGCAGACGCTCGTTCACGCCCCATGCGTCAGGCCCGCCAAAGGGCTGCGCTCGCATGCCCGACAGGGAGGCACCCGCCCCGTCCTTTTCCGTTGGGTCTGCGCGGTCGCTAAGAGTCGCGCGGTTGGGCTGGGTGGGGGTCGCTTCGGGGGAATGCGATGCCGATTGGGTTTTGAAGAGTGGGTCGATAGGGGCGCGGTGGCCGCCTTTGGCGGCGCGCTTCAGGAGTCGGTGAGATTCAGGGGTCGTTGGGACTCAGGGGGCGTTGGGATTCGGGGTGCAGCGAGATTCAGGGGCGTGTGGGTTTTTTATTGACCAGTTTTTATGGTCATGCTTGCGGTCTTGAGGATCTTGAGGTCTGCGAAGGATAAAGACGGAACGGCGGGTTCCATTTTGGGTTTTTGCGTGGAAATACGTTTCACCATTTTCGCCTGGATCTTCATGCATTCCTGAGGCCATGCCCTATATTGATTACAGGGTTTCATTTTCCAATTCAAGCCGCTTCTTGCGGCCCTATATAGACGGCACCATGGCGGTGTCTCAGGGCAATCAAGGGCATTCCAACCTGCCGGAGTCTTTCCGGCGGGAGGGGAGGAGCATGTCATGAAAAAACCAACCGGAATAACCAACCTATTGCGGCCGGAAGGGCGGGGCCTTTCGGCCATTGGCCGGGCGATGGCGCTTTTGCCGCTCATCGGCTTCGTCTTCGGGGTTGCGGCCCCCGTCACGGCGGCAACCACCCTGGAAGTCTCGGGCAGGGTGGTGGTGGGATACTGGCACAATTGGGAGAATGCCGCCGCGCCTTTCATCCGGCTCAAGGACGTTCCGGACTATTACAATGTGGTCTGCGTTTCCTTCGCCGAATCCACGTCCCCGTCGGACATGACCATGAAGTTCGCCCCGGAACTCCAAAGCGAGGAATCCTTCATCGCCGACGTGAAGGCCCTGCAGGCCAAGGGCAAGAAGGTCCTATTGTCCCTGGGTGGGCAGAACGGCCATGCCGATCTGTCCCTGCCCGCGGAGAAGCAGAAATTCATCGAGTCCATGGACGCGATCATCAAACGGTACGGGCTGAACGGCCTGGACATCGACCTGGAAGGAGGCAGCATCCATCTGGGAGCCGGGGATACGGATTTCCGCAAGCCGGTTTCCCCGCTCATGGTCAACCTCATCGATGCCATCCGTACCTTGCGCGCGCGGAACGGCGAGTCGGCCTTCTGGATCACCGCGGCCCCGGAAATAGCCTATGTCCAGGGCGGGATCGCCGCCTTCGCGGGAATATGGGGAGCCTACCTTCCCCTGCTTTACGGCCTCAAGGACGTGCTGACCTATGTCCATGTGCAATACTATAACGCCGGGGGCAACGATGCCTTGGACGGCAAGGTCTACAACCAGGGAACGGCGGACTTCCTGGTGGCGATGACGGAGATGCTGCTCGCGGGCTTTCCCCTGGGCGGCAACAAGGACAATTTCTTTCCCGGGTTCGCCGAAAGCCAGGTCGCCTTCGGAATCCCCGCGGTGCCCGCTGCGGCATCCAGCGGATATATCGCCTACCCGGAAGTCCTGAAGGCCCTGGATTACCTGACCAAGGGGAAATCCTTCGGGGGTTCCTATGTCTTGCGTAAACCCGGCGGGTACCCAGGGCTGCGCGGCATCATGACCTGGTCCGTCAATTGGGATGCGCCTCAGGGGTATAAATTCGGGCAGACCTTCGCCGGCTATTTCACCGGGCTTCCTTCCATGCCTCCCGTAAACCTGACCCGTCCGGCCATCCGTTGGAAAGGGCGATCGGAGGGATCCTCCCTTGCGATCCTCGGCGTGAACGGAGCCTATCTCGGCCAAATCGGATCGGGAACCGGATCCATGCCCGGGTCCTGGCATGAAAGTGGCCTGGAACGGATTCCCAGGGGGGCCGTGCAGCGGGTCATCCGACCCTGAGGCCCCTGGCCATGGCCCTGGAAAGGAAGGGTGGACACATTGGGCGCATCCGGCATATCCCGGATTACTAAATTGAAGCCCTATGAAAGTACTGATTATCGGAAACGGCGGCAGAGAGCACGCCATCGGCCGTAAACTCGCCTCCTCCCCCAAGAAGCCCACCCTCATCTTCGCCCCCGGCAATCCCGGCATGGAAGATCTGGGTTCCTGCTTCTCGGTTTCCCCGGACGACTTCCGCGGCCTCCTCACCTTGGCCCAGGTCCAAAAGGTCGACGTCACCATAGTCGGACCGGAGCAGCCCCTCGTGGGCGGTATCGTGGACCTGTTCGAGGCGAACGGGTTGCGCATCTTCGGACCGGACCGCGCGGCCGCGGCCTTGGAGGGAAGCAAGGCCTTCGCCAAGGATTTCATGGGCCGGCACGGGATCCCCACCGCAATGTACCGGACCTTCCGCGCCCTGGAGCCGGCCAAGGCCCACCTGCGCGAAGTGGGCGCTCCCATCGTCATCAAGGCCAGCGGGTTGGCGGGCGGCAAGGGCGCCGTGGTCTGCATGACCCTCCCCGAGGCGGAAAGCGCCTTGCAGTCCATGCTCGGCCCCAAGGCCATGTTCGGCCTGGCCGGATCGGAAGTGGTGATGGAGGAATTCATGGAGGGCGAAGAAGCTTCCGTGTTCGCCCTTACCGATGGAGAGGCCTTCGTCCTGTTGCCGACCGCGCAGGATCACAAGCGCATCGGCGACGGGGATACCGGGCCCAATACCGGCGGCATGGGCGCCTATGCTCCTGCGCCCCTCATGACGCCGGAACTGTTGGAAGAGGCCTCGCGCACCATCATCGCCCCCACCCTGGAAGGCATGCGCCGGGAAGGGATACCCTACAAGGGCATCCTGTACGTGGGTCTCATGATCACGGCCAAGGGTCCCAAGGTGGTCGAGTTCAATTGCCGCTTGGGGGATCCGGAAACCCAGGTGGTCCTTCCCATCCTCCAGGAGGACTTCCTGGAATTGATCCTGGCCTCCCTGGACGGGCGCCTTGGGGACATGAAGGTGGCCCCTCCCAAGGAATGGGGCGCCGTGGTGGTCATGGCTTCCAAAGGTTACCCTGGTCCGTATGAAACCGGCATCCCCATTACCGGGTTGGAGTCCGTGCAATCCCTGACCCATTCCCATGCCATCCACGCCGGTACAAAGCGCATGCAAGGCAAACTCGTTACGGCCGGAGGCCGGGTCCTGGGCATGGTCGGACAGGGCGCCACCCTTCCCGATGCCATTCAGGCCGCCTATGCGGGAGTGGAGATGGTGACCTTCCCCGGCGCGCAATTTCGCACCGATATTGCGAAAAAAGGCCTCGCCAGATTGGTAACTTAGGGGCCATGCGCCTTTCCCCTTCCCCCGAGCCCGGCGCCTTAGGCCGGGTCCTGGTCCTGGTCCTTCTCGCCGCATGGTTCGCCATGCCCGCTCCCGTCGACGCCGAACCTGCGGTCGCCGTCGTGAAGCCCGGTTCCGCTGCTAAGAACGGTTCCGCCGCTAAGAGCGGTTCCGCTTCCAAACCGGCTGCCGGTTCCGTTCCCAAGCCGATCAAATCCCCCGCCCCAGGCGTGGCCACCATTCCTGCGCCGGTTCCGGTCCCCATCGATACGGTTCCGGCCCTGCGGAATCTGGGGCAAAAAGCGCTGAAAGTGCCGGAAAAACTGTTGTTCGACGTGATTTGGGGAGGATGGAGCTTCCGCTGGATAACCGCAGGCAGGGCCACCTTGGAGCTGCTTCCCACGGAAGTCCCGACCGAATGGAAAATCCAGTCCCTGGCCTGGTGCAATGGTTTCTTCCAAAGCATCTATCCCGTCCGCGATACGGTCTCCTCCGTCATTGACTCCCGTGGCATCTATCCCAACCGCTTCGACAAGCATCTGCACGAGGGCAATTACCACGCTGCCATCTCCGCCAGGTACGATCAGCAGGCTCATGTCCTCAAAACCCAGGATACGACCCTGGCCATCGAGCCCTTCACCCATGACGTTCTCTCCGCCTTCTACTTCATCCGCACCCAGAAGATCCGGCCCGGGGATACCCTCGATTTGGCCGCGGTTTCAGGCAAAAAGAAGTACAACCTGAAGGTCCTGTGCCACGGGCGGGAGACCATCACGGTCCCGGCCGGCAAATTCAATACCTTGGTGGTGGAGCCCGTCCTCAAAGGGGACGGACTGTTCAAGGCCAAGGGCAAACTGACCATCTGGGTCACGGACGACGAGTTCCATACCCCCGTGAAGATGCAAAGCAAGATCCCCGTGGGCTCCATAAAGGCCGAGTTGGTATCGAAGTCGTGATCCGTTTTTCCCCCGGAAAACCGGGGCCGATGGCGGAATTCGATCCTTACTAGTGTAAAATTCGATTATATTCTGGTTACTTCCATTGCTTCGATTCTTCCAACCAAGGAGACCATGTGATGACCGAACACCTGGACGATACGCAAGACGACAAGTACCCCAACCCCAGCACCGTTCCCGCCGAGAACATCGAAGACGATGAATTCGACCGCGATGAGGCCCCGGCCAGCGTTCCCGCTCCGTCGGCTGAAAAGGACGAAGACGACCTGTGGGATTTGGACGATGATGCCCAGACCTCGGACTCGCCCAGCGATTCCCTGCCCGCCACCACCGCCGCTTCCGCCGCCAAGAAACCGGCGGCCAGGAAAAGCGCTCCCAAGGCCAAGCCTGCAGCCAAACCCGCTGCTACCAAGAAGGTGGCCGCCAAGGCCAAGCCCGCAGCGACCAAGAAGGCCGCCGCCAAGCCCGTAACGACTAAAAAGACCGCAGCCAAGGCCAAACCCGCTTCCAAAAAGGCGGCCGCCAAGCCGGTCGCCACCAAGAAGAAGGCCGCTCCGAAGGCCAAGGCCAAGGCCAAGGCTAAGCCCGCCAAGAAGGCCGTAGCGACCAAGAAGGTCGCAGCCAAGGCCAAGCCCGCCAAGAAAGCTCCCAAGGCCAAAGCCAAGGCCAAGCCCGCGGCAAAAGTCTCGGCGAAAAAAGGCAAGGGCAAGAAGAAGTAACCGCCCGGTTACCCTTCCCTATCTAAACGCGCCCCTCCGGTCTTTGGCCGGAGGGGCCGTTTTTTTCCGGGCGATTAAAGGACGGGGATGCGGAAGGGGAAACGGCGGCGGGACCCGCGCGACCTATTTGAAGAGCCGGAACCGGAGGGACTTTTCCCCTGGGCCCAGGTTTACGACCGTATCGATGGGCGGGAAGCTGCGATGGGTGATTTGCAGCTTATGCCGGCCTGGATTCAATTCCTTGTCCTTGACCGGGGTCGTGCCCATGAACCGGCCGTCCACGATCACTTCGGCGAAGGGCGGCGCGGAGGTGATGGTCAGCAGGGTCTTGTTGGATGGGGCTTTCGCGGCGGGCCCATCGCCGCCATTGCCACCCACGAATTTCGCGGCGGACTCCTCATTGCCGGGCTCATCGACCGGGGTTTTATTCCCCTTCGGATTAGGGGGGATTCTGTCGACCCTAGGCTGTTTGACAACGGGATCCTTGATGGGCTGCGGCTGCACGACGACAGGCGGCCCTGATACGATCACCTCGGCCGTTCCTTGCTTGGACCCGTCCTGCAGGGATATCGCGCGGATATGGGTCTGGCCGGTTTTCTGGGCCCAGACCTCGCCGTCCTGGACGGATGCGACGGTAGGATCTTCGCTTTCCCAGCGGACGTTCGCGGGCGCTTCCTGAGGCTGGATTTCGACGATGAACCGGCGCTTCTGGCCGGCCTGCAATTCCATGGAACCCGGTTGGAGCGACACGGATATCACATTGGTATTGCGGACGGGTTGCTGCTTGACTTCGGCCTGCTTGGGCGTACCGTTCCCCAGGACCACGAACAAGGCGGCGGCGAGCAAGGCGACGGCCACGACTCCCGCCCCGATCCACATGAAGGCGTTCTTCTTGCCGTCCGTTGCCCCGGTGCGATTCCCGCTGAAATCATTGTCATCCCCGTTCGGGGGGCCGGGCTGCCAAGTGCCTGGCCGTACTCCGGAACCGGAACCCTGACGCACTCCGGTGCCGGGCCTGACGCCCGTTCCCGGCCGGATGCCGGTTCCGGGCTTGGCGGACGCGCCGGACTTGCCGCGCTCCACCTTCATGCCGGGCTTGAGGGGGGCCTTTCCGGTTAGGGCCTCATCGGGTCCGGGAGCCGGGGTCAGATCCACCACGGTCTGGTTTCCCGCCATGTTCCCGGTCTTGTCCAACAGGTCGCGGGTGGCTTCCGTCAGATCGAGCAGGCCCTTCTGGTTCAGATAGCTGCGCAATTGGAGGGACAGCCAGCGCGCGCCCTTGCCGCGATTGGCCGGTTCCTTCTGAAGCAAGGTATCCACCAGGTTTTCCAGGAACGGATCGGCGTCCGGGATGATGGAACTGACGGGAGCATGGGGCAAATCGCAGATATGCCGCATGATGGTGGGGATGTTCGCGCCGGAGAAAGGCTTGCGTCCCGTCAGGCAGTAATAGAACACCGCTCCCAGGGAGAACATGTCGGTGAGATGGCTCGGTTTCTTACCTTCGATCTGCTCCGGGGACATGAAGTTGGGGGAGCCCAGGATGCTGCCCGTCTGGGTCAGGTTCTGCTCGCTGATATGGGCGATGCCGAAATCGGCGATCTTGAGGACGCCGTCCGCCTTGAACATCATGTTCTCGGGCTTGATGTCCCGATGCACCACGCCGAACTTCTCCGCCGTGATGAGGCCGTCCGCCGCCTGGCAGATGACGGCGGCCGAGACTTCCGGCGACATGGGCTGCCCGCCCAGCAGGTTCAAGACGAACTGCAGGTTGGGCCCGTCGATGTATTCCATCACCAGGTACTGGGCATCGTCTTCCAGGCCATAGTCGAAGATCTCGACGATGTTGGGATTGCGCAGGCTGGCCGCGGTCTTGGCTTCGACCGTGAACCGATCCAGGAGATTGGCGTTGCCGGAGAGGTGGGAGTGGATGACCTTGATGGCCACCATGCGGTTCAGGGCGGGATCCTCGGCCAGGTAAACGGTCGCCATGGCCCCCTGGCCGAGTTTGGTCAGGGCATTGTAGCGGCCGAATTTAAGCTGGGCAGGGCCCTTTCCCGGTCTAGACATGCGCGGCGCCGCCCGAGGTAACATCATTCCGTGAGGGGAATCATGTTTGGGAACGGCCCTTTCAGTTTCAAATTTAAAAAAGAACGGGAGTTTTCCGGGCCGGTTCCTCGCGGAAGAACCGGCTTTTTTTAACTTTTGGGGGCCAGCAAAGTGCCGTAAAACCCTTGGAGCACCGCATGATTTCCAATTCCCCCCGCGCCATCCTCGAAAAGCTGAACAAGTACACCAAGAGCCTGCTCGAAGGCGCGGTCGGGTCCGCCGTGAACCGCTCCCATTACGAAATCACCCATAGCCACCTGCTCTTGCAGGCGTTGGAAGAGGGCAAGGGCGATCTCTCCTACATCCTCGCGACCTTCAAGATCAACGAGGGCCTTTTCAAGACCGCCCTGCAGCAGGAACTTAAGGAATTGCGCATGGGCAATACCGGCCGTCCGGTCTTTTCGCCCACCTTCATGAACCTGCTGGAAGCGGCATGGGCTGAGTCCTCCCTGAATCTGGGACAGGCGAGCATCCGCACGGCGGGCATGGTCCTGGCCCTCAAGAAAATGGCGGGCTCCATCTCCCGCGGCCTTTCCGATCAGCTCGCCATGATCAATACGGAAACCCTCCTGTCCAAGTTCGGCGAGATCACCTCCCATTCCAAGGAGACGGAAGAGGCGCCCGAGGCCGGCGCGCGCGGCGAGGACGGCGCTCCCGCGGAAGGCTCCAACCTCCAGCGCTTCACGGTCAACTTCACCGAGATGGCCCGCAAGGGCAAGGTCGACCCCATCTTCGGGCGCGACAACGAGATCCGCATGGTCATCGACATCCTTTCCCGCCGCCGCAAGAACAACCCCATCATGGTGGGCGAAGCGGGCGTGGGCAAGACGGCCGTGATCGAAGGCCTTGCCCTGCGCATCGCCCAAGGTCAGGTCCCGGACATCCTCAAGAACGTGGAAATCCGCGGGCTGGACATGGGCCTGATGGCCGCCGGCGCGGGCGTGCGCGGCGAGTTCGAGAACCGCCTCAAGGGCGTCATCAAGGAGGTCAAGTCCTCCGTCACTCCCGTCATCCTCTTCATCGACGAGACCCATACCATCATCGGCGCGGGCGGCGAAGCCGGCCAGAACGACGCGGCCAACCTGCTGAAGCCGGAAATGGCGCGCGGCGAGCTCAAGATCATGGGCGCCACCACCTTGACCGAGTTCCGCAAGTATTTCGAAAAGGATCCGGCCATGGCCCGCCGCTTCCAGATGGTCAAGGTCGAGGAACCGGATCCCGAGACCGCCGCCATCATGTTGCGCGGTCTCCGCGTCAACTACGAGAAGTTCCACGGCGTGAAGATCACCTATGAGGGCATCAAGGCCGCCTGCGAGCTGTCCCACAAGTACATCGCCGGCCGCCAGCTGCCGGACAAGGCCGTGGATCTGCTCGACACCGCCGCCGCGCGCGTGAAGATGGGCCTGACCGCCAAGCCCCCGGTCCTGGTCAACCTGGACCAGGCCGTCGAGAACCTGAAGATCGAAATCGCCGCCCTGGAAAAGGATGAGTCCACAGGCGTCCTCTCAGACAGGGAAATCCTGGGAAAATGCCGCGAGAGCCTGGAAGCCGTCACCGCCCAGGCCGCCGAGGTTGAGACCAAGTGGAAGGCCGAACTGGAAGCCGTGAAGGAAATCATCGCCATCCAGGACAAGCTGTCCCCGCCGGCCAAGGATGCCAAGGGCGCGAAGTCGAAGGATGCCAAGCCTGCCGATCCCAAGGGAGAGGCCTCGATTGAACCCGTCGCCCTCAAGCCGGAAGAAGTGGCCGCCCTCCGCGCCGAAATGGACTTGAAATGGAAGGCCCTCGAAGCCACCCAGGGCGAATCCCCCATGGTCCACGCCCACGTCTCCCGCGAAGTGATCGCCCAGATCATCGCGGAATGGACCGGCATCCCCGCCGGCAGCATGCTCAAGAACGAGGCCCAGGCCCTGATCGACCTGGAGAAGACCATCAACGAGAAGGTGGTGGGCCAGGAAGGGGGCGTCCAGGAGATAGCGTCCACCCTGCGCAGCGCCAAGCTCGGCCTCGGCAATCCGGAAGCGCCCATGGGCGTATTCCTCATCACCGGCCCCTCCGGCGTGGGCAAGACCGAGGTCGCGCGCACCATCTCGGACGTGCTCTTCGGCGGCGAGAAGTTCGTGGTCACGATCAACATGTCGGAATATCAGGACAGCATGTCCATCACCCAGCTGAAGGGCGCCAGCGCCGGTTACGTAGGCTACGGGGACGGCGGCGTGCTCACGGAAGGCGTGCGCAAGCGCCCCTATACCGTGGTCATCCTGGACGAGGTGGAAAAGGCCCACAAGGACGTGCTCAACATGTTCTACCAGGTGTTCGACAAGGGAACCCTGCGGGACGGCGAAGGCCGCGACATCAACTTCCGCAATACCGTCATCATCATGACCAGCAACCTGGGTCTGGACACCATCACCCGCATGGCCAACGACGGCAATGCCTATACCCTGGACGATATCCGCGAAGGCATCCTGCAGGAGCTGACCGATCATTTCGCCCCGGCCCTGTTGGCGCGCTGCAAGGTGATCCCTTTCCTGCCCCTTGACTCCGAGGTCCTGAAGCGCATCGTCTTCCTCAAGCTGATGAAGCTGGGCAAGCGCCTGATGGAAAAGCACAGGCTGGCCTTCGCCGTGGCCCCGGAAGTGGTCCGGGACATCGTCATGCTCTGCACCACCTCCCAAAGCGGCGCGCGCAATATCGACACCATCATCGATCAGAAGCTGATGCCGGAGATTTCCAAGAACATCCTCATCCACATGGCCGAGGACAAGGTGTTCACCCATCTCTTCCTCGCTTCGGACGAGAAGACCGGATTCCAGTGCAGCTTCTCCGTGGGCGACTTCCAGATGCCCGAATCCTCCCAGGACGGCGAGTCCGCGGAGGCGGGCGAAACCGAATCGGAAGACGAGGCCATGATCCTGGATCGTACCAAGGCCGCGACTGCGGAAGAGGCCGGGTAATAACCGGAGACTTCGGCCGCCCATCCGATGGGATGGCGGCCTGCCAGGCTGGCGGGATTCGACCCGAGGAGGCCGTGATCGCATTTTGGGAAAGGCCGGTTCGGGGAGACCCTGTCCGGCCCTTTCCCATGTGACCCCTATCACAACGCCTGACCGCGTTTTTGGCTTTCTTTTAGTGTAATACGGATTTTCGGCACGACGTGCCCCAACCACGGTCTAATGCCCGAGGGAAACCATGGCTTCAGCGGATACATCGATTTTCACCCTTCAAGTAGGCGCCTTTCCCCTGGATACCTTCCGGGTGATCGACTTCATCGGTCGGGAAGCGCTTTCCGAATGCTTCTCCTTCACCATCCGGGCCGTGGCTTTCGACATCGACGTCAAGTTCGACGATGCCATCGGCGTGGCCGCAACCCTGACCGTGGGCGGGGGGGAATACGAGATCAAGCACTACGGCAACATCACGAGCTTCACCCAGGTTCCGGATAGCGACGGCACGGTCATGCTCAACTCCACCTACGAGTTCATCCTCGAGCCGCGCTATAGGATCGCCTCCTATATGATCCAGAGCCGGATCTTCCAGAACAAGACGGTCCTCGAGATAGTCGAGGAAGTGCTGGGGGCCTATTACTACAAGGACACGGATTTCAAGTTCGATGCCCAGTTCGAGGTGAAGGGCCAGGACTACGCCAAGCGCGAATTCACCGTGCAGTACAATGAATCCGATCTCGATTTCGTCCAGCGCCTGCTGGAGGATGAGGGCCTCTTCTTCTTCTGGAACCACGAGGGCGACCGCGAGGTCATGATCATCACCAACAAGAAGGACGCGGTCAAACCCGTCCCCAACACCCCCAAGCTCCCCTTCCGCCCCGAAACCGGCATGCACCAGGAAAAAGGGGAATACGTCGATTCGATGCTGAAAAGCATGAAGATCGTCACCGGCCGCGCGACCATGAAGGACTACAACTACAGGACGCCGGACACCAAGGTCATCGGCCATTACGAGATGGAAGGTCCCGGCGAGTATTACCATTTCGGCGATCACGTCAAGACGACGGACGAGGCCAAGCGCCTGGCGCAGATCCGCACGGAGATGTTCGCCTGCGAACGGGAGATCTACCGGGGCACGGGCATCGCGCGCTCCATCCGGCCGGGATACCGCTTCACCCTGGAACTGGCGGGTGCGGAAGGCTTCAACGGCGACTATATGATCACGCGCGTCACCCACCGCGGCGATATCGTGCAGGCCGCGGACGACGGCACGGTGGAGAAGACCACCAAACCCATCCCCCATTACACCAACAGTTTCGAAGCCATTCCCGCCCTCGTGCAGTTCCGTCCCCAGTTGATGACGCCCAAGCCCAAGGCCCCGGGCATCCTCACCGCCAAGGTCGACGGCCAGAAGGGCTCCTACGCCTACCTGGACGAGGAAGGCCGCTACCGCATGAAGCTGTTCTTCGACCGGACCGAGGACCAGGACGGCAAGGCGAGCAAGGCCATCCGCCTGGCCCAACCCTATGCGGGCGCCGGCTACGGCATGCATTTCCCCCTGCACACGGATACGGAAATCGTAGTGGGCTTCGTGGACGGCGATCTCGATCGGCCCATCGGCCTGGGCGCGGTCCCCAATCCGGGGAAGGGCACGCCGGTCAAGGCGGGCAACAATTCCCAGAACATGATCAAGTCCCACTCCGGGCATTCCGTCACCTTGGACGACAAGCAGGGCAAGACCGGCATCCATATCGTCACTTCCGGTGGCCACGCCATGGGCCTGGACGACAGCGCGGATACCAAGGGCTGGACCGTGAAGACCTCGGGCGGCAACGCCTTGGCGGCGGACGACAAGAACAAGAACATCGACTTCAAGACCACCGGGGGCATGGAGCTCAAGCTCGACGACCAGGGTACGACCATTACCCTGGTGACCACCGGCAAGAACACCCTGGAGATGAAGGACGGCGGCCATGTCGTCACCCTGAAGGACGGGAGCGGGAACATCTCGCTCACCATGAACGGGGATTCCGGCAAGGTGGAGCTTAAGGCGAGCCAGGAAATCAAGCTTACCGTGGGCGCCAGCAGCCTGACCATGGGCATGGACGGGACCATCAAGCTCGACGGCAAGGACATCACCATCAGCGGATCCGCCAGCGTCATGGTGGACGGCGGTCCCAAGGTCACCATGAAGGGCGTCGACGCCTCCGTCAGCGGGACCGGTTCGGTGAACATCGCCGGCGGTACGGTGACTTCCGAGGCCAAGACCCTGAACACCATCAAAGGCGCGGCCATCATGTCCGACGCCTCCGCGGTCAACACCGTCAAGGGCGGCGCCGCCGTCATGCTGAATCCCTGACCGGGACGGAGCCGGCCTGAGCCATGTCTTCCGAAACCAGAGAAAAGCCGAAGCCCAAGGTCGCGCACGCCATCCTGCCCGGCCAGGACGAGGAGGGGAACCCCATCTTCTCCATGCTCGTCAAGCGCACCTATGATTTCACGGCGAACGGGATCGCGACCCGGGCGGAGCAGGACGAAAAGCTCCGTCCCATCGACGAGTATTACGATATGGGGGACCCGCAGACCGCCACGGTGAAATACGAGTCGGACCTGGTCCCCTTCAAGGCCCTCACCGACGTGGTCTTCATCGGAAAGGCCATGGCCACCGGCGGCGTTCCCGTCACCGCCATGGACGTGGGCATCCAGGTGGAAGGCGCGGGTGCCAAGATCGTCCGGGTCATCGGCAACCGGCGCTGCGTCTTCCAGCCCAACCGGCCGCCCTTGTTCACGCCTCCGGAACCTTTCACGGAAATGGAGATCCGCTACGACTACGCCTTCGGCGGCAAGGACAAGAAGAGCCTTCCCGACGGACCGTTCCATTATCCCCGCAACGATATGGGCCGCGGCCTGATCCTGAAAAACAGGAAGGAGATCGTGGACGGCCTGGAATTGCCGAACATCGAGGACCCGGCCGATCTCCTGGTTCCCGAAGGCATCGTCCTGGACATCCCCGAAGCGTGGCCGCGCGCGCCCATGCCCCAGGGCCTGGGCTGGTTCCAACGCACCTGGTATCCGCGCTCCTTCTATGCCGGTTCAATCCCCCCGTACGTGAATACGGACACCCTGACCAAGGAGGAATTCCTTGGGTTGATTTGGAAGCAGCATATCGTCCTGGCCCGCAAGAGCAAGCTGCCGGGCTTCCATACCCGCTTTCTGCAAGGCGCCTCGCCCGGCCTCTCCTTCCCCAACCTGAAGGGAAACGAAACCATCCGACTGCGCGGCCTTAGCGCGGAGGGCATGCTCAAGTTCACTTTGCCCGGAGAGACCCCCAGCTTGCGCCTGGACATCGGCGACGGCTACAAGCATCTCGATCCGGTCCTGCATACCATCTGCGTACGCGGGGAGGACCGCCAGGTCGACCTGGTCTGGCGCGGCTCCCTCCCCTACCCCGGCATCGAATACCTGGCCGAGATGACCACGCTCGCGGCGGAGTCGGACTGATGGCCATCCAGAAGATTTTCCTGCCCGGCCAATCCCCGACGGGCGAACCCATCTACAGCCTCATCACCAAGCGCACCTACGATATCGTCCCCGGCGGAAAGTGCACGCGCGCCAAGGAAGACAAGAAGTTGTTCCCCGCCGACAAGCATTGGGGCGATCCGATGAACTCGTCGGTCCGCTTCGAAACCGATCATATCCCCTACAAGCTGCAGACGGACGTGGCCTTCGACGGCAAGGCCTATTCCCTGGGCGGCGTCCCCGTCCAGAACCTGACCTGCGCCATCGTCATCGGCAAGGCCCGCAAGGAGGTCCTGGTGGTCGGGGACCGGATCTGCCGTTGGATGGACGGAGGCAGGATCGCCGCGACGCCTCCGGCGCTTTTCGCCACCATGGAGCTGCGGAGCGAGAACGCCTACGGGGGCGTGGACGTCTGGAGCGATCCCAAGATGCCCTACTCCTACCCGCGCAACCATCTGGGCAAGGGGTTCGTGGTCAAGCCCAATCCCAAGTCCCTGTTCAACCTGGAATTGCCCAATATCGAGGATCCCAAGGATCGCATGACGGCCGAGCGGCTGTGCATCATGGAAATGAAGTTCTGGGAGAAGCAGCCCCTTCCCGCAGGGCTCGGTTGGATCTCCAAGATCGCGCCGCCCCGGAGCAGCCTGGCGGGCGTGATGCCCGGGGACGTGGCCCTGGAAAAGGAATTGCGGGAGGCCAATGCCGCCCTGCTGGACGCGAAGAACCGCGAGCTCTACATGGCCCATCCCCTTCCGCGCATGGATTTCCGGTACTTCAACGGCGCCGCCCTGACCCTGCCCTATATGGCCGGCGACGAAGGCATCCGCTTGGAGAACCTTTCGCCGGAAGGCGTGCTGGAATTCCAGCTGCCCGGCGAGGTCCCCAAGGTGCATATCGACATGGGCCTGGGCCCCCAGGATCCCCAGGCCTTCCTGCATACGGTGCAGATCCGCGGCGAGGATCGCCAGGTGGACCTGGTCTGGCGCGCCTGCGTGTCCTACCCGGGCATGGACTGGCTGCCGCAAATGACCAAACTCGATCTAACGGTGGAATGAGGGACGCATGGCCACATACGCTTTCCAGCAGAACAAATTCATCTTCATCTTCGCCGGGCTCATGCTGCTCGCGGGAGCGGTCTACTACGCGTACAGGATCGCGGACGGCGCCTTCCTGACCGAATCGGAATCGGTCGCCAAGGTGGTCGGGAAGGAGCATGTCCCCTTCTCGGAGCAATACCGGATGCAGAACATCGGGGGCGTGAACCGCACCGTCAAGATCGCCGTGCCCGAGACCTGGCTGCTGCTCGTGGACCTCAACGGGAGCGGGGCCCGAGCCGGCGTGGATCCCGAAGAATTCAGGACCATCCCGGCCGGAACCGAAGTCAGGGTGAGATACAAGCGGCGGCGGATCTCGGGTAACCTGCAAGTGACGCGGTTCCTGGGAAGGGCCGGAGGCTGATATGCCTTTGTTTCCGGCCGTCTCCATCCGGCTAAAGGAAGATTCAATGAGCGAGGCGGAACGCATTCTGAAATTGGTAGATGCATATAAGAGCGACAAGGGCGGTCAAGCCGGCGAGGCGGCGCTCAACCAGTTGCTTGCCGCGAGCGACGAGGAGCTTGGGTACTTGTTCTTCCCAAGTGAAAAATCCAAATGGGAAGCAGCCGCGGAGATTCTGTACCGAATCGGATTCCCAAAATTGACAACCCGGATACCGCAGCTCTTGGAGTGGTTCCAAGATCTGAATTGGCCGGGAATTGATGTCATCACGAATTTGTTGCGAAACGTTTCGCATGAAGAATTGCTCATGCAAATGGAAAAGGCCGTCCGAATCGCCCACGCCGAAGAGGACGAAAAATGGATAGGTGGATTGAAACGCTTGACCCTGACTCTTGGCCTTGATGCCGACTGGTTTTCGGATCCCCTTCTAACCGCCGCTTTGCTCAAGAACGATTTTTACTAGTCATCGTCTCATAAAATGGAAACTAAACCACGCTTAATGGGACTCACCGGCGCCAATGCCGCATTGAAAGGTCGGAAGCCAAATTCGGTGTAGGGACCGAATAATTCCGGAAATCAGCCATGCCATTATTTCCAGCAGTCTCCATGGGTTCGGGCATCGTTGGGCTGGACATCCACGCCCAGATCATCCCGCCCGCCCCGGCGCCCATCCCCACTCCCGAGCCCTATGCGGGCACCATCTTCATGTGGATGACCCCGAAGTTCCCCATGGTCAACGTCTTCGTGAACAGCACCCCCGCCTGCGCCGTGGGGGCCATGGGCTATTCCGCCCATATCCCCTTCGGGGTTCCGGTGCTGCCCACCAACCCGTCCTATTGGGGCCGTTACCTGACCCACGTGGCCATGGGTCTGACCCTGGCCGGCCTCACCATCTTCGCCAACATGGCCATCGCGGCCTTGTCCTCCCTGCTGCCCTTGCCCAAGGCGGCGGAGGATTTCGTGAAGGACGTGACCGGTATCGATACCACGGATTCCATGACCTTCTGCAATACCACTATGGCGGCCTTCGCCTCGTTTACCCAGTGGCAGACTTGGGTGAAGTTGTTGATGCCGCCGATGCCCTTCCCGGGGGCGCAGGGGTCCACGGCGCTGGGCAGTCCCAACGTGACCATCAACGGCGGGGCTATGGCTTTCATCTGTCCTTTGGCGGCGACGTCTTGCAGCGATATCCCGGTGGTGCCGAATGCGGTGACGGTGGGGTTCTCGAACGTGATGGTCGGGATCAGCATCGGGGCATTGGTTAAGGGGTTGGCGGTGAATGCGGCAAAGGCGGGGGTGGGACTGGGAGTGAGCAAAGGTGTGGCCAAATTGACGTCCCCCAAGCCAAAGTCTCCTGCAGGCGAAGGAGAGGAAACGTGCGGCTGTCCCCCCGGATGACGCCCATTCCCGGAAACCCCATGAGGATACCGTGCCCATAGATATCGGCTCAGGCGCAGTGCTGCAGGACGTCGAGGAGATTTCCATTCCCGGACGTTATCCCTTGAAATGGACGCGGCATTACCATTCCACGGTGAATACCGAATCGGACTCTCCCTTCGGAGTGGGCTGGGCGTCCCCGTATTCCGCCAGGCTCACTCGGCAGGGAAAGGAGTACAGGTTTGTCACCCCTTCCGGCGGTACCGTCCTGTTTCCGGACCCACAAGACCTCATCGATCACCTGGGAACGTTGCGCGATCTGAAGAGCCGCCATGAAATCACGCGGGTAGGCTCGCAGTTGCTCATCACGAATTGGACCGTGAACGGAAAGTTGACCCGGTATTATTTTCAACCGGGCCGCAACGGACAATGGTGGCCGCTCAGGAGCCTCGAAGACGCGACCGGGCAAGGCATCGAGTTGGCCTGGGACGAACAGGGCCGGCTGAAAGGCCTGCGCCAGAAGCTCGAGAAGCGGACCCTTGCCGTGGCCTACGCCGCAACGGGACTAATCGCTTCCGTCTCCTTCCGCCATGCGGACGGACGCCAAACCATCATGTGCCGTTATGAATATGACCCGAACGGAAGACTGTCGGCCGCATTCGACGCCCTGGGCCACGCCACGCGCTACGAATATACGGCAGAAGGCCTGCTTTTCCGCGAACTTGAAAAAGACGGCGCCGTGTTTACCTACAAGTACGATGACCAAGGCCGTTGCATCCGTTACGGAGGCTTGGACAATTACAATCTGAAAGTCTTGCGATACTTCGACCATACCGGATGGACGGAAGTCACCAATAGCTACGGGAAGACACGCCGGTATGAACGGTTGCCGAGCGGACAAATCATCCAGGAAATAGATCCTTCGGGCGGGTTTACGCATACGGAATACGACGGGTTCTTCCGCATCAGATCCACTACGGGGCCGATGGGTGAAAAGACCGCTTATGAGTATGATGAGTCCGGAAATCGGACCAGGGTTATCAATGCGCTGGGCCATGAAACGGTTTACGAATACAATGATCGGCATTTGATCACGTGCGAAATCGATCCGATGGGCGGGCGTTGGGAGCGAACCTATGATGAACGGAATCGCACCCTTTCGGCCAAGGACCCGATGGGGTACGAGTATGCCGTCGAATATGACCAGGCAGGCAATCCCGTCCAATTGAAAAAACCCGATGGCGCCATCAGTCGGAGGCGGTTCTCGGACAACGGGGATTTGATCGAATCGTCGGATTGGGAGGGGCGGTTAACGACGCTGGGCCGTGATGGGTTCGGGCGAATCGTCCATCGCCGGGATCCGGACGGCACAACCTTGGCATTTCAATATGATCTTGTTGGCCGAATGACTCTTGTCGCGGATGAACAGGGCCGGAATGATCGCTACGATTTCGACGCCATCGGTAATATGACCCGCTGGTCGAGTTCGACCGCGATGTCCGTGCAATATCGCTACGGCACCTGCAAAAGGCTTCTCGAAAAAAAAGCGGAGTCCGGCGCACCTACCAAATATCGCTGGGGTAGTGAACCGGACCGCCTTGAATCCGTGATAAATGAAAAAGGAGAAATCTACACTTTTACGTATGACGCGAATGATCGGGTAATGAGGGAAACCGGCTTCGACACGGGGTCCATTTCCTTCAAATTCGATCTTTCCGGGCGATGCATCGGAAAGACGAATGCTCTTGGGCAATCCGTTGATTGGCAGCTGGACGCAATCGGCCAATTGATCGGCGAGAGCCTTCCGGATAATGAAAAATCCTCTTTCCAGTATGATTCCCTTGGAAACGTCATTTCTGCGGAAAACGCCTGGGCCAAGCTGGCTTTCGAACGGGATGCAACCGGTCGCTTACTTACCGAGGAGCAGAACGGGTTCGCCCTTCACCGCAAATACGATGCCGCTGATCAGGTGATGTCCTTGGAAACCGATGCGGGAATCCGGATTTCCTATGCTTACGACGGCAATGGGATGATCTCATCGGTGAATGCGAATGGTTTGGGTACCTACGAATTCACGCGCAATGCTCGCAGTCAAGCAACAGCCATTAACCTGCCGGGAGGTATGCGCCTCGAACATACCTATGACGCCAGAGGCAGATTATTGCGTCAAGCCGTGGGCGACGCGGAATCAAGCACGGCAAAATCAGATCCTTTGCTAGAGCGTAATTATGCTTTTGACGATTCCGACTTGCTTCTCTCCATCACGGATGGGCGCTGGGGGAAGGCGCGTTATGGCTATAATCCCGACCAACGGCTGATTCAATTCGCCAGCGAACCTATGCGGATCGAATATGACCTGGATGTATCGGGCGACCCCGTCGCCACCGTCATGAACGGAGAAAAACGCCGCGAGTCTTCCTATGGGCCAGGCGGGATGCTGCTCACGCATGGAGATATCCAGTATGCCTATGACGCCGCCGGTAGGTTGGTTTCCAAATCGGATTCCAAACATGGCAATGCTTCCGGAAAGTGGCAATACCATTGGGATGCTAAGGACCGCCTCCGCAAACTGACTACTCCGGAAGGCGAATCCTGGGAATACGAATACGACCCTTTTGGAAGAAGAATCACCAAAAAGGGGCCGAATCGTAATATCCATTTCGTCTGGGACAGGGCCGTTCTTGTCCATGAGGTAGAGGAAGGCCAGGAAACCAAAACCTGGGGATTCGAGCCAGGCGGATTCAAACCGCTTTTCAAGATCCAATCAGGCAATCTCTTTTCCATGATACGCGATCACCTGGGCACTCCCCGGGAAATGGTGAACGCGAATGGAAATATCGAATGGAGTATTTTTTTGGACCCGTGGGGAAATCCGATTGCCGGAACGGGAAACCTGGAGGACTGCCCGTTCAGGTATCAAGGGCAATATTTCGATTCGGAGTCGGGGCTTCATTACAATAATTACCGGTACTTTGATCCCGGTAGCGGTCGATATATTTCGCAGGATCCAATAAGACTGAAAGGGGGGATTTCACCTTATCAGTATGTTCACAACCCTATTCATTGGATTGATCCCCTTGGCCTTTGCGCCGACAAAGCGACATTAAAACCGGAAGCCAAATATTTAGGAAGTAAGAAGCACGGCATTGAATGGAAGGAAGGGCCAGCAACGGCCAACAAGACGGGAATACCTCAAGGTCAGTGGGGGAGCAAAGCCGATCTTGCCCACGCAGGAGAGCAAGCTGCGACTCTGAAGCCCGGAGAAGGTGCTACCTTTAGCTTGCCTCCGGGATCAAGTTCCGTCGTTCACCTGCCTGACGGCAGTACGGTTCCCGCGACTCAAATGTGGGTACGGAACAATGGAACCGGGACATTTCATGGCTACCCAATGGAATAGTGGAGAGACTACATGGACTTCTTGATTCAAGCTTCGAACCCGAAATTCGCCGGTCATCACGATGATGGAGACCAAAATCTTGATGAAGCAATCGAGTCTTCATTTCCATTGGAGACCGAGAGCGCCTTTCTGGTTTGGCATCATATTCCCATTGCGTTGAGCTACAAGTATGACATCAGCGTGATTGCGGTGGACCTGATTGCATTGCTTTCCAAGCTATTGCGGGAACCGGCCGGCACCCATGAGGTGGAATGGCCATCCAACACCTTTCATGCCCGCTGGAAAATGATTTGGAATGGCGAGGGATTGACGATTGAGTCGGATTGGAAATCGGTGGTCGGTGGTTTGGAAGCGCAGTTGAACGCAAGCGGTCAACTCAGGCTTTCAAAAAAAGAATTCGTTTCGGAATGGAAAGAGGTTTTGAAACGGACTATTGAGGGGCTTAAAAGCAATGGCTATGAACCGCATCTGATAGTTGGCATGGAAGACCTGGCTCAACTGATTGATAAAATCCCGGGCGTTGGACTCTTGTACCATTAATTGCGTCCATTCGAACCCAATCAAAAGACCCACCCTGCAATGCCCCTTATACCAATCTCCATCCCCTGACTTCTACTCTAAAAGGGATTTCCGGAAAAAAACCCGGCTAAAGGAAGATTCCATGAGCGATTCGGAACGCATTCTGAAATTGGTAGATGCATATAAGGGCGACAAGGGCGGTCAAGCCGGTGAGGCGGCGCTCAACCAGTTGCTTGCCGCGAGCGACGAGGAGCTTGGGTACTTGTTCTTCCCAAGTGAAAAATCCAAATGGGAAGCAGCCGCGGAGATTCTGTACCGAATCGGATTCCCAAGATTGACAACCCGGATACCTCAGCTCTTGGAGTGGTTCCAAGATCTGAATTGGCCGGGAATCGATGTCATCACGAATTTGTTGCGAAACGTTTCGCATGAAGAATTGCTCATGCAAATGGAAAAGGCCGTCCGAATCGCGCACGCCGAAGAGGACGAACAATGGATAGGTGGATTGAAACGCTTGACCCTGACTCTTGGCCTTGATGCCGACAGGTTTTCGGATCCCCTCCTAACCGCCGATTTGCTCAAGAACGTTTTTTACTAGTCATCGTCTCATAAAATGGAAAATAAACCACGCTTAAGGGAACTCACCGGCGCCAATGCCGAATCGAAAGGCCGGACGCCCGATTCGGTGTAGGGACCGAATAATTCCGGAAATTAGTCATGCCATTATTTCCAGCAGTCTCCATGGGTTCGGGCATCGTTGGGCTGGACATCCACGCCCAGGTCATTCCGCCCGCCCCCGCGCCCATTCCCACGCCGGCACCGTACGCCGGCACCATCTTCATGTGGATGACGCCCAAGTTCCCCATGGTCAACGTCTTCGTCAACAGCACCCCGGCCTGCGCCGTGGGCGCCATGGGCTATTCCGCCCATATCCCCCTCGGGGTCCCGGTGCTGCCCACCAACCCGTCCTATTGGGGCCGTTACCTGACCCACGTGGCCATGGGGCTGACCTTGGCCGGCCTCACCATCTTCGCCAATATGGCCATCGCGGCCCTGTCCTCCCTGCTGCCCTTGCCCAAGGCCGCGGAGGATTTCGTCAAGGATGTGACCGGCATCGATACTACGGATTCCATGACCTTCTGCAATACCACCATGGCGGCCTTCGCCTCTTTTACGCAGTGGCAGACCTGGGTGAAGTTGTTGATGCCGCCCATGCCCTTCCCGGGGGCGCAGGGATCCACGGCAATCGGGAGCCCGAACGTGACCATCAACGGGGGGGCGATGGCTTTCATCTGCCCGTTGGCGGCGACTTCGTGCAGCGATATCCCGGTGGTGCCGAATGCGATGACGGTGGGGTTTTCGAACGTGATGGTGGGGATCAGCATCGGGGCGTTGGTTAAGGCGTTGGCGGTGAGCGCGGCGCAGGCGGGGATCCAGAAAGGGCTGAGCAAGGGCGTGGAGAAATTGACGGCGCCGCCGGCTGCCGCTAAGGAAGGCCAGAAGGATTGCGGATGTTGAACGCAGCACGAGAATTCCATGCCGATTAATGTCGCTTCGGGTGCAGTCCATTTCGACAAGCAGGACATCCGGATTACGGGGAGGTTCACACTACACTGGGGACGAAGCTACCATTCTGGCCTGACCGGGGACATGGACTCGCCCTTCGGACAGGGATGGACCAATGTGTGCTTCGCGAAACTCACCCGCTCCGGGAAGGATTACCGTTTCCAAAGCCCATCGGGGTCGATCATCCAATTTCCGGACCCGGATGATTCCGTTGAGCGACAAGGGACGATCCGGGATTTAGGCAGCTTTCATGAGATCTCCCGCCAAGGATTCCAGCTTCGGGTCACCCAATGGGGATTAGACGGAAGTATCACGAGATACCATTTCCAACCGGAAAGAAACGGACAATGGTGGCCATTAAGGTCGGTTGAGGATGCGACAGGCAATGGGCTGGAACTGGCTTGGGATGAACAGGGCAGGCTCAAAGGTCTTAGGCAGAAACTGGAAAAAAGGACGCTCGCGGTATCCTACACCACCGGGGGGCGCATCGCTTCGGTCGCCTTCCGGTATCCCGATGGAAGACAACAGATCCTCGCCCGTTATGACTATGACCCGAATGGGCGATTGTCCGCCGCCATCGATGCGCAGGGATTTTCGGAACGCTATGAGTACGATCCTTCAGGAAGGATAAGCCGAGAGATAGCCAAGGATGGGGGCATCCTCACCTTCAAATATGATGACAAGGGACGATGCATCCGTCTATGCGGGTTGGACAATTACAATCTGAAGGTGCTGAAATACCTGGATCATATCCAATGGACCGAGGTTAAAAACAGCATTGGCAATACCACTCGATATCAGTGGCTTGCATCCGGCCAAGTCACCCTTGAAATGAGTCCGTCCGGTGGAAAGACGGAAACCTCGTATGATGAGCATGGGCGCATCATATCCAAAGTCGGCCCATTGGGTGACAAAACCGAATTCGTATTCGATGGGGATGGAAACCGTTCCAAGATAATTGATGCGCTGGGGCAAGAAACCTCATTCAAGTACAACGCATCCCATTTGCCCGTCGAATACGTCGATACGGCCGGCGGGAGCTGGAAAAAGGTCTACGACGAAGCCAACCGGGTTGTCTGTGCATCGGATCCTGCCGGATCTAAATGGACTGTGGAATACGACAAGTCAGGCAACGCGGTCACCATCGAAAGGCCTGACGGAGCGACCAGAAAGCAACGGTATGCCGAATCCGGTCGCCTTGAGGAGACCACGGATTGGGAGGGTCGTAAGGCCTCCTTTATCCACGATGAATTCGGCCGAACCGTTCTACGTCGCGACCCTGATGGATCTACGACTTCCTTCGAATATGACCTATCCGGAAGGCCGCTGAAAATCGCATCATCCGGAGGCAAATCCGTCGTCTACGCCTATAATGCGGCGGGAAATGCCGTCCGCATGGATAAATCCGGCGAGACTCCTATCCATTACAGGTACGGAACCTGCCGAAGGCTTCTGGAACGTAAGGATGGCGCAGGAAATGCGATTCGATATACCTGGGGTACCGAGCCTGATCGATTGGAAACGGTTTTCAATGAAATCGGTGAAGCATACCGATTCACCTATGATGCAGCGGAACGCGTTTCCATGGAAACGGGATTCGACGGCAGGAAAACGGTATTCAAATACGACCTTTCGGGCCGATGTATCGAAAAGACCAATGGCTTGGGTCAGCGGATTTCATTCAAGCATGACCTTCTTGGCCGGATTGTGGAAGAAGACGCTGAAGGCGATGAGCCATCCGTTTTTACATATGACAAACACGGCAACCTCGCGACCGCGGCCAATTCCTGGGGCAGCCTGGTTTTCGAGCGGGACGATCTTGGCCGCGTTATAAGCGAATCCCAAGACGGATTCAAGATTCTGAGGCGCTATGATCCCCTCGGGAAGGTACTCGGACTGGAGTCGGATGCCGGGATCGAATTCGAATACACCTACGACAAGAACGGTCTGGTAGCTGGAATCGATGCGAACGGTCTTGGCCGATACGCCTTCGAACGAAATGAACGGAGCCAGATTTCCGCCAGAACGCTTCCAGGCGGACTCCGGCTCGAGAACGCCTATGATTCGCGCGGCCGGTTGTTGAAACAGGCGATATCGGGTCCAGGGATGGATCCGTTGCAACCACTAACCATCGTAAAACGGGATTATGCCTACGGCGAATCCGATCTCCTTCACAGTATTGAAGACGGGCTTTGGGGCAAATCCACCTACTCTCATGATGAGGCGCGGAGACTCGTACAATTCGCGACGGCGGAAGGACAAACGGCCTTTCGACTAGCTCCAACGGGCGATATCGAATCAACCAGGTCGAACGCCGATTCCGAAGTGACTTTCGCTTATGGCCCTGGCGGAAGACTGGTGCGGCAGGGGGAATCCGATTACTTCTACGATGCCGCCGGACGATTGGTCTTGAAGTCAACCATAGACAGGTTTGGATCCCGGTCGGAGTGCACGTATTCCTGGGATGCTAAGGATCGTCTCAGGTCGTTCAAGAGCGCCGAGGGTACCTTTTGGGAATATACCTATGACCCGCTCGGCAGGAGATCATCCAAGAAAGGCCCTGAAAAGGAAATCAGGTATATCTGGGACGAGAGCGTTCTTCTCCATGAAATGGAGAAGAACGGTAAAACCGTGACTTGGGGTTTCGACCCACACAGCTTCAAACCGCTTCTCAAGATCGATGGCGGGTCGCTTCTTTCAATCATCCATGACCATCTCGGTACTCCCCGGGAAATGCTGGACGCCAAGGGGAAAATCGTATGGGCGACCCGGTTTGATCCATGGGGCAACCCGATTGCAGGAAAAGGCCGATTGGACGATTGCCCATTCCGGTTCCAAGGCCAATATTTCGATGGGGAATCCGGACTACATTACAATAGGTTCCGGTATTACGATCCCAAGGTAGCAAGATTCATTTCGCAGGACCCGGCCAGGCTTACCGGAGGAATCTCGGCCTATCAGTATGTGCATAATCCGCTCCATTGGATCGACCCTCTAGGGCTGTGCGGAGAAGAGGAAAAGCCTGCGGAAACTACATTCAGAGGGGAACGCTCCAGCAATGACCCCGAAAAGGTGTTCCAAGAAGGGTTAAAATCCAAAGGCGACAACATGGACCTTCTACGGCATTGCGAAGGTAACAAACCGGATACAGGGTATCTGTCGTCCTCCCAGGATATCGGTATTGCCGAAGGTTTTGCGGGAAAGAATGGATACGTCTACGAAATCGAGACCAACAAGGGGATTAATGCGAATGAGACCTTGGGTTCGGCTTCTCCCTTTCCCGAGCAAAAAGAGGTTTCCGTCCCAACAGCGATCCAGCCGGGTGAGATCAAGGGCGCATACCCCGTTAAAGGGGGGAAGATGACCGGTGAATATATACCCAACCCGAATTTCGGAGGTGGCTGATGCCAGAAAAATATCCCGTGAAGATTCTAGAGCCCTCCGGAAATACCGTTGATTCTGAATTGGAGGCATGGGAAGAATCCCCATCCGACAACGATTCGGTCATGCTTCAACTTAAGGTTTCCGATGGCGATTTCAGTAGTACGGCTGAGGATTATTTTTCCGCCCTGGTGGAAATACGAAGGCAGCTGGAAAAACATGGGAGAATGCTGGTTGCGTATGGCGCGAGTTTGAACGTTTATCCGTCTCCCATGAGTCGCAGCATGGGCACGGGCGAAAAGGCTTATAAGTTGACTCTAGGCCTACAGGCTAAGACTTCCGACCTTGTTTCGATTTTCGAATCAGGGCCGGATGTCAACCCGAGTACGGTCGAGGAGCAGGAGGAGTTCTTCAGAAAATGGTTGCAGAGCCTGAAAAAAGAAGGTTAAGCACCGTTTGAATTTAGTGTTTCCATCCGTAACCGATTACGGATTTCCATGAGGATCTTGCCTAACATGTTCAAACCCGCGCCGTCCTTTCCGCATCCCCAGTAAGAATCATGATCAGCCTTCTCGATGATTTCCTGATCTCCGGTGTCGAGAAGGATGGTCCGGATATCCGTATGGGTGCGGAACTTTTCGAGAACCGCCTCGCGCATGATAGAGTCCTTCACCAATTCCCAATCAGGCCGAAGGGTGAACGCCCGATTTCGGCCCAGATTTGCGGCTTCTTTCGGAGATGGGGCATTTCTTATCTTTTCCTCCGGTTCCGCTCCTTCGAATTTCATGGCTTGGAAGTAATGCTCACTGGTCGGCCAGAATTTCCCTTTCAATTCGAAACCATGCGGCGAAAAATTGGAAAAGCAGCCGAACGCTTCCCGTACCGAGTAGAAGTACAAAGACACGAATCCTCCTTATCTTCGCACGATTTCAGTGCGAAAGGGCGACGGTCGAATCCGACCTATATTTCGCATTCACCGGCGAGCCATAAATATACCGATTTTGAGAGCTGGGGAGTGAAATCGCAAGATCCATCTATTCCGGACAGACAAGTACGGTTGTAAAAATGCAGACGGGCGCAAGCCCGCCGAGCGGGTAATACGAGAACATGGTAAAATCAGATAAAATTCATGTAAAGGACTTGGGTCGATCGGATTTCGAGCGCTTCCCGGTTTGGACTTGGGACGATGCCATGGAAGGGTACCATCCGATTCTAGGTGACGGAGACCTTCCTGACGAATATGGCACCCTTTTCATCTTGGCGACCTTCACCCTCCCTTCCGGCAAAACCCTACCAGGATATCTGGTCGGATCGGAGACCTTTTACGCATTCGGGATTTTCATTGGCGAAAAAGAATATTCCTTCAATCTGAATTTGCCGGACATTGCAAATGCCACGATTTCGGAAATATCAAGGGAGTCCGGAGACGGACCGGTTTTGCCCCTGCAGTACAAGGCGGATTTTCATTGGGCTGATCAGCCCCCCATTTCTGGGGTGATTCAATCGGTCCAATGAGCCCGGTGTCCCAAGGGCACGGGCACCAGGGAAAAATCCATCCGCGCTTGGCCAAAAGCTGGCCACGGCCAAACGGCATTGGCTACATTTAACTCCCGGAAAAGCCGCCAAGATCCAAGAGGCCGAGGCCAAAAAGAAGGAAGGTGGTTGTAGTGGATAAGGCAAAGCTCCCTTCCCTTACGGAGGAAGAAAATACCAGGTTGGAAGCTTCCTTCAAAGCCGAAAACCCTTGCAGGCTTCCGAAAGCGAAGATGATAAATCGGTATTGGGCGATGTGATGGATATGATCGTGGATGAATACGCCCCGTATAATCTCAATTTACCGAAGTAGCGTCATGGAACCAGGCTACACCATCGGAACCTGCTACGCTTGCAACCAGGGAGAGGTCCACATCGCCAAATCCTTAAGCGATGGGAAATGGTTTTTGGTTTGCGAGGAATGCTTTACGGAATGGCCGGACCCTGAATCCGTCCGGAAGCTGCGAAACGCTACATTCGATTCCCATGGCCGTTACCGGTATGTAACACGTGAAGAAATATCGGGTCATCCTTGGAAAGACACCGTAGAAAACAAGGCGGATATTGATGAATAAAGACGCACCCATTCCTGTCTTTGGGGCCAGAGCCGCGATCCGCATGCGATTCACAGGGGATATTAAGGACTTGGCGTCCAAACTCGCCTCAGGCCTCATGCTCCCGGAGTTCCGGATTGGACCGCGCGAAGACCCGCCCCATGACGTCCTAGGATTGGCGGAGGCCCTCGGTTGGGAGGTTTGGTTGGAACACGGACCGGACAACGCGTCCTACCCATACTCTTTGAAAATGGAGACCTCGGATTCTTTTCGAGAAATTAGCAGCAACCGGATGCATGACCTCTCGCCATGGCTCGCCCGGTACGTTTCCTCCGTCTGCAAAATTGAGTCCTTGATTGGATCGTCCCCATGAACGCATTTTCAGATTATCTCCTCCCCGAATCCGCCCGGCCGGAATGGCTCACCTACCCTCCGCAATTGACCCGCATGGTTTCCGAAGGCAAGGTGGACATCACCCCTTGGCATATTATGAAGTTTGAATGGGTGGCCAAGACCATGTCCGGATTGCTGGACCGGTATGGAAGGAATGTGGTGCCATTCGCGCACAGGCAGAACAATGATGATGTCGCCGTTTTTGAAAAAGGGTCCGTGGATAAGGTCCTGGTCATCCATGATTTCGCGGACCGAGGTTCGGAGATCGAGGAAGTGTATCCCGACTTCCAAACCTGGCTGGATTCGGCGGAAGCCGAATCCAGGGATTGGAACTCCTGATTGCTTTACCTCGACCATAACGCCACCACCCCCCTGGACCCCCGCGTCCTCGACGCCATGCTTCCCTGGCTCCGGGACAAATGGGGCAACGCCTCCAGCCGCGACCATGCCTATGGCTGGGACGCCCGGGATGCGGTCGAAGAGGCCCGATTCCAGGTGGCCGGGCTCCTCAATGCCGGACACCATGAAATCGTATTCACCAGCGGCGCGACGGAAAGCATCCATATCGTCCTGAACGGGATGTTCCCGCCGCATACGTACCCGTCCGGTTACCCAGACCCGGGTGGGGCACCTGGGGTTTCGGTTGGCGGAGGGACGGATTCCGGTCTTGCCCTCTCCGCGGTCGAGCATGAGGCGCTCCTGGGCGCGGCCGGGACCCTGAAAGCTCGTGGAGTCCCGGTGGACATCCTTGGCGTCGACGCCAGGGGGCGTCTCGATCCCGCAGCCTTGGAGGGGGTCCTCAGCGCGCGGAAGCCCCGGCTCCTCGCCCTCATGGCCGCGAACAATGAGACCGGCGTAACCTTCCCCCTTGCGGAGTGCGCGGCCCGGGCCCATGCCCACGGTGCCCTTTTTCTGACCGATGCCGCCCAGGGCCTGGCATCCATCAGTTTGGACGCGGCGGCGCAAGGATTCGATTTCGCCGCCCTCTCGGCCCATAAGTTCTATGGGCCCAAGGGCATCGGCGCCTTGTACGTACGCGGCGGGCCCGCCGCCATCCCTTTGGAACCCTCCCTGGCCGGAGGCGGCCAGGAAGGCGGCCTGCGTCCCGGTACCTTGAACGTGCCTGCCATCGTGGGTTTCGGCGAGGCATGCCGTCTGGCGCTTGCGGAACGGGATGGGGAATCCGCTCGCGCGCGCGGTCTGCGGGATCGCTTCGAAGCGGAACTGATGGCCCGGTTCCCGGAAGTCCGGGTCAATGGGGATCGGGAGGCTCGCTTGGCGAATACCTCCAACCTGCTTTTCCCGGGAGCGGACGCTCGGACCCTGATCCGGGGCATGCATGATGTCGCGGCCTCCACCCGGTCCGCTTGCAGCAGCGGTGCTTCCGGTCCCAGCCATGTCCTGAAGGCGATTGGGCTTGCCGACGGCGATGCCTATGCCTCCATCCGCTTCAGCCTGGGACGCTTCACGACCGCGGCGGAAATCGACGAGGCCGTGGCCAAATGTTCCGCGGCCTACCTCACCCTCCGGTCTTCGCCCGGAATCGCCTGAAAGGCCCGGTTCCCGCCCATGGAAGAAGCCATCGCCCTGACCTGGAAGACCATGACGGATCGCCTGCGCAACCTGCGCTTCGGCGCCCTCGCGAGCCTGGCATCCCTCGTCCTGATGCTGATCCTGGCGATCGCCTTCCGGAGGGGATGGGTATTGGGCGGCCTGCCTGCCCTCATCCTGTTGGGGACCTGGTTCGTCCATCGCGAGCAGAAGCTCCTGTTCGGATGGGAGGATCGCGTTCTTGCGCTTTGGGGCGCGTCCAACCTGTGCATGGGCATCCTGTCCCAGACCTTGTCCAATCATCCGCATTCCCTCAAGAAATCCCTGAAGAGCATGGCCGCGAACCTGCCGGAGAATCCGGATTTCATCACCCCGCCGGAAGGCCATATCCTCGCGCACCGCAGGCTTTTCTGGACGCGCAGCCTGCTGCAGGATATCCGGTTCCTCCGCGCCGCGGCCTTCAACCTGACCCTGGCCGTTCTGCCCGTGAGCATCTGGTCGGTATGGTCGGAGGGCTGGCCGGGGTTGCTCCTGGGGTTGACTCCCGTTTGCGCGCTCCCCATTATGGACTCCCTGATGACCCAGTTGAAAATCCGCGCCTGGAAAAAACGCCTGGCTGGCGAGAAACCCGGTAGCGACGCGTCCTTGCCCGATTACCAAGCCCGTCTCGCCGCTTTGGATTGGAGCCGGATACCGCCCCGCCAGCAGGCGGCCATCCGGTCCGCGCTTTAAGAAACCCAAATCCCATCCTCGGGGACGGCCGATGTGGACCGCACGGGCGCGAAAGCCGGAACCGGTCCTCCCGCTCAGGGCTACGGCCCGGGAATGTTACCTTTACCGCTTCGGCATTATTTTACTTCAGGCTTTTGGCATTTAGTCTTATCGCCCGTCAGCCCATTCACCGCGATTTCCGGAGTGACCCTTGATGAATCCCCTCGACGCCATCCTCGAATTCCAGGACGCGGATTTCCTGCCCACGCCCTATGACGGATCCGGCCAGGACCGGAACTGGTCACCCCTGTTGGAAGATGCGTTCTATGCCGATTTCCTGAAGGAATACAACGGCCTCTATGCCTTCGATCGCGCCCTGCATCTGTTCGGGGTCGATCCCGCGCGGCCCTATCACGACCTTTCCGTGCGCAACGCCCCTTCGGCCTTATGGCGCGGATCGTACGGGGACATGCTGAAGGACGTCTGCTTCTTCGCCGAGGACCTGTTCGGCCATCTGTTCGGACTGCGAGGCCCGGAAGCGGTCGTCTTCGATCCCGAATCCGGCAACCTCGATACCCTCGCGGAGGGGTTCGACGGCTGGCTCAGGTTCATCGGGGAGGACACGGATTACGCGACGGGCCAGAGCTTGTCCCAGGCATGGTCCGAAGAAAAGGATGTCATCCCTTTCGATTCGCGGCTGGCCCCCAGGACCCCGTTCATCCTGGGAGGGGAGTTCGAGTTGGATAACCTGCGCCCGCTCGGGTGGCTCGAGAACCAGGAGTTCATGGCCGAGGTCTACGAAAAGGTCAAGGATCTCCCGGAAGGGTCCGAGATCGAGATCGACGCGCTATAGAGGGCATGGCTACCCGCGCCCCGCCTTCCGGGGAGGGTATTGCCGGCCTGGTCATTTATCCCGCCTTGTGAGCCCGGTCACCGACTGGGCGGCGCGGGAAATCTACTATTATTGACCATGCACCCGGTCCGACCCCAAAGGCCGGTTCCGGGGATGGGAAAACCTAGCCCGAAAGGGAACCATGCCCTCCTCGACAAGCCTGAAGTTCGGACTCAAGATCGGTTCCCATCCCCCGGATAAATTCCGCGTTCTGGAATTCACCCTGAACGAAGCGGTCTCCGAGTGCTTCCACCTGCATATCGAGGCGACGTGCGAGGACGGCGAAGTCCCTTACGGGGACATGATCGGCATGGAAGCGACCCTGAAGGTGGAAGGCAAGGATTTCCCCATCTCCCACCATGGAATCGTCACCGAGTTCAACCAATACCCGGACACGGGCGGGAACTTCGGCCATGAGACCTACCTCTACGATATCGTCATCGAACCGCGATTCCGCCTCCTTTCCTACAATACATCGAGCCGCATCTTCCTGAAGAAGAAGATCAAGGACATCGTGGAGGAGGTGCTCCATGCCAACGACTTCGCGTCGGTCCATTATGAACTCCAGCTCACCGGGACCCCGCGCGAGCGCGAATACACCGTTCAGTACAACGAAACCGATCTCGATTTCGTCTGCCGGTTGCTGGAGGACGAAGGCATCCACTTCTATTTCGATCATTCGGGCGACCACGACAAGCTGATCCTGGCGGACAGCGTGGATGCGGTCAAGCCCATCCCGGAAACCCCGGCGGTGGACCTGATGGGCGACGCGGGCCTGTCCCACCTCGCTTCCGAGGCGGAATTCCCGGATCACATCTCCAGGATGCGCCGCACCCAGCGGATGGTGACGGGCAAGGTGACGATCAAGGACTATAATGACCGCACCCCTGCCGTGAACATCCTGGGGAAAGCCTCCAGGCCGGGCCAGGGCGAAGCCTATCATTACGGGCCCCAGGCCCTGAACACGACCGAGGCGGAGCGCATCGCCAACCTGCGCGCGGAAATGCACGCCTGCTCCAGGGTGCAACTGGAAGGGGAAGGCATCTGCCGCGCCTTCCGGGCGGGCATGCGTTACGAGCTCAGGGATTCCGGCGGGCTAACCTCCTTCGAGGGCAAGTACACCCTGCTGCGCGTGGTCCATCACGGCGACCAACGCGAAGGGTTCGAAAGCGACGAGGCCAAGAGCATCTACTCCAACACCTTCCAGTGCATGCCCGCGGACGTGGTCTACCGGCCCGCCCTGCGCACCCCCAAGCCACGCATCCACGGCATCCTCTCCGCCAGGGTCGATGGCGTGGAAGGCCAATACGCCTACCTGGACGACGACGGCCGCTACCATGCCAAGATGCCCTTCGATCTCACCAGCCTCAAGGACGGCCAGGCCAGCCTGCCCATCCGCATGAACCAGCCCTACGGGGGCCCCAATTACGGCATGCATTTCCCGGTCCACAACGGGAACGAGATGGTGCTGGGCTTCGAGGACGGCGATCCGGACCGGCCCATCATGCTGGGCACGGTGCCGAACCCGGGCAACGGCTCCCCGGTCAACAAGCGCAACCCTTCCGAGAGCATCATCCGCACCGCCTCCGGGCACCAGATCCGCCTGGACGACAAGGACGACAAGACGGTCATCGAGATCACCACCAAGGGCAAGCACGTCATCACCCTGAACGACGATGCGGACCATCAGGAGATCCGCATCAAGACCACGGACGGGAACGAGCTGGTCTTCGACGACAAAGGCAAGAACATCCGCCTGTGCACGCCCGGCGGCGCCCATGCCATGAAGATGGATTACGATAAGAAGGTCTTCTCGGTCGAGACCAAGTACGGCCATAAGCTGGTCATGGACGACGAGGCCAAGGCCATCGCCATGCTGACCAAGGAGGGCCATACCCTCCAGTTGAACGACGAGAAGAAGCTGCTCACCCTCCAGGACGGCAAGGGCAAGCATGTCTTCCAGATCGACGCGGGAGGAAGCGTGGTCTCCATCGTCACCGAGGGGGATCTGGAATTCAAGGCCAAGGGGGCGCTCAACATCGAGGCCAAGGAAATCAACATCGAGGCCAAGCAGGGCGCCGTGAACCTGAAGGCCAAGCAGGACCTGATGCTGGACGGGATGAACGTGAACGCCAAGGCCAAGCAGAAGATAGCCCTGGAAGCCTCCATGGACGCCAGCCTCAAGGGGCTCAACCTCAAGATGGAGGGCAAGGTCAACGTGGAATCCAAGGCCGGCGTGCAGAACAAGATGACCGGGGTGATGACCAATGTGGAATCCTCGGCCATCAATACCCTCAAGGGCGCCATGGTGATGATCAACTGATGGAGTGGCTCTCGCATTTCATACCGGGCAACGCGGCGGACGGCTCCCCGATCCTATCGGTGCTGGGCAAGAGGACCTATACCCTGCGGAACGGAAAACCCGCCCTCGCGGCCGAAGAGCAGGAACCCTTCCTGGAGGCCGACGTCTTCTGGGGGGCCGGCAACCCGCAATCGGACGCGGTCAGGCTGGAATCGGACCTGATCGCCTTCAAGCCCATGACCGACGTCATCGTCCTGTCCAAGGCCCATGCCCCTTCCGGACGCCCGGTGAAGCAACTCGACGTGGGCGTGCAGGTGGGGCAATCCCGGAAGATCATCCGCGTCATCGGCAATCGCAAGGCCTTCGTCACCCTCACCGGTATCGCTTTCACGGAACCGGAGGCCTTCTCCGAGATGCCCATCGATTATTCCCGGGCCTACGGGGGCTCGGACGCCTTGAGCGCCGAGGGGATCGCCTACACCTACCTGAAGAACGCCGCGGGCCGCGGGTTCGTGATCAAGGATACCCCCAAGGTCGTACAGGATCTCCTGCTCCCCAATGTCGAGGATCCGCAACGGCTGCTCACTCCCCAGAACCTGGTCCTGGGCGAATACGGGAAATGGAAATCCGCCCCCGATCCCGTGGGCTTCGGCTATACCGGCAAGGGCTTCCATCCCCGCTTCACCTTCGCGGGCCTGCCTCCGGACCATTGGGCCGAGGCGGAAGCGGAACGCAAGCAGTCCCTGAAGAAGGCCCCGGAAATCGGGTCCAAGCCTTCGGCCATCCCCCCGTCCATGGCGCCCATGCTCAACCCGCGCTTTTTCAACGGCGCCTCCAAGGGCCTATCCCTCCCCTTCCTCAAGGGGGACGAGTCCATCAAACTGGCCCATCTGGATCCGGCCATCCCCCAGTTCACCTTCAACCTGCCAGGGGTGCGCCCCCGGGCCTGGCTGGACGTGGGCCAGGGTCCGGAGGAAATGGACATGGTCTTGCATACGGTGGTGATCGACAAGGAATCGGACCGCCTCACCATGGTCTGGCGGGGATGCGCCTATTACGGCGGCCTTGAAGCCATGAAGGCCTTCACCAACCTGGAGTACGGGGTCAAGGAGGATCACCATGGGTAAGCCGGCGGCCCGCATGGGCGACACGACCGCCCATGGCGGCACCATCGTCCTGGGGAATCCGACCCTGCTGATCGGCAAGATGCCGGCCTCCACCCTCGGCGACATGCATGTCTGCCCCATGTGCACGGGCCCGGTCCCCCATGTCGGCGGCCCCATCACCTTGGGCAGCACCGGCGTTTTCCTGGGCAAGAAGCCCGCCGCGCGCGTTTCGGATCTTTCCGTATGCGTGGGACCTCCCTCCATGCCCGCCATGGGTTGCATGACCGTGCTTATCGGCGAAGCGGGCAGCGGTTCCCAGGCCGGGAGCGCGTCCGCGGCGGCGGCGGCCCAGGCATCGAAGATCAAGGGTCCTAAGGCCGTCGAGGCCTTCCCCGTTGGCGAACCTTCGGAAGCGGCGGAGAGCCATGAGATCCTGGTGGAGTTCACGGACTCGGCGGGGAATCCTCTTTCGGGCGTGGCCTACCTGATCAAGGATCCGGACAAACGGGACATCGTCGGCATGAGCACCATGGACGGCGCCGCATCCCATGGAGGCTATGCCAAAAAAGGCGATTACGAGTTGATCGTGAAATGCCTGGCCGATGTGAAATGGGAGAAGGCGGAGGCCGGTCTCAAGGATTCGGTCAAGTACTCGGCCAAGGCCGATGCGTTCGCCGACGGCGAGGCCGCGACCGTCATGATCATGGAACTGTGCGGCGGGACGCGCCGCCTGCTGGAAACCGTCGAATGCAAGGTCCAGGGGGAAAAGATCTCCGGGGAATGGAAATGGAAGAAAGCCTATCTTCCTCCGGCCGGCAATCCGCCGATGATGGACCATCCGGTTTTCTTTGTCTACGCGGTTTCCGGGGGACAGGTGGGCGTATCCGGCCCGCTCAAGCTCTCCGACAAGCTATCGGTGCAGGTGCGGGACTCTGAAGGAGCCGCCAAGAAGCGGATGGACTACGAGCTCCACCTCTCGAACGGGGAAGTGCGCACGGGGAAGCTGGACGATTCGGGCAAGGTGACGGCGGAGGGGCTGCCTCCTGGGAACCATACCCTCAAGCTCGTGCAACCGGGGACGGCGGATGCGGCGGCGGCGAACCGGCCGGCGCCCAAGGCGAAGCATTCCGGTTTCGGGGATTTGAAAGAGGCGGAGCGGGAACAGGAGGAGAAAGAAAAGAACCCTGATGAGAATGTGGATCCGAAAGGAGCGGAGAAGGTAAGCGGGAAAGGGCATCGTTTTCCGCTCAAGGATAAGCCGATGGTGAGCTACAAGAACCCTCCGCTTTCATACGGCTCCCACAGGTCTAGCAAAAAGGTGAAAAACAGGAAACACGCCGGTTGCGACTTGTATGCTCCGGTCGGAACGGAAGTGCTTGCGGTAGCCGACGGGATCGTCGTGGCCGCGAAACCGTTTTATGCCGGAACCCATGAGGTGGCGGTCGATCATGGCCCATTCACGGTGCGGTACGGCGAAATCAAATCCGACATGCCGCATGGAATCAAGGTTGGCGCCAAGGTTTCCAAAGGCCAGATTATCGGCCATGTGGGGCAACTGGAAAACATCAAGCAAAGCATGCTGCACTTCGAGCTCTATGACAATTCCGCCAAGGGCGAACTTTCGGACTTGGGAAACCCGCCCTACTTCCGCAGGAAAGACAATATCGATCCCGAGTCCTTTTTGAATGAGTTGGAAACATGAACCGATTATACGGGATTTTTTTGCCTCTTCTGGCAAGCTTCTTCCTATCCGGATGCCGGCAGGATCCGGGAAATGACCGGCCCGCAAAAGGAAGTAAGGAGAATTCCTTCCCCGATTCCGCCTGGAAATTCGGTGACCTTATCAAAACCGTCCACGGCAATGGATTCACATCCGTAACGGAGAACAACCTGGACTCGATACTCTCAGCAGGTTTTTTTTCGAAGAGCGATACCGGATCCGGTTTCCGCATCTTGACAATGAAGGATCCGGGCAAATCCGTTTCCATGGAATTCACTTACCTGAAAGGGCAGGCGGGCCGTGACTCCCTGGTTTCCGGGAACATCAAGACCTGCGAGGATGCGCGTCGGAACTTCAAGCGTGCGGATACGTTGTTGCTGCATTTGCTGAACGGTCAAGGAAGCCCTACCAAATACGAAGGCGATTGGAATTACACCAACCTTGCGGAATCGGTATACAACCGGGATGGGTATTCCTGGATTCTGGACGGCGGATTCGGCCTCCACCTGGGTTGGGACAATTCCGATACCAATTGCATCGAAGTCTCGATTTACGGGAACTCCGATGGAGACGATGAGGAATAGACGCATTATGAGATTATTGTGCAGTCTGATCTTCATTTGTTTTCTTATGGGATGCGGGAAATCGAAAGCCAGATCCAATCCCGGATCCCAGGGGATCGATGGGGCCACCCCGCTCCCCCATCCGGAAAATGGCGTAAATCCGTCCAGGACGACCCTGAAATTCATGGATGATTCCCGCGCCAATCCCGGTATCGCCGTATTCATCGATGGCATAAAGGCGGCCTTCGATTCGGGAGACCAAGCCAAGGTATTGGGCTCCTTTTCCGACATCATCGAATTCGACCCAGGCCATTCAAAGGGAAAGGATGGCGTAATCGAGATTTGGGGATTGGATGGCACCCAAGAGAAACTCCATACGCTGGGAGCCCTGGTTTCCGGATTGCTCTCGAATGGAGGATGCCTGCGGAAAGAGGAGGAAGTCGATAGCACCTATACGGCGCCATTCTATAACTGCATCGATTCCGCCACCTCCGCCCGTTGCTCCGAATCCGGGTGCGGGGTCGCCGACCGGCATGGAGCGGACCTTTTTGCGGAACCCAAACCGGATATGTCTCCGATTTACCGGCTGGAAGCCAATGAAATCATTCCAGCTTCGGCGGATACGATCTGCACCCCGGGTTTCAAAACCTGTGATTGGACCCGGATAACCACCTTCGAAGGGAAAACCGGCTTTCTTCCGATCGGAAAACTATCGACCGAAAGCGATGGGCTGATTTGGCTCGTCAAAGAATCCGGTGGTTGGAAAATCAGGGTACTGAGGTCCAAATCGATTCCGAGGGATGACGTTTGAAAACCATTTTCCAACGCTTCCGATGTCCACCACTTCCGGGACTTGCTTGCCTTTCCATATGCGCAATTTTGCTTCTCGCATGCCAAAAAAAAGAATCCGGAAGCCGAGGCGGCCTATCCAGGCCCGAACCAACCGGTCAAGGTTTCCTGGTTGCGAAGGATTCCAATAAAATCAACCTCCTGGTTGATTCCAATCTCATCGGCTTGTTCGATTCAATCGGACCGGCCCTGCCCGGCGATCTGAATGGGGACGGGGTCTTCGACACCTCCTTCGCGGTCCATGCCGTTTCAGCGGCGAAAGTGGCCGGCGCTCCCATTTCGAAGGTGACGATCGACACGACGAGCCCGTATGAGGATTTGTGCGGAGGTTGGGGGCTTTTCACCCTTTTGAGCCGAAAGGATCAGGGTCCCGTGCGATGGGAACGGATCTATTTTTGCGGCCAGCAATCGAGGATCCAGGAATTCGGTTGGGTCGGTTCGGAAAGGTTGGATACCCTTCCCTATCCGGATTTAAAGGCAAAAGCCGGAGCCCACGTAAGCCATGTCATCTCCTTGTTTTCGCAAGCGGGCATTCCCGTATACCTGTTCTGGGACGGGAACTCGTTCAAGATCCATGAGCCCGATGAAGCACCTTAGCCTGTTCCGTCCGGCCCTCATGTATACGTTGGTTTGCCTTTCCTCCGGATTCACCCGGCCCCAATCGACTCAGGAACCGGATTCCAGGCAGGCCTTGCCGTCAATCCTGTCGGGCCTGGAAATGGAACCCACCGATTCCCTGGTCGTGGATACCTTGCGGTGCAAGGACCGATATTCCGGCGATCGGATCCGGGAACTCAACAAGGCCATGCGGACCGGGGTTTTCAGCGCCTATGAATGCATGCGGACCCTCAAAGTCTACAAGCGCTCCCAAGGGGATGGATTTCCGGTCGCGATGACGAGCCTCGTCGATTTTCCGGCTGGGAACGGGAAAAAGGTCGCGAACATTATGGAGAAGAACGGCAAAGGGTATTTCGTTTCCAAGGTTTTCAACCGATACCGGTGGCATCTCGGCGGAAACACCTTGATCCTGACCGAATCGTTTTCCCACGACCCCGATCCATTGTACGCCCGGATGGACAGCCTCGCGGAAATCGGCGCCGAGGAAATGGATCACCCGAACAAAGGCATAGAACATGTCCGGTGAAGACGAAGCCGTACTCGACCGCCCCGCCGACGCCGCCGTCGTCGAGGCCCCCGCGGTAACGGGCGGCGATCATACCGTGGTGCTCCATGAAGAACCGCCCACCTACGCCTTGTCCGTCGAGTACGGCGATTTCGACGCCTTGTTCCAGGATGGCGCCACCGTGGCGGGCCGCCAGGAGCGCATGCAGGCCATCGGGTTCTACTACGGGGCCGTGGACGGGGACGAGGGACCCATCACGCGCCGTTGCGCCCGGCATCTGCGCGAGGAGACCAACCATGCCGCCGGGCATGACCTGACCGACGAGGAGTTCGCGGAGGAATTCCAACGGCGCCTGCGCTGCGTGGTAAGGAAGGCGGACGGCAGTCTGGAACCGGAAACCGATTTCACGGCCGAGGCCCGCCTGGTCTTCCCCGGATCGTTCACCTTCCGGGAAAACACCCAGTTGGGCGATCCGCAGACGCGCCACCGGTACAATGCGGAACAACGGATGTGGGACGGGAACCGGGGATTAAGCCGGATACCGGTCGTGGCCCAGGTGCGGAATCCGGCCGGCGAGCCGGTCCAAGGCGTAAAGGTGTGCTTCGAGTTCATCCCGCCATTTGATCCGCCCGAGGGCCAGAAGGACTACCTCTCGCACATTTCCGGTACCTCCGAAAAGACGCGCTCCCCGCGCCAATACGTGCGTAGGAAGCTGCCCCATGAAGCCCATCCGCCTTTCGGCTTCAACTGCCTTGAGAACAAGGGCGGGAAGATTCCCGCCGATGTCCTGGGCCACCTGATCGCCCAAGGCGCCGTCCCCGGCTTCCCTTATGAAGCCGGTACGGAAGGCCGCCCCAACGCCTTCAGCGTAACCCTGGATTCAGATGCCGAAGGCAAGGCCGGCGTGGTCCTGTTGCCCTCCCGCATGGGCGGCGACTGCTACAAACTGAAGGTCCACGTGATCACGGACGGCCGTGAACCGCTACCGGCCGAAACCATCACCGGCGGGCTGCTTACGGTATGGCGCAACCTCCGCCTTTGCCGGATCGTGACCAAGCCGCCTCAGGCCGGATTCGCGGGCAACCCTCCCATCGCGGCGCGCATGACCGGCGCCCTGGGCCATATCAGCATCCATGCCATGCGGAAGGAATACGCCAAGGCCTTCCATATCCTGGAAGCCGATCACCGCGCCGCATCCCCTCTGACCATGACCGAACACTCCTATCTCGAAGCGATCCGGTATGCGAAGCGCGGAGTGGCCAATCCCTTGAATTGGAACCTGGACGTCCTCATCAAGGAGGATTTCCATAGCCCTTTCCTGGTATGGCTGGAAACGGACACGGCCTACAATGCCAACCGGGGCGCCGGCGCGGCGCTGGACCTGACCGTAGCGGCGACGTGGAATACGGTCAACGCCCTGATAACCGCCGTCCTGGATCGCTTTCTCCAATATTGGAACGGAGGCGCCCTGCCCGGCCTGACCGTCATCCGCAGTGAGGTCGGTGATTCCTACTCCTATTGGAACCATCCCAATCGGCCCACCTATGCCGGCGGCAGCAGTTGGCGCGCGACGACCAGCGGCGTGGCCGTGCGCTACCGCGGCTGCCTTGTGTACTATCCGGACGCCATCTACAATACGACCATGCCCTATAACCTGACCACCAATACCATGCACGAGATGGGGCATACCCTGTTCCTGCGGCATCAGAATACCTCTGGGGCATTGGGCAGCGAAGCGGGCGGGTTCCCGGCCAATCACGATTCGGAAGACTGGTGCCTGATGGGCTACCTCCGTCTGACGACGGCGGATTATTGCGGTAAATGCCTTCTGAAGCTCCGCGGATGGAATGAAGCCGCGATTTGAAATCCCCTGACTCTGCATCCTCCTGGCATTCTCCGGCTGCCGCCAGGATCGAACCCTTCCCCAGCCGGCAAGGCGGACCTACATGAGAATCGGCGATTTGGAAATCCTCGCCTCCTTGAACCGGGATGGCGATGCCTACTCTTCCCAGGAAGATGTGTATCTCAAGGTCGTCTTGAAGAACCTGGGGGACGGGCCCGCGGCCATTCCCTACCTGCTTGAACATCCGGCCGAATACGTCCTGAAGGACAAAGGGACGGGTTCGGAAAAGAAGGCCGCCTATGCGCCTCCCGCCACTCCCGGCACCCCTGAGCCGGATCCGCATCCGGAAGCCTCGGTCGGGCCCGGGGACAGCGTGGTCTATAACCTTCTCGTGCGATTCCCCCTGGGATTCATACCGGCAGGGACGTATTCCCTGCGTTACGCCTTCGATTTTCCCGGGCTCCCGTTCGCATCCGATTGGATGGATTTCACCGTGCTCGGCCTCAAGGTAGGCGGAATCGACCTCAATCCATCCTCTACCGGTCCGAGCGAAAGGCTCCACCTGGCCTGGATCGATCTCGCCGCCAAACCGCAACGCATCCTGTTCCAGCGCTCCTTCATCGGCGAGCAGAGGCCGCTGGTGCCGCGCACCCTGGTCGTGGGCGCGGCCGATGCCCCCGGCGCTCCCACGTCCTCGATATCCCCTTCCGGTATGGACGCCGAGGTCGTATGGATCGGATGGGTCGCGCAGGGTCAGTTGGCCCTGACCCGGGTGACCGGAAACGATTCCGTAAAAGGCCGGACCTTCCCCCTGCCGGCCAAGACCGCATGGAGCCTGGTCCCGAACCTGAATTATTCCGAGGCGCCCGGCGGCTCCAACGCGGTGCTGTCCGGTCTCCTGATGGGAAAGGACGGCCAGGGATATTCCTTTACCGGATTCACCCTGGCGGATTCCTCCGGCCCGGCCTGGCTCCAGCCTTTCCGCCTGCCCGCGGGCGACATGCTCGCCGCCAGGCTGATCCCCTTCTCCCCCCATCGCCGCATGGCCCTCTGGATCCGGAAGGGCGCGGATTCCCTTAAGGTGGAAGGGATGGAATGGGACGATACCAAGGGCTTCGGACCCTTGTCCCGGCTCGCGGAAATTCCGGCGTCGGCGGGCGTTTTCAAAAGCCTGGACGCGTGCATGACCGGCTCCCGCATGGTCTGGGGCGTCGCCCTGCACAAGGAGGTCGCGCCCGGAAAACCGGGAACCCTGTCCCTGGTCACCCATGGCTGGAATGCCCTGGAAAGCCGCACCGCGGCCGGAGTCCCGAAAACACGGAGCTTCCAATCCAGGCCGGGTCCCCTTCGCATCGTTCTGAAATTCGCGGAAGGAGCCAAAGCCTGGGTCCTTGAACGCGATGCCGACGGAACGTGGCTGCAGGCGGAAGAGCGCGACACCCTCATCGCGGTGGAAAGCCCCCGCGGTACCGGCTCTGAAAGCCTGTTCTTCCGCAACCGCAGCATCCCGAAAATCCTTAGGCTCAATCCGGAAACCGGATTCGAATCCAAGGGCGTCGCAATCCCGGTTGAAGGCGAGGACGACCGCGATGAAGACTGATGCTCCCGTCGGCATGATCGCATTCCGGCTTCCCCGGAAGAAACTCCTTCCCTGGATCCTTCTCGGATCGGTGATTTCCATTCTCAGCGTGGGATGCGATAAGGGGAAACGGGAGTCGATCCATATGAAGGCCAAGTCGGTCGCGTCTCCCGCCATCCGATATGGATCCGGGAAGATCGAAGTCGGCCTCCGGCTCGGAAAAGGCAGAACCGATTTTTCCGCGCAAGAGGATATCAACCTGGTATTCTCGGTCCGCAATCATGGAACCAAAGCCGGGCCCTACCCGGTTTTCCCGGGCCATAAAGCCACCTGGATCCTCAAAAACAAATCCACCGGTTCCGAACGGATCGAGGAATACCGGCCCAAAGCCCTTTCGGACCTGCCCTGGATGGGGATCCCGGGGGACAGGGAAGATACCCTGCCGGCTTCGGAAACCCGATCCTTTTCCCTACGGATCCAGGATTACCTCGGCGATCTGGAGCAGGGCGGGTACGCCCTCAAGTACCGGCTCGACTCGGCCACGGAGGCTTTCGAATCCCCCTGGTTGGATTTCTCCGTTTCAGGATCCTCCATCCGGGATTATGCCGCGGTCCCCTCCAACCCGGGCGTTTCGAAATTCCTCCGCATAGCCTGGCGTGATGCGGGTTCCAATCCTCCCCGCATCCTGTACCACCGCAAGGAAACCGACCGGAACCGGATCAATCCCTCGACCACGGTGGTCGTTGGGAATTGCGGGCCCGAATCGGATCCGGTTCCCGCCACCACCCATGCCGGAAGGGATTATCCTCCGGATGCGATCGCCTGGATTTCAGGGGACAGTCTTCTCCTCGCGAGGATCGACGATCATGGAACCGTCCATACCTCGTCCATGCCCATGCCCTCGACAACGCCCGCGAAGATTGTGCCCTTCCTCATCGTCCCGGGAAACGACAATGGGGATTCCACCCTGGCGGGAGCGATCCTATCGCAGGACGATAAGGGTCCGGTGATCCACGGCTTCGTGATTTCCGGAAAATCCGGAATCCGATGGACCTCCCCAAGCAGGCTGGCCGGCCTCGCCCCCCAAGCCATCCGATTGATTCCCGTGGACCAGACCCATTGCCTCCTCCTTTGGGCCACCCCGGAGGGCTGGAGCCTTCGCATCCGGACCCTTTCCTGGTCCCTGGAGGGGGACTTCGGTCTTCCCGCGGAAATCGCCATCATTCCCCGCTCGCCTTCGGACTGGCTCGCCATGGATGTCAAAATCGAAGGCGCAGCGCTTCAGTGGGGTGCATTGACGCGGTATCATGGCCCCAGGGATGCGAAGGGTGGATTGGACCTGTGGACGGGAAAGGTTCCGGACATGGCGGCCATGGCTTCGCCCCAGGACAAACCGTTTCGCAGCCTCATCCAAGTCAGGGAAAACCTGCTCGACGCGGATTTGAGGTTCGATGCGGAAGGGATACCCTGGACCCTCCAGCATGATACGGCGGGTTACTGGATCCATTCCGATCATGGCTGGGAAAGCCCTACCCTGATCGCCGGTTCCCGTGAATCCGGCCTGGGAAGGCTTTACTTCCGGAAAGGCAGCGCCCCGATTTTCATCGCCCGCCACCCGAAGCGCGGGATCGAAGTCAAAGCGGTCTCCTACCCGAGCGGTCTGGAGGCGGTGCCGGAAAGGGTAGAGGATAACGAATAGCCTTCCCCCAAGGTATGTGATGCCCATCACCTGAACCCCCGGCCCACGTGATCAGCGACACCCGGGACCTCCGCAAAGTGCTATTTTTCCGCGGGTTGCCGGCCAACCGGGATTTGAAACGGAGATTGGGTGTTTACTCGCGATCGGCCCCATTTGGATGCGGCGCTCATCGTCCGGGATCGGACTCGATGGACGGCCATATCCAGGCATGAGGCCGTCCACCTGAGCCGGGTCCATCCGGTGGCCGTCCTCTACCGTTCGCAAAGCCGCGATGTCGCTTCCTGGTTCGATACCTCCAACCGGTTCTACAAGACCGATGGACCCTATCTCTACGATTCCCTCCGGTACTACCTCCTCGCAGGCTCCGAGAAACCCTGGCTTAAGAGCCTGGGTAAGCTGACCCAATCGGAGCCCGTGGAATGGGAACCCTTGGAGGCCATGGATGAGTCGGGCGAGCCCGTTCCGTTGGGATCCCCGGTCAGGAAGGAAAAGCCCAAGCATCCGATCGAATTCCGATTGACCGACGGCGCAGGCAAGTCCATCGCTGACGCCGAGTATGAGGTCGTGCTTCCGGACGGAACGGTACGCCGCGGAAAATCGGACGCGGACGGCTTCGTACGCATTCCGGACAATCTCCATCCCGGCGAGGCGCGCCTGAAGCTGATCCCGAAGCATATCCACCACGCAGCGGATGCGAGCCGGGGAGGGGGGGAAACAGCCTCGCCTGAGCCCAACGGAATCCAAGCGGCTTTGGAAGGGATTGACGTTTCCACCCTCATCGACGCGGCCCAGGCAATCCGGAATGCCGACATTCCCAAGGTCCCGGACATCCCTAAAATCCCCAGACCGGTGGAAATCCTACTCACCAATGAAAACGGCCACCCGATGATCGATACCCCCTTCCGGTTGCGGTTCCCGGACGGCAAGATTGAAAGCGGAAATTCGGACAAAGCGGGCCTCATCCGCTTTCCGGACAATACGCAGGCGGGCGACATGTTGTTATCGCTGCCAGGGCTCGACCGGGGAGCTGCGTCATGATTGAACATAGGTTCGGTATCGGCGAGCTCGGCGAGGGTATCTCCTTCGATGTCGACGAAATCCATAAAATCACCTTGCTGACTTCCCGTCGATTCCGGTTCGCGGGGATGTTCTTCGATACCGGCAAATGCTTTCTCCTCCCTGTGGCCATCCCCGGCATCCGCCGAATCACGGAGATACATGCGGAAAACCCGAGCGTAAACCTCCTCATCGTAGGGCATACGGATACGTCCGGCACGGAAGAGTTCAATCTCAAGCTCTCCTTGGAGCGGGCCGAGGCGGTGGCCGCCTACCTGACCGACGATGCCGAAACCTGGATCCGGCACTTCGATGAGAAGGAGGAGCCCAAGCGCTGGGGCACAAGGGAAATCCAGTTCATGCTCCGACGCACAACGGATGCGGAAGGACCTTTCCTGGTGGGTCCTGCGGACGGCAAGGCCGGCCCGGAAACCGAAACGGCCATCCGCCGGTTCCAATCCTTCCACGGCCTGGCCGTCGACGGGGTAGCCGGACCGATGACGCGGAAGGCCCTGGTAGAGGCCTACATGTCCTTGGACCGGACGTCCTTACCCAAGGATGCCAAGGTGACCGCTCACGGATGCGGGGAATCCTTTCCGGTGGCGGAAGTCAAGGATGGCGCCAAGAGCCCGCAGGATCGCCGCGCGGAGGTGTTCTTCTTCGATGGCGACATTGATCCGGCGCCTCCCGGCAAGACTTCCAAAAAGGGCTCGAAGGAATATCCCAAGTGGGCGGCCGCCGCCACGGAAACCGTGGACCTGGTTCTGGCGGAATTGATCCAGGGCTTCGACTTCGATTTGCCCAACCAGAAGGTTCAGGTTCTCGAGCCCGGGCCTGAACCCGATGCCGGAGGGGACGACGCGCCCATCCTTGTGGCGGCCAACGACGACCGCCTGGTGGCCAAACTGGTCCAGGAAGCGCGGGACCAGAACAAGAAGCGCGGCAAGGATGATTCCGATACTAGCGCGGACGGCGATTTCATTCCTTTCAGAATGGTGGACAAACCGGCCCGGCCGGACATCCGCATGGATCACGGGTTCCTTGACGATGGCAATGGGAACCTGGACAAGTCCAAAATGCGGGAGGCCACCTTCAGCGACGGCCTTTCCTACATGAAATGGTCCGCGAAATTGGAGGCGGCGGAGATTTTGCGGCCGGACCTCTTCGACGCCACCCAGACCTACCGCCATTTCCTGGACGCGACCGGAACCGAATTCCGCTTCAAGTACGACAAGTTCGCGGAAAAGGACAAGGCCGGCGGCAAGTCGGTGGAATCGGCCCTGGAAGATACCATCGCCGCCGCGTTGGAACTCAGCGATGCGCAGAAGAAGCCCGACTTCTCCATGCAGACCGACCCCATCGGCGTAGGCGGATTCAACGGACGATATCCCTATCCCGGCACCGAGAATTGGCAGAAGGCCATCGGCGCCCATGTCATCTGGCTCGAGGCGCATGTGACCGTGGAGATAAAGGAAGACAAGCGGTTTTTCAGGATCGACATGACCCTGCATGCCGAGGACCGCTACAATTTCAATCCGGGAGCCAAGGACATCGCCACCGGTACGCCGGATGCGGACAACGGCGTGTTCGAGTTGACCGGGCTCGGCAAGGAGTTCGACAGCACCTCCACCCTGCGCCGGCACATCGAGTTTTCCGCGGGCAAGGATCCCATCGCCGATTTCCGGAAACCGCCGGGCGATCGGAAAGTGACGAAACCGAGGTGACCATGTTCTACCCGCGATCTCCCTATCCACCTTTCCGGAAGACGGCCGTCCGGCTGGCGTTAGGCCTGGTGGTCGGCTGTTCGATATGCCTCACGGCCTGCAACCGGCGGCAACCCGAATCCGAAACGAAAGCGAAGGAGGAGCCCATGGAAATACGCATCCACGAGGATACCGCAGGACTGGGCTCGAAAATGCGCCTTCCCGCACCCGCAGTCTCGGTGCGGTGGGCGGAAATCCCGCGTTCCAATCCGCGCGGCATCGGCCCGACGGATACGCGCCTTTTCGTCCTGGCCGAAGTAACGGACCAGGATCGCCCCAAATGGATCGAGGCTTTCGGCGAACCCATCCGGCGAAGCGGGTTCCATCTACCGCCCGATGTGGCGGAGCGGCTCCTTCCCCCGGAACTGCTTGCCCAATGCCCTTTGGATTCCAGCGGGCGCGCCGTTCCCGGAACCCTTTACCGCCCCTCGGCCCTGGCGGCAGCCACCTATGAAGGCGCCGTCGCGGCCGGATTGGGGAACCACCTGATCCTGGAATTCCTCTCCCGATGACCGAGATAAAAGCGACGCCGGCCCAGTTGGCGAAAGGGATCAAGGTGCCCATCGGGCTCCCCGCGGTCATCAAGGTCGTCCGTTCCCGCAGCCGCGTGCGCCTTTACGGCATGTTCTTCGATCTCAACAAAAGTTTTCTGTTGCCATCCGCCATGGAAGGCATCCGCGGCGTTAAGAGCCAGTACGATGCGCATCCCGGAAGCAATCTCCTCATCATCGGCCATACGGACACCTCCGGTCAGGATGCCTACAACCTCACCCTCTCCCTGGAACGGGCCGATGCCATGGCAGCCTACCTGACCGACAAGCGGGAAGCCTGGGAGGCTTTTTTCGGGGAGGCCAAGCCGGAGGAGAAGCGCTGGGGAACCCGGGAAATCCAGTTGATGCTTTCGGTCCTGCCCGAGGGCGGAAATCCGTTCTTCACGGGCGAAGCGGCAGGCGCGAACGACGGCGAGACCCAGGCCGCGGTGAAGGCGTTCCAGCAGGCCAAAGGCCTCAAGGTGGACGGCATCGCGGGACCCGCTACGCGCAAGGCGCTCATCGCGGATTACATGGCCATGGACGGCACCACCCTGCCGCCGGACCTGACGCCCACCACCCATGGCTGCGGAGAGAACTTCCCCGCCGTGGAAACCGAAGACGGCAAGCGCAGCCCGGACGACCGGCGCGTCGAGATCCTCTTTTTCGACGGCGATATCGTTCCGGCGCCTCCGGGCAAGACCTCCAAGAAGGGCTCCACCCAATACCCCGCATGGCTCGCCGGAGTGAGCGAGACCCTGGACTTCGATGCCGGAGGCGGGGCGCTCGCGCCCCGGAGCCTGCATATTTCCGTTATCGCGGTGACGGAAAATAACCTTACACCCCTCGCCGACACGCCTTACAAGCTGAGACTCAATGATGGAAAGACCTTTTCCAAGGTGACCGATGCCAACGGGCTCGTAGAACAGGACGAAGTCCGTCCCGGGGATCATGAACTTGAAATTGCCGGGGGCAAGACCCGTGTGCCCGGCATCCCCAAGGACCTTGCGAACCTGAAATGGGTGGTCCTGGGCGCCGCCGAACCGGAGAAATGACCATGGCCGGATTCACAGCGTTTTTCAGTTCCCAGGGGAAAGCGGTCAACCTCGCCGAAGCGGGAGACAAGGTCAACATCGTCTTCACCAATCCGCCCGTAAGCGCGGACAACGTCGAGGTAGCCGTCATCGAGGCCCCGGAGGGCAAGGAAGCCAAGGAAGAACGGGAGCTGGTGACGATTTTCGGGAACTTCCGCGACTCCCTGTTCAACCTCGAAAAGTTCCGGATTGTTTCCCAAGGCCGCAGCGACCCCATCCGCAAGCCCGTATTCACGGTGAGTTTCGGCGGCGTCGACAATACGTTCGACCTGCCGGTGGACAAGGACGAAGGCGGGCTTTTCGATCTGCGGCTGGACATCAAAGGGCGGATCGCGGGCAAGGAGGTCAAGGACAAGAACGTAGCCCTGTTGCACGTTGCATTCAAGAGGGATGTCGTGGTCATCCCCATCGCCAACGGCAGAGTGGACAAGGCGTTCGCCTTCATCCGTACCTTCATGCCGCAGTGGCGGGCCCTGGCGCCGGCCACGCGCGTCATCGTGGAAATGGCCATCGATCCCAAGTCATTGGACCTGCCCCTGGTGAAATCCGACTACGACGAATTCCTGCGCGCGATTTCCGAAGCGGCGCGCTTGGCCCATGGCGGGGCGGTCATCCTGTGCGTGGGTCACGGAGACGACGGCACCCGCGCCGCGGACGGAACCCTGAATACCGTCGCTTGGACAAACCTCGTGCCGGAAGACCGCAAGGAAGATGCCGAAGGCCGTTTCTTCTATCGGATGAACATCACGGAGGTGGACATGACCGACGGACTGCCGCCGGCCCCGCCCTTGAAAAGCAGGACACCGAGGAACCCCATCAAGCTGAACGCCTTATCCGAATTGGGGGACAAGCTGAACGCCATTGTCCCGAAAATCGAGGAGCTCCGCTTCCATACCTGCAATGTCGGCGGCAATGCGACCTTTTGCCAGCTTCTGGCCGATCGAATCCAGATACCGGTCCGCTCCCAGAAGGATTTCATCAAGTACGAGGGGTTTCCGGGAAGGCCGGGAATGTTCTGCTTTTACGATGGAGACGATGCGAAACCTCGGCAGGAATCGGAGAAAACGGAATTGCCCATGTCCAAGCTCACGGCGTTTTTCCGGCCCGGAACCCCGCCTCCGCGGTTCCCCTAGCCACAGACCGGGGCCTCAGCCCTTCGCACCCGCCTTCGCGGCGGCCGGCCTTTCGAACCCGTACTTCGCCCGGTTCCTGTCTATCAGGATCATTGCGATGATCTTGGGGACGTACTCGCGCGTCTCCGGGGACATCATCCCCATTCTATAGATGTACCAGAAATCCCGATCGTTCACGGGATCCTCGATGCGCCGCAGGGTCTTGCGCATCTTCCCCGCCCCGGCATTGTAGGCCGCCATGGCCAGGGCCGCATCGCCGAACTCGGAATACAGGAGATGCAGGTACTTCGCCGCGGCGCGGGTGGCCAGGCGCGGGCGCGTGCGTTCGTCCGAGGCCGCCGGAGCCGTCCTCCATTCGTCGGGCACCTTGAGATCGAATTCCTTCGCGGTCTCGGGCACCATCTGCCAAAGGCCGCGGGCGTCGTTGCCGCTCTGGGCCGCGGAATCGAACAGGCTTTCCTGCATGGCGATATAGAGGAAGTCCGCAGGGAGGTTCTTGCGGGCCAGCTCCTGGCGGATCAGGGCCTCAAAGCGCGGCTTGCGGCGGAAACAACGTTCCAGGGTGGCGCGGTTCCCCGGCTTGGTGAAGTATTCGATCTGGCCCTGCACGGTCTTGATGAAGCTCTCGGGGACGATGAACCCTTTCTTGCCCAGCTCTTCCAATACCTGGTGGACGTCCGTTCCCAAGGGCATGCGGTAGGTGGGCGCGCGGTCGGGCAGCTTCAGCTTTTCGCGGAGTTGGAACAATTGCCTTTCCGCCGCGAGCAATTGATGAACGACCTTGGTCCTTTCGGGGGATTGCTCCTCCCCGTTGACGGAAAAACCGTCCAGGCCCTTTTCCAGATCATGGATCTGGCTGATCAAATCGCCCTGCTTCTTTATCTTGGAACGATAACTGAAGTTCTGGAACCCGAGCACGGAGAGGGCGATGAAAGCCGCCGTTCCGAGCACGCCGCCGATCCAGAGGATGCGTTTGCGCGAGCTCGACAACCGGCTTCCCACGCTTCCCACCCAATCCGCCACCCGTTCCGGCATTACGCCTCCTTGCAGCAGGCGCGCCAGCCGCTCCGGGTCGCGCATCAGGCCCTGCATCACTTCCTGCGGACTGTTGGTGCTGCGCAACCGCCTCGCCATCTCCAGGATAAGGCTCTTGTTCCCGTTGCCTCCGAGCTTGGACTTGGGCTTGGCCAACAGGCCCATTTCGACCGCCGCCATGGAAGTGGTCTCGCGCGCCTTGGCCAGCAAGGTATCCCTGCCGCCCTCATCGGCCACGTCCATGACCTCCACGCGCATGGCGGGACCGTTCGGCCCAAGGCTGATGATTTCGCCTCCGAGCAATTCCCGTTCGGTCACGCGCACCTTGCCCACGAAGGTGCCATTGGTGCTGTCCAGGTCGCGCAGCCATAGGCTTTGGCTTTTCAGGGCGACCAGGGCATGCCGGCCGGAAACGATGCCGGCATCGTCCCCGGTGAAGGCGAGGTCGTTGCCATGGCTGCGTCCCAGGGTGATGGAGGAGTGGACCTCCACCTTCCTGACATCCGCCGAACCGCTCAGCACTTCCAGGAAAAACCGTTTCACGAGACCTCCGACCCGTCTATGATACCCGAAAGCCCGCGGGGCGGCAATCGCCCAGATCACCCGTTTTACGGGCGGAAAGATGCGGGAATTCACCGGGAAAAAGGGGACCTTCCTCTCAGGCCCCAAATCAGCGGGGCGAGGAAGGCTCTTGACTAAGGTTATTCCGCGAGCTCGATTTTGTGCTGGGTGGGCTCGGGGTCGTTCAGGAGGATATAGAGCAACCCGATGGTCCCCACCGCGACGACGGCGCCGCCGGTGATCATGTAGGCCTTTTTGTGCGAGGACCCTTGGCTCGCCACGGGAGCGGCGGGCGCCGGAGCCGCGATGGGTTCGGCTACCGGCTTGACCGTATCCGCGGGCACGGCCTTCGCCTTGGCGACATTGGGGTTCTTGTTCTCGAACTCTTCCTGCACGTTCCGGAAGATCAGGTAGATCATGTCGCTCGCGTACATGTCCAGGATCTTGGCGGTAGGCTCGATGTAGATCAACTGGGCCATGTAGTAACGGCCCTTTTCCCGGGTGGCCGGGGTGGCCGCGTACATGACGCCCAGATGCTTGAAGATGAATACGCTGTCCGCATGGGTCAACGGGATTTTCTTGCTCTTAAGCGCCGTTTCCATGGTCCGGATGGCCTGATCGAAATCCCCGTCGAGGTAGGTCGCATGGAGTTTGGCCGTGTCCATCACGACCTTGGCGGGGACCGGTTTCGCCGCGGTCGAGGCCGGCGGCGCGCCGGGAGACGGCTTTGCCGCGGTTGCGGCGGGTTTCGCGGCGGCGGTCGGTGCCGCGGCTGGGGCCGGAGCCGTCTTGGCCTGGGCCTTGGCGGCGGGAACGGCCGGAGGCGGAGCCGTGGTTCCGACGAAATCCTCGGGGGATTTGGCGAATGCGCCCGACGCGGAAAGCCAGGTCAAAACCGCCAGAACGATGCGCAGCCTCATGGGTAGGAACATGCCTGAAATTTAGTCATTCCTTGAAGCAGGTGGGCTGGCCATTCCGGACGCTGGGGGTCGACCGTCACCGGCCCGGACCCGGGGCCGAGGCATTGGTATCCGGAACGGCGGGCCCAAGGAGCATCTTGGAAAGGGTTTCGGCGGTCATGGCGGGATTGTGCGGCACGCGCATTGCCGAAGGCATGGGAAGCGGGTCCCCTTCCCCGCCCAGGGCCGCCGCAATGGGGAAATCCTCGGGACGGCCATGCTGTTCCCGTGGTTGCAGCATGGGCATCAGGCTGGGGGCCATCAGCTTGAGCAAGGCGACCGGAAGGGAACTCGTGAACCCGTAGTCCTTGGCCTCATCGCCATGAACGTGGGCGGTCAGGGTGCCGAAGAACCGATCCCCCAGGAAGAACACGAAGGTGGCCGTGCGGTTCACGGTGCGGGACTCAAGCAATTGGCCGCCTTTGCCGAATGTCTCGAAACGCTGGTCGCCGGTACCGGTCTTCCCTCCCAAGGGGATATAGCCGCCGTCCTTGAGCGGGAAGGCCTTGTAGCCGCGCACGGCCGTTCCCTTCTCCACGATGTCCAGGAGGGAAGCCTTGAGGGTACGGCAGATTTCCGGGGCCAACAGTCGCTTGGAGGACGTGTCCGACTTGGAGAAGGTGGTTTCATAGGGCGTGCCCTCCCCGAAACGCAATCGATCGATGAGCACGGATGGATGCTTCACGCCGTCGTTGAGGATGATCCCGACGAGTTCGGCCAAGGCGTTAGGCCGGTCCGCCGAGCTTCCGATGGAAGTGGCATAGGAAGGCACCAGGGATCCGAAGGGGTAACCCACGCGTTGCCAGGCCCGGTGGATTTCCACGAAGGCTTCCAGTTCCATGATGCCGCGGATGCGGGAGTCCTGGGCCTGCTTGTGGCGCGTCTTGAACAGCCACTGGTAGGTTTCCTGGACCTGGGAACGGCTGGCCTCCTTGACCTGGCTCCAATTCGCGCCCGGATGGGTGCGGAGGAAACCCACCAGCCACAGTTCCAGGGGATGCACGCCGGCCACGTAGCCTACGTCGGCCAAGCCCAGGTTCTCCTTGAAATGGGTACGGTAGAGCTGGCCTAGGTTCTTCTGCGGATAAAGGGAGTCGTCCAATTGCCCGCGCATGAACGCGGCGAACCGGACCGTGTCCGCCTTGGGGTCCAGGTAGAGGAAAGCCGTGGCCAGGCGGCGGGGCACCGGGCGGAAGGAATGGAAGAAGGTCTCGGTGACTTCCTTGGGCTCCAGGCCGCGGTACTTGCGGTAGAAGCGTCCCAGGAAGAGTTGCCCTTCCTGCTCGGCGAACTTCGCCAGGTA